>JAAVID010000059.1 GCA_014799395.1 Oscillospiraceae bacterium | reverse complement strand
GGGAGAGAGGGGGCAGCATGTAACACGTCCTCTGTTCGTCACGAGACCCAGCCCCCTCTTTCCCGAAGGGTGTCCTCTTGCACCCGTGTGACGACATAGAAATTAAAAGAAACGAAACCACAGCGAACAGCAAAGAAAATCTTACCCGTGCGGCAACACAATAAAATTAAAATTTACATCAGCACACCCGCTGCGCCACCCGAATATAATCCTCCAAAGTAAGCTCCTCCGCCCGTGCCGACGGCTTTATCCCCAACTCCGCAAACAACGCCGAAACTTCCTCCTTGCTCTTATGCAGTTCCCCCGAAAGCGGATTGACAAGCTGCTTTCGTCGCTGCGAGAACCCCGACCGTATCAGGCGGAACAGCATTTTCTCCTCCGTCTCCGAAAGCTCTTTCCGCTCCGAAATTTCCATACGGATAACCGCGCTGTCGACGTTCGGCGACGGCATAAAGCTCCCTCGGTTGACCTTGAACATCAGCTTCGGCACGCTGTAATATCTCACGGCATACGACACCGCTCCGCATTCGCGGGTGGCGGGCGGAGCGCACAGTCTGTCCGCCGCTTCTTTCTGCACCATGACCGTCATCGAGCGCACGGGCAGACGGCTCTCGAGAACGCGCATTATCACGGGCGACGTTATATAATAAGGAAGATTTGCGCACACCGCGGTCTCCGCGCCGCCGAACCTATCCGCGATCACCGCCGCGAGATCGGTCTCCATAACGTCCGCGAAGATGACCTCGACATTATCAAAATCGGCGAGGGTCTCCTCCAAAATCGGCTTGAGCTTCTCGTCGATCTCGACCGCGACAACCTTTTTATAGCGCTTTGCAAGCTCGCGCGTAAGCACCCCCACGCCCGTGCCTATCTCGATAGCGCAGACCTCCGAGGGGTTATTCGCGCCCTCCAGCCCAAGCTCCGCGATCTTTGGGCAGACGGTCGGGTTTATCAGAAAATTCTGCCCCAGCGACTTCGTGAACGAAAACCCGTGCCGCGCGAACAGCTCCCGTATAGTTCCGATGTTGGTAAGCTCCATATCAGTACCCGTCGTTTTCTTCAAGACTGTCGTCGTTTTCCACCCAGTCGCTGACGAGGAACGTCTTGAACTCGTTCGGCGCGGTGCGAACGGTCACGCGCTCGATACCCGAATTGATTATCATCCGCTTGCACATTGCGCAGGGTTCGACAGCGCCGTACAGCTCGCCCGTTTTCGCGTCGAGACACGCGAGATACAGCTCCGCCCCGAGCATATCCGAGCGCGGCGCGGAGATAATGCAGTTCGCCTCGGCGTGTACCGAACGGCACAGCTCATACCGCTGCCCCTTTGGAATATTCAGAATTTCGCGCCGGCAGCTCCCGCGGTCGGAGCAGTTTATACGTCCGCGCGGCGCGCCGTTGTAGCCCGTCGAGATTATTTCGTCGTGCTTTACGATTATCGCGCCGAAATTTCTGCGCAGGCAGGTGCCGCGCTCCGCGACAGTCTGCGCTATATCAAGGTAATAATTCGTTTTGTCAACTCTGGGCATATGTACCTCCCCGATATTAAAAAATTTTTTCGTTTTTCTCCGCCTTCGTTGGAGAAAAACAGCATTAAATCAGTTCTTACTTCATTATACAACATTTGTACTCCTTAGCGCAATACCTTTATAAAAATTTTTCTTGCATTTCCCGTAAAAATATATTATAATATAGTTGACCCTCCTGCGACCCCGCGAGTTAAAAACCGTACTTAATTAACGAGAGGGGGTGCGGCAATGGACGATAAAGACATAATAGACCTATATTTCGACCGTAACGAACAGGCTATCCGCGAGACAGCGGAGCGGTACGGCGGACTTTGCGGCAGTATCGCGTACAATATTCTCGGCAGCCGCGAGGACGCGGAGGAGAGCGTGAACGACGCATATTTCGCCGTATGGAACGCCATTCCTCCCGCGAAGCCCGACAGCCTTAAAGCGTTCGTCTGCAAGATAGCGCGGAACATGGCGCTGAAACGTCTCGAGTTCAACACGGCGAAAAAGCGAATGCCTAACGCGATAGTGCCGTTTTCGGAGCTTGAGGAGATGATCTCGGACGGCAGTCCGCCGCCCGACGTTTCCGACGAGGAGCTCGGCAAGCTTATCGGCGTATTTCTGAAAACGCAGTCCGCCGACGCGCGGTGCGTGTTCGTGCGGCGTTACTGGTACTTCGACAAGGTATCGGATATCGCAAAGCGGTATTCGTTCGGCGAGAGCAAGGTGAAATCCCTGCTCAGCCGCACGCGCAGCAGATTGAAGAAGTTTCTGATAACGGAGGGTTACAATATATGAAGTGCGATTATTTGATAAGAGCGATAGGCTGTCTTGACGGCGAATTTATCGACGAAGCGGAAAATTACAAGCCCGCGCGGAAAAATCACGCGTGGATTTGGGCGGCGGCTTCGGCGGCGTGCGTGATGTTGGTCGTCGGCGCGTTTATTTTACGGAAACCCGTTGCTCAAAATGCGTGTCTTAGATCCATTTTTGCCGCCGTGCCCGCGCACGAATACGTTGATTATTCCGAGACAGCCGAAAAGGGCAAAGTCACGATGACGGACGAGCTTAAAGCGGAGTTCGACGAATGCGAAGAGCCGCCTGCCGTATTGTTCGGCGACAGCAATATGTGCGGCTGGATATTCAACGTCCACATAACGGACGCGGACGGCGGAAGCAGGTATCACATCTTAAAGAACTGCATACAGCCGCTCAACATCGGCGAGGGCAAAGAGGAAGATTTTCTGCAAACGGGAAATATCGAGCTTACCAAAAAGCAGATTTTTTCTATGAAATGCCCGCCCGACTGCACGATAATAATCGCGCCGTCAATGATAATTCTCAACGAGGAATATCTTGCCACGGTCACGCGCGATACGCTGTACGTGAGAGTATACGCGTATTCGGGCGACCGGGCTTTGGACGATTGGGAAGAAGAAAAGGCAAGAATACTAAAGTTTTTCAACGAGTACACGGAAAGAAATAAGGTAGACCGCGAGAGCATAACGGAGTATTCCGAAAGCTCGGGTGTATTCCGCGCCGAGCTCGACAAGGCGACCATATCAAGGCTTCTCGCCGACGAGCGCACGGAAATGGTCTGCTTTATAACCGACGGATAATAAGGAGATTTTATGGAAAACATCATCTGGTTTGACAAAGAGGGCGACATAACAAAATGGGAGAGCCAATGCTTACCGATAGGCAACGGCTTTCTCGGCGCGTCAATGTTCGGCGGAGTTCGCCGCGAGCGCATAGTGCTCAACGAAAAGAGCCTGTGGGCGGGAGGTCCTTGCAAAAACCGCCCCGACTACCGCGGCGGCAACAAGCGCGAACGTTATAAATACGTCGCCGAGGTCCAAAAACTTCTTGCCGAGGGCGATTACGAAAACGCCGTAAAACAGCTCCCCGAGCTCACGGGCGACGGCGATTTCGGCGCTTATCAGCTTCTCTGCGACGCAGTCCTCGAATTTGAAATTCCCGACGGCGAGCCGAGCGATTACATAAGGAAACTCGATCTCGACAAATCGCTGTATTCCTGCGAGTTCACGCTCGGCGGAGCGCGTTACTCTCGTGAAGCGTTCGCAAGCTATCCCGACAAGGTAATAGCGTTTAAATTCTCGTGCAGTGAAAAAATGAGCTTCACGCTGAAGCTCGACAAAACTCACCCCTCAAAAATTTTCGCCGAGGGCAATTCGCTCGTATACAACGGCGCAGTCGAGGATAACGGTATGCGCTTTGACGCGAGGTTCACCGTTGTGACGGACGGCAAGCTCGACATCTCCGACTGTATTACCGTTCGCGATTTCTCGGAAACGGTAATTTATTTTACCGCCGCCACCGATTACGAGATGAAGTACCCGAATTACCGAAACGGTATTGCTCCCGAGGCCGTGACCGCGCACATAGCAAAAAGCGCCGCGGCAATTGGCTGGGCTGACCTTTACCAAGCGCATTACTCCGATTATTCGGCAATGTACGGCAGGGCGGAGTTCAGTCTCGATAACGCCGACGACCTCCCCGCCGATAAGCTCCTCGAAGCCTATCGAAACGGCGAACGCGCGGCAATGAACCGTATGGAAACGCTCTACTTCCAATACGGTCGTTACCTGCTCATATCCTCGTCGCGCGAGGGTGCTCTCCCCGCGAATTTGCAGGGCGTGTGGAACGAGAGCAATTGCCCGCCGTGGTGCTGCGATTATCACATCAACGTCAACTTGCAGATGAACTACTGGGGCGCGTACAATACGAACATAGCCGAGACCGCGCAGCCGCTCATTGATTTTCTCGACAGTCTCCGCGAACCGGGGCGCGTCACGGCGGCGGAGTATTACAATATTGTCTCGGATGAGAAGCACCCCGAAAACGGCTGGACGGCGCACACTCAATGCTCGCCGTTCGGGTGGACGGCTCCGGGCTGGGATTTTTACTGGGGCTGGTCGACCGCCGCGGTCGCTTGGCTTATGCAGAATATCTGGGAATACTACGAGTTCACGGGCGACAAGCAAACGCTCCGCGAAAAAATATTCCCGATAATGCGGGAGAGCGCGCGCTTCTACACGCAGTGGCTTCGATACGACGAAAAGCAGGACAGACTTGTCTCCACCCCGACGTATTCTCCCGAGCACGGTCCCGTCACAGTCGGCAACACCTACGAGCAAAGCCTTATCGAGCAGCTTTTTATTGACTTCCTCGCCGCTTCAAGCGAGCTTTCCGAGGAGGGCGAGCTTCAAGTTAAGGTGCGCGAAATGCTGCCCAAGCTCAAGCCGTATCACGTCGGCAAAACGGGCTTGCTCAAGGAGTGGTTCGAGGAGGACGAGCCCGATTTTGACCGCTCGCAGATACAGCAAAATCACCGTCATCTTTCCCACCTTATGGGATTGTACCCGGGCAAGCGGATAACCTCCGCGCTCCCCGAGGTAATGAACGCGGCGATAATGTCAATGAACGACCGCGGCGACGAATCCACGGGCTGGGCAAGAGCGCACAGACTGAATTTGTGGGCGAGAACGGGCGACGGCGAACGCGCCTACAGGCTCCTCCGCGGACTTCTCGGCGACTGCACGTTTGAAAACCTCTGGGATTTCCACCCGCCGTTCCAGATAGACGGCAACTTCGGCGGCTCGGCGGGTATTGCGGAAATGCTCCTGCAAAGCCACGAGGGAGTAATTCGTATACTTCCGTCAATTCCAAGCGAGTGGAAAAGCGGAGCGTTCAAGGGATTGTGCGCAAGAGGCGGCTTTGTCGTAGACGCGGAGTGGGAAAACGGCGCGGTAACGGCGCTTTCGGTTCTCGCGAAAAACGGCGGCGAATGTTCGGTAACCTACCCGACAAACGACAGCGTAACCTCCGCAAGACTAAAGCTTAAAGCGGGAGAGACCGCAAAAATTATATAATGCAAGGAGATCAACAATGATAAAGCATGTAGTAATGTGGAAATTCAAAGAGGGCGAGCACGAAAATATGCTCTTGTTCAGAGAGCGGCTGCTCGCGCTCAAAGGGCAGATACCCGAGATACGCGCAATGGAGGTCGGCGTAAATATGAACCCCTCCGACCGCAGCTTTGACGCGGTTCTCATCTCGGAGTTCGACAGCCTTGACGCGCTGAAGTCGTACAGCACAAATCCCCTGCACGTCGCGGTATCGGATTTCTGTAAGTCGATACGCACGCAGTCGGTGAGCGTTGACTATGAATTCTGAGCGCGTAACCCACGAGTTCCCGCCCGTTTTCGATGAGCGCTCGCGCGTGCTTATCCTCGGCACTATCCCCTCGCCGAGATCGCGTGAACTGGGCTTCTATTATATGCACCCGCAAAACCGTTTCTGGAGAATGCTTTGCGCGGTATTGAACGAAAAACTCCCCTCGGATATCGAGGGGAGAAAATTGCTGTGCCTTAAACACGGTATAGCGCTTTGGGACGTACTGGAAAGCTGCGACATCAGCGGCGCGGAGGACAGCTCGATAAAGAACGCCGTTCCGAACGATCTGCGGCTGATAATCGATAATTGCCCGATACGCGCCGTGTTCACGACGGGCAAAAAGGCTCACGCGCTGTACGGAAAGCACTTTGCCGACCTGATGCCCGACATCTGTCTCCCCTCGACCAGCCCCGCGAACCGAACCATATCCGAGGAGAAAATGCTCGAAGAATACAGACAAATCTTGAAATACTTATGACCGCTCGTACTCCAGACCGTACTTCTCGTAAAAGGAAATAATATCGTCCTCGCTCCGTACCAGCTCCGCGTACAGGAGCTTTTTCTCCGCGGCGCTGTAAAACCCGATGGTTTTCTCGCCCGTGCAGGTGGAGCTTTCGGTCTTAATATCGCGCTGCGTGAAACCCTCGGGTATCGGCAGCGCTTTTTTATGCCTTTTCATTCGTTACTCGCCCCGTTTCAGCTTGTCCTTTATCTTGATCCAGCGCTCGCGCGTCTTGCTCCGCGACTCTTTAAGCTCGGCGGGAATACTTCTGAACCGCATTATATCGTCGGTAATATTGTCGAGCATTACGAAAAATTCCTCTTGGATAACGCTTTCGCGGCGCTGCGACTGTCCGCTCATGCAGCGCTCGATGACCGCGCCGTAGCGGTCGTACGCGCGCTTGACGGAGGTCTCCCACGATATGTACACCTCGTTCATCGCGTGCTCGCCGATCTGATGTATCTCCTCGCGGTGACCTACGGCGAACTCCAGCTTCTTCGCGATAGCGGAGGGGTCGGCAGCGCAGAGTATACCCGTTCGCCCGTCGGTAATGCCCTCGGCGGCGCAGCTCCCCTCGATCAGCAGAGAACCCACTCCGCACGCGGCAGCCTCGCGCACCACTATGCCGTTGGTATCGTATTCCGACGGGAACAAAAACAGCTCTCCCGCCGTATAGAACACGCGCAGCTCTTCGCGGTCGCTCACCGCGCCCGTGAAAATACACTTGTCCGTAAGCCCGAGCTCCCGCACATAGTCCTCGATCTCCTGCCTGTCCAGACCGTCGCCGACAAACATCATACGGAAATCCAAGCCCTTCTCAAAAATTATCTTCAAAGCGTCCAGTATAAGGCGAATTCCCTTGTACCAGAGCAGTCTGCCCACGAACATAAACAGCACGGTATCATCGGGAATGTCGTAAGCCTGTCGGAGCGCTTCCGCGTCGTCCCTGTCGGCTCTGCCCTTCGGGAAGTCCACGCCGTTCTCCATTACCACGAAATCCCCCTCGTAACCGAGACTGCGGAGGTTTTCGCCCGCGCCCCGGCTCACCGTCCAGACCTCGTCGCACGCGGAGATATTGTTAATGACGAACTTTATCGCCTGTTCCGCCATCAGCTTGTTGGGGAGCGCGCGTTTTATGTCGATGTCGAATTTTGTGTGATAGGTCATAACGATAGGAACGTTTGTCTTTTCGCGGAGAACTCTCGCCATCATTGTCGAAGCGAACGGGCAGTGGCTGTGGATAATGTTGAACTCCTCCGCGGCGAGCGCGTCCAGCTTTCTGCTCGAGAACGGATAGCCCGCGCGGTATCCGCACAGCTTTTCGGTGTTCATACTGCGGTAGCGCACGACGTCAAACGGGTAGTCGTCCACCGCGCCGGGGTATTCGGGCGTGACCACGACAGCCTTTCCGAGCCCGTCGGAGATCACATTCGCGTAATTTATAACCGCGTTAGCCACGCCGTCGATAACGGGCGGAAACGAATCGTTCATTAAACATACATTCAAATTTTCATTCATAGTAAACCTCTTTGTTAAAATAATAGCGGATAAATCGGTAATCTTATTATAACGTAAAACGAGGATAAAATCAAGCATATTTTTGTAATTTCGGTAAAGATTTGATAAAGATTTTTTGGAGTGAATTTTCCCAATGAATAGTATCCGCCCATTCCGCGCAAACTAAAAACAAAAAAGGAGCTGATACCAATGTACCCATTTCCCCCCAACACGGAGGTAAACCACCTCGGCGAATTCGACAGCGACGACTTTAAAGCCTCCAGCGGCACGGACTGCACGGGTCTTATCCCCGCCGCGGCAGCAAACGACACCGAAATGGAAAATTACAACGAGTTATACGACTTCCTCCCCAACGCGGTCTCCGACGGTAAAAATGACGGCTGTTGAGCCGTTTCCGCCAATATTCCTCCAACCCGCCGAAAATGAAACGGCGGGTTGCTTTTTTTACAAACCTTGTCCCAATGCCGTTTTTTCAACAATGAAAAAATTACTCGCTGTTGAAAACCCTGTTGAAACAGTTAAAAACCCCGAAACTCACTCCCATCGCCGAGAATATCCGCGAACCCGACCTCACAAAAAAGCACCGCCCTGCCCCCCGCAGTGCTGAGCGAGGTATACAGCGTCCTCCCGAAAAGCTCCGCCGACTGCGCCATAATAACGCTTTCAAGCGGTATCTCCCTGGTCGACTTCACCCATACCCCCTTGCGGATCACGATACGACCGCGCTCGACCGAATATTCCAGCGAGCGGAAATGCGCCCAATACGCCGCCGCGCCGACGCACCCCAACACTCCCGCCAAAACGGAAAGCGCCCAATGCGCCCCGACAAGCGCCCAAACCGCCGCAAACGTTCCCGAAAGAATAACCGTCTCCGTTATCACGAACGCGCCCCAAAGCTTCTTCATAAAATTTCACCGAACTTTCATTTTAACCTATTAAAATATTGTTTTACAATTTAAGATTTTTATGCAATTCGCCGAAAATTGCTGTTCACTATTGACAAAATTACTTAACAGTTGTAAAATAATAACGGTTGTTAATAAATCAAGGACGGTGATATTTTGAACTATCTGACACATCTGCTTGATGAATGTGAGTTCCTCCGCGAAAAGCGTATCCCGAGCGAGCTGTACAGCCGTCTGCTCGGCAATATGCAGCGGATAATATCGCTCACGCCGTCCGTTATGTGCTGCGGCTGCGCAAGCCAGTCGGAGATGATCCTTATGCATTGCGCACTGAATTACGCCGCGGAGCATAACGGCGAAAACATCACCGTCGCACAGGCGGCAAAACGTCTCGGCACGCAGACCTCGTCGGTATCAAGACTGTTGAGGTCGCTGTCGCAAAAGGGCTTTATAGAGCGTTATTCCGACCCCGACGACCGCCGCGCCGTGCGGATAAAGGTCACGCAAAAAGGCGAGGACGAGCTGAAGCGCGTGCTGAAAAATATTTTCACGGTTTTCGACAAGGCGATGTGCGATTTTTCCGACGAGGACATAAAAAAGATGATAGAGCTTCACGGCAGATTTACCGAAGCAATTTCAAAGGTGATAACAGAAGGAGGAGCAGTCAATGTTAGAAATTAAAAACATAACCAAGGACTACGACACGGGCGGCGGAGACAAGGTACACGCGCTGCGCGACGTATCGATAAGCTTCCGCGACTGCGAGCTTGTCGCGATACTCGGACACTCCGGCTGCGGCAAGACCACGCTGCTGAACATAATCGGCGGTCTCGATCAGTACACCACGGGCGACCTCGTGATAAACGGCCGTTCCACCAAGCAGTACAAGGATCGGGATTGGGATACATACCGCAACCATTCGGTAGGCTTCATTTTCCAGAGCTATAACCTTATCCCGCACCAGACCGTTCTCGCGAACGTAGAGCTTGCGCTCACCCTGTCGGGCGTATCCAAAACGGAGCGCCGTCAGCGCGCAAAGGAAGCGCTCGAAAAGGTAGGCTTGGGCGACCAGCTCAACAAGCGTCCGAACCAGATGTCGGGCGGTCAGATGCAGCGCGTCGCCATTGCGAGAGCGCTCGTAAACGACCCCGAGATACTCCTCGCCGACGAACCCACGGGCGCGCTCGACAGCGAGACCTCCGTGCAGATAATGGAGCTCATCAAGGAAATAGCCAAAGACCGCCTCGTAATAATGGTAACGCACAACCCCGACCTCGCCAACGATTATGCGACCCGTATAGTCCGTCTCATAGACGGTAAAATAAAAAGCGACTCCGACCCCTACGAGACCGCCGAAAGCAAGTCCGAGCCGAAAAAGAGCGGCAAGAAAACCTCAATGTCGTTCGGCACGGCGCTCGCGCTTTCGCGCAATAACCTGCTCACCAAAAAGGGCAGAACGTTCCTCACATCGTTCGCGGGAAGTATCGGCATTATCGGTATCGCATTGATATTGTCCCTCTCTCACGGCGTACAGGCGTATATTGACGGCGTAGAGCGTTCTACCCTCGCTTCTTATCCCGTTGAGCTTGAGCGCGAAACGGTCAATTATTCGGGTCTTATGACCTCAATGCTTAATATCCACGACGAGGCGCTCGACGAGGAGCGCGAGCCCGACCGCGTATACACCAACGACATGTCCACAGAAATGATGAAGTCGCTCCTCTCCGAGATACAGGAGAACAACCTCAACGACTTTATGGACTATGTAAACAGCAACCCCGACAATATCAAGGACAGCATAAGCGAGATAAAGTATTCCTATAATTCCAATCTGTACATATACACCCACGGCGTAAACGACGAGATAGTCCGCGTAAACCCGTCCACGACAATGCAGGCTATGTTCGGCGATACCATGGCTTCGGGAATGGCGGATATGATGGGTATGGCTTCGACGTTTATGGGAGGAAGCAGTATGGCTGACCGCGGCAACGTTTTCGAGGAGCTCATCTCCAACGAAATGACCGCCGACCAGTACGAGGTAGTCGCGGGTCGTCTGCCCGAGAACTACGACGAGCTCGTAGTCATTATCAGCGAGCGCAACGAGCTCTCCAACCTCACGCTGTACGCTCTCGGTCTGCGCGACCAGGCGGAGCTCGGCGAGATGATGAGCTACGTTCTCGCGGGCGAGACCTTCGACCTCGACACGGGCGACCTCAGCTTTACTTATGACGAGCTTATGGACTTGACATTCCGTCTCGTCACCGCTCCCGAGATGTTCCGGGAGAACGAGGACGGCGGCTACGACGATATGAGCGCCGACGAGGAGTTTATGAACAAGGCTCTCGAAAACGGCGAGGAGCTCAAAGTAGTAGGCGTGATCCGTCCCAACGGCGACAGCCTTATCTCCACATCTTCAACAGGCGGTATCGGCTATACCTCCGCGCTCACCGAGCATATGATAAACAAGACCAACGAGAGCGCTCTCGTTAAAAAACAGCAGGAAAACCCCGATGTAGACATATTCACGGGCATAGAGTTCCCGCAAAAGGACGAAGAGCCCGAGGAGCCTATGTCGAACGAGGAAGCAATGGCGGCTCTTATGGAGTTTATGACCGAAGAACAGGTAATGCAGATGTCGCAGAGCATTATCGAGACTTTCACTGACGAGCAGAAAATGCAGCTTATGCAGCTCCCGCCCGAAGAACAGCAGACCGCGATCTTCACAATGGCGGAGCAGACCAAGATAACCGCGGCGTTTATGAGCGTTATCACCGCCGAGCAAATGCAGCAGCTTCAGGAAATGACCAAAGCTCCCGAGACCACCGAGGCGACCTACGAGGGTAATCTTCAGATACTCGGCGTTGCCGACCTGCTCACCCCGAGCAAGGTCTCCATTTACGCAAAGGACTTCGACAGCAAGGAGCGCATAACCGATCTCATCTCGGATTACAACAGCAAGAAAGTCTCCGAGAATAATGAAAGCGACGTTATCAATTACACCGACTACGTTGGAATGATGATATCCTCCGTCTCCGACACAATAGACGCTATCTCGTATATCCTTATCGCGTTCGTCGCGATCTCGCTTGTAGTATCGTCGATAATGATAGGCATTATCACCTATATCTCCGTTCTCGAGCGCACTAAGGAGATAGGTATACTCCGCGCAATGGGCGCTTCAAAGAACGACGTTTCAAACGTATTCAACGCCGAGACCTTGATAGTCGGCTTTACGGCGGGCGTTATCGGAATAGTCGTAACGCTGATACTCAACATACCCATCAATATTATAATAGAGTACGTCACCGACATACCGAATATGGCAAAGCTCCCGTGGCAGGGCGGCGTTATCCTTATAGTAATAAGTATGCTCCTCACGCTGATAGCGGGCTTGTTCCCCGCGGGCGTAGCCGCAAAGAAAGACCCCGTGGAGGCTCTCCGCACAGAATAATTTCTAACCTGCCGCCGTTCCGTTTGGAGCGGCGGTATTTTGTGAAGTTAATATTAAGTAAAACTCTGCTTAATCAAGCTAGACGTTATAAAGTAACAAAAATTTACAATTCGGTATCGTTTTAATGCAATATATACTAAAACAGTTGGAAATATTTAGCCAAAAAGACTATTGAAAAAACGATTACAATTTGTTATACTGTTGTTATAGGGATTTAATTTATCCTATGAAAAAAATAAAATCAGAGAGGTGCTTAATATGAGTTTAGAAATCATCGGACAGAGCATTCCGAATATGCCCTGGCAGGACCGCCCCGAGGGGTGTAAAGACGTTATCTGGCGTTACGACGCAAATCCTATCATTCCGCGTGATCTGCTGCCGACCAGCAACTCCATTTTCAATTCCGCGGTAGTTCCTTTTGAGGGCAAGTTCGCGGGCGTTTTCCGTGTTGACGATAAGGAAAGAAATATGGCTATCCACGCGGGCTTCTCCGACGACGGTATCCATTGGAACATCAACCCCGAAAAGGTAGAGTGGATCAACGACGATCCGCTGACCAAGGAGGCTAATCCCTGGCAGTACGGCTACGACCCCCGCTGCGTATGGATCGAGGACAGATACTGGATCACCTGGTGCAACGCGTACGGCTGGAAGCCCACTATCGGCGTGGGCTGGACAAAGGACTTCAAGGAGTTCCACCAGTGCGAAAACGCGTTCCTGCCCTTTAACAGAAACGGCGTTCTGTTCCCGAGAAAGATAAACGGCGAGTACGTTCTGTTCTCCCGTCCGTCCGACAGCGGTCACACCCCGTTCGGCGATATGTACCTGTCTCACTCCAAGGATATGATGTATTGGGGCAAGCACAGACACGTTATGGCTCCCGACAAGGGCTGGGAGTCCAAGAAGATCGGCGCGGGTCCTATCCCGATCGAGACCTCCGAGGGCTGGTTGGTATTCTATCACGGCGTACTCGAGAGCTGCAACGGTTTCGTATACAGCTTCGGCGCGTGCATTCTCGACAAGGATCAGCCTTGGAAAATCAAGTACCGCTGCAAAGAGTACCTCATCAACCCGCGCGAGTACTACGAGTGCGTAGGCGACGTTCAGAACGTAACATTCCCCTGCGCCGCTCTCTGCGACAAGGATACGGGCAGGATCGCGATCTATTACGGCTGCGCGGATACCGTAGTTTCTATGGCGTTCTGCTATGCCGAAGAGGTCGTTGAGTACGTTAAGGCTCACTCCAACAAGTACTGATCGTTAATGCGGTCAGTATAAGCCCTCTTTCGTAATAAAAAAGTATTGCGGTGTCGAGCAAAATGCTTGACACCGCAATTTTTTTCATACTGATTTGCAATCGGAGTGTAGACAAGATTCGCGGAGAGACCGCGCCTATCGCAAGGAAACGCGACGCAGGCGTACTGTATGTACGCCAAGGAGCGGTGACGCAGCGAGAGGCGCGGGATTTCCGCGAAGATGTCTACACGGAGATTGCAAATTAGTATCAGTTCTGTTTTTTGATCTGTTCGGAATTCATCGGCGTATACGAAATAAGCCGCCCCGAATTAAGGTTCTCGTGGTGCATATCCACCGCGACTATTTGATGATTTTCGTAGGTGGTGTAATAGTATACCCCGTTTTCGCAGTTACAGCAGCAGCTATAGCGGGTTATCTGATACTTCCCGTCGGCGAGCTCGCAGCACCCTCTTACATTCTCGACAGCGCCGATTATGTGGAAAAACTGCGAAACGCATTCCTCCTCCGTATCTCCGCAAACGGAGTTGTTTTTGGTGAACGCCGCGCGCACAAACCGCGACTCGGACGAAATATCCCCGGGCAGCCCTATCGCGCCCATTCCGCGGCTGTACGGCTTGAGCGGCAAAGAGCTGCAAAAATTATTTTTCGGCTCTTTGGATGAAAGCCCCATATAGTTGTTGAGCTGTAACATCTGCTGAGGGAATTCGGGATTGTTCGTAAGCACGCCGACGGGATTATCGTAAACGTGAAAACCGCTCTCCGTCGACTCCACAACGACCGCCCCCGATTTGTCCGCGATTATCCAGTGAAGCTCCGCAACTGGCAGCGCGTCCGAAAACGTTCGGTTCACAAGATTTATCCGCTTTAACAGCTCCTTAGCCTCGCCAAGATCGCGGCATTGCCCCACTACAAACGGGATAAACTCGTGCGGCGCAAGGTTGTGCTTCCCGTCGACAGGCTCGCCGTAGTGAGCGTTTCCGACGAAATTCAGCCCCGCCATTCCAAGTCCCTTTTCGTTTACGCACTCATAATACAGCGGATAATCCTCCGCGATATGCGCCATACCTATCATCGCGTAATGCTCGGGCATTTTTCCCGCCTCTCCGAAGTCAAAGAAATAGCACCTCGGCGTAATCGTTACCGTATCGCCGAACGAAAAATCATAGTCCAGAGTTCTCCCGAAATAAAAATCCTTTTTCGCAAAACCTACTGCCGTACACATAAAAGCCCCTCCTCTCAAAAAAATTCTCACAATAGTTTACTGTATCGAGCGTTCAATTATTCTTAAAATATATTTTACCATATTATAAAAGCGTTGTCAACAATTCATTTTTACTCCGATATTGACAGACCCTATTATAATATGTTAAAATATTTTTGAAAAATTTTTTAAAAAATCTGTGACCTAAAGAAAAAATTCCCGTCTTTATGTACAGAGGGGAAAACAACAGGGGGTGAGACAGTGGAGGACGACGAAATAGTACGGCTTTTCCTCAAGCGCGACGAGCGGGCGCTTACCGAGCTTCAAAGCAAGTACGCAAGGTTATGCCGCTCCATTGCCGAAAATATCCTCAAAAACCGCACCGACGCCGAGGACTGCGTCAACGACGCGTACTACAAGGTGTGGAACTCGATCCCTCCCTATGAGCCCAAATCGCTCCGAGCGTTTGTCGCGAGGGTCGCGAAGAACACCGCGCTCGACATTTACGACGCGTATCACACCGAAAAGCGCGGCGGCGGCGACTCCCCTCTGTCGCTCAACGAGCTCGGCGATCTTGTATCGGGCGGCAGCACGGTGGAGAGCAGTCTGGAAAACCGCGAGCTCCTTGCGGAGATAAACGCTTTCCTCTCGTCGCTCCCCGGCGAAAAGCGACGGCTGTTCGTAAACCGCTACTGGTACTTTTACAGCACCTTCGAGCTTGCGGAGATGTACGGAATGAGGGAACACACCGTAGTGGTAACGCTCTCCCGAACGCGAAAAGCGCTCAAAGAATATTTAAGAAAGAGAGGTTTTGAAATATGACCGACAGGGATTTTCTGGAGCTGTTTCACAAGATAGACGACAAATTTCTCGAAGAAGCCCAAAAAGACCAGCGCAAACGACATTTCACCAGACAACGTATTTTCAACACACTTTCAACCTTAGCGGCGTGTATGGCAATAGTAGTAGCGGCAGTCCTGCTGGTCTCCTCGTTTATAAGCAGCGGTCAGTACATTATGCCGAATTCGGGCTCTCAAACCTCGGACAGCGCTCCCTTAGACGCGGCAAGCGCGCCTACCGTCAACATAGAGCCGAACGCTTCCGCTCCAAAGCTGTTGTCGGAAAGCTCGCTCAGCTTCCCGATACACCAAGCCGAGCTTGATGTGCCAAAGGAATGTATGTACAACGCGTTCCGCGCCGGCGGATTGGATACCATTACCGCGGTCTTTGATTTCTCGGTACATCTTTCGGACAATTCGTCCGATACCCGTATCCCGTCGCGGCTGTACATTTTCGCGGACGGCGATCCGATACAGTTCAAATACAAGGGCAGCGAATCGTTCTTCCGCGATTTCACGATAGTTCCCGACGCCGATTACTCACTCCCGCTCTACTTCGAGGCAAGCGAGGAAATGACCGTTATCTCTGTTGTATGCGTGTTCTTCCCGGGCGACCCCGAGCGGCAGAGCTGCGTTATTCACAGCGCGGGCAACATATTCGGCGCGACCGAAATTCCCGATTACTTGTATGACAAATCCCACTTTATCGAGACCGATTATGAAGCGAACAAAAATTTCGTGACCGTCACAAGCGACCCGCACAAAATTCCCATAAACGGAAAGGCATACGGAGA
Organism: Oscillospiraceae bacterium; assembly: GCA_014799395.1. GTDB lineage: Bacteria > Bacillota > Clostridia > Oscillospirales > Ruminococcaceae > CAG-115. Next base: position 15,896 of record JAAVID010000059.1, on the reverse strand, counting down.
CGACCTCAACGTTCCCGCCGACAGCGCTTACCTTACGGCTTCGCTCGGAGTGCCTTACAAAACCGAGCAGTCCGATACTTATGAGGAATCGCTCGATGTCAATCCTCACTACATTATCGCGTTAGTCAACGGCAAGCCCGTCAACATTTCCGAATACGATTCAATGATATGTCTCGGCGGCTTTTATAACTCAAACAAGGGTATGATGTTCCAATACCTTATACCCGAAGAATATCTTCCCGAAAACAGCACGCTCCAGATCATAGCGCTCCCTACGGCAGTGACCTCGTGGCGCGATATGGATTACATCTCCGACTGTTTCAGGATAATATAAACCAATGGCATTATTTGCGCGGTTTTTCCCGCCGAATGCGGTGAAAACCGACCAAAAATTTATAAAAATGGAGGAACCTATTATGTTCAACAAAAAACACATTACGACCCTTGCGGCACTCTCTCTTTCTGCAATGCTCCTCGCGGGCTGCCAGGAAAGCGCCGAGCCTATCAACATCGTCTCTCCCGCAGCGGCAGGCGAGCCCTCGGCAAACGATACCGCTCCCGTGACCCCGGACGAGACCTCGACCGAGACTTCAATCGAGACCGCGACCTCGACCGTCATCGCAAACAAAACCGCCGAGCCCACCGCTACGGTAAACATCAAGTGCACGCTTCCCGAAAACGCTCCCGCACAGGCGGCGCTCTACAAGACCAAGCCTTTCTGGTTTGAGGACGGTCTGCCCGAGAAGCTCCTGCTTAACGATGTTGACTTCATTCTGGAAGAAAGGCGCGTAAACGAGGCTTACCCCGACATAATTCAGCCCATTTATGTTCACGCCGAGGATCGGCTTCTGGGTTTGGGCTACAACGGCGGATGCAGCGGCGAGATTTTCTTCCGCCGTTGTGACGAGCATATGTACGGAACTCTCCGCAACCTTTTCGACGTATACAACGTAGAAGAGACGATATTCAACGACAAGTCCCTCGACGGCTTTGCTCCCGAGGAAGCCGTTGCCAAAGCAGACGAAGTTCTCGGAAAGCTCGGCATAACCAATCTCGGTACGCCCGAGGTATGGGCTATCAAGGCGGACAAGGCTAACGAGGTTATCGGCAGAGAGGAATGGAACGAAAAGGACGGCTCTGTAACCGAATGGAAACGCTGGACGACCGACGACGAGGTTTACTACCTCACCTACCCCGTTGAGTACGACGGAATTCCCGTTGCGCTTTCCGGTCCGATCGCGGGCGGTATGACAAAAATACACCCCGAAAACGGCTGGAGCCTTCTGGAGGGCTCGTACATACAGGTAACAGTCGCAAGAGACGGCTCTATACTGGAGTTAGAGGGCTACCGTATCCCCTCCGCGGACGTTGAGAACGTAGGCACGGTCGACATCAGCGTCTCCGCTCAGCAAGCAGCCGATATTCTTACCGAACACCACGCCGCTCAGGATTTCCCCGCCGCTATAAACGTAACCGAATGCAGCCTTGTATATGTTATGACCGCTGACGATTACGGCGACGAGTTCATCTTAAAGCCCATGTGGAAATTCGAGATGAACTACGACAGCAACGGCACTTACGGCGTTGAGGGCGTTGTAATGATAGAATACGTCGAGGCAGACACAGGCGCAGCTTACTTTGAATACTAATAACAGAACGGCGTTTCCCCGCTGTCGGCGGGGAAAACACCAATAGTTAATTAAATGGAGGAATTTATTATGTTCAACAAAAAACACATCGCGTCCTTTGCGGCGCTCACCATATCGGCAATGCTCCTCGCGGGCTGTCAGGAAAACGCAGAGCCTATCAACATTATGTCTCCCGCGGCTGCAAACGAGCCCTCGGCAAGCGCTCCCGCAGCAGCCGAGCCCTCGGCAAGCGATACCGCTTCCGTGACCCCGGACGAAACACCGTCCGAGATCGCCCGCACCGCGACGGCTCTCATCAACTCGACCAAAAGCGCCGAGCCCACCGCGACGGTAAACCTTATGTGCACGCTCCCCGACAGCGCACCCTCGCAAATGGCTCTGTACAAGACCAAGCCGTTCTGGTTCGAGGACGGTCTGCCCGAAGAGCTGCTGCTCAAGGACGTTAATTACAAATGGGAAGAGACGCGTCAGAACGAGTACTTCCCCGAAATAGCCGAACCGATCTATGTTAAACCCGAGAACGATCTCCTGTTGCTCGGCTACAACGGCAACGCCGGCGGCGACTTATATTTCGATCGTTATGACGATAAAGCGTACGGCAGTTTAGGCGTTCGTGTTTTTGAAGATTACGACATAAATACATCGTGCGTAAAGTCCATTGACGGTATGACCCCCGAGGAAGCCACGGCAAAATCGCTTGAGCTTCTTCTCAAGCTCGGTATCACCAACCTCGGCACTCCCGAAATATACGCTGTCACAGCCGATGCCGCCAACGATTTCATCAGCAGCCATACCTTTGAGGACAAACAAGGCAACATACAGGAAGTGGAAAAATGGACTTCCGACGACGAGGTCTACTACCTCAGATTCCCCGTTATGGCAGACGGAACTCCCATTGCTGTCACGGGCACATTTGTAGGCGGCATGACCCACTATGGTATTGACAGCGAACTTTGGACAAGCGGCACATATGTCGATGTAACTATCCGCAAGGACGGCACGATATTTGATGTAGATACCCGCGACGTTCCCTCCGCCGACCTTGAGAACATCGGCACGGCAGACATCAACATCACCGCGCAGCAGGCGTTTGAGATCTTCGAGAACGGTCACTATGCCGAGGACTACTCCACATCGATAAACGTCACCGATTGCAGCCTTGTATACGTTATGACCAACAGAGACTTGCTTAACTGCGAGCACGTTCTCAAGCCCATGTGGAAATTCGAGGCGAACTACGAGTTCCCCCACTTCAACAGCACCTTGCAAATGGTAGAGTATGTAGACGCTACCACAGGCACAGCAATTTTTGAATACTGATCGATAACTCCTATATTTTAATTTCATTCCATAAAAATTGCGCCGCCAAGCCCAACGCTTGACGGCGCAATGCTTATTTGATTAGACAGTTTCAAGCGGCGGTAAAGAAGCCGCCTCGGTGGTGATAGCCATATTTCTCTTGTCGTAGGATTTATAAAAGCTGTTGAGTATGCGCTCCGTAACGAGTTCCGCGCTTTCCGTCTGCGGCTCGGTAACGATGACCATACACTGCACGCTGCTGAAACGGAACGTTATCATAGACGGGCTGACCGTCACGTCGATAGCGGACTGCAAATACTCCATTGCTTCGTCGCGGTCGGCGACCGCAAGCGACTTTCCGATAGCGGGCGTTACCGTTATCAGCACGAGCTGCATTTCCTGCTTGTTCTTCTCGTAAATACCCTTTACAAGCTCGTATATCTTCTTGAACTCGGGCGAATCCATTCCGTATACCGCGCACTCATCCGAGCCCGCTATCATCTTGATAAGCTGCTCTAAGTCGAGAGCGTACAGCTTTTTGCTTCTGTCCTTTTCGGACTTCTTGTACAGATAGCTTCCCTCTTCGCCGAGCTGCTTAACGTAGAACAGCGCCTTGTCCGCCGCGATAAGCAGCGCCGCGAGATCGCGCCCGACCTCGGAAGAAAGCGCGCCGCCAACGCAGATTATATTGTCCTCATACTCGGGCATACCGCGGAGCTTTCCGCCGATCTCCGAGCATATATCCGACATCAGCGCCTCCAACGCGCCGCCTTGCGTCGCGCTCTCCATAAAGCAGAGGAAGCCGCTTCCGTCATAACGGATAACGATAAGCCCCTCCCGCTCCGTAAGCGTTTCGGAGACCGTTCTTATCACCCTGTCACCCGCGACTATACCGTGCTTTTCGTTTACGCCCAGCAGATTTGTTATGTCAACGATAAACAATCCGCCGTCGCCCTCGGAAAGCCGCTCGGAAATGAGCTTTTCTCCCGCGCTCCTGCTCAGCACGCCCGTAAGATAGTCGTGCTCGTTGTCGTAAGGATTTCTGTTATATCCGATAACGCTTTGCAGCAGATCCGCGCTGCGCTCCGCCATACTCTTGCCGTCGCTTTCGTGAACTACATTTGTATCTGCGGCAATGTCCGGGCTGAGGTCGCTCAGCTTCCCCGATTCTATCATCTTCACGAATATCTCGGCGAGCTTGGGGTCAAACTGCGCGCCACTGCATCTCCTTATCTCGGAGATCACTTTTTCGTCGGTCAGTCTCTTGCGGTAGACGCGATTGCTCGTCATAGCGTCATACGCGTCCGCGATACCGATGATACGCGCCATTTCGGGTATTTCCTCGCCCTTTAATCCCATAGGATAACCGCGCCCGTCGTAGCGCTCGTGGTGGAATTTCGCGCCCTCGTCCATTCCGTCTATCATATTGTTTCCGCTGAGAATGTTTCCGCCGATCTCCGCGTGCTTGCGCATAAGCGCGTATTCGCTGTCGGTCAGCTTGCCGGGCTTGTTGAGTATCGAATCGGGAATACCTATCTTACCAATATCGTGCAGAAGTCCTATGTACTTGACGTTCGCGACGCGCTCCTTGTCGTAACCCAGCTCCTGCGCCAGCGCGGACGAATACTCCGCCACACGGTACGAGTGACCTTTCGTGTACTCGTCCTTAGCGTCTATAATATTCGCGATAGTGGTTATAGTCTGCAAGGTAACGCGCTCAAGCTGCTTCTGCTTGTCGTCGATAGACTTGATATATTCCTCGTTCTCTTTAACTATCTTGCTGTACAGAGAGGCGGCGATGTACGCAAACACAAAGCTGAAAGCGATCATACCGAGCTGTATCTCAACGTCCTTAATATCGTCGGAGGTCACCATACCTATTTTAAAGAACCGAATAACGCAGGCGATATTAGCCGCCAGCGCCACGCTTCCCATCACAAGCACCAGCCTCGGCGAGTGATACAGCACTATCAGCGTAAGCATAGGGATAATGTACCCGTAGGTCATTACGGTGTTCGTGTTCAGAAGCACGAACGTATACATAAGCAGATACCCCGCGACAGCGTAGATCCGCAGCCTTTTGCTTTGCGGTCTTTTTATGAAGTAGATAAGACACGCCGCAGCGGGGATTATCGTAACGGAAAGGAACATAGCCATATACGGCCAGTCGCGGTGTCCGCGCGCAAGCTCGCCGAAATACGTCACCGTAAGCACGACGACGATAGCCAGCCAGCCTATCATCAAATATCGGTTGATCTTTCCCAGTTTTCTGTCCATAAAACTCTCCTTAATACGATCGTGGTATGAACTTGTTCTCATAGCCCGAAGAACAAATTCTGTGATCGGGTTCTCGTAAATGCAAAAGTTTTTCGCCACAATGGATAAACTGTTGATTATATTATTGATTATACCATATAGATTTCCATTAGTCAAGAGTTTGGGGCTTTTTTATTTCGCAAGTGATGAATAAAAGGGGAGCGTTTCCGCTCCCCGATTTGGTAATTATGCTAATTCTTTAGCGAGAGCCGCAATCTGCGCCTCGCTCTCCGCGCTCAGCGCGGACTTCACCGTTACCGTAGTCTCGGTAAACGTGATATTCTTGCTCTTCTCAAACATTCCCTTTATGACCTTAGCCGCGGTAGGAGCCCAGCTTCCGTTTTCGATAATTCCTATCGTGCGGTTCTGATAGCTGCGCTCGGTGAGGTGTAGGATAAAGTCGCGCATAAACGGGAAAACGTCCGCGTTGTAGGTGGTAGTCGCAAGCACGAGCTTCCCATAGCGGAACGCGTCCTCAACAGCTTCCGCCATATCGTCGCGCGCGAGGTCTGTCACAGCCACTTTCGGACAGCCGTTCTCCTTGAGTTTATCGGCTAACAGAAGAGCCGCCTTTTTGGTATTGCCGTAAACCGAGGTATACGCGATAACAACGCCCTCGCTCTCCACGCCGTAGCTCGACCAGGTGTTGTACAGGTCGAGATAATAGCCGAGATTTTCCGTCAGTATCGGTCCGTGCAGAGGAAGTATCTTCTCGATCTCCAACCCCGCCGCCTTTTTCAGAACAGCCTGAACCTGAGCGCCGTACTTGCCGACGATACCGAAGTAGTAACGCCGAGCCTCGCAAGCCCAGCCGTCCTCGTCCTCAACGTCCAGAGCGCCGAATTTGCCGAACCCGTCCGCCGAGAACAGCGCCTTGTCAACGTTGTCATAGGTCATAATTACTTCGGGCCAGTGAACCATCGGCGCGGTGACGAACGTCAGCGTGTGCTTTCCGAGGGAGAGCGTATCGTTCTCGCCGACAACCACCTGCTTGTCCGCGAAATTGTCGCCGAAGAACTGCCCCATCATCACAAACGCCTTAGCCGAAGCGACGATCTTCGCGCCCGGATACTTGTCCGCAAACACCTTGATGTTCGCCGAGTGGTCGGGCTCCATATGCTGAACCACCAGATAATCGGGATTCTTTCCGCCGAGCGCCTTTTCGAGGTTGCCCAGCCATTCCGTGCCGAAGTGCGCGTCGACCGTATCCATTACCGCTATCTTCTCGTCAAGGATAACGTAAGAGTTGTACGACATTCCGTTAGGCACGTCATACATCCCCTCAAACAAGTCGACCTGATGGTCGTTCACGCCGATGTATTTAATATCGTTTGAAATTTCCATAATTTACCTCCAAAAATTATTCTACACACCGATTATATCACAATTTCTTCATTAAGTCAATAGCCATTACAATAAAATAAGAACGAATTTATTTCGACCCGAAATAGCCCTCTTTTTAATAAAATTCCCCATTATCCCCTCATTATGTTTCCAGTCTCAAATTAACCGTAAGCCAAGACTTTTTCGACAAATCCCGACATAATTCTCCGCCAAAACGAAAAGTATACTTTGCCCGTCAAATCAATTTTGCGCGATTGTTATCGCAAAAGTTCGACTTTGGAAAATTTTTCCAAAAAATTTCCAAAACCTATTGCAATATTTCCCAAAATATGGTAATATAAAATCACACCAAGAAACAAGGTGACGAAAACCCGTGAGTATCGGCTTAGTCCGAACACGGCAAAACATTGGAGGAAAATAAAAATGACAAATCAGATCAAAGTACTTATCGGAAACGACTCCGCGGATTGCGGAATGGCATGGGCGGGCGCACTCAAAAACGCGGGAATGTACGCGATAACGCGCAGGTGCGACGGAAATTCGGTGCTTAATTCCATAAAATCCGAAGCACCCGACGCGGCGGTGCTCGAAGCGAAAATGCCTTTCTGCGACGCGATAGAGGTTATCCGTCGGCTGAAAGTGGAAAAGAAATACGTTCCCAATGTCATCATCGTATCCAACAACGCCGACCCCACTCTCGAGCGCGAAGCGGCTTCCCTCGGCGCGACGTTCGCGCTAAAGCCCCTCGACCCGCAGTTCCTCGTTGACAAGATAAACCGTCTCTGCGGAGTAGCCGAAAAAGCCCCCGACGTTCCCGACGAGACCGATCTGGAATGCGCCGTCACCGAGATAATCCACCAAGTCGGCATACCCGCGCACATCAAGGGCTACCATTATTTAAGAACCGCGATAATGCTCTCCGTCAACAACGACGAAATGATAAACAGCATTACCAAGCTCCTCTACCCCACGGTTGCCAAGCAGTACGAAACGACCTCCTCCCGCGTAGAACGCGCTATCCGCCACGCGATAGAAATAGCGTGGGACAGAGGCGACATCGACGTGCTCACAAAAATATTCAGCTACACCGTCCACATCTCCAAGGGCAAGCCCACCAACTCGGAATTCATAGCGCTTATCGCCGATTATCTCCGCCTTAAATTCAAGCAGAAAGCCAACAACAAGGGCGCTCTCGCCGTTTTCTGATATTTTTTAAACCGTCGATATATTCGGCGGTTTTTAATTTTTTTTGAAACTATGTGAGAGTTTTTCTTGACTTCTCCGTTAAATAGATGAAAGGTAAAACGAAAGGAGCAGTCAATGGATAACGGTGCAAGTAGCTACCGCCGTTTCCTTGCGGGCGATGAAAGCGGTATCGTCGATATTATAAGGGACTACAAGGACGGACTTATCCTGTATCTTAACGGGTATACGAAAAACATACATATCGCCGAGGAGCTTATGGAGGAGACCTTTGTAAAGCTCGTGGTGAAGAAACCGCGTTATACCGAAAAATTTTCGTTCAAGACGTGGCTGTATACGATAGGCAGAAACGCGGCTATAGACTGGCTCAGACAAGGCGCGCACACCGTCTGTACCCCCTTTGAGAACCTCGAGGATACTCTCTCGGACGAGGAGGACCTCGAGCGCTCCTATATAAAGGAGGAGCAGAAGATCGCGCTGCACCGCGCTATGGAAAGGCTTAACGAGGACTATCGCCACGCGCTGTATCTGTCCTATTTCGAGGACTTGTCCAACGCCGAGATAGCAAGGATAATGCATACCAACAAGCGCCGGGTGGAAAACCTTATTTATCGCGGAAAACAGTCGTTGAAGTCGGAGCTTGAAAAGGAGGGCTTTGTTTATGAAGAATTATGAAGAAATAGCGGAAAGCGTATTTAAGCGCAGCGAGGAGCGTATTGCGGAGAACAAACGCCGCAGGCGCGAAAGATTGATAAACATCGGCGCGACGGTCGGCTGTCTCGCGGTCGCGGGAGCGGTCGGCATAGGCGTGTGGAAAACCGCGGGACGTTCGGAAGATTTTATCGGCGGTACGGACATATACGGCGCAAACGCCGCACAGAACGATACCGTCACGGATCATATAACAAATGAAATCGCCAACAGTGACAATATTGTCGGTGTTATTCCCGATCTCGACCCGCCCGATTACCCGACTTTGAGCGGCACAAGCACCGCCGCCGCGAGCATTCCAAGCCCTGCCGCGAGCAGTACTTCCGAAAGCGAACCGAGTTTAGAACCCGCGGGTGGCTCGGTCATAAACGAGACTCCAAACGATAACAATCCGTTTGTCGTTTCAACGGCGGATAGCGAACCTGTTTCGGCTGTAAACCCACCCGATTACGACCCGCCGATAGTTTCATCAGCCGACGAGCCCTATACCCCGCCGAATTTCATCACGGTAGTTGAGGAATACGGCACTCCCGGAACTCTGCCCGCCGCGCCGCAAAACGGAAAGTTCGTATTTTCCGACGCGTTAAAGGGCGCAATGGAAGCATACGGCTATTCGGACAATAACGGAGATATTCAATACCACGTTGTTTTGAGTTATTACGATAACGGCACTCCCGTCGACGCAAACTCCTCCGCGATACGCGAAGCCGAGTGGAACAGATTATGCGGACACGGCTATCACTGCGAATTTGAATCGTGCAGCAGAGAATGGGGAGCAGTCACCGATCATCATTTGTGTGTACGTATGACCCGCGAACAGTTGGAGAGCTTCACGCCCTGCGACAGCTACGGCTGCACGGTATGCCTTTACAGCGAAAAGGACTGCATAATGTACGAGGACAGCAATGTAAATTATGTTCCGACGCAGACCACAGGTCATCACGGTTCGGGACATCACAGCGACGGTCACTGTTGATTGCCGTAATCCCCAAAAATCCGCTATTTTACGAAACGCGCGCAAAAAATTCGGTGCCGAGCGATTACGCTTGACACCGAAATTTTTTGTAAAACTATATAAACGCGCAGTCAGCGCCTATATTTTTTTCACGGGTCTGACAAACTTCCAGTACCGCTCCGGGTCATGATAAAAATAAAATACTCTCCCCCGCGCAGCGTCAAGACTGTAACCCGAGGAAGCGTAATCAAAGTTTTTCATAGCCTCTTCGATCTTCTTCTCGACATTGCAGTTTTGAGTCTGATAGTCAAACGGACCGTGTTCAAAAACGATATATTCTCCCTCGGGAACGTCCATGATCATCATCTGCTTCGGTATCTCGCCGTCGTAATCAGCCGGCAGCCGAACGCCGTAGCTTTCCGCCATCGTAATGCCCCAATTTCTTACCCCGCCGTCCGGCTCGTTGATGTACGCCATTATCTGACCGCTGCCGCTGTTTGCGTCATCGCCGCCCATATCGTCGAGCTTGCCTTTTATGCTGTCGAGCAGTCCGCAGATCGTTTCGCAGTCCTGTCCGGGTATCAGGCTCTGCTTCTGCCAGAAATCCCAATAACCATTGCTCTCGTAGTTTCTGATGTGAAGATATTTGTGAGCCGGTATGGTCGCAAAATACACCTTAACATCATTTTCGGTCTCTTTCATATTCGTACCTCCGATACTTACTAAGTAGCGATCGAGCGGCTTGATGACAGTACGGAGAACAACGGGCGCGGGCTTTCTGCGGTATTCGCTCGGCGTAATGCCGTAGGCTCTTTTGAAAGCGCGGGAAAACGCTTCGTGACTGGAAAAGCCGTGATCCATCGCTATCTCCAGAAGCCCCTTTTCGGTATCCCGAACCTCCTTTAAAGCAAAGGCAAGCGTGCGGAAGCGCAAATAATCACGAAAACTCATTCCCGAGATCTCCTTGAATTTATTTGAGATATAGTACTCGGAATAACCCAGCTTCCGCGAAACGGCGGAAAGCGTCATTTTTTCGTCATTATGTTCCTTAATGCATTTGTCGGCTTCTTCCGTTATCATTTGTACCAGACTATACCATTTGCTCATCTCTTGCCGTCACCTCACTCGAACGCTCTGTAATAATTATACGGGATCGGATAAAATTTTTCTTGATTTGGATTGCAAAAATCCTTGTGAGAATATTATACGAAAAAAAGAGAAAAAAATCAAGCGCTTCACCGAGAACGGAGGTTTTGCGCATTTTTTATTTTTCCCCTTGATTTATCCAAAAGAAAATGTTATAATTAAAATAAGTAAAACAAAACTAAAAACTGGGGGTAAAATTATGACCGTAAAGACTTTCTCGATAAATCCCGAAAAGACCGCGTTCGTAAAGGCATATCTGCCCGATATGATACAGGGCGTCGCGTTCTGCGAAAAGCGCCCGTCCATAGTGATCTTCCCGGGCGGCGCCTACGAGTATTGCTCCGACCGCGAGGGCGAGCCTATCGCGCTGCAATATCTCGCGGAGGGCTACGCGGCGTTCGTCGTTACATATTCCTGCAACGCGCGCTTCCCCGCGCCGCTCATCGACGCCGCCTACACGTTCTATAAAATACGTTTGAGAGCCGAGGAGTTCCACATCGACCCGAAGAAGATCGCCGTGCTCGGCTGTTCCGCGGGCGGACACCTCGCCGGCTGTCTCGCGACAATGTGGAACGATACGTCCATAGTCAAGACCATCGAATGTGAGCCCGAGGAGCTCCGCCCCGACGCGGCGGTATTGTGCTACCCCGTTATCAGCGGCGTGACCTCTCCGCACGTCGGGAGTTTTGAGGTGCTTCTCGGCACCGAACCGAACCGCTCCGATCTCTCCCGCCTGTCGCTCGAGAACCGCGTAACGCCCAAGACCCCGCCTATCTTTATGTGGCACACCGCCAACGACGGAAGCGTCTCCGCGCACAATTCGCTCGTAATGGCAAAGGCTTGCATTTCCAATAAAATACCCGTCGAGCTGCACCTGTTCGACGACGGACCTCACGGCTTGTCCACCTGCGACAAGGCGACGGGCTACAACGAGTACTACTGGAAAGACAGCTGCCGCCGCTGGATAAAGCTGTCGATCGAATTTCTCAACAAATATATGAACGTATGAGAAAAAGATAAAAACAAAAGAGAGGTACATAAAATGTCGGAGAAAAAACCGTTCGTTACAAAAGAACAAATCGACGAGATAGTCAAAACCTATCCCACCCCTTTCCACATCTACGATGAAAAGGGAATACGTGAGAACGCCCGCGCCCTGAAAGCCGCGTTTTCGTGGAACAAGGGCTTCCGCGAGTATTTCGCGGTAAAAGCGACCCCCAATCCGTTTATTATGAAAGTATTGCAGAGCGAGGGCTGCGGTTTCGACTGCTCCAGCTACACCGAGCTTTTGCTTTCCGATGAAGTCGGCGCAAAGGAACACGACATAATGTTCAGCTCCAACGCCACCCCCGATATGGACTTCAAAAAAGCGTTCGAGCTCGGCGCGATAATCAATCTCGACGATTTCACGCATATCGAAGTTCTGGATAAGCTGACGGGTATTCCCGAGACTATCTGCTGCCGCTACAACCCCGGCGGAGAATTCAAGACCGACGGCTCGCCGAACGTTATGGATACGCCGCGCGACGCAAAATACGGATTCACTCACGAGCAGATAATCGAAGGCTACAAGATACTTAAAGAAAAGGGCGCAAAGCGTTTCGGAATGCACGCGTTCCTCGCGTCGAATACCCTCACCAACGATTATTATCCCACGCTCGCAAGGATAATGTTCAGAGCCGCGGTCGAGATAAAGGAAAAGGCGGGCGTTGAGCTGTCGTTCATTAACCTCAGCGGCGGCGTGGGTATCCCCTACAAGCCCGACCAGCCCGCAAACGATATAGCGGTGATCGGCGAAAAGGTGCGCGAAGCGTATGAAGAGATTCTCGTTCCCGCGGGAATGGGCAATGTAGCATTGTTCACCGAGCTCGGGCGGTTTATGCTCGCGCCCTACGGTATGCTTATCGCGACGGCAATCCGCGAAAAGCACATCTACAAGGAGTATATAGGACTTGACGCGTGCGCGGCAAATCTTATGCGCCCCGCTATCTACGGCGCGTATCACCATATCACCGTGCTCGGCAAGGAAAACGCTCCGTGCGACCATAAGTACGATGTAACGGGCGGACTTTGCGAGAACTGCGACAAATTTGCGGTAGACCGTATGCTCCCGAAGATCGACATCGGCGATTATATCGCCATTCACGACGCGGGCGCGCACGGCTTCTCAATGGGATATAATTACAACGGAAAGCTGCGGAGTGCCGAGCTTCTCCTGCGCGAGGATAACAGTGTAAAGCTGATCCGCCGCGCCGAAACACCCGAGGATTATTTCGCGACGTTTGATTTCGCAAAGGGTAAATTTGAGCTTTAAAAAATTATGCCGTCAAGATGATACTTGACGGCATTTTTAATGTTATGCATATCGAATAAATTATTATGTTGCTGCGGCAGCGCGGCACTGTTAAAAGCGCGGATCACTTTTTTCTGCCACCGGCAGAAAAAAGTGATTGATCAAGAATTTTGCCTGTTGGCAAAATTCTTGATTTGGGGAAAAACGTGGCACTGGTGTCCTTGGTTTTCCCCAAACCCTTTTAGCGCTTGTGGGGGCTCGGCGCAAGCACGGCTATCCGGGCTTTGCCCGGACCTAGCAAGGGCTCTGCCCTTGCATTCCGCCAAAGGGGCAAGCCCCTTTGGAATCCCGTTTTTTTAGCTGCAAACGGTCAACGTAGATTACAGATAAATATTATTTCCGCACAGCCATTTTAAGAATATCACCGAACTTAATTCGGTTTCCGTTGTGAAGAATGATAGCCTCGTAAACCTTGCTGACAATGACCGCGACCAGCACGACTGCCGCCGCCAGCACCACTACTCCGAGTATCGACTGCCAGGTGTTGAGCGTACCGAGCATAATAGCGCTCGGCAAAGCAAACGGCGAGCTTAACGGGAAGAAGTACGAGAATATCTGCACGGGGTTTGTCGTAGCCGCGCCCGTATCGAGCGAATCAATGTTGAAGATAACGGGGAAGTACGCGAGATACATTCCGAGAACTCCAAGTATCGAATACGGTCCCATAGCCTGCTGAAGATCCTCCATTCGCGAAACGGAAGCGCCCACAAGCGCCGCGATAAGCGAGAAGAGCATAAATCCGAGCAGGAAAATAACGATTATCAGAAGAATGTTCAGCGGACTGAATCCCGCCGCCAAGTCGTTGACCGCCTCGGCTATCTGCATTTCGGAGGTCTGTATTCCGCCGAATTCTTGGGAAGCGTTCTGGATAGCCTGTTGTATCTCGGGGTCGTTCGCGATCTTTATCGCGTCGCCCAGCCAGCCAAACGGTGAAGAGAGCAGAAAGCTCACCGAGCCCACAATGCCGATAAGCATAAACTGCCCGAAGCTCACGATACACATAGCCAGCACCTTGCCGATAACCACGGCAAGCGGTCTCACCGAGGTGAGCAGAAGCTCCATAACGCGGCTCGTTTTCTCGGTAGCGATAGACTGCGCGACTATCTGTCCGTAGCTGAATATCAGAATAAACAGCAGCAGCGAAACCACTATCGGAACAAAATAGTTCATAGCGCTCTGGATAAAGTTCCATTCCTTTGAACCCGCTTCAATGCGCGAAGTGGAGATCGTTACCTGCGTAGACGCGTAATCCTCGGGAGCAACGCCGACGTTGAGCAGCACCCGACGGTTGATAAGCTCCTCGATGATCGAGTTCAGCATATCGACCGTCTCGCCCTTTGCCGCCGATGAATAATAGCTCTTGACGTTGTAGCCGACTACCGTGTTATCCTCGCCGAGAGCGGCGGTTATCTGCACAGCCGCGCGGACGTTTTCGGAGGTCTCAAGCTCCTTTACAAGCTCCTCGAGAGACTTTTGCGAGACGGTAATTTTTTCGGGAATCAGCGCTTCAAGCTCCGCGGTATCGTCCTCGGCGAGTATTTTTGAGTCGTCGTAAATATACACGGCGTCGAAATTTTCAAGCGAATTTTCATCATTTCCGACAATGCCGCCGAGACCGCTGTCCTTATCGCCCATCACGGCAGGGAGCACGTTAGTCAACACGCACAGCGCAGCCACGATAACGCAGGTGATTATATTGCCGACTATAAACGATTTGGTCTTGATATGCTGAACCAGCGTGAATTTGAAAACCTTCTGCCAGCCGTTAGTCCTCATTTCCGCCACCTGCCTTTTCGATAAATATTTCGTTGAGCGTAGGCTCGCGCAGCTCGTATCTGATAAGCGGTATCTTTTGGTCGATTATCATATGGAGCAGTTTATGCGCCTGTTCCTCGCTTTGAACGTTGTAGCTTGAACCGTTGGGGGTCTCCTCGGTCGCGGTGAGACCGCATTCGGCGGCAAGCGGCGCGATGTCGCCCTCCGCCTTGACGGTCAGCTTTACGCGTCCGTAGCCCTTTTTTATCGCGTTGAGATTGCCCTGCAAAACGGTTTGTCCCTTGTTCATAATCACGATGTCGCGGCAGAATTCCTCTATGGTCGTCATCTGGTGCGAGGACATTATGATGTACTTGTTTTTCTTGATCTCCTCGCGGATAACGCCCTTGAACAGCTCCGCGTTTACGGGGTCGAGACCCGACAGCGGCTCGTCGAGGATTATCAGCTCGGGGTTGGGCGCAAGCGCCGCGATAAGCTGTATCTTCTGCTGATTGCCCTTGGAGAGCTGCTCGGCGCGTTTGTTTTTATGCTCCGCGACGGACAGGCGCTCGAACCAGTAATCGAGGGCGTTCAGCGCGTCCTGTCGGCGCATTCCTTTTAAAGTGCAGAAGTAGATGAGCTGATCCATTATTTTTATTTTCGGGTAGAGACCGCGTTCCTCGGCGAGGTAGCCTATCGGCTTATCGGCGGCGAGGAAGGCTTTTCCGTCCCACTTGACCTCTCCGCTTTCGGCGGCGAGCATTCCGAGTATAATGCGGATAGTGGTGGTTTTTCCCGCGCCGTTAGTACCGAGCAGCGCGAACACTCCGGGGGAAGTCATCTCGAAGGAAAGGTCTTTTACGGCGGTGTATTCGCCGTATTTTTTGACGATATTGGTGACAGACAATCCCATTTTTATCAACGCTCCTTTGCAGTGTGATCTTATATCTGTTGATACTGTTTATGTATCGTATAAACAGTATACAATATTTTTTTTCTCTTGTCAAGAGGTTTTTTTTGTTTGTGTGAAATTTTTTTCTGAATGCCCCAGCCGTCTTGCAGCTAAAAAATCGGGATTCCTAAGGGGCTTGCCCCTTAGGCGGAGTGCAGAGGCAGAGCCTCTGCGCAGGTTTGGGCGGCAGCCCAAAGAGCCGTGCGCAGCACG
>JAAVID010000058.1 GCA_014799395.1 Oscillospiraceae bacterium | reverse complement strand
GTTGGCAAATTTCTTGATTTGGGGAAAACTCTTGTTTTTCCCCAAACCCTTTTAGCGCTTTTGGGAGAGCCGCCGCTTCGCGGCGGTGCGGCGCTCCGCGCCTATGCTGCGCACTGCGTGCGCAGCTGCCGTGCTTCGCACGGCGTTTTGGGCTGCCGCCCAAACCTGCGCAGAGGCTCTGCCTCTGCACACCGCCTAAGGGGCAAGCCCCTTAGGAATCCCGTTTTTTGGCTGCAAGTCTTTAAGCAAAATTATAATTTACACTCCGTGTTCTATATGCCCGTCCAAAGGCATATACTGTACAAATCTTACACGGAGGTAACAAAAATGAAAATAAACAAACGCTCCTTTAAGCTCACGCTTTCAATGATAGGCTGTTTTGTTCTGCTGGCGGTATGCGCGAGAATAACCGAAAAGGCGCTTCCGACCGCCGCCGAGGTCACCGAAAAGCCCGTGATCGTGCTTGACGCGGGTCACGGCGGAATGGACTCGGGCGCTGTGGGAGTGACGGGAGTTCTCGAAAAGGACATCAACCTTTCGATAGTGCTCACCCTGCGTGATATGCTGGAGCTGTCGGGCTTTGACGTAGTTCTGACCCGCAGCGAGGACATCTCTATTTACGACCCCGGAATAACGGGTATCCGCAACCAGAAGCTCAACGATATGGACAACCGCCTTAAAATAATCCAGAGCTATCCCGACAGCATTTTTTTGTGTATTCATCAGAATAATTTCACCGACCCGCAGTATTTCGGCGGACAGATGTTCTACAACAATAACAACCCCAACAACCGCACCTTGGCGCAGATAATGCAGAACCGCTTCGCCGCGCTTCAGCCTGGCAACGACCGCGAGATCAAGCTCTCTGGCGAGGAACTGTTCCTGCTCAAATCCAACAAAAACCCCTCGCTTATGATAGAGTGCGGATTTCTTTCCAATCCCGAGGAGGAGGCGAATTTGTCCACCTGGGAGTATCAGCAGAAGGTCGCGTTCACGATTTTGAGCGGCGTTATGGAGTATCTTGATACCGTTGATACAGGCTCATCGGTATCCGATAACAGCACTATCACCTAATGAAAATGATCCGTCGACGGCGAGCATCATTAATAATGCGGTCACGCGCTTACCATCTCACTTTCCGGCGCTCGTCCAACTGTTCTCGGAAACGGCGGTTTTACGTTTCTTGACGAAACATAGGCTCGGTTTTCCGTCTATCGGTCAATAATTCGCTTGATTACTCCTGCGGTAAGCCGTCGGACTTTGACCGAAAAAAGCTCTGAAACGGCGGCTGAAATACAGCACATCGTCAAAGTCAAGATAGGCGGCTATTTCCTTTATGCTCATAAGCGTGGTGCGGAGCAGTCTCGCGGCTTCCTCCATTCGGCGGCGGTTGTGATATTGCTGCATTGTTATCCCTTTTTCCGACTTGAACACCGCCGCGAGCCGCTTATAGCTTAAATGAAACTCACGTTCGACCGATGAGGCGGAAAAGCTGTTGCGGCAGCGCGCCAGCAGATACTCCTCAATTTTATCGGCGGTGGTGGGCGGCTTGCTGATCGTTCCGATACACAGTGCGGAGAGCAGCGCGTACAGGTCGGAATTTAACCTCCACGCGCCCGTTTTATCGCCGCTGCCGAAACGCGCGGTGAGTTCCCGTATCGCTCGCGCCGTTTCGGAGTACTCCGAAATTTCGGTGAGCTTAGGCAATGGAGAGGAAAATCTCAGCGGCTCATATTGCGGCGGACGTTGGAACTCAAATCGCGGAAGCCGTTCCTGCTCCGAAAGGATAAAGTGAACATAATGCCAACTCGTTCCGCGCGGGCAGAGTGCTTTCCCGTAGTGCCTTATCCCGCTTTTAAGAAAAAACAGACTGCCCGCCCTCAGCTCGTGATCCGTTTCGTCCTCCGTGACGTAAATGCACCCTTCCGTCACATATATCAGAACATTGAACCCGACCGTGCGGTCGGCATGGCAGAACGGCTCGTTTGCCGTAAGATTTCCGCAGCCGCATATTACGGGGAGCACGGCGTTGCTGATATAAACCTCGTTCATAAATTCTCCGTTTCAAGATAATAATCCATATAAAAGGGGAAATAATCCCTTTATTTTTACTTCTAATAAGATTATAATACATATAAACCGATATGTCAAGATTAAAGGAGAAATTATATGAATTGCAAACCGATAAACATAAAAGATTTCACTCCCGCGGAGGGCTTTGTAATGCGGCTTCAAAAGCTCATAAAGCGGGAGGTCATACCTTATCAGTACGAGGTGCTCTGCGACAGGGCGGAGGGCGCGGAAAAAAGCCACGTGGTGAAAAATTTTGAAAACGCCGCCAAAGCGCTTCGCGGCGAAGACGCGGGCGACGGCTTTTACGGAATGGTCTTTCAGGACAGCGACGCGGCGAAATGGCTGGAAGCGGTCGCGTATTCCCTCGCGCTGTTTCCCGACAAGGAGCTTGAAAAACAGGCTGACGAGCTTATAGCGCTTATCGCCGAAGCACAGGACGAGGACGGTTATCTCAACACATATTTCACCATAAAGGACAAAGAAAAGCGGTGGGCAAATCTGTTGGAGGGTCACGAGCTGTACTGCTCCGGTCACTTTATGGAAGCCGCCGCAGCCTATTACGAAGCCACGGGAAAAGATACCCTGCTTAATGTAATGAAGCGCAACGCAGAACATATCTACAAAAGATTTATCACGGAAAAGCACGAGGGATACCCCGGTCACCCCGAGGTTGAGCTTGCGCTGCTGAAAATGTACCGCGCAACGGGCGAAAAGCGGTATCTTGATCTGGCGGAGCATTTTGTCGATTCCCGAGGAGCGGGCGGAAATTTCTACAAGCGTGAAGCGGAACTCCGCGACTGGACGGTATGGGGCAATAACCCCGACGACAGGTATTACCAGCAGAGCTACGCCCCCGTAAGAGAACAGCGCGACGCGGTGGGACATTCCGTGCGCGCGGTCTATCTGTACACGGGAATGGCGGGGCTTGCCGCGCAAAACGGCGACAAGGAACTCTTTTCCGCCTGCCGTACGCTCTGGGAGAGCATAACCCAAAAGCGTATGTACGTCACGGGCGGTATTGGCTCGACCTGTATCGGCGAAGCGTTCACGACCGACTACGACCTGCCCAACGACACCGCCTACGCGGAGACCTGCGCAAGCTGCGGACTTATGTTCTTCGCGCGCGCAATGCTCGAAAATGACTTAAACGGCGAATACGCCGACGTTATGGAACGCGCGTTCTACAACACCGTTCTCGCGGGAATGTCGCTTGACGGAAAGCGGTTTTTCTATGTCAATCCTCTTGAGGTCATTCCGGGAATATCCGGCGAGACCGCTACGCATTGGCACGTCAAGCCTCAGCGCCCCGAATGGTTCACCTGCGCGTGCTGTCCGCCGAACGTCGCGAGAACCGTCTCGTCGCTCGGCACATACGCTTACGGCACGTCGGGAGATATATGCTGCTGTCACCTGTTCGCGGCGGGCGATGTGGATTTTGAAAACGGTGTTAAACTGCGCTGCTCCACGGAATTCCCTTACGGCTTTACCGTAAAGTATGAGATTCTTTCGGGAAACGGTCGGCTCGCGGTCCGTATTCCCTCTTGGAGCGAGAGCTTCTCGGCGAAAATCAACGGAACGGCGGCGGAATATTCCGCAGAAAACGGCTACGCGTTTTTCGGCGTGAAAAGCGGCGACGTTCTGGAGATCGAGCTTGACGATACTCCCAAGTTCGTCTACTGCTCATCCAAGATCTCCGAGAACACGGGCTGCGCGGCTGTAACGCGCGGAGCGCTGGTCTATTGCTTTGAGGGAGTTGACAACAACGGCGACGTCCTGTCGCTCTCGCTTGACGTCAACAGTAAGATCGAGCAGGGCGAATTCATTGAAGAACCGGACGTTTATTCGCTGAAAATAAACGGCTTCAGAACATCTTCCACCGACGGGCTTTACACCACGCGCCGCCCCGAAGCCGTGCCCGAAACACTGACCGCAATTCCTTATTATTTATGGGGAAACCGCGGTGAAAATCAGATGAGAGTTTGGATAAATTATCGGTAATGATCGCAATACAACTGCCCTCCGAAATGTCCGGAGGGCAGTTGTTATTTTACTACTTTGACCTCGCAGCCGTCATACAGTTCCTTATTGCTCTCGATGACTATACGGTCGGAGAACATCAGCCCCGAGACGACCTCGGCATATCCGCCGCTGACCGCGCCTGTCTGCACGGTAACAAGCCGCACGAAATCCCGTTTAGTGCCGTTCTTTTCGGCAGAATAGACCGCATAAACGCCGCTTTCGAGCATAGACTCGGGAACGGCAATTTGTTGTGCCGAACCCGTCTGAGATACGCCGTTTTCGTCGATGTACTCAAACGGAAACGGCTTTTGCTCCGGTCGCGAGGCGGTCACTTTCGGAAGTGAATTTTCGTGAATTTTTTCCGCGAATACGGTCAAAAAAAGCATTGCCGCGAAAAAGAATATCGTAAAAACAATCAGTATTTTTTTCATTATGACAGGTCTCCCAAGGTAAGTCCTTTTTCAAGATTTTCGTTAAAGAAGAGATACAAGATCAGCACGGGAATAAGGAATATCACCGCCGCGGGGAATAATATCTCGCCCGTGTAATTCTGGGCGTTCGTGATGAAAACGGACAGCGTTTTCAGGCTGTCGTCCTTGAGGAACAGCATAGGCTGCTCGACCATATTCCAGCAGTCCGCGAACACGAATAATACCACAGCGAAAATGCACACGCGTATCTGCGGGATAACTCCCGTAAATATCACGCGGAATATCGAATTCGTCTCCAGCCTTGTAGCCTCGATCACCGAATTGTCGATATTTTTCATATACTGGTGCATTACCACCACCCCGAACGGACTGAATATCATCGGTAGAATTATTCCGAGCGGGTGATCTATCAAGCCCATATCACGCAGCCCGATGTAATTCGGCAGTATCGTGACCTGCAAAGGCATCATCATTAAAATAATGTAGAACACGAACAGCGCGCCCTTGCCCTTGAATTTCGCCTGCGAAAATCCGAACGCGCAGGGTATAATAACGAGCAGCTGCGCTATCGTTATCGCCGCCGTGTATAAAAAGCTGTTCCAGAACATCGGGTAGAAAACGAAACAGTCAAATAATAAATCGGCGTAGCCTTGTAATGACGGCTTGCCGTTGGACGAGAACGACATCACGACCGTCGCCGCGACGGGCAAAATAAATATCAGCGCGAGGAGCGTGAAAATTAGTGCATTAAGTTTCCTCATCTGTCGAACCTCCGCTGGATAAAAATTCCCGCCATGACGATTCCGAAAACGAGTATCGAGGTCAGCACCGCCGAGGTCGCAAGGCTCTGATAATTTAATTTCAGAAAATTGTTGTTCATATAGTATTGCAATGTGTAGCTGTGGTCGGGAGGGTAGTTAGTTCCGTAAAAAAGATAGCTCTCCTTGAAAATTTTAAAGCTGTTAACAATCGACAAAAGCGCGGTGAAAAATACCGTCGGCGCGGTCATTGGGATAGTTATTTTTGTGTGGAGGACAAAGCTGTTCGCGCCGTCAAGTCTTGCCGCCTCGAATACCGAGCTCTCAATCGAGGTAAACGCCGCGGTCAATAAAACGATACAAATACCGATATTTTTCCAGATAAACAGTAAATAAATCGGCAGCGCGGTAGAGCTGTCGGTAAATACGCTCCGCCAGATAAGCACAATGCTCGCGCTCGGGATAACCATAGGCAGCACGAACGCGAAACGCGTTTTCCGCAGCCATTTAATACCGTAGGACAGCGCGAGCGAGATAACCAGCGCGAGCGCCATTAAGATCGGCACGGCGATAACGATCAGCAGTACGGAATTTTTCAGCGACAGTAAAAAATATTTATTCGTGATCGTTTTTATGTAGTTGTCGAACCACACGAAATTGCGGCGAAACTGATTGTCAATAAGCGAGTAATATAATACGCGAATGTAGGGAAGCACGAAAAAAATCACCGTTCCGAGCAGGCTCGGGAGCAGACATAGGATACATTTCGTGTTCCATTTAAAATGTTTTTTCATTGCTGCACACCTATTCATTTAAATAAGCCGAGAGCTTACGGTCAGCCTCGGTAATAAATTCGTCAAGAGTGATCTCGCCATCAATATAGTTCGCAAACGACTCTGCGTAGATCTCATTCGGACAGCGGAAGGAAATGCTGCCATTGTCGAGAATAGATTTTAAATCCGAATAAAACTCGGACATTTTATAAACCGGCAAGCTTGAAACGCACAGATTTTTCTCGTCGGTGCGGAGCGTTTCGGCGAGCAAGGAAATATAATCCAAAGCTTGGTTTAAGTTAGCGGAAAAAGGATTCACGCAAATAAAAGTACAAATCGCCTCGTTTTTCTCGGAAAAATTGGGAATACGCGCAAGCCTGTTCGACGGGATTTTTGAATATCGCTCAAAATCCGACGGATATCCGATAAATTCAAAATCAATATCGCCTATTTCGCCCGATGATAGAGCGGCGTAATAATCGTCTCCCGATGAAAAATTGAATTCATTATTAAATATACGCGTTTTTATCCACTCCGCAAGCTCACGGAAAGACGCGGTGTTGAAAGAAGAATTGCGGCTCAAATAATCTCTTAACAGCAGATCGGAGTATAAATTCGGAAATACGGAGTACGTCAGCTCATTGGACTGCGCGGTCGGGATCGCCGATATGAATTCGTCGGGGGGCATATTATCGGAAAAGTTCAGACCACAGCGCTCCGATATGTCCGCGTTATAGCACAAAGTATCAACTCGTATCGAAATGGGAAGCGCCCAGATATTTCCGTTTTCGTCCGTCATCGCTTTACCGATAAACGGAAAGCAATCGTTCAGATATTGCTCAACTCCGTCTATGCCGTTCAGAGGATAAAAGCTGCCCTTGTTTTTCGCGTTATAAGCGAATTCATCTTGTGAAGTAAAAAGAAACAAGTCGAAGTCTTTATCCTGCGATAAGATTGTAAGGGCTAATTCCTCCGCGTCAAGCCGTTTTCCGTTCAGCGCAAATCCCATTGAGCTTGGAATTTGCGAGGGATCCTCCGAATATGCCAGTGTTAGAAATTTTGAAAGGTCTGTCCGAAGCGCGGAGGAAATATCCGCGCTTATCAAACGCCCGAATGTTTCCGATTGCGGAGCGCTGTCAATAAAGCAGATACGCCCGTTTGAGCATTTTACATTTCCCGCGATCCCCACATCGCCGATAACAATATCCAGCTTTCCCTTTTCGCTGAGCGAGCCCATTGTCGCGCATGAATCGTTGAAAGCGTTTTCGCCGCCCGAATAAATATACCTGTTCTCGCCACACATGGCGAAAGCGTATATCATTCCCAGATCGCAGGGTATCTTATCCGAATATTCCATTGTCGAGGTATCGCAGGTCACAAAGAAATATCCGTCGTTATCGTGCGCGTAGATCACGAGCTTATTTTCGTAAGATCCGAATTCGACAGCACCCGTGTCCCAGATAACGCTTTCGGTTCGTGTCACAAGGTCAAAACAGGATAAAACCTCGCCGCTGTTATAATAATCGTCGCCGGTCTCACCATTCCCGTACTTCGAGGGATCAAGCGCGAGCATAAATATTTTATCATTTACAAGCAGCATTTTTTTGACAAAAGTAATATCCCGATAAGTATGCAAATTTTCCTTTGAGTTATCCTTTAGAGAGTATTCAAAAAGCACAATGCTTTCAACATTGTTTTCGCGGACGTATGCGGGATAATAAATACTGTCGCCGTCCACACACATATACGCGGGCGCATTTTCCTCGTCGAGAACACGCGGATTTTTTTCATCTTCCGCGGAAACGCTCAGCCTGTATATCGGCTCACGAATTACTTCCCCGTCGGGAAGCGAATATTCGTCAAACTCGCCTGTTTCTCCGAATGTAAAAAAGAAGATTTTTCCGTCCGCGTTAATGTCAAATGAAGTTACATTTTCGTTTGAAAAAACCGTTTCTATTTTATTCGTTTCGGGAGGTTCGGAATGAATCTCGTTTTTTTCACAGCCGCATATAAAAACAAGTATGCAGACTAATATCGAAAGAACCCTCTTCATAACAGTCATTCCTTTCGTTTGGATTTTATCCGAGACGTTCCGCCGATAACTTATCGTTGTCATTGTTCAGCCGCACAAGCTCGGGATTTGAGTATCGGGCGTCGCGGAGCAGAGCGTATATTTGTATTCCGTCCGTATAAAGGCGGTCGACTATCTTTCCGCCGCAGTTGCCTATCAACGTTTTTGTAATCTGCATTGTTTCAAGGTCAACAGCGGTAAGCATATCCGAAGAATGTGAAAGGTAAAGAATTCCGCCGCACAGCGTGTAATCGGAAATGGATATTTGGTCGCCGTACAGCTCGTTTATCGCCTCACGCGGTACGGATAACGTCGTACCGTCGCACAAATTACAAAGCACAATTGATTTATCCGCTCCGTAATAAAACAAATATTCGCTGTAAACACAAGCGCCGACCATATTGGTGATCTCCGCGGAAAACGGGATAATGTTTTCATAACTCGGCTGAGCAATATTTTCTTCTTTCGTCAAGTCGACTATACCGTCGGGCATAATAAGATAATTTACGTATCTGAACTCGGGAGCGTAAAAGCATTTTTGGCTGTTGCCGTCAAAATTCATAAGCCGCATTTCACTAACGGCACTGTTTCCGTTTTCCGCTCCCGGAAGGGAATAATATATCCCGTCTGCGCTGACAATTAAGGAAGTTACGGCTTCGTCACAGAGCATTTCGAGTTCGCCGCTCTCAAGGTCCCGGCAATAAATTTTTCCGACAAAATCAATGTTATCCGCCGAAATATTGTCCGAGGATAAAAAATACAGCTTATTGTCATAATAATTTATGCAGCGGGCGGGCTTTTCAACTACGATCTCGGAGCCGTTTCCGGTGATTTTGTACAAGTATTCGCGATCGCCGAAATTTGTAAAAAACACCTCGCCGTTTGCCGAGCAAAAGAACTCCGAGCACAGCCCGGGTTTTGTATTGACCATAAGATTTCCCGTATCAAATGTTTGTTTCCCGAGACCATCAAATGGATATTGCTTTCAACTTTTTCATCATGCCCCGACATCTGAGAATACTGCGACGTTTCGGAATAACCGTTATTCTCAGACGAGGTTGAATCCTGCGTCAGACGTGAACAGCCCGCTAAAACAAGCAGCGCTGCCGTCAAAATAATCCCTTTAGATCGTTTCATTTCAGCTTCTCCTTTATTCGGATTCTCCGAGCTTTGACACGGAAAACGTATCGTCGTCGGAGAAAGTAATTTTTACGATCTCATTGCCCGAAGAGCCGTATATACTTGAGCCATCGGTATACAGCTGCCGCAGAGATATTGTACTATCATCGCATACATAGGGCGAAAGTTTATAATCCTTGTCAATTTTAATAATATGTCCCGTTTCAAAGCAAAGATATGCGCAGCCGTCGAGTACGGTATAGCCCGTTATCTCCGTAAGATAAGTATTGAAGATCAAATTGAATTCGTCGGTAGAAAATACTTTCATCTCGCCCGTGGTAAAATCAAGAATACGGAAATTTTTTCGGAAGAAAGAATAACTTTTTTTATCGCAAATACAGCCGTTCACAAAAAGCATTTTATCGTCCGCCGCGACATCAACGGATACCTCGCCGTTCGTCATAATATAGGTTTTACTTCCCGCGTCGGGTTCCAAGTGATAGCCGCCCGCTTCGACCCAGTAATTCATTTTTTGCTGTTCGGAAGTGCCGCTTTGAAAATCTCTGAAATAAAGCGTATGCGGGATCACGCTCTCACCGTCTTCCCAAACAGGCGGCTCTTTTACAACGTAGTACAGTCCGTCGGCGGTTGCGTTGAGTGCGCTGATGTTATCATCCAGATAAATATCACAACTCTTATCTGTTTTTGAATAGCGGTATACCGCTCCGGCGGGTCCGCTGTAACCGCGTTCCGATGTTAACTCGCCATTTGGCGAAATAAAGAAAATATCGTCTCCGACAACTGTTATCCAGCAAGCCGCCATTTCGGCGAGCTTTTCCGGCTTTCCGTCGTTCAAATGATAAAGATATCCGTTGTCCGTTAAATTGGTAAAGTATATTTCTCCGTTTTCATCACAGCAGAAAAAAGCGTTATTTCCCCAAGCCTTTGCGTTGACGGCAAGATTTCCGACAGTCAAAGACCCGTCCGGGAGCTCCATTCCGCCGAAAGGAAACTCTTCGGAAGTGCTTGACGTCTCTAAAGAACTTGCGGTTGAATTATCGGATGTACTTGAGGTCTGCTGAGTTTCTTTTACAGATGACGCGTTCAAGTCAACAGAATTATCAATAACGGAATTGTGACTTTCGCCGTTATCACAGCCGCATAACAATACGGCTGCTATTGTTATCAAAATAAAGGATTTTTTCATTTTGTGACCCTCCGGAATTTTTGCAGTGACTAAACTTATTAACATTGCAGTATAATGCGAAGCCCGTTTCTCCGACCCAAGGTTTAAGATACGCTGTGCTTAGTTACACCGGTCTCAAATGAATCCAACAACTCTTTGCAAATCAGACATCTTGTTTCATACCTGTAGACCTCTACTTTTACCCAACACGTTTTGGTGTGTTCTTTGCCGTTTGTATCAACATAATAGACGTGCGAATGTGTTCCGGTAGAGTACTCATGTACTTTTCCGGTATTAGCAGTAAACTTCTTTAAAATAGTCATATAAACTTCCTACATAAAATTTTCTCGAGAGCCCCTCGAGTTTTCCGCCACACCAACCCTATATATTATACTACACTTTTGACCTGCCGGAAAATCAATCGGCAAATTTTGTATGTTTGTACAAATATATAGTGGTTGTTTTGACACTTTTAACCAACTTTTTCCGTTGTGCTGTACAACGGTATGGTTTCTTCTTTGCCGTTTTTGTCGGTAACGGTGAACACGGTCCTCACACGGTATGTGCCCTTGTCCAGTCCGCTTACGGTGTTGGTAAGCGCCATAGAGCTGCCGTCCGAGGTTTTTGTCCACTCGCCGGCGACCTTGCTCCACGTCCAGAAGAAACCTTGCTTCTCCAGCGATTGTGTTATTACGACCTTGGCTACGTCATCACCATTGGCGGTGTAAACGCTCTTGCACGTTGCTGTGGTGCCAGAGATCGACAAATCGCATTTGCGGTCAAACGCTCCTGTTGTATATGTACTTACATCGGTGGCAAATGCTGTTGTACAGAAAGTCAACGCCATAACAATCACGATCGCTATTGATACAAGTTTTTTCATAATCATCACCTCCTTGTTTTTGGAATACAGAGAAAGATATTTTTATCCCCTCTGTTTATATAACAGTTTATTATCACCAAACATTGCATATTTTCTTATCGAAACTAAATTATTCTGCTTTTTGCACAAATTTTGCCAAAGAATATAGTTCATTTTGACCAATTCCACTTGCTCCGATTTCAAGCAAGTAGTCACCAATATCCCAGATAATTACACAATCTTCATATTTAGTTTCATAATATATCCCATTACAACCGTTTACGGTCACTTCAATCGGAGGCTCTTTGCCTTCGGTATTAAGCATTATGGAAACATGTTTCGTATTCTGAGAAAACGAGAACTTTATGCCTTTTTCTTTGTTTTCATATTCAACAAAATACATAAGTTCGTCGTCGCAAATAACATTCTCCGTAAACCCGCTCAAATCCGCCGTAAGTCTGTATCGCTCCTCAATTGTTTTCGGGCAGTCATCAACATCGGTAATATGCAGCAGCGTATACAATCCATGACCCTGCAAGCGAAAATTATTCCAAAGATAATAAGTAGTCGCTGCCGCGCCCATAAGCAAAAAAGTCGCAATGACAACGATGACCGCGATCGGCAGTCTTCTCCCGACACGGGTGTGCACCGCGGACTTTTCCGTTTCAAGTTCATCCCGAATAAGCCTTTTCATTTTTTTGTCAAAGCCGCGCGAGAACTTGTGATCGGGGAGCTTTTCATACTCCGATATATCATCATACAAAGCCTGTTCAAGCGCTTTTGTTATTTTTTCATCGTTTGTCATTGTCAAATTCCTCCTCAAGCATTTTTTTGAGCTGTTTTCGCGCTCTTGACGCAGATGAGCGAACGGTGTTGATATTCATATCAAGCAGCTCGGCGATCTCGTGTTCGCTTAAATTCTCTACCCATAGCATTGTGGCAATGTTTTTTAAAGCGGGCGAGAGTTTTTCGATATTGCGCACTATCTGCCCATACGCAATGTCGCTGTATACCGTTTCTACAACATTATCGGCGGCGGATAAATCGTCGTCGAGTTCAGTAAGTCGTTTATCTGCGTCGAGCATATTCAGTGAAATACCCCTCACTACTATAACAAGATAAGCGGCGTTTTCATTGCATGAATATGAAGAAAATTTTGAATAATTTTTTATAACTCTCAAAAAAGCTTCCTGAACAGCGTCCTCGGCTTGCTCCGGATTATGTAACACTGAAAATGCGGTTTTGTACATTAACTGTTTATGTTCTCTGTACAATCTTTCTAAGAATTTCTTCTTGGAGCGCTTTGACATCCGCATAGCCTCCTTTCGTGGCATTTCGACATCATTATAGCATATTTTTCAAGAAAATTCAAGAAATGTTTTCACTCTCTTATCAATGTCCTATATTCCTCCAAATCCAACTCCCCGTCAACCGCTTTCCGCCTTAATTCCGGCGCATAATCCGCCCACTTCCGGAACTCCGACTGAGACACATTTTCTTTTTCAGATACCGCGCGTAATGCTGCTTGTAAGCGCGCGAGTAGATCAGCCAAATAGGGTCGGACTTTATCTTAGGCAACACCGCACGAAGTTGAATCAAGCAATCAGGTTCCCGATGGTGCAACACGATGTTGCAAAGCTAACGCCAAAAGCGCGGCACGGATGCCGCGCAACAGAGCGTTAGCGGGGATACACTCGGACGTTTTCGCAATTTGCTGATCAAAAACGGATTACAAGAAAAGCTGTTTGCTCAGGTTGTCGAAATGCTTAGAGCCAAAGGGCTTATCTTGAAAAAAGCCACGATAGTTGATTCAACAATAATCTCAGCACCGTCTTCAACGAAAAACGCTGAAAAGAAACGTGATCCCGATGCACATTCAACCAAAAAGGGAAATCAATGGTTCTTCGGATTTAAAGCTCATATCGGTGTGTTGACAAAGACAGCGGTCTGGTGCATACTGTAAAAGTCACCGGTGCAAATGTGCATGCGGTATCGAGGTCTGAGAAAGCAGACTTCTAAACTTCATATGATGTTTGCTTTGGCAAACTTGATCTTAGCTGACAGACTTTGTCCGGCAGCTTGATTAAGTGCGCCTTGAAAGCAAAATAGACAAAATGCTTTGTTTTATTTTTCAATGCTGAATACTGCTGCATTTCTCCGGCGCATTATGCGGTGTTGCCTTAATTCAACTGTTCGCATTGCGTGAAACGCATTATTTTTTACGTGAAAAGGAAACCGGTTCAAAAAAACACACTTGACAAGCCCCTAAAAAGACATTATAATTTAAAAGTGAGATGATGTTTATATTTAAACCGAGCCGGGTTCATGAACCGTAACCCCGCATATCCGATCGGAAAGCCGCGGCTCGTTTTCGGTTTAAGGGAGATTGCGATGAACAGTGAATTGATGGTTGAGCAATTAGCTGCCGGTTCGGCAGCTATGGAATTGCTCGTTTTCTTGTCGTATGTTTTGGTCTGCGCAGCATTGTTTAAAAGCAGGTTTTCATGGCTTGTAACCGTGTTTGCTTTCACTGGCGCTGCAGTCGCTATAGCCGGTGCGAATATTGCGGTCATGCTGTCAAGCACGGAAAACCAAATGCTTATACTTACACTGTTTCCGCTGACTGCATATCTTCCGTTTTCGGCGCTGCTTTACTTTTTATCGAGCAGCGGCATATTCGAGACTGCGGCAGTCTGCTCTGTCGGTACGCTTGAAGTGCTGATACTGAATTCGCTGCAAAAAATATTGTTCAAGCTTGTTTACCCGGATATGTCATTACCGGGTTATATGCTTAATATCATAGTTGATATGATCATCGTGCTTGCGGCAGCGGGGCTTGTGTTTATCGCGTTTCGGTTTATCGGCGGGGCGTTTCGTTTCTGCATTATCGAAAATAAGCAAAACCGCCTGCTGCTGTCCGTTCCGATATTCCTGACCTTTTTGATGATCAGCTATTATCTGAACAGTACGACCAACGTTGTCACGCTGATCTTTACAATGCTGATCGCGCTCTCGATTTTCTTTATCATTGCAAAGCTGCTGAACTCGGCGGAGGAGCTTATCCGTGTAAAGCGTTCTGAAAAGGAGTTGTCCGAATATATTGAAATTCAACGGCGCGGCTACGACAGCGTGGTTCAGAAAATGGAGGCTGCCCGCGAATACCGCCACGATATGCGGCATCATCTCGCGGTGATCGCGGGGCTTGCCAAACAAGGTGAATGCGATAAGATCATCGAGTACACATCCGATTTGAACGGTTCGTTCGGCAAGCATGAGGGCATCAGCTGCTGTAAAAATTCCGAGATCAACGCGATACTGTCCGAGTACATCGGACGAGCGGAGAACGCGGGGTGCAGAATAACGCGGACTTTTACGCTGCCCGAACTGCTCCCTTTTGAGGAAAGAGATATTTGTCTTATTTTGGCGAACGCCATAGACAACGCAATAACCGCTTGCTCCGAGCTTTCCGAGGAAAAACGGTTTATCAATATCTCGGCAGAGTACGCAGACGGTCACCGGCTGCTTATATCGGTAGAAAATCCCTGCTTGGAAAACTGTGAATTTGATGAAAACGGATTGCCGATCACCAATAAAAGTTCCGATGAACACGGTATAGGACTTCGCTCGGTAAAGCGCGTCTCGGAAAAATATAACGGCTTTATGCGATGTATGCTCGAAAACGGGAAATTTGTATTCCAGGCGGTGCTGTTCTACGACAACAGTACTTTAAAACGCAGAGAAACCGCGCCCGGCAGCTTACTGAAACGCATAGCGTCATCGCTGTTCGGGCTGTTCTTTGGAGCCCTAGTTATGCTGAATGCTTCACCCTCCGCTGCCGAAGCGGCTTCGGAGGCAATGTCGATCAATATCCGGACTATAAGAAATCTCAAACTCGGCTGGGGCGATAATTCGATAGACATAGACAGCCCCGAATTTTCGGGAGACGGCGAGAGTGAGCTCAACAGCGCGGTCAAAAATTACACCGACGAAGCAAAGGAAAAGTTTTTTTGGTATCTTGACCGCAGCTACAACGGCTATGCGGCAGAGGATATGAAATACACGGTCATCCGTGACGACGATAAATTTTTTGTCGTTCAATTCAACGTAACGATAAATGTCGGAGGCTCCATAGATTACAGCCGCTGGATCGTTTTCGATAAAAGCGAGGAAAAGGTTTTGGAGCTTTCCGATCTGTTCAGGAACGGCAGTGATTATGTTGAAATTATCAGCGGCGAAATACTCAGACAAATGAAAGAGAAAAACGAACACGGCGGCAATTTCTTTATCGGCAGCGAATACGGCGAGGACGCGTTCACCGAAATAAGCCCCGACGCGAATTTCTATATTGACAGCTTTGACAGACTTGTTATTGTTTTTGACGAATACGAGGTAGCGCCCGGAAATATGGGCAGTCCCGAATTTATTATTCCGAACGGAGTTTTAGGAGAGATCGCGGGGTGGATCGATTGATAGAAATAGCGTTATGCGATGACAACGCCGAAGACATGGAGGCGCTTGAATTGCTTGCCGAAAGGTTTGCCGCCGAACATTCGGAGTTTCCGATACGGCTCAGCGTATTTGCTTCGGCTCGGGATCTGCTCATTGCTGTTGAAAGCGGCAGCGGCTTTGATCTGTATATTCTTGACGTGATGATGCCGGGAATGTCCGGCATACGGTTCGCGGAAACGCTCCGCAGCCGCGGCGACCGCGCGGAGATCGTTTTCCTGACCGTCTCGCGCGAATACGCCGTGGACGCTTTTTCGGTATACGCCTGCGGTTATCTGCTTAAACCCGTTAATAAAGAACGGTTTGACGAAGCGGTTCTTCATACGATCCAAAAAATCGTCCATGATAAAAACGAGGTAATCACGGTAAAAACAAAGGACGGTCTGCGGAGGATACAGCTTCACAAGATCGTGATGGTGGAAAGCTTCAACCACACACGAGAGATCACAATAACGGACGGCAGCAAGCTTGAAACTCCGTCCACGCTCTCGGAGCTGTTCGGGCAGCTCGGGAGTCATGAGAATTTCTATATGCCGCACCGCGCGTATATAGCAAATCTCGATAACGCGGTCGGAATTGTCCGCTACGATCTGCTTATGCTCGGGAACCGGCGTATCCCGATACCGAAAAAACAATTTTCCACCGTACAGGAATTCGTCCGCAATTACTTTTTCAGAAGAAAATAGTCATACAAAGCACTTGACAGGATCTTTGTCAAGTGTTTTTTCGTTTTTTCGAGGAAAAATTCCGTTTCACGCAGAAAAAAAGACCTTTCACGAAAGTTGTATTGCTTTTTCTCACCGGATAAGCTATTATATTTAAGGCATAATAAAATTCTCGGAAAGGAAATTCGGAGCGCGTTCATATTATTGCTCCGCCAATTAAATGTTTACAAAAGACGAAGCCATAAATCGAAAAGCTCAAGGAAAAGCGACGTAGCTGTACTGTATGTACAGCAAGGAGCTTTGACGCAGAGATTTTCGATTTAGGGCGAGTATTGCAGGAAATATTTAGTTGGTGGAGCAATAACGTTCTCGAATAAAGTATAATGAAAAAAACAAAATCCTTGCAATGGAAAATACTTTTTTGCACAAGTTCTATGGTCGTGGCAATGTTCTTTTTGATGACGGCGATAACCTGTATGATAGTCGGCAGCGAATACCGCGCGCAGGCTAAGAATACGGCTTTGGCTACGGTCCAAGGCGGCGTTGCCACTCTTAACGGCTGGCTTACAAACAAGCAGTCTCTTGTTGAATTTATGGGACGCGATGTCATTACTGGCGGCTATTCAAATGACCGAGAAGCGTGCCGTTCATTTCTTGCCGACTGCACTACCCGCGATGATGATATTTATGAAACTTATATGGGCTTTGCCGATGACAAATCAATAATCTTCGGCAGCGGATATGAGCCGCCCGCGGACTACGACCCGACTTCGAGAAGCTGGTATAAAGCCGCTTCCGAGTC
The DNA here is from genome assembly GCA_014799395.1 of Oscillospiraceae bacterium. Classification (GTDB taxonomy): domain Bacteria; phylum Bacillota; class Clostridia; order Oscillospirales; family Ruminococcaceae; genus CAG-115. The sequence goes on along the minus strand of JAAVID010000058.1, from coordinate 1,792 downwards.
CTCGGAGCCGATCATCACCGAGCCGTACACCGATGTTCAGTCCAACCGGCAGGTGATCACCTGCGCGGTGCGCATACAAGAAAACGGCAAAACCGTCGGCGTTCTGGGAGCAGATATTTTTATCGATTATCTGAGCGAGGTAGTCAATTCCGTAAAAGCCGACGAGGATGGATACGCGGTGCTGCTCACCACGGACGGCAGTATCGTATGTCATAAAAACGCCGATTTTCTTCCCGTAGTCGACGCAAACGGAAACGACGTGATGACGAGCTTTTCCGATACGTCGGATAATTTCGTTCAGCCCGCCGAGGGCGGATTCGCTAAGTTCACCGACTATGACGGAAATAAGGTATGGTATTGCGAGCAGCCGGTCCCGTCGACGGGCTGGAAGCTCGGATATCTGCTCAACAATAACGCATTCAACGCGCCGGTCGTTAAGCTGATCGTTACAATGCTGATCATGGCGGCGGTATTTAACGGACTTATTTCCGTTTGCATAGCGCTACTTTTGAAGAAAATGTTTGCGCCTATGAAGGATATCGCCGAAAATTCAAGCCGCGTGGCAAGCGGAGAACTGGGCGTTACATTCGACTATTCATACGAGGATGAGATCGGCAGCGTATGCCGCGCGATCGAAAATAACAACCGCGTTGTCAAAATGTACATAGGCGATATCGAAAACCGTCTCGAAGCCATTTCCCGCGGAGATTTTTCGGTAAGATCGAATGTTGATTACATAGGCGATTACGCTCTGATAAAAGTCTCTCTGGATAAAATATCCGACTCTCTGAATACGGTTTTCGGCGGGATCGAAAGAGCGTCGACGGCTGTTTTCGGAAGCGCCGAGGGCGTTTCGAACGAATCGGGTATGCTGTCGGAAGCTGTGGCAAAGCAAAACGATTTCATTGACGAGATCGCGTCGGGAATGAATTTTCTGTCAAGTAAGATCGACAACAATGTATCCCGTACCGACGCCGCGAAAGTTACCGCTCATAAGGCGGCGGACGCGGTCGGCGAGGGCAGCGGCAGAATGAAACAGCTCCTTGAGGCAATGGAGGAGATCTCCGACGCTTCGGGAAAAATACAGAATATTATAGGAGCTATTGAGGATATAGCGTTCCAAACGAATATTCTCGCACTTAACGCTTCTATTGAAGCGGCAAGAGCGGGAACCGCCGGAAAGGGTTTTGCCGTGGTAGCCGACGAGGTCAGAAACCTTGCGGCAAAGAGCGCCGAGGCTTCCGATGAGACCGCCAAGCTTATTAAGCAGACCGTAGCGGCGGTAAACCGCGGAATGGGCATTGCGGAGGAAACCTCCGCGTCGCTTGAAGAGATCGTGGTCTGCACGCGTGAAATTGACAACATAATAATCGAGATAAACGGAGAGTCGCATGAGCAAAGAGCCTGCGTTGACGGTGTAAACGAAAAGATCGGCAGCGTTTCGGAGCTTGTGAACTCCTCTTCGGCAAACGCCGGGGAGTGCGCGGAGGCGTCGCGCGAGCTGAACAATCAAGCGTCGGAGCTGAAACGAATGCTTGATGATTTCAGAGTGTAACGGCAACACCGCACAATTACCGCCCTACGGGCTTTGTCGGCGGTTGCTTGCATATTTTTCGCCATATTGCACAATTCGTCCTAGCAAGGCATACAGCCTTGCGTCGTCCTCATTGTACAATCTGCCGAAAAATCTGTCTGCGCAACCACTCGACAATAATTGTACGGTATTGCCTAAATTTCCGTTTCACGCAGAAAAAACGACCTTTCACACAAAAAGACTTGATTTTTTATCCGC
>JAAVID010000057.1 GCA_014799395.1 Oscillospiraceae bacterium | reverse complement strand
GACCGCATGATCCTCCGCGACCAGTATATCTCCCACGACATTGCGCTGCAAGCCGACCGAGAGAACCGCCCCGAGAAAATCACGGTGCGAAAGCTTATCGCTCCCGCGAAAAGAAAACGTGACGGCGCGCACGGGGAAAAGCTCGTCCGCGGGCATATCCTCAGCGTATGTACCTCTGAGAAAGCCGCAGACAGTCCTTGCCGCGCCGTCATATCCTCCGTAAAATATCGGAACCGCACCCGTTTGCGCCGCGCTGTGACCTGCCACTATCGCCTCCCGCTCGTTAAGAAAGCGGGAAAAACGCGGAACTCCCGTCCTTTGGCTGAGTTCAGCCAGATCGGAAATATGCGCAAACAGAAAACGTTCCTCTTCATTTGAAAGCTCGAAATTCAATTTATGCCCGTATTACTCGTCGATATTGTTGACCCATTCAACATTCTTGGGTGCGACCGCGTAAGTGCAGGTATCAACCTTTTTGATCCTGCCGTCGAAAGCCGCGGCAACGCCCGTCATAAAATCAACGATACGAGTGCCTATCTCCTGGTCGATACCGTTAAGGTTCAGGAAAATGATAGTGCCGTCGCGCAGTCTGTCGACCGCGTCGTTCATTACCTCGTCGTATCCCGACGGCTTCATAATGAACAGCTTCGGAATACCCGAACCGCCGTGCATATTGATGATCTTCGAAGCGCTTGAAGTGCTGCCGTAAGAGCTCGTGAAATCGGAATAGCTTGAGGAATAACCCGCTTCCTCGTTTGTTACAGCGTTGGAAGAGGTATCATATCCCTCCTCGTAATCCACAAATCCCTCGTTCTCGTCCCCCGTGCCGAAAATGCTCTTTAAAAAACCTGCCATTTTAATTTCCTCCCAATTATAAATATTTTCTGTATCCGAACAGACCCGAGCCTATCCGGACAATTGTGGCCCCATACTTTATCGCCGCCTCGTAATCTCCCGACATTCCCATCGAGAGGGTGTCGAACGCCGCATTCTCTCTGTTATGCGAATTCTCGACCTTCAGGCGCTCGAACAGCTCCTGCATATCCGCAAAAACGCTCTCCGAACAGTTTGGAGGCGGTATCGTCATCAGACCTCTCAGCCTGACGTTCGGAAACTCGTTGACATCCGAGCAGAACCTGCCTGCGCTGTCCGCCGTAATGCCCCCCTTTGTCTCCTCCCCGCCGATATTTATCTCGGCGAGTATATCCATAATTATCCCGTGCTGAGCCGCGCGGCGGTCTATTTCCTCCGCCAGCCGCATACTGTCCACGGAATGGATCATTGATACCTTATCAATAATGTACTTCACCTTGTTGGTCTGAAGCCCGCCTATAAAGTGGACCTCCGCGGGCTTGTAGCTTTCCCGCTTTTCAAGGTACTCCTGCACCCTGTTTTCGCCCAACAGTGAAACGCCAAGATCGATAGCGTAATTTATCCGTTCGGGACTGACCGTCTTTGTGACAGCCATCAGCCGAACGTCGCGCCCCGACCTCGCTATATTCTCACAGATCCCGAGGTAATTCCTCCGAATATCCTCAAAGGAGGTCTGCGTATTATCGGATAACTTTTCCATCGTACAAATCTTTACCCTCGGTAACTATCTCGTCATACAGTTTAAGGTAATCGTCATCCGCCTCCTGAGAACAAATGACATAGCCCTCGCCCCAGTAAACGACGTTCACCTTTTTGAACACCAGACTGTCTCCGCGCACGATAAACACTCCGCGCTCGTCGTTTTCGTTGTAGCGCAGTGCCTTTCTTGATACGCGCAGTCCGCCGTAGCTGTTTACAAGCAGCTTAAAGCGCGCGGTCCTTCCCGAAGCGACAGCCGAATTCAGCTTATCGCACTCGAAAACATACACAGCCTTATTATCGCCGCAGTTTTTCACCGAAACGATGTCCGCGTCGATAAGGTATGTACCCGAGCCCACGCGCAGCGTGACCTCGCTGCCCTCGTAAAGTCCGAACATTTTTTCGGTATCTATGACCGCCGCCACGCGCCAGTGATAATCGCCGATAAGCTTTCCGATAGCGTTTGAGCTCCGCGTTTTAACGGGAGACGCAACCACCTCGTTTATCTTATCCTCGTCTATATCCTCCGCGCTCGCAAAGCCGAGTTCGCCCTCGTAGCCGTCCACCTCGCTGACGAAATAACCCGCGCCCCCCGCGATGATCTCCCGAACGCCGCCCGAAATAAGCACGTTCAGCCTATTGATCTCGCTGTTGAGCTGAGCTTTCTTTGCGTCGTAGCCGTCGGCGGCTTTAAGCGTTATCTCGCGCTTGCACATAGCCTCCAGCAGATCGCTCTGCTTATCGCCCGCGGTCGTAAGATCGCCGTCGATAATGCTCGAAATAATATCCGAGTGGCTCTCGTTTATCTGTATGGAAATAGCTTCAAGCTGAGAATTATCGGTACCGACAAGCCTTTCGGCGCTCTCGAGCACCGCGACCTGCTTTTGGAGCAGACCGATCTCTCTCAGATAAGCCGCGTCGTTATCGCTTTTGTAGCGCCTTGCCACAACGGAGCTCTTTCCGACCTTCGAGCCGTTTACCTGCTCGTAACTGAGTATTCCCGTGCCGCCGTCGTATATCAGCGTTTCATCGCGCAGATACACGCCGTCAAACGGGACTTCTTCCTCGATGTCGTAGCGGAACGCCGTCTCGGTAGTGAGCTTTACGCCGCTCGCGAAGAATATCTGCCCCACGGCGACAAGTATGACAAACACGGACAATGTCACGATAATGACAGTCGTCCAGCCCGAATTCATTTAATCCTCCTCGGACTTCTCGTAAGCGTCGAGTATGGAAACGGGCTTAAACGGCGTGATCGTGGAGATCGCGTGTTTATATATCATATTCTGTTTTCCATCGGTATCGAGTATAACGATATAATTATCGAACCCCTTTACGATACCCTTGAACTGGAACCCGTTTGTGATATAGATCGTAACGGGGATCTTGTCCTTTCTTGCCTGATTAAGGAAAACGTCCTGTAAGTTGATGTCTTTAGCCATTTTTATCACCTTTTCTCTCTGTACTTAGGCAATAGCTATTGCCTTGAAAAGCGGAAAGCTCCTTTTGGAATTTCCAACTTTTTCCTAATGCCCCAACTATATAGTTCTAGTATACCATACTTTTCTAAAAAAAGCTACTGTTTTTTAAGGATTTTTTAAAAAAAATCAAAAAAAATTTCGGAAAAATCCCATTTTTATTCCATTATATTCTTGTTTTTACATAATATGTAAATAATCATCGATAAAATTCATTATCGATGATCTCAATTGCTTTTTTTACTATATCCGGAAATTCGTCATTTTTGCTAACAATTATATGTTGAATTCGTTCATCTCGACGAAACCAAGTCATCTGTCTCTTTGCGTACTGACGGGTTCGGAGCTTGAGCTCCTCCACGCACTCCCCGAGAGTTCGTTCTCCTCGGAAGTACGGGTACAGCTCCTTGCACCCGATAGCCTGCGCGGCGGTCGGGCGGTCGGGCTGCTCAAAGCATTTTCGCGCCTCGTCGACCAGACCGTTCTCCAGCATTATGTCAACGCGCCTGTTTATGCGCTCTCGCAGCTGTTCGCGATCCTCGAAGTCGATAGTAAGCATTATAAATTCATACGGCGACGGGTTTTGTCTCGACATCGCCTTTGCCTGCGAGATCGTGTGCCCAGTGGTCTTGTAGACCTCCAGCGCGCGGATTATGCGCCCTACATTGTTTTCGTGGAGAGTTGCGGCGGTCTCGGGGTCGACCTCGCGGAGCTTTTCGAGAAGCGCCGCGTTGCCGTGCTCCTCGGCGAATTTCCGCATTTCATCACGGAACGCGAAATCCTGTTCGCTGTCGTCGAACGTAAGGTTATCGACGAACGAGCTGATATACAGCCCCGTGCCGCCGCAGATCACCGGAGTTTTACCGCGCCCGAGGATATCGCGAACGCACTCGCCGCACAGCTTGACGTAATCCGCGACCGAAAAGCTCTCCGTCGGCTCGAGAAAGCCGAGCAGGTGATGCGGTATCCCCTGCTGCTCCTCGGGAGTAGCCTTTGCGCTCGCGACGTCCATATCGGTGTATATCTGCATACTGTCCGCGGAGATCACCTCCCCGTCATAGCGCTTGGCAAGCTCCACCGCAAGCGCGGTCTTGCCCGAGGCGGTAGGTCCGCAGACTACGATTATTTTGTTCATATTGACCGCTTTCTTTTTACATTTTCATAAATTTGCTCAAAATGCCGACATAGGTATCGGAACGCTCTCCCGTTTCGGGGTTTCTCGGCGAGTGGATATTGTACAGATAACCCGTTTCGCCGTATCTGCCGAGTTCGCCGTTATAATGCCGTTCGTCCATACATATTCCCGTAACCTTTAAGCATACGGTCGCGTGAGTTCCGTCGTCGGTCAGGTCGTGCTCCCATTCAAGCTCGCAGTCCATATTGAGAAAGCATTCCTTTATCCGCGGCGCGTTCACCCTGACGGACGGCTCAACGGTCAGCCCCGAAGCGGTTATCTCGTCCGCTTCAAATCCGTTATTCTTTATTGTATCCATACACTTATCAAGAATATCCGCGGACGGAAAGTTCACAACGCAGCAGCCCGTTTCCTTTATCGAACGGTACATATGCCCCGACTTATAAACGCTCGAAAAAATGCAGTGATACCCCTCCTCGCCGGTGAAGGTACACCACGACTGCATTGTCGCGTTGGGCTTTCCGTTGGACTTGTAGCTCGTGACCACCACCAGCGGCAACGGCACCGCCGCCGTATATTCAAGCCACGAAAAGCCGTAAAGATCCTGTCCCGCGAATTCCTCGGGGAACTTGTCGAATTCTTTTTTCATAAAATCCTCCTTGACTACTTTACAATATGTATCGGGTGGCGGATAATCGTTTTGCGCTTTTCGGGAGCGCATTTGTTCGGGTCGCTGATGTAAATTTCGTGGTGAAGCCGCTCCTCGGTAATATCGTTTACATATCCGTTTTCGGTGAGGAACTTGTCCATTGCGGCAACAGTCTGCGGCTCGTCGTCGTAACTGCCGATGTGCATACACTGCACGCACAAGCCCTCGTCAACCGTCAAAAATTCGGCAGCGGAGCAGTCTATCTTCTTTTTCCGCGCCGCCTCCGCTTTCGCCCACTCAAACGCTTCTTCGGCGACGAAATCGGGCAACCTAAGCACAGACATCCACCGAAAGCGCCCTTTATCCGCGTATTCGGCGTTCTCCCAGAAGCCCTCAAGCGGCGGGACTACGAAATCAAAATACCCGTCAATGACGTGATCGCCGCGCTTGCTCATTTTAATAGTATACAATATCCCGTACAACACCGAAATGGCGTTCTTATACGCGCCGCCCTCCTCGTTGGGGTCGCCCTCGCCGCGCACCGCCGCGTAGGTTATCGGCGGCACGGTGATTATCTCGGGGGTAGTTTTAGGTTGGTAAAGCGATTTGAATTCCTTTTTGAAATCGAACGGCATTCTATTTCTCCTTAGGTTTTTTAGGTTTTTTCGGCTTAGGCTCGGGAAGCGCGTTATACGTCGCGGTGACAAGCTCCGTCAAAAACTCGCGGTCGTCCACGTTCTCCACGAGGAAATAGTTTTTCGTACCCTCGTAAGGCGGCTGTTCGGGGAGATCGGGATACCGCGCCTTTACCTCGCCGGCGATCTTCACGAAGAATTGGTCGTCGCACACCAGCGCGAAGATCTTCCCGTTGCAGTACAGCCCATACTCGCCGAACATCTTCTTATAGGTTATCTCGCCCGCGCCGCGGCACTGCTCCGCGACGTACTCCACAAATTCCGGTTTAGATGACATAACTTACCCGTTCGCCCACTTTCTGCACTGCTCCAGGCGCTTGCCGCCGTCGCCCTGTTTCTCGTCGTAGGCGAAGTCGTTCGCCAGCTTGCACGGGAACTCCGCGCACTGTCCGCAATGCTCGTGACCCTTACTCTCGCAGCTTGCCTTTACGGGACATTCTCCCCAGAAAGGGTTGTCGATATTCGTACAGCCCTTACAGCCCATACTCTCCCTGTATTCGCACTCTCCGCACAAAATTCCGCATCTTGATTCTATCATAGTCCCAGCTCCTTTTCCAAAAATTTCCTTATAAACGGGTCGTTCTCCTCCGAAAGCCCGAAGAAAAACGCTGTGTTGCGGCATTTCTTGTACTGTTCGCCGTCCATCTCGAATATGTAGCCCATAGAACACCTGGGATTACACGCGGTCGGGTCGAGCAGGCGCTTGCACGGCTGAGCCTTGACGATGCCCGCTTTGAGCTTCTGCGGCAGCGTGTTCAAAAGCTCCTGATAGCTCCCGACGTTCGCCGCGTAGATACGCGCCTTTGTTCCCGTTTTGCGCTGAACGTAATTCATCAGCGTTTTCTTGTCGCGGACATACGACACCACAAAGCCGCTTTTGGATTCCTTGATGTCGCATTTGCAGCCGTTCTCCGAAAGAAATCCGTGAAGCTCTCCCACAAAGCCGCGTTCATTCTCTTCAACGCTTTGCAGAAACTCTTCAAAGTCGATCTTCATAAGTACACCTCAGATACAATATAGTTATCCGTTAAGGACAACTATATTGTATCATCTTTTTTTGAATAATGATTGTAAAAAAACGACATCGGGAGAATTATTCGCGTAATCGAGCGCACGGTTGGGGTTCATCAGGTGTCGGCGGCGGAAATCCTTTAACAGATGCGATTGATCCGAGTAGCCGTACTTCTCCACCGCGTCCAGCACGTTGAAAGCGGGAGAGCTCGTCATCTCCTGCCACAAGAGCTGATACCTTACCAGCGAGGAAAAGGTCTTGGGAGACGCTCCCATATAT
>JAAVID010000056.1 GCA_014799395.1 Oscillospiraceae bacterium | reverse complement strand
TCCCATATATTTCGCGAACAGCCGCTCCAGCCTCCGCGCCGAGACAGCCGTGTGCATACGGAGCTCCGATATTTCCCGTGCGCCGTGACCGTCGATTATAAAGTCCACGGCGTTGAGCAGGTCGCTGTCCGCGCTTATGGTCTCAAGCCGCCGCAAAAGCCAACTCTCGGCAATTGCCTTGCGTTCCTCGGGAGTTTTTGCCTGCTGTATTGCGGCGTTCAGCTCCTCCGTTCCGTCGAAGAACTCTCCCGCGGGGAAAATTCCGTTTCCGCTGCCGCTGAAGTCGCGCCGCGAAAACAGCGCCGCCGTCCACGCGTAAAAGCGTATCCCGAAAAGCTCCGAGCCGATGTCCGTCGAATAGTAGGAGCTGTCGTCCAAAGCGCAGAACGACGGCTCGCCGCCTATTCTGAAAATAATATCCATACAGGTGTCCGGGATAATGAGAACGCCCGGCATAAGCTGCCGCTCCGTCCAGAAGCAGCGTATAAACGGCGAGAGCGCCGCGCACGGCATTATTTCCCGATAGCCCTCGCGCCCGAACGGCGTGGACAATATCGGACGGTATTTTTGAGAAAGCTGCTGCATTATACTATTCTCCCGAAATATTTTTCTATCTGCTTTTTGGATATCTGGGTCATTACGGGTCGTCCGTGCGGACAGTAGCGGATATTGTTATCCTTTAAAACCATATTCGCGAGATACGCCAGCTCCGAAACGTCCTGATCCTCGTTCGCGCGTATGCTCGCCTTGCACGCCATTGTGTGCAGGACGTCGTCGAACAGCGCGCCCTCGGCGTTGTCGTTGCCCTGTACGAGTATGTCGGCTATGCTTTGCAGCAGCTCCGCGGGGTCGGCGCTTTCAAGCGACTGCGGCATTCCCTCAACGAAAACCTTTCCGTCCTCCGCGAGCTTCAACAGTATTCCGGTGTTCTCCAGCCGCTGCTTGAAACTGCTGACCGCCTCGTATTCCTCGGGCGACAGCGTGACCTCGCGCGGCTCTATAAGCAGTTGTCCGTGGATATTCACACCCTTTTTGAAGCGCTCGAAGTTTATGCGCTCGTGGGCGGCGTGCTTGTCGATAAGGATAAGGCTCTCGCCGCTCTCGCAGAGGATATATGTCTTGAATAATTCGCCGATAACGCGGATATTCTCGATAGGCTCTTCTCTTTCAGCGGGAATTTCCCTTATCTCTTGAACGGTTTCGCGTTTTTCAAACGATCTCTTTGACAAAAACGCGAACCCCGGCAATTCTTCTTGAACCTTTTCCTCGGGAATATTCCGCTTCAGCTCGCCCCGCATAAGCGGCGGAAGCACCTCGGGAAGTACCTCCTGCTCGGAGTTATCCTCCGACTTCGGGAACTCAAACGGCACTACTCTGCGGTAAAAGCTCTCGGGATCGGGCTTTTTTTCGGGAACGGCGGGAATAGCGGATACATTGCCCGACGGTATCGTTACCGTGGAAACGTCGTCCTCATTGTCGGGCAAGGCATTATCGGAGACGTTCGGGATCTGTATCTCGCGGCTTTGGTCGTAGCCGAGAAGAGCGTTCTTCACCGCGAAATAGATAGCGTCGAACACCGATTTTTCATTCGAAAACCTTACCTCGGTCTTTGCGGGGGAGATATTCGCGTCGAGAAGCGCGGGGTCGAGATTGATACAAAGCACGCAGGACGGGAACTTTCCGACCATAATGCTGTTGCGGAACGCCTCCTCCAGCGCCGCGCAGCAGAGCGGACTTTTCACGCTTCTTCCGTTGACGAAAAAGTGCTGCATAGTTCTGTTCGCCCTGGTGAACAGCGGCGAGCTGACATAGCCCGTCACGCCTATATCGCGGTAGATATTATCGACGGGTATCATTCCCGCCGCGAACTGCTTGCCGAAAACCGCGTAAATGGCGCTGTAATACTCCCCGTCGCCCGACGTGAGCATGGTCTGCTTCCCGTCGCGGATAAAGCGGAACGAGATATTCGGGTGAGACAAGGCTAGCTTCTCGATAACGCCCGCGCAGTAATTCCCCTCGGTAACGTCCTTTTTGAGGAATTTCAGCCGTGCGGGGGTGTTGTAGAACAGATCGCGGATTATTATCGTAGTGCCGTCCGCGCAGCCTATCCTGTCGTACTCCGACGGAGTAACGCCCTCTATTTTATACGACGTTCCCAGCTTGTCCACGGGGCGCTTGCTTATCGCCTCGATACGCGACACCGCCGCGACGGAAGCCAGCGCCTCGCCGCGGAATCCGAGCGTGTTTATGTTTTCCAGGTCCTCCTGAGTATATACCTTGCTCGTCGCGTGGCGCAGAAAAGCCAGCGGCATATCCTCGTAGGAGATGCCGCAGCCGTCGTCCGTCACGCGCATATACGCAATGCCGCCGCGCTTTATTTCCACGGAAATATTCCGCGCGCCCGCGTCGATAGCGTTCTCCGCAAGCTCCTTTATCACCGACGACGGGCGCTCTATTACCTCGCCCGCCGCAATTAACTCGTATACGCTTTTGTCAAGCTGATTTATTTTTGGCATAATACCTCCGTTAAAAGTAAGGTCTAACTTCTCCGGCGAACCAACCTGCAAATAAACACAGTGACCGCTCCGGAAGCGAGTATTACGAGAATATCCGCGGGCGCGAGCACAAGTCCTCCGAGTCCCTCAAAAAAAGCCCCCGTGCCGAAGCGGTACAGATTTCCGTCCAAGAGTATCATCTCGCCGATATACATGGCAAGCGCCGCCACAATTGATACGGCGGCAGGCAGCAGCATTGAAAGCGCCGGGGCTCTTCCGAGCGTGAACGAGCCCGTAAAAACTCCCGCGCAGACCCCGAACAGCGCAAAGAACACCGCCATAAGCACCGCGGACAGCGCGGAAACGGTGAGCTCTCCGGTGCGGTAGAACGACGTAAAGCACGCCCAAACGCACATTCCGAGAAACGCCAGGCTCGTGACGGTCTGGATAACGAGCGCGGTCTTTCGCGAGCGGTCGCCCGAACGGAGCATTTTCGCGAAGCCGTAAAAGCAGTTCAGCAGCGATACGATGATGACCGCCGATATCAGATAAAAATGCAGCTTGAACGCGGGACTGTATCCTCCGAGAAGAACGTCCACCGCCTCCCAAACCCTTGTTTGGTACTGCTCGGGAGGAACGTAGCACAGCGACATCTGCCAGCTCTCGAGCGGCACGGCCTCCTGCGTTTGGACGAGTATCCTTGTCTCCATAAAACGCTCCGCCGCGAAAAAGACCGCTGTCGAAACGACCGCTCCGAAAAGCAGGTCGAGCTTTTTCGATATTTTTTGAAACACGGGAAGCAGCAGAACGCCGAAAATGAGCGTTGTCGCTATCGGCGTGTAGGGAATGACGTATTTCGGGTAGCTTTCAATCGGCACAGCGCCGTTTTTCACCATCTCCGCCGCCACGCGAATTCCCATATATATCGGATAAAACGACGCGGCAATAACTCCAAGCAGCGAAAACAGGTAAAATTTACGGTATTTTTTCACGTTCATCGCGACCTCCTTCAGCCAAGGCTCTCCTTCAGCTCCTTGACGAACATCAGCGCGTCCATAGGGCTCATAGTGTTTATGTCCGCCGCGCGCAGTCTCGCGACGGCGTTCTGCTCGTTTACGGCGGCAAAGCTGAACTGCTCGTCGCGGCTTCTCTCGATAGCCTCCGCGAGTCGCACCTTGCCGCTTACCTCAAGGTCCTTGAGCTCCTCCTTGGCGCGCTGTATCACCTTATTCGGCAGTCCCGCGAGCTTTGCGACCTCAATGCCGTAGCTGTCGTCCGTGCCGCCCGCGACTATCTTGTGCAGGAACTTGATGTCGTCGCCGCGCTTTGATACCGCGACGCTGAAATTCTTTACGCCCTTGTAGTCCTTTTCCATTGTGATAAGCTCATGGTAATGCGTGGCGAACAGCGTCTTGCAGCCTATCTTCTGCGATATATGCTCGGCGACGGACTTCGCTATCGAAATGCCGTCGAACGTCGAGGTGCCGCGCCCTATCTCGTCGAGGATAACGAGACTGCTCTTTGTCGCGTTTTGCAGTATCTCGGCGACCTCGTTCATCTCCACCATAAACGTGGACTGCCCCGCAGTGAGATCGTCCGACGCTCCCACGCGCGTGAATATCCTGTCGACAACGCCTATCTTAGCGTACCGCGCCGGAACAAAGCACCCTATCTGCGCCATAAGCACGATTATCGCCGTCTGTCTCATAAACGTGGATTTGCCCGACATATTGGGTCCCGTGATGATAAGCAGTTTATTGTCCGATCTGTCAAGATAAACGTCGTTGGGCGTAAACGGGTGGTCGAGCAGTATCTGCTCGATAACGGGGTGCCGCCCGTCCTTTATGTCGATAACGCTGTCCATCGTTATCTCGGGCTTTACATAGTTGTTTTCAAGCGACACCTGCGCGAAAGAGCACAGCGTATCGACCTCCGAGACCGCGAAAGCGGTGCGCTGAATTATCTCCAGCCTTGTCGCGATAAAGCCGCGTATCTCGCCGAACACCGCCTGCTCGAGCGCGAGTATCCTGTCGTTCGCGCCGAGTATCTCGCCCTCTATTTTTTTCAGCTCGTCGGTTATGTAGCGCTCGCCGTTGGTGAGCGTCTGCTTGCGGTGATAGTGCGCGGGCACCTGACCGACAAAGCTCTTCGAGACCTCGATATAATAACCGAAAACGCGGTTATAGCCGACCTTTAGGGTGCGTATTCCCGTAGCCTCGCGCTCGCGCTGCTCCATTTCGCGCAGAATGTTCTCCCCTCCGCCCGTAATATCGCGCAGACGGTCGATCTCCTCGTTGAAGCCGCTTTTGATAACGCCGCCGTCCTTAAGACTTATCGGCGGCTCGTCGACGATAGCGTTCTCGACGAGCTGGGCTATCTCCGCAAGCTCGTCAATGCTGTCGTTGAGCACGACAAGCAGTTTTGACTTAAATCCCGAAAGCTCCTTTTTCAGAAGAGGAAGCCTCATACAGGTCTGCCCGAGCGCGTAAATATCGCGCGGCGAGGCGGACTTGTACATAACGCGCGACATAAGCCGCTCGAGGTCGAACACGCCTTTAAGCGCCGCGCGGACGTCGCCGAGCGCCGCGGAGTTCTGCATAAGCTCCTCCACCGCGTTCAGCCGTGAAAGTATCGCCGTATGCGAGATAAGCGGGCGCTCTATCCACGCGCGAAGTCTGCGCCTGCCCATCGCGGTGACGGTCTTGTCCAGCACCCACAGCAGCGAGCCGCGCTTTTCCTTTGTTCTCATAGTCTCGGTTATTTCGAGATTGCGCTGAGCGGAAAGCCCCAAGTCCATATACTCGCTGCCGCTGTGTACCGTAAGCTCCACAAAGCGCTTTACGGTGAGCTTCTGCGCCTCTCCCACATAGCGGAACAGCGCGCACAGCGCCCTCTGCGCCAAACGCATAGAGGATATGCCGAGCTGTCCAACGTCGCTTTTGTTTTCAAACTGCGCCGTTATGACCGACAAATCCGAGTTGTCAAACGTGCTTTCGTCGGGCATTTCGCACACGCAGCCCCGCAGTCTGTCGGTAACGAACGAATGGACTTCCTTTAAATCGAGAAAGCCCTTGTTTATCAGCAGCTCAACGGGATTAAAGCGCGAAAGCTCGGCTATCATCTCCTGCTCGAGATTTTTTCCGCTCTTTTCAAAGACGTGTATCTCGCCCGTTGAAATATCCGCGAACACCAGTCCGACCGCGCCGTCCTCCGCGTATACAGAGGTGATATAGTTGTTGCTGTCCTCGGTGAGCATAGAAGCCTCGGTGACGGTACCCGCCGTCACAAGGCGGATAACGCCGCGTTCCACAAGCCCCTTTGAGGAGTGCGGGTCGGTGAGCTGCTCGCAGATAGCGACCTTGAAGCCCCTGTCGATAAGCCGCTTTATATACTGCTCCGCGCTGTGAAACGGCACTCCGCACATAGGCGAGCCCGCGCGCGCCGTGAGCGTAAGCTCCAGCTCGCGCGACACGGTAGCCGCGTCCTCGAAGAACATCTCGTAAAAGTCTCCCAGCCGGAAAAACAGTATATAGTCGCCGTATTGTGACTTTATGTCAAGATACTGCTTGAGCATAGGCGAGACCTTTTCGCTTTTCTGTCCGTTATCCGCCATTTTTTCACCTCAAATCTCTTATAATATCAACGGTTCGGAGATCAGCCGCAGCCTCCGCAGGTCGAGCAGCTGCCCGAGCATTCCGCCGCGGGAGGCTCGCTCGGGCAGGTCGCGGGATCCGCGCCCTCCACCGAATAGGTGAGTATGGTGTTTATCTCGCTCATCAGCTTATCCATTCCCTGCTTTGCCATTGTGAACGCCGCCATATTCTCGTTGGACATTACCGCCTCGTATGCCGAGTGCATTTTCGCGGTGAGCTCCTTTACCTTTTCGTTGTTTACCTCGCCCTCGGGCTTATCCGACTCCATCGCCAGATTCTGCCTTACGAGATTGAACTCGCCGATAAGGTTCTGAAGCTCCTCGTCCGCGTCGTTTGCGTTCTTTGTATTGATATACTCGATATATCTTTCGTCCGCCTGTACTACCTTTCCAAGCTCTCTTGCCGCTTCGATAACAGTCATAATAAAATCTCCTTACAAATTTTTCCGCATTTTCTCCGCGTTCGCGGAGAAAACGGCTTATACTATTCTTCCCGTGAGCGCCCACTGGTACGCCCGTTCTATCTTAACGTCGACAAATCTGCCGATAAGCGACTTATCGCCGTCAAAATCCACAATTACGTCCTGCGGGGTCTTTCCCGTGAGCAGGTTCGGGTCCGTTCTCCCCTCGCCCTCGCAAAGCACGCGCAGGGTCTGCCCGACGTACTTTTCGTACAAGCCCCGTCCTATCTCGCTCTGAACGTCAAGCAGTTCTCTGAACCACTCCCCCTTTTCCTCCGCCGTTACGGGGTCGGGCATTTCGGCGGCTCTCGTTCCCTTTCGCGGGCTGTAAATAAACGTGTACAGCGAATCGAACCTTACCTCGCGTATCAGCGAGAGCGTTTCCTCGAAATCCTCCCGAGTTTCGCCCGGAAATCCCACGATAATGTCCGAGGTAAGCGCCGCGCCGGGTATCCTCTCGCGGATATACCCGACGATCTTAAGGTAATCCTCCCGCGAATAATGACGGTTCATAAGCCCGAGAACACGGCTGCTCCCCGACTGCACGGGAAGATGAAAATGCCGTGTCACCTTTTCGCATTCGGCAATAGCGTCGATAAGCTCTCTTGTCGCGTCCTTCGGGTGACTGGACATATAGCAGATACGGAACTCGCCGTCTATATCGTTTATCGCCCTCAAAAGCGACGGAAAGTCCGTTCCGAGCTCCTTGCCGTAGGAGTTGACGTTCTGCCCCAGAAGCAGAAGCTCCCTTGCGCCGCCTTGTACAGCCGCTTCTGCCTCGGCGAGAATATCCTCGGTTTTCCGCGAACGCTCCCGTCCGCGCACATACGGCACAATGCAGTATGTACAGAAATTATTGCAGCCGTACATTATCGGAATGCTCGCCTTGAGCGCGTTCTCGCGGAGTACGGGCAAGCCCTCGGCGATAACTCCGTCGCCCCGTGGAACGTAAAACTCGCGCTTTCTCTCCGTCAATTGCCTGTAAACAAGCTCCGGGAGCGTGTGCAGGGCATTGGTCCCGAACACCAGATCGACGTGCGGAAAGCTCCGTTTTATCTTATCAACGATATGCTCCTGCTGCACCATACAGCCGCACACGCCGATCACCACATCGGGATTGCGGCGCTTTTCGTGCTTGAGCGCGCCGAGATTTCCGAACACCCTGTCCTCGGCGTTCCCGCGCACGGCGCAGGTGTTGAAGATGATTATATCCGCGCCCTCGGGAGTCTCGGAAAATCCGCAGCCCATTTCCGCCAGCATACCCTTTATCTTCTCGCCGTCGCTGACGTTCTGCTGACAGCCGAACGTGTGAACGTGAGCCGTCGGCGGCGCTTCCCTCCGCGCGTTCATCTCCGCGCATTTTTTTATAAAACCGCGCTGTTTTGCCGTTTCTTCGGCAGTAATGTTTACAGTCATATATTCCTCTTATTTTATAACTTTTTGCCCCAAAAATACGGCTAAAATACCGCATATAAGACTTGCCGCGATATAAGCCGCCGCAGCCGCTTTCCCGCCGTTTTCGATAAGGCTCTCCGTTTCGAGAGCGAACGTTGAAAACGTTGTAAAACCGCCGCAGATCCCCGCCTTTAAAAACAGCGTAAGCCGCGCATTTTCGGGGAAAAATTTCGCCGCCAGAGCCGTCACAAGCCCGATAGCGAAACAGCCTATAACGTTTATCGCGAACGTTTTTATCGGGAATCCCGACTTCAGCTCAACCGGTATCAGCCCGACAAGCCAGCGCAGCACCGCTCCGACAAAGCCGCCCGCGCCCACAGCAAGACAATCAAGCAATTTATTCACCCTTTTGCACCGTATTTTCCCCGACCGTGAGTAAACTCGACGGTTTTCGCGAATACCGCCGCCGAAACGTCCTTAGCGCCCGCTTTCAGCAAAAGCTCGCCCGCGGCGGAAAGCGTGCTTCCCGTAGTAGTCACCTCGTCGATAAGGATTATCCTCTTTCCCCTTACCTTGACCCGCCCGTTGACAAAAAAGCTGTGCAGGGCGTTTCTGCGGCGGGCGCTTGCGCTCAGCGACTTCTGCTCGCGCTTGCCCGAGACGGCGCTCAGCGCGTTCATAGTCGGAATCCCGACGCGCATTGAGAGCCGCTCGGAGATAAGCTCCGACGAGGAAAAGCCGCGTTTTTGCACGCCCTCTTTTCCGTTCGGCACGGGTACCAGCATATCCGCCTCCGCGTTCCGGAGCTTTTCGCTCATCATTTTCGCGAACGCGTCCGCGGGGTACACCAGACCGCCGTATTTCAGCATAAGCACCGCGCCGCGCGCTCTCCCCGAATAGGAACAGCACACGAAAAGCTCCGAGATATTTTCGGGCGGCGGCACTATCCCGTGAATAAACGGCAGATGTCTTATACACTCGCCGCACCAGTAGTCGGAATTATCGAGCACCTCTCCGCAGAACGGACAGCGGTTCGGCGCGACAAGCGAGACCACGCGCCGAAAGCGCTCGTAATTTTTCAGCGACTTAAACAAAATAGTCCTCCAGCATAGGCTTCAAGCACGAAAACCGCTCTGTTCTGCGGTCGTTGTACACCATAGCGCTCACCTTCATCTCCGTGCCGATGACGATAAGCGTTTTCTTCGCGCGCGTTACCGCCGTGTACAGCAGATTTCTGTACGACAGCCTGTCCATTCGGTTCGGCAATGGAAGTATGACCGCGGGATATTCGCTTCCCTGGCTCTTGTGAACGGTTATGGCGTAGGCGTGCTCTATCTTTTTGAGCATATCGCCGTCATAAAACGCCTTTCTGCCCTCAAAATCTATCCCGCACTTCTGATTGACCTTGTCCGTCTCTGTTATTTTCCCGATGTCGCCGTTGAATATCCCGTGCGATTTTTCGTCGCCGCGCCGCCATTCAACGTCGTAGTCGTTCTTGGTCTGCATTATCTTGTCGCCGTCGCGGAAAAGCGTGCCGATAAAGTTCATCTCGCGCTTGGACTTGGACGGCGGATTGAGCGCCAATTGAAGCTCCTTGTTGACCGCGCCCGTGCCGACCGTGCCCATTCGCGACAAACAAAGCACCTGTATGTCGTCAAGAGGGTCGTAGCCGTAAGCCCTGGGCAGACGCGTTTTACAAAGCTCGATAACGAGCCTTAAGGTGTTCTCCTCGCTGTCCGAGCGCATAAAGAAAAAGTCGTTGGCGCGGTCGTTAAGCTCCGGCACTTCGCCGTGGATAATGCAGTGCGCGTTCGTGACTATAAGGCTCTTAGCCGCCTGTCGGAATATCTCGGTGAGCTCCACCGTAGGCACACGCCCGCTGTCGATAAGGTCGCGCAGGATATTCCCCGCGCCCACCGACGGGAGCTGATTGCTGTCACCGACCATAATAAGTCTCGTGCCGCCCTTAAGCGCCCTCAGCAGCGACGCGAACAGCATAGTATCCACCATAGACATCTCGTCGATTATGACCGCGTCGCATTGGAGCGGGTTTTCCTCGTTGCGCTTGAACGTATTCCCTCCCGAAAAATCCACCTCCAGCAGCCTGTGGATAGTCTGCGCCTGCGCTCCGGTAAGGTCCGCCATCCGCTTTGCGGCTCTGCCCGTAGGCGCGGCGAGCTTTATCCTCATTCTGCGCTTCTTGAACAACGCGATAACGCCGTTGAGCGTGGTGGTCTTGCCCGTTCCCGGTCCCCCCGTAAGGATAAACACGCGGTTGTTCATACACGCGTTTATCGCCTCCAACTGGAGCTTTTCGTATTCTATCCCTTGGTCGGCGGCTATGCCGGCTATCTCCGCGGCGCAGTCTGTGTCTCCGTCCTCGGAATGCTTTACCATCTCCGCTATCCGCTCGGCTATGTAGGTCTCGGCTCTGAAATACTCCGAAAGGTAGATATAACGGGTATCATAGATGTTCGAGTCAACTATATCGCCCTGCTTTTCGGCGAACTGAAGCGCCGCGCAGTACAGCTTTTCGCTTACGATAAGCTGTTGGGTCACGACGGATGACAGGTCGCTCTCGCGCATACAGCAGTTGCCCTCGTCCGCGTTCATTCTCAGCACCCAGAGGATACCCGCGAGCACTCTTTCCTCGCTGTCGGGAGGAAAGTTTATGTCACGCGCTATGCGCTCCGCGTCCGCGAAACGAAGCTCGATGCCGTTCATGCAAAGACAGTACGGATTGTCGTTCACTGCGCGTATCAGATCGGTGCCGTACGCTTTCCAGGCCGCCGAAATAACGTACTGCGGTATCGAATATTTTGAGAAAAACGTCATTACCTTGCGCAGTCCCGTGATATTGTGGAACTCCTGCCCGATGATCTTCGCACGCTCGGGCGTTATCGTCTTGATGACCGAGAGCTGCGCGGGATCGTTTTCGAGAATATCCATAGTTTTCTCGCCGAACGCCTCAACTATGCGCTTTGCCGCCGAGGGACCCAGTCCGCGGATAACTCCCGAGCCGAGATACTTCCGTATAGCGTCGACGTCCGTCGGCAGAGAGCGCTCGAAAATGTCCACCTTGAACTGTCTGCCGTACTTCGCGTTATTGACGTACTCGCCGTACAGCGTGAGCCGCTCGCCCTCGCGGACGTCGCCCATATTGCCGACCGCGGTGACAAGCGCGCTTTCAACGTTCATATCCAGCACGATATACCCCGACTCCTCGTTGAAGTACACCACGTCCTCAACGTCGCCGGTTATACATATTAAATTGTCGTTTTCGACTGTCATTATCTCACCGACCCGTACCGACCCTTCTCGCGGAAATATCCGTTCCGTCGGCAATAATATATATTTTTCCGATAAACGGAGATTTTTTCGCGTTCTCGATAAATTCGTCTATATTTTCGTCGTTTTTGACATATACGTCAAACTCGCGTGACGAGCTGTCCAGAAGCGCCTTTCCCAGCAGGCGCAGAAGCTCTGCCAGTCCGAATATCGAAATGAACATAAGCCCGAACACATATAAAAACTGCATATAAATGCCCCCTCTCGGAGCATTATATGCGGTTTAGGGGAAATGTGTCCGCGTTTACCGCGACAAAAGAATACAGTTCCAGCCCTCTTCGTTCTTCGCGGAAACGGTTTTCCAGCTGTTTTCCGAGAGCGCCGCAGTTACCTCGTCAACGCGCTCGTCGATTATCCCCGAGACGATAAGCTTTCCGCCGTTCTTCAAAAATCCCTCAAACAGCGGGCTCATACCGATTATAACGTCCGCTACGATATTCGCGCAGATAACGTCGTACCCTCCGCCTATCCTTTCGCGGAGCGCCTTGTCCTCAATAATATTTCCGCAGTGCGCGGTAAAGCTCGTAAACTTGTTCTTTTGAATATTTTCCGAGGCGGTCTTTACGGCGTTCTCAAAGATGTCGCAGATAGTTACGTCCTTTGCGCCTAGCAGCAGCGCAGCTATCGACAGTATGCCGCTTCCGCACCCGAGATCGAGCACGCGCTCGCCGCCGTTTACGACCTCCTCCAGCGTCTCCATTACCATTTTGGTGGTGTGGTGCTGACCCGTGCCGAATGTCGAGGCGGGGTCGATCTCAAGTATCCTGTCGCCGTCCTTAGGCTCAACGTCCTCCCATGACGGCTTTATTATAAGGCTTTTGCCAACTCTGAACGGCTTGTAGTATTTTTTCCAGTTGTTCGCCCAGTCCTCTTCCTTAACGTTTGCGAGCTCCAAGCGGATATTCCCGTAATAGCCGTCGGAATTGTTTTCCTTATATCCGTCCACCAGTCCGCGTATCGCGGCGAGCGTTTCAGCGCCCTGCGCGTTCTCGTGAACGTACAGCGTGATGTGCGGCTCTACGGTTTTCAAGCCCATAAGCTCGTCGTCGACGTAATCCCAATTCGCGTTCTTATCCGCGAGGAAGTCCTCGAAGTCCGCGCTGTCCTGTATGATAAAGCCCGTTATCCCGTATTCGGTAAGCGCGCCCGTTATCCCGTCTATCGCCTGCGACGACGTGTATATGTCAATTTGGATGAAGCTGTCCATTTTGTCCTCCCGAAACATCAGACTGTCGATAAACCCTCGCACCGTGCCGCCGCTTTGCGGCAGCACTTACTTCGTCAAAGCTATAACGGCAGGCATAAAGCCTAGCCGTTATAGCTTTTCCTCGTCTGCGAGTGTTTCTCGACAGTCTGGGAAATGCGAGTAAAATAGCTTTTCTACAAACTCAATCACATTTATTATACTACATATTGTACAAAAAATCAAGGGATAAAATATATTTTGCGC
>JAAVID010000055.1 GCA_014799395.1 Oscillospiraceae bacterium | reverse complement strand
TCGGGATCGCGTCAAGAGCCTTAAAAAAGAACGGTCTTTCCGAGCAAGCGTCCGAAATGACATCAAAGGTCTACAAGAGCGGCAGCTATGAGGAAGCGCTGGGAATTATCGGAGAGTATGTCAATATAACTTTGGTCGACGATCCCGATGAGGATATGGATTTGGATATGTGGTAACCCATTTCCGTTCCCCAATAATTTATGGAGGTAGAAATGATAAAATGTCTATGGGAATGTGAGTAAGGTGAAACGCTTATTAAAATGAAACCGTAAGCTGCATTTTAAACTGCTCCTCTCCGTATACGGCATGGGGAATATCCTTCGGCATGATGAGCGTTTCTCCTTGGCTTAAAATAAACACATCGTCTCCTACAGTAAATCTTCCCGTACCCTCCAATACGGTTACCATCGCGTCTCCGCCGGCGGCATGGGTAGATATCTCTTCGCCCTTATCAAACGAGAAAACGGTCACGCTGACCTTGTCGTTCTGCACGAGCGTTTTGCTGATTACCTGCCCCGGTTGATAGTCAACCAGATTTTTCAGTTCCAGCTTTACCTGTTTTTCAATATTTTTGTACATGATATTCTCCTTTAATCATCAAGAATTTTTCCGTCGGTCGAAATTGTAATTACATTCCATGGCAGAAATTTCCCGCTTTCCTGTATAGCCCTCTTTGCCGCGTTTTCAAGCCCGCCGCAGCAGGGCACTTCCATACGCAGGATAGTAACGCTTTTAATATCGTTGTTTTTTATTATGTTCGTAAGTTTTCCGCTGTAATCAACAGCGTCGAGCTTGGGACAGCCGATAAGTGTGAGTTTTCCTTTCATATAGTCATTGTGAATATTTGCGTATGCATACGCGGTACAATCGGCGGCTATCAGCAGCTTTGCTCCGTTAAAATACGGAGCGTTTACGGGAGCGAGCTTTATCTGACAAGGCCACTGCCCGAGCTGTGATTTTGCAGCTGCTGTGCAAGTCGGCGAATCAGCCGCCTCGTTATGTTCGATTTGACGCGGCTGAATACCCGGGCAGCCGGAATGAGGGATACTTCCCTCGGCGAGTTTTTCGCGTTTTGCCGCCGCGACCGCGGCCTCATCATAAGCAGGCGCTTCGCGTTCCTCAAAGGTGATAGCGTCCGTCGGGCATTTAGGCAGACAATCCCCAAGACCGTCGCAGTAATCCTCACGGGTAAGTTTAGCCTTGCCGTCAATTATTTCTATCGCGCCCTCATGGCACGCCGCGGCGCACGCACCGCAGCCGCTGCATTTTTCCTCGTCGATCTTAATGATTTTTCTGACCATTTTCGTTTTCCTTTCCGTTATCATAAATATCGAGTTCTCTCAAAAGCTCAAGCAGCGTATTCTTTTCCAAATCATAGCTTATATATGAAACGGCTTTGTAAAAAATCTCAATATTTGTTTGCGAATTCTCTTGTATTCGTGAATATTCACGCACCGCCATTTTTCGGAGCTTTGACAGTATTTTCAGCTTGACAACGCGGATATCGTCCTCGGCTTGATAAATTCGGTTCATATCATAATCGGAGGTGTTTCCGCATGGAGTGGTGCACTCTGCGCAGCCCGGCGCTACCGCAAACTTCTCCAATCTTATTTCTTCCAAAAGTTCCGAAAGCTCATCATCACCGAAATTCGGAAAGAGCAGAGGAAATGCCAGCGATTTAATTACCAAGCTGTCCGTGTTCGCGGTCTTTGGATTATTATTGCAGGCTCCGACCAAGCCGATAAGCACACTGATTATCTCATCTTCTTTCAAAGCGCTCCCTCCCTTGACTTTCTATAAATATTATAGTATAATATTTATAGAAAGTCGGTGGTTATAACCACGAAAAAGGAGTTTTTATGAATATTGACTTCATATCCGAAACGGCGCTGTTTCGCGGCTGTTCAAAGGATGACATCGAAAAAATGGCGGAGCATTTCGGTTTCGGAACGTTTCAATACAAGAGGGGCGCTGTCATATTTTCCGAGGGAAGCGTCACCGCGAACCTCGGTCTTATCCTTTCGGGAAGTATTCGTATCGAGCATAACGATTTTTGGGGAAACAAAAGCATACTTGACGTGGTGGAGGCAGGCGGCATTTTCGCGGAAGCGTATGCCTGTATTCCCAACGAGCCGATGATAATAGACGTGATTGCCAACGAGGATTGCGAGATACTGTTTATTGGCGCGGCTAAGCTGTTCGAGCCGTGCTCCGTCTGCAAGGGTCAAAATCGTGTTATGCAAAATCTTGTTGCGATTTGCGCTCAAAAGAATTTACAGCTATCCCGCCGCAGTCTGCACACATCGCCGAAAACGATACGCAGACTGCTGCTCTCTTACTTTTCGCAGCAGATGTCCGTTCAGGGAAGCAACCAAATCACGATCCCCTTTGACCGCCAGCAATTGGCGGATTATCTCAACCTCGACCGCAGCGCCTTATCAAAGGAACTCGGTAAAATGAAAAAAGACGGGCTGATAGATTACAGGAAAAACCACTTTGAAATAAAGATATATGAGCGTTTTTATTAAAATTTTTATGCTTTGATATTACAAACGAATATTGCTTTTTCGGCATAAATGTGTTATAATTATATAAAACTTATTATGAAAGATATTCTGCAAAGAGAATTGGACGGAGAGGTTATCCGAACGGATGACCACGATTACGAAAAGATAAGCGGCACTATAAGAGAAACGATGAACCTTGCGAGCGTTTTTAACTCAAAAGCTACGTTTGACGAGGGGAACAGAGAATTGATTGCTGGGATTCTCGGAAAGGAGCTTGACGAAAGCTCGATAGTTGCCGCGGGCGCGGTAGTAACAAAGGACGTTCCGCCAAACTGCATAGTCGCGGGCGTTCCTGCAAAGAAAATCAAGGATATTGAAATTTGATAAGGAGTGGAATTTGTGAAAATCCTGATCATAGGCGGCACGGGAACGATAAGCACAGCCGTTTCGCGCCGTCTCGCAGACAGCGGTCACGAGCTTTATCTTGTAAACAGAGGCAATTCAAGCGGAAAACTTCCGTCAAATGTTAATTTTATCCAAGCGGATATAAACGACGAAAAAACGGTTTCCGAGCGTATCGGCGATATGGAATTTGACGCGGTGTGCGATTTTATCGGATTCGTTCAGCCGCAGCTCGAACGGGATTTCCGGCTTTTCGGCGGCAGAACGAAACAGTTCGTTTACATCAGCTCGGCGTCCGCTTATAATAAGCTCCCGTCCGACTATATCATTACCGAGGGAACTACTCTCGCTAATCCTTTCTGGGAATATTCAAGAAATAAAATACAGTGCGAAGAATATCTTATGAAAATGTACAGGGAACAGGGATTTCCCGTTACGATAGTACGCCCGAGCCATACTTATTGCGAGCGTTCCGTTCCGCTGGGTGTTCACGGGAAAAAAGGAAGTTGGCAGGTAATTAAACGTATGCTTGACGGCAAGCCCGTTATAATTCACGGCGACGGAACTTCTCTTTGGACAATGACCGACAGCAGAGATTTCGCCGAAGGGTTTATCGGGCTGCTGGGAAATCCTCACGCTATCGGAGAGGCGTTTCAGATCACTTCCGATGAAACGCTCACCTGGAATCAGATCTACAAGACCATAGCCGATCATTTGAGCGTTGAGCTGAAAGCGTATCACGTTTCTTCGGAGTTCCTTGCTGTTGTAAGCGATTACGACCTCACCGGGAGTCTTATCGGCGACAAAGCAAATTCCGTGGTCTTTGACAACAGCAAGCTCAAAAGAGCTGTCCCGGGTTTCAGGCCTAGGATACGGTTTGACGAGGGTATTAAAAACACGTTGGATTATATACTTTCGCACAAGGAATGTCAGGTCGAGGACGACGAATTCGATAACTGGTGCGACAAGGTCATCTCTGTGCTTGAGAATGCTAAAAGACAAATGCATTAAGGGTAAGGGAAGATACCATATTGCAAAAAAAATCTTTTTTGTCAGCATTTCACAACTAATAAGAAAAGCTATGAAGGAAAGAGTAGCCCGGACGGAACAGCCAGAGAGGGAAACATTTGGTGGAAGTTTCCTATGGAATGTTTGGGTGAATACCGCTCCTGAGCCGCGACGCCGAAAGTAGAGTAAGCGCCGCCGTATTTCTGCGTTAAAGAATAGGATTTGTTGGAATCCGAAGAGTGAAAAATCAAGACTGTGCATTTCATGATTAGTAATGCACCCTTGACTGTTGACTTCGGGTCACCTGTCAAGGGTGCTTTTCTTATTCGGTAAACAAATTTTATTGAAAGGAAAGATTGTCATGAAAGTAATTTTTCCAAACGGAGAAGTGAAAGCCGCCAGCAAGATCGTTGAGAAGATCACGCCCGAAATAGCTGCGTGGCAGAACCGTCCGTTGGACGCTGTTTATCCGTTTGTTTTTATGGACGCGATTCATTACAAGGTCAAGGAAAATCATCGGTATATAACCAAAGCAGCATATGTTGTGTTTGGCATTCAGATGGACGGACGCAAGGATATATTAGGCGTTTGGATAGGTGAAAACGAGAGCGCAAAGTTCTGGCTGTCGGTTATGAACGACCTAAAAAATCGCGGTGTTAAGGACGTTTATGTGTTCTGTGTAGACGGTTTGACGGGTTTCCGTGAGGCTATCAACGCGGCATTTCCAAAGTCACAGAGCCAGCGTTGCATCATTCATCAGATTCGCTCGTCAATCCGCTATGTGAGCTACAAGGATATCAAATCATTGATGTCCGATCTGAAAAAGGTGTATCAAGCAATCAACGAATATGAGGCCTTGAACGCGCTGCTTGAATTCAAAGAAAAGTGACATCAGACTTATCCGAGCTGCGTTAAAAGTTGGGAAGAAAATCGGGATATCCTGTCCACATTTTTCGCATATCCTGCCGAGGTTCGGAAAATAATATATACAACAAATATTATCGAAGGTTTGAACCGTCAATTCCGCAAGATCACAAAAAACAAGCCGTCATTTACCAATGATGACAGCCTGCGAAAAATTTTGTATCTTGCGTCGAAAAACATCGTGTCAGTGTGACTGCTTTGATGCGCGGCATCCGTGCCGCGCTTTTGGCAGTCACCTTGCAACATCGTGTTGCGCACTGGAGTGTAACGTGTCGAAATTGGGCTCCGGTATCCAACCAACTTTCGATAATGTTCGCGGACAGAGAATCCGCGTAATTGGATTTACTTTTACACAAAATTTTATGGAGTGCGGGCATAATCGTCAATATTTCATTTGACATTATCTCGTCTTTTTATAACAAATTCGGCACATTCTCCCGAAACCTCCCACTGCATAAGCCATAAGGTTTTTTCCGCTCCGTAATGATCGGTATAGTTTTCATTTATGACCCTAAGTCTTTTTCCGCCGGTTATCTCTATGATAAATTGATTTTTCGGAGTTTTGATAAAAAAGGCGGAACCGCTTATCAAGGGCTTGTAAAGCGTTACAAGATTTTCCGTGATATTGCTTTTGTCTTTCAGCTTGAAGAGATCCGTTACGGTACAGATACCGCTGTTTTTCTCAAAGGAAAAAGCGCGGGTGATCTCGTTGCCAGGGGAAAGCCCGTACGCGGCACCGATGTCCATTTCCGTTTTTCCGCAGCCATCGGAAATAAATCTTGACGCCTTATGCCGCGCACCCGCAAGCTGTTCTTTTCCGTCTATCAATGGCACGCTGTGACCCAGCGAACGGCAGCAGATGTTTTTATAGCGGTTTTCATTAAAATAATCCCTTGTATATTCTCCCGCGCCGACGTCGGCTAAAACGCTCTCTCCCTCGCAGGCATAGATAAAGCTGCCTATGTCGTTGTGATTGTGGGGTTCGTCGTTGTGACCGCCCTTTGCCGCCAGCACACAGCCGTTATCCGATCTGCATACAGACCACTGCGCATAAGGAAGCACCGTGTTCCGTTCTTTTTGTGAAGCGGCAATTTGTACGTTCTGTTTTGTCCAGAAATAGTCCCTCGATAAAACAATATAGCGGTAACAGTTATCCGCTTCCATATCCGCGGCAAGGGAGAGCGGAGGGATCTCCACCTCCGAAAAACGTCTTGACAGATAGGCGGTAAGCCCAAGCCTGTATTTTTCGTCACGTTGACTGTCGGAAAAGCTTATCGTAATATCTCCCGTGAGAAAACATTTTTGCTGAAACAACGCTATGTTTTTCAGCTTGGGATATTCAAAGAGATCGACTTTTCCCTCGGAATACCCGTACATCAACTCGGCATAAGCGGCGAAAAAGCTCATACCGTAGGTATAGTATCCAAGCCCTTCAAGGCACGCGCCGTCCTCGCCGAAGCCCTTGATATAATTCGCGATGGAGCCGTTGATACGCGTCAGCAGCTTATCCAGCCGTTCCCTGTCATCTTTCATAAGGTAAATAGCCGCTCCGCCTATCGAACCGCAGCACACCGCGCACCAGTTCATCGGGGAAATCTCCCAAGAGGAATACGGGAAATGACTTTTCTCAAAAGGCCCGATCACACGCCCGAAAACCTCTTTGCGGACCTGCTTTTGTAAGCCGTCCGACAGCCTGTCTTTCAGCAAACAAATTATTTCCGCCAAAGAAAAAGCCGTTTCAGCCGAAAACAGGTCAATGGTGATCCGCCAATCCTTGTTGTTACGGTCAACATGAGCGGGCAAAGCCCAGCATTCCTCACCGCAGACAGAGCCTATTATTTCTTCAAGACGGGAAATGTGGCTTGGCGCACCGTACATAATTGACAGCATTGCGTAAACCGTTAAGAATTTACGCCTTTTAAAATACACATTTTCGTATTCCAAACGGTTTCCCGTACGTTCAAACAAGGAAAACAGATCCTCTGTAAGCGGAGGTATCTTCTCGCCGTCCAATTCCTTTCCCGCGTTTACGAATTGCCGACGGTAGCGGTTTAAAAAATCGGTAAACATCACTTAATTGCAAACCTCTGTCTCTATTTCGTTTATCCCTTTTTGGATGATATACTTTACTGTGGGGATCTCCGTTTTTGTGCGGAGCAGATTTGTGTTCGGGTCAACCCCAAGCACTAAAGCCTCTCCCCGTCCTTGTACTGCCTTGACTGTGCATAAGCCGCTGTTTTGTTCAACCGCAAAGCCCGAATCATAGGCTATGCAGTCATAGTCGCTTTGGATAGTGTGTTTTCTTATATGCCCATTATCGGTGGGGATTATTTCGGTTCTTACCCGTATTCCCATAAAGGGCGACCAATGGGTGATCAATTTGTTATCTTCGATATATCCGCTGTCAATGGTTCTTCTTACAAAGATATGTCCGTCTATCTCAAAGGACAGAACGCTGTCGGGAGCGGCCTCCCAAAAATTACAGCAGGAGCGCATTATACTGAAGCCGAATTTGCTTGAATAGGCAAACTTGGAATATTTTTCCTCCATATGGGTATGAACGTGACCTGCTTGTAAGCCCAACGGAAACAGTACCGCGTGACCGTCTTTCGTCCTTTGCACAATATGCCCTGCCTCGGGGAAGGACTTTACTTTTTCCGTTTCGGGAAGCGGAAGCGGTTCGGCTTTCCAGAAGTCATGGTTTTCCGATAAAGTCAGACAGGCGAATATCTTTAAAGCCCAGTAAGGCGAGCCGGGGGCGTTGTAGCTTTCCGCCATTGACAGGTTCGGATACTCATAGCCGATAGTAAGCACGCCGTCATGATCGAAAATGGGTTTGCCGAGCCAATATTTCAGATGCCTTACTATTATCCCTTTCATAACGCCCAAAGGCAAAGGCTCTATTCCCGCCATAACGCAAGCCGAGTAAAAAGACGCCTGCGCGAAACGATAAGTCAGAGACCGTCCGTAAGGCACCGCGCCGCCCTCTTCCGAAAACCAATATATAAAGTCTTTGCCGAACTTTTCCGCTCTGTCCAGGTACCGCTGGCATCTTTCCGGATCGCTGTCTTTCATAAACACCGCGTACACCAAGCCGTAAAAGTGCATTGCAAAGGGAATATAGTAGTCTGCCTGACCGTCGGTTCCGTCAATGTACCAGCCGTTTCCGACATAACACTCATCTATAAAGCCAAGGCTTTC
Source organism: Oscillospiraceae bacterium (assembly GCA_014799395.1). Lineage (GTDB taxonomy): Bacteria > Bacillota > Clostridia > Oscillospirales > Ruminococcaceae > CAG-115. The sequence goes on along the minus strand of JAAVID010000055.1, from coordinate 12,125 downwards.
CTCCATTCCCTTTTTATCGTATTCACGGTCTGCTTTTTTCAACGCCACATTTACAAGGATATGGAAAAATCTCCAATTGCAGTTGTGACAGGGGTTGCGGTTTATCTGTGACAGCCACGAAAAAAGATTGTTTTTTTGCTGCTCGGTCATTCTGTTTGTGAATTTTTTGCCCGTCCACAACAATGTATAAGCTATCGCAGCCATTTCCACCAGCTTCTGATCGTAGGGAACGCAGTCTCCCCAATACTCCTCGCTTTCGGGGTCGGTGCCCGATGTCAGACCCTGTAAATATATACGCTCCCATTCTTCATTACCGCTGTGCGCGAGGTAGGAGCCGAGACCCCAGAGAGGTCTTGAAAATCCCTCTACCCACGCGGAAGTATCGGGATAGTGCGCGCTCGTCGCGCCCAAATTCAGCCACGCCTTGGTTTTGCTGTAATATTTTTTTAACGGCTCAATAAGGTCAAACAGCACGTCCGCCATATCTTGCCTTGACATAATATTTTCCATAATTTCCTTCTTTCCGAAAACATATGCTTACATTATTCGCTATAAACCGTCACCACATAAACAATTCTTTTCCGCACAGCTTAAACACCGCTTCCGTAAAGAAATAATCGCCGTATATAATGGGAAAGTTGTGCTTTTCGTCATGGTATGCCACCGAGCCGTTTTCAAGAATGTTATCCGTATTCAAGTCCCAATTGCACCTTTTTTCCTCCAACGTTTTCAGCAGTTTCATTGCGGTCTCATGGTAAAAGCTCTTTTCCGTTTCCGTAACATATTTTTCTATTTCCAGCATACCGCACGCGGCGATCGCCGCGGCGGTTGAATCCTCCCAATCAAGCTCTTTATCCTGACAAAAATCAACGGGGATAAGCCCGCTCTCGGGAATACATGACGCAAAATACCTTGCCGATCTTTTGGCGGTTTCAAGATATTTTTCATCACCGGTATGACGGAAGCTGAGCGCAAAGCCGTATATCGCCCAGCCTTGACCTCTTGTCCACGACGAGCCTGCCTCCTTGCCCTGTCCGCCCATTGCTCCGATCACTTCTCCCGTATCGGGATCAAACCGCACTATATGGTTTACGGAGCCGTTTTCACGGACAAATGCTTTTGCCGCGGTATCCGCATGCGCCCGTGCTATCTGTGAAAATCTCGGGTCTCCCGTTTCCTCCGACGCCCGGTATAAAAGAGGAAGGTTCATCATACAGTCGATTATCGCCCAGCCCTCATTGCGTTCGCCGCCCCAGCTGTTCCACGCACGGATAAATTTCCCCGCGGGATTAAATCTTCCCGCAAGATTCGCCGCCGCCAGCAAGACTCTGTTTTTGGATTCCGGATTTTTCGTCAGCTTGTAATTTGCCGCCGAGGTAAGGAGCCATTTAAATCCGCTGTCGTGATCCATGCCCATATAATCCATAAGGCTTTTGTCCAGTTTGTTTTCTATATCCTCGGCGGAGCTGCGGAAAATTTCGTCGCCGTAGGCGCTGTAAAGCTGCCACAGCTGTCCGCCGTAAAAGCCGTTTGTCCACCAGCTTATATTATCGGAACAGTCGTCAAAGATACCGTTTACCGTGAGATAAGGTATCTTATTCTCGCTGCGCCTTGCAGACATTTTCATTTTTTCATAAATTTTATCGGCTGTTTGGTTAGCCCATTCATGATCATTGCCGTACATATCAACACCTCCGTGATCTGTGCTTTAATGATATTTTACACTGTTGGATGGAAAAATGCAATACCGTATAGAATTATATAGTAACCTTTTTAACTTTTTTGTATTTTTATTTTTGAGAAAACACTCTATTGACTTACAAAATAAAATATAGTATAATATCTTATATTAACATTTTTAACTTTTTAAGAAAGCGGGCGGTATTATGTTTTCAATTATACGAGGGGGCTGTTTTGCGAGACATCCTCTAGGCTTTGTTATGGATCGTCCCAACGGAATATCCTGTTATGTTCTGCTTATCATAAAGTCCTGCGCGGAGCTTGAAATAGGCGGGGAGCGGAAGATATGCAAGCCCGACAGCGCCTTGCTGATAAAACCGAATACGCCTTATTCATATAAAAATCCAAACGGGGAATATGTGAATGATTGGATACATTTTTCCTGTACTCCCGAGGATATTTTGAAATATGACGGCGAAATGTTCAACACAAACTTTCTGATAAATAATGCGCGAATTCTTACAGCCTACATACAGCAAATTTTATGGGAAAACAACTTCTCCGAGTCAAAATCAAGGGAATACTATGCGGACTCGCTTTTCGGAATACTTTTAGATCATCTGCACGAAGATTTCAAAACAAAGAAAATAGAGGAATACAGCCCCTACAAATATAAACTGCAAAAATTAAGACTGGAACTCCAGTCTGCGCCATATAAAAAATATACCGCAAAGGAAGCCGCGGAAAAAATGATGATCAGCGCTTCATATTTTCAAAGCCTGTATAAAAGGTTTTTCAAAATATCGTTTCGGGCGGATATAATAAATATGAGGCTGGAATATGCGAAGGAGCTAATCAGCACTACCGCAATGCCCTTGGAGCATATCGCCTGTTCATGCGGATATACAAGCAAGGTGCATTTTTACAGGCAGTTTCTTTCCAAGGTCGGTATGACTCCCGGGGAGTATAGGGATATGTATTTGTGATAGATTTTGTGCGTTTTTTTGTCGGCAAAAAGAAATGCTGTTGAACTATGCTAATCAAAATAATTTCACAAGCACTCATTTTTTGTCGATGATGGTTATTCGGGAACAAACTTAAATGATGTTATTATAACTTACTTTTTTGAAATATCAAGATGATTTTTATGGCAAATGTATTTTTATTGCCGAAACACAAGCCGCAAATCGGGCAGCACCGCACAAAGCTCGTGCGGTGCCGATCTTATGTGTTTTTCTCGGCGAAAATCTTTTTTATCAAAGCACGGAGGACAGTATATTGTCCAGTATTCTGTAAAAACGCATATCCTCCAGATTCCAAGTTAAGTATGCAGATACCGACTCGCAGCTCAAAATAAAGCATTTTCCGCTTTTGCCGATTATTTCGCGATGCATTATCGAATATATCTCCTGACGGCGCAGCTTTTCGTACAGCTCCGGATTTTTTATTTCAAAGGTTTTCACATTGTTTACTATCATTACTCCGTTTTGTGTGTGTTCCTTGATACCCTCATCGTAGATATAGTCTATGGTTTCGGCGATAATGCCGCTGTCAAGCAGATTACTGCCGCACTGCGCCGCTGCTGTCCGCGCGGTCTTGTCATAGAGAATAACGCGCTCCACACCGAAATAATCCACTATGTCTCTGATAATATTGTCGGCGGGATATTTTTTGCCGCAGATCTCAAGATCGGCTATCCTGCAAACGACCTCCGATTTGCTCAATCCCTTTCTACCCGAAATATCGGAGACCGCGACCTCAATGCTCGAACGCAGTATTTCATCCACCGAGCCGTGCTTTTCCGCTTCGTAGATAATATAGCGGTTTTTGCCCTTATGCTTTGCGCGATAGAGCATATAGTCCGTCAGGCGGAACAGCGAGTCGAAATCCTTAGCGTCCTGCGGATATGCCGAAACGCCTATTGAGGTTGTGACGCGAAAGCCGTCTTTCTCGTTGGAATAGGCTTTGCCAATGTTGTTTTTTATCGACCGCAGCACACTTCTCAGCGTTTCTTTATCGTGGATACGGTCAAATACTATAAAAAATTCGTCTCCGCCGATACGTCCCGCTTTTCCGTATGCGCCCGTTTCGTTTTCGATAATGGAGGCGCATTTTTTTAACACATCGTCGCCCACGGCGTGACCGTAATGATCGTTGACATACTTGAAATCGTCGATGTCTATGATAGATATGATCGTTTGCTGCTTAAGATCGCCGATAGAGCGCTTTGCGTAGTTTGTAATATCCTCTTTCAGAGCAAGCCCCGTAAGCTGGTCTTTGCGGACGAGCTCGCGAATGGGGTTAGCGCCGCCGCTCCCGAAGCTCCCGACCGTTTTAATGTGAACGTCATAATCATATATCGCCGTTCCCGAAAAAACAACGGCGTTTTCCGTGCCGTGGGAAAGGCTGCCGTTAAAGCTGCGGATCCCGTTTTTCAGCTTGTCCGTGAATTGCTCGATGTCGTCGCGCGAATTATCGGGAAGTCTGACTGCCGCCTCTTTTTTAAACTCGTCAAGTTTCAGCGCGCAAAGCGTTATTTTTTCGTCGTCGTAACGATAACAGGTCATTGTGTTTGCGGGGCGGTCGTAGGAATAATAAACGCAGTCGTACTGGGAAAGCAGCGCTTCCGTTTCCCGCCGATCCATTTCCGACGACAGATGTTTTTCGACGATCTCTCCGAGCTTCCACATACGAATGAGCGTGCAGTCGGGGTCGTCCTGCTCCGCGATACGGCATATCATTTCGCACATCCGACCGTCCTCGGCGCGGATACCGATAACGAACGGTTTGCCGTATAAGCGCTCCGCAACAGCCCTTTCAAGCGTTCTGAGCGAATCGCTTGATATAATGCTGTCAAACGTGGTATACTGTCTATCGCCCAGAAAATTATAAAAATCCGAGTTCCCGATTATGAAATCGTAGTTTTTGTTTTTAAATATTGCTTCCATTTCAACAACGTGTTCGGAACTATTCATTTTGATTACCGCCTTATGATATTTTTATAGTGCTTTCGCCAAATCGGACATTACGAGCCGCTTCGGAAAGTCGTCAATATTACCGTAAAAATCCGGCTCCCGCGGAGCATATCACATATTGTTGTATCCATCGCCGCGGAAATAACAGTTGAAAATACTCCATAATAATTATAGCATATTTTGAATATTTTGTCAACAGAATTTTACGCCCGATAAATATTTCGGTGCCAAGCGAAAAGGCAATGCCCGCTTGACACCGAAATTTTATTTGAGATGATTGGCAATGCTCCGTTATTCATTCAGATAAGCGGAGAGCTTGCGGTCGGCTTCCGAGATAAAATCGTCCAACGTTATCTCGCCGACGCGGTAACGCTCAAAATCCTCGGCGTAAATTTCCGACGGGATCTGAAAGTATATCTCGCCGTTTTGATAAATTGAAAAAATGTCTTTTGCGAACGTTGTATTTTCATAGGTTTCTATATCGGTGAGCATACGGGAATTGCGCTCGGAGGACATTGCGGACGCGATATTTTCGATAAATTTCAGCGTTTCGGGCAAACGGTCGGAGTAGGGATTAACGCACAAAAACGTACAAACGGCAACGCTTTTCCCGTTTGCCGATAAAGGAAACGGAGCGGCGCGCAGATTTTCGTCATTGATCAAAGCGGTCTGCTGAATACGGTACAGCAATTGTGTAAATAATGTTTTCTCGTATATTGACTTATAATACGGATTTTCAGGATAATTTTGCATTGTCATAAGCGCGGAATACAGTTCAAAATTACCGTTGAAAATTTCGTCCGTGCATTGCTCTTTTAACAATATGGCAAGCTGTCTGAATTCCTCCGTATCAAACGAAGTGTTTCCCGAAAGATAGCCGATAAGCTGTGTTTGCACAAATTGATAACGATTGAGGTCGTAATACTCCGAGACAGTCGAAGCGCGTTTCAGCGTCTGTATAAACGTCTCTAAATCCGGCGAAAGAACTATGCCGTTTTCGGCGCAATTCTTTTCGTTATATGCGATAAGCGGAATTTCCACGGCGACGGGGAACATACAGATATTTCCCTCGGGATCCGTCACTGCTTCCTTGATGTACGGAAAGCACTTGTCGAGATATTCCGAAACGCCCTTTACGCCGTTCAGCGGATAAAAGCTCCCTTTTTCCTTAACATCGTGCGCGATACTTTGATCCGAGCTTATCATTGCCGCGTCATAGCTTTTGTCGAGCGACAGTACCGTAAGCGCAAAGCCCTCGCCGCTGAGCTGATTCAATTGAATCTCGCTTCCCGCCGCGAACGGCTGTTCGGTAAAATATTGGCTTGAAATAACGCGGATAGGGTCTCCTTTTACCACGGTGTCTCTCAGATCAAAACGCTTTATCTTTTTTTCAAAGGATGTCGCGGAATCGGCGGTTTTAAGCCATACATAACCCGACTCGGAAGCGCAGAGCTCCGAAGTCAAAAACGGATATACACCATTGACCGCTCTTATCACGCCGCTTTCTCCGTCCGCCTTGCTGACGGGAAGAACGCCTTGAAAATCTGTCGAGCCGATAAAGGCGAATTCGCCGCTCTTTTTGAAAAAATCAAAATTCGTTATCAAGCCCAGTTTGTTGGAATAATTTTTTTCACTTGCGGAATAATCGGCAAAATAATATCCGCCTATATTGTCAAAAGCGTAGACCGTGACCTTGCCGTCCGAGATCGAAAACGACACGGGAAACTCAATATCCGAGGGCGTATTTTCTCCGCTTTCGAGATCAATGCTGCCCATTTTCTTTCCCGTATCCGAAAAATAGATCTGAACGCCCTCCTCGTTCGTAAACGGCTCAACGGGTTTTGCTTCGCTGCGGTGTTCGCCGAGCCAGTACAGCCGATTGCCGCATACTCCGATTTTTTCGATATTATCCAACTCATCAACTTCGCCGATATGTTCAACCGCTCCCGAATTTATATCAACGGAGCAGACGAGAAATTTTTTCATTTTTTCGATGACCGCGTAGATTTTATTATTATCGGCGCAGATACATTTTACCTCATACGCGCCGAAATCGGGAATAACCGTGCTCGCCGTCTTATTTCCGCCGAGGTCAAAGGCGGAGAAAACCGCGCCGTCGCTATTTTCAAGCGTATACAAAACGTCTCCCGAGGCGGTCATAAGTACAACATCGCCCGTCTGTTCATATACAAACTCCTCTATTATACCGTTGTTTATGCTGCCGTCCTCTTTGTTGCAGCCGCAGGAGAATAACAACAGAACAGCCGCAATAAGCGCGGATATGTATTTTCCGAGTGACATAAAACCTCCTTACGCCAATATTTCGTCCTTGACGGTATCGCCGTCTATGCTCAGCTTAATAAAATGAAAAGTATGACTTATTGAGTTTTCCTCACGGTCGCAGGCAACTCCGTAAATATTATTCTCGTCGGCATAGATATAACGGAAGACGTGTTTATAGTCTATTTCGGTATAATCGCCCGTTTCAAAATTATATCTCAGCAGTTCGCTCTGATTGCCGATCAGGTAGATAACGCCGTTTAAGACCGTATAATCTATACAAAAGAAACCGCTTTCATCGGTCGGTTTTAATGTTGCGGTCTCTCCCGTAAGAACGGAGAGCCTGTTGAGCGATCTGTCATCATTCGAGCGGTAATAGTAATAGTCGCCGACGATGCAGTCCCAATAAGGGTGGACATTTTCCAATAACAGCCCCGTATCATCGCGCGAGAAACAAACCTTTTCTTCGTCCGACCAATCATATTTCAAGCGATACTCTCCGTATTCGATATGCTTCATTCCGCTGTAAAGTCTCTCGTATGTACCGTCTTCGCCAACGCGGTATATTCCAGTCGGCGGCTTGGGAGCTTCGGTAGTGGCATAATGAGTAAAAAAGATCCCGCCGCCGCTGACAACGGGGAGCGAAACGGGGTGATCCGTTAATGCTTCCATCGCGCCGCTGTTAAGATCGTAACGATACAATAAGCCCTCAATATGCGTTTTAGTATTGCTGAGATCGTAGCTGTCGTTTTCGATAAAGTACAGCATTCCGTCATAATAATTCAGATCGTAGGCGTTTTTTTCAAATAAAGCCTCCGTGGTCTCGCCGTTATGCTTGTACACCGTGCCGTTCCACATAAAGAATGTATTGCCGCCGCCGTAACACAAAAGCGAGGGTCGGAAATCCTTGCTGTTTACGGTGTTTAACGGGTCATCCGCTTTGGGCAGACCGGCAAACGGTTCAAATTCTGTCGGCGCTTCCTCTTTTTCCGGTATGTCCCAGATGCTGCTTATATCCCCGCCGACAGTTGACGATGAGGAGTCGGTTTTATCGCTTTCGTCCGTTGAAGATATTTCTTCTTGAACGCTGTCGGATATACCCGAAATATCCGATATTTCCGATATTTCCGACGGCTGTTCGTTCTCGCTTCCACAGCCGCCCAATAACAGAACCGCCGAGACGGCAGCCAGTATTTTAATAACACGTTTCATATAAAATTCCTCCAATTATGCAGTGATGAGATTTTCGGTTTTTTTAATTATATCACAACTGCCGTTTATATGGTGAATTTTATAATATGTTTGTAAATTTCCCCAAAAACGGTGCAGGGGAATTGTATGTTTTTAACTAATGCGCAAGCCCGTCAGGACCCTCGCGGCAAACGCCGCCATAACGTCGAATTCGTCCGCGTTTTCGGGTACGTCAACGGGCTGTTCGAGCGGCTCGCATATTCCCGATACGGTGCGTATGCCGCGGTTGAGCGACAGCGTGAGCCTGCCGGCTGTACGCGACGTTACGGACACCGTGTTCTTCGGGCTTATCCCGCAGGTTATAAGCTGTATTCCGCGCGGTATTTTTGTGCGGAAACTCTCGTCCACGATAACTCCGAGCGCCGATCTCACCTCAAGCTCCGCGCCCTTTCCCGCTATTACCGCCGCGAATTCGCAATTCACCGAGATATGCCCCTCCGCCTTGATAACGGGGCGTTCCCAGAGAAATTTATCGGCGCCGCTTTCGCCGACTACCACCGTCAAGTACATTTTTTTCACCTCGAACCTTTTCAAATTATTTTGCGGAAAAACCCGCGAAATATCCGCGGATTTTTTTCGTTCTTGGGGAAATAATAGTAAAAATTATCGCAAAAACGGGGTGATAAAATGGAGAACTTATCGGTGTGGGAGACCGTCGAAATGCCCGAATTTCCGACGGCAAACGGCAATTTAAAAACCGACGTGCTGATAGTCGGAGGCGGTATCGCGGGACTTCTGACGGCATACGAACTTCAAAAAAGCGGCGTTTCCTGCGTTGTCGCGGAGCGGCGGAAAATATGCTCGGGAACGACGGGCAGAACTACCGCAAAGCTGACGTTTCAGCACGGGCTTATCTACCAAAAGATCCTCCGCGAATACGGCGCGGAGAAAGCGAAAATGTATCTTGAAGCGAACCAAAACGCGCTTAAACGTTACGCGGAGCTGTGCCGGAATATCGACTGCGGTTTCCGCAAAACCGACAGCTATATCTATTCGCGCGGCGACCGCGGCATACTCGAAAACGAGGTAAAGGCGCTCGCGAAAATAGGCTTTTCGGCGGGCGTCTGCGAGGTCTCGGAGCTTCCGTTTTCGACCGTCGGAGCGGTGCGGTTTAAAAATCAGGCGGTATTTAACCCGTTGAAATTCCTGCGCGGCATTGTAGGGGAGATGTCCGATAAAGTCCGTATTTTCGAGCATACGCACATAACCGACGTCAGAGGAAAGACCGCGCTGTCAAAAGGTGCGCGTATCACCGCCGACAAGATAGTAATAACCACTCATTTCCCGTTCATCAACACGCACGGGAGCTATTATCTCAAGCTGTATCAAAGCCGTTCCGACGTTATCGCGCTGAAAAACGCGCCAAAACTTCACGGGATATATATGGACGAAAACACGCGCGGCTACTCTTTCCGGAACTGCGGAGAATATCTGCTGATAGGCGGAGAGGCGCACAAAACTGGCGAGCCCTGCCGCCGCCGCGAGTTACAGGATTTCGCCGAAAAGACCTATCCGAACGCGGATGTCGGGTATCTGTGGAGCGCGCAGGACTGCATTTCGCTCGACGGTATCCCGTATATCGGTAATTATTCAGCGCTCACGCCGAATATGTACACGGCGACGGGCTTCAACAAATGGGGAATGACCGGCGCTATGACCGCCGCGCAGATAATTCGCGACAAGATACTCGGCAGGGATAATCCATACGCCGCCGTATTCAGCCCGAGCCGAAGCATACTGAAAAAACAGCTCCTTATAAACGGGGCAAACGCGTCAAAAAATCTCTTAACGCCGACCGTTCCGCGCTGTCCGCACCTCGGCTGCGCGCTGAAATGGAATATCGACGAACGCTCGTGGGATTGTCCGTGCCACGGCTCGCGGTTCGCCCGCGACGGAAAACTGCTCGATAATCCCGCAAACGCCGATCTGGATAAGCCATAAAAAAACCTCGGTCATATTTGACCGAGGAATTATTATACAATGTACCCCATTCCGATCTTAGTCGTGATAAAATCGTGCAATCCCGCCTGTTCGAGCTTTTTCCTCAGCCGCGCGATATTTACCGAGAGAGTGTTCTCGTCGACGTAGCTGTCGGTCTCCCAGAGCCTGTTCATAAGGCGCTCGCGGCTGACGACCTTGCCCTTGCTTTCGAGCAGCGTTTCCATAATGCGGTATTCGTTCTTGGTGAGCTCGATCTTCTCTCCGTTGAATTTCAGCGTAGCGTCGGCGGTATTCAGCACCGCGCCCTTGTGCGTGATAACGCCGATATTCTCTGCGAAATCGTAGCTCCGCCGCAGGATAGCCTGCACCTTCGCGACCATTACGCTTAAATCGAACGGCTTGGCGATGAAATCGTCGCCGCCCATATTCATAGCCGTGACGATGTTAAGATTATCCGAAGCGGACGATATAAATACCACGGGACACTTGCTTATCCGCCGTATCTCGCTGCACCAGTGAAATCCGTTGTAGAACGGAAGCGAAATGTCAAGCAGGACGATATGCGGCTCAAACGCCTTGAATTCGCCGATAATATCGCGGTAATCGTCCGCGCGCCTTACCTCGAATTCCCATTCGGAGAGCCGTTTTATTATCGCGTTCGCTATGCCGTCGTCGTCCTCGGCAAGGAATATCTTGTACATTTCGTCACCCCTTGTTTCCGCTTATTATGCGGTAAAATTCCTCCGCGTAGCTGTCCGTCATTCCGCATACGCAGTCCGTCGCGAACAGCAGGCGGCGGTAGCACTGTTCCTCGTCCGATCTTCCGACGCACGCGCGCTTGCATATCTCAAGATAATTTTCGGATAAGACCTCGGTGAGGTCGCGGTCGAAAATGCGTTTTTCGTCGGTATCGAACCTCAGCGCCGCCCATACCGTCTTGTCGAGCAGAAACGTCATCATAGAGCTTTCCGAGAGTTCGCTCATAACGATAGACGAGGAGCGGAACGCGTAGCGGTACGCAATATCCCCGAGCGCGAAAGCGAGCGTCCGCGCGGGGCTTTCCTCCAACAGCTCGCTCTTGAATTCGCCGTTCATTATCGCCGCGTAGTTATCGCAGAACGCGTCCGAAGCCGCGTAAATAAGCATATTCTGCAATTTGACTATCCACCGCTGAACGGCTTTCAATTGCGGGTCGCGCATATTGAAGCTTTGCGCGGAGCCGAATGACTTTTCAAGCTCCGCGGCGGCTTTTTCAAGCGTTTCAAGCTCCTCGGGCGAGCCGCAGCGGTCACGGTAGCGACGGCTTCTCAGCTCGTCGAGTATGCGGTGATAATCAAGCAAACCCTTGACCGACGCGTCCTCGATGTCGGCGGTCTTGTAGGCAATATCGTCCGCGCTTTCGAGGATAAACGTCAGCGGATAGCGGCGGTCTCCAACGCCCGTGTGCGCGGTTATATCGCGGAAAAGCTTTTCCTCCGAGTAATAATAACCCATTTTTTTGGTGCGTATATCGCCGCTTTTTTTGTCGATACCCGTCGAGCTTACGGGGTACTTGACTATCGTATTGAGAAGCGCGTAGGTGAGGTTCATTCCCGTGTCCATATCCATAAGGCAGTGCAGACGGGTAAGCACGCGGAGCGCCTGCGCGTTGCCCTCGAAGTTGAGGAAATCCGCTTTCATCTGCTCGGTGAGAAGCTCGGTCACGGGCTTGCCCTTGAACGCCAGCTTGGGAAGATTGTCCTCGAACCATTGCCGAATGGAAAACTCGCCGAAGTGACCGAACGGAGGGTTGCCAATATCGTGGACCAGCCCCGCGCATTCGAGAATATCGCAGCATTTTTCGCGGATTATCTCGTTTACGCCCTCGGTTTTTTCGTCGATAAGCCGACGGAATATCGTATCGCCGAGCGACCCCGCGAATGAGCTTACCTCCAGCGAATGAGTAAGGCGCGTTCTTACGCGGTCTCCGCGCTTGAGCGGGTAGACCTGCGCCTTGTC
>JAAVID010000054.1 GCA_014799395.1 Oscillospiraceae bacterium | reverse complement strand
ATGTGCTCTAAGCCGATATAGTGCCGTTTAGTGCGCCATAGCCTAATCGAAAGAGCAACGTTCAAATGCGCAAATTGGTCGGGGTGAGTGGGAGAGGGGAAAGAGATCGGAAGAGGAAACCCGTAGGGAGAGAGGGGGCAGCATGTAACACGTCCTCTGTTTGTCACGAGACCCAGCCCCCTCTTTCCCGAAGGGTGTCCTCTTGCACCGTGCGACAACATAATAATTAAAAGAAACGAAACCACAGCGGTCAGCAAATAAAACCTTACCCCCGTGCAGCAACACGATAATTACAAGAACAGGAGAAAAAAATGAACCCATTTCCATACTCCAACGACAACAAACGCTACCACACCCTCGCCTACCACAACCGGACCCTCTGCGGCGGCAGAGTTTACAAAGCCACTATCGACGCGGGGCTTTCCTGTCCTAATCGCGGCGGCTGCTCTTTCTGCGCCCAAATTCCGCCCGATACCCGCTCCGTCGCGGAGCAGTTCGCCGCCGAAAAAACCCGTATTCTGGCCAAATCCCCCGCCGCCAAGATACTCCTCTACTACGCTTTCCGCACCAACACCAACTGCTCCCCCGAACGGCTCTCCGAAATGCTGCTCGAAGCGGAAAAGCTCGGCGCGTTCGCCGTCTCCCTCGCCACACGCCCCGACTGCCTCGACGAGGAAAAAGCGCGTATCCTCGCCGAATGTCCGCTCCCGCTTACGGTGGAATTGGGCTTGCAGACTATCCACGACAGCACCGCCGCGCTCATAAACCGCGGTCACACCTACGCCGACTTCCTCCGCGGCTATGAGCTCCTTAAACGGCATAATATCCGCGTTTGCGTACACATTATCAACGGACTGCCGAACGAGACCCGCGAAATGATGCTCGACACGGCAAGAGCGCTCGCCAAGCTCCGACCCGGCGGCGTGAAGATACACTCCCTGCACGTCCTCCGCGGCACACCGCTTTACGAAATGTATCAAAACGGCTCGTACACGCCGATAGAAAAGGACGACTACATCGACATAACCGTCCGACAGCTCGAGCTCCTGCCGCCCGAAACGGTCATCGAGCGCGTGACGGGCGACGGCGACAAGACCCTCCTAGCCGCGCCGCAGTGGAGCAAAGACAAGATCTCCGTCCTAGGCGGTATCGACAAGCGGCTTGCGGATTTAGATACCTATCAGGGCAGACTGTTTAACGGTTTGTAAAGCTAATTATACCCGTTGCCGAGATTTTTCTCGGCAATTATTTTTGTGTTTGCACTTGATTTTTATAACAATATATGGTATAATTTAAGTGTATTGGTAAATTTAAAGATAAGGTGAAATAAATATGGCAAAAGAATCTAATTATAACGACTTAAAAGCGCTGAAAGGTCCCGATCAGGTGCGGCTGCGCCCCGCCGTAATCTTCGGCTCGGACAGCATAGAGGGCTGCCGTCACTCGGTTTTCGAGATAATCTCGAACTCGATAGACGAGGCTCGCGAGGGCTACGGAAAGCGCATAAACATCACGCTCCACGCGGATAAATCCATAACCGTTGAGGACTTCGGGCGCGGAATCCCTATCGACTTCAACAAGACCGAGGACAAATATAACTGGGAGCTTGCGTTCTGTACGCTGTACGCGGGCGGCAAGTACGACAACAACAGCGGCGAAAACTACTCGTTCGCGCTCGGTCTGAACGGTCTGGGCTTGTGCGCGACGCAGTTCGCCTCCGAATATATGGAGGTCGAGAGCCGAAACGGAACGTGGAAGTATTCGCTGAGATTTGAAAAGGGCTTTAACGTCACGGATAACGAAAAGGGCTTTGTGAAGTCAAAATGCGCCGAAACGGGCACGACGATACACTGGAAGCCCGACCTCGAGGTGTTCACGGACATCGACGTCGGCGGCGAGTATCTTGACGATATGCTCCGCAGACAGGCGGTCGTAAACGGCGGTATAGAGTTCGTCCGCCTTATCGAGAACGAGGACGGCTCGGTCGACGAGAAAATTCTTTGCTACGAGGACGGCATTTTCGACTATCTCAAAGAGGTCGCGGGCGACAAGTCGCTCACCACGCCGCAGTACTGGAACACTCAGCGGCAGGGCAAGGACCGCGAGGACAAGGAGGAGTACAAGCTGAAAATGAACGTCGCGTTCACGTTCAGCAAGGAGATACACTTTGTCGAGCATTACCACAACTCCTCGTGGCTGGAGCACGGCGGTTCTCCCGACGACGCTATGAAGCGCGCGTTCCTTTCGCAGATAGACGCGTATCTGAAAAACAACAACAAGTACAACAAGGGCGAAAAAGCCATAAAATGGGACGACGTCGCCGATTGTCTGATATTTATATCGTCTAACTTTTCCACGCAGGCGAGCTACGCCAACCAGACGAAAAAGGCGGTCACAAACGCGTTTATCAAGGACGCGATGATCGACTGGCTGAAGCACCAGCTGGAGGTCTATTTTATCGAGAACCCCGACGAGGCGGTGAAGATCGCCGAGCGCGTTCTCGTCAACAAGCGTTCGCGCGAGAACGCCGAGAAGGTGCGCTCGTCCTCTATCGCGAACCTCACCGCGAAGATAGACCTCACAAACCGTATAGACAAGTTCGTCGACTGCCGCAGCAAGGACGTTTCCCGCCGCGAGGTGTATATCGTGGAGGGTGATTCGGCGCTCGGCTCGGTAAAATTGGCGCGCGACGCGGAGTTCCAGGCGGTCATTCCCGTGCGCGGAAAAATTCTCAACTGCCTGAAAGCAAGCTACGATAAGATATTTAAGAGCGAGATAATCACCAACCTTATAAAGGTGCTCGGGTGCGGGGTCGAGGTCAAGTCCAAGGCGAACAAGAACCTCAATTCGTTCAATATCGACAATCTGCGCTGGAATAAGGTGGTTATCTGCACCGATGCCGATTACGACGGATTCCAGATACGCACGCTCATTTTAACGATGATACAGGAACTCTGCCCCACGCTTATCGAACGCGGCTACGTCTATATCGCGGAGTCGCCGCTGTACGAGATAAACACCAAGGACAAGACCTATTTCGCGTATACCGAGCCCGAAAAGACGAAGATACTCGATATGATAGGCGAGAAGAAGTACACGATACAGCGCTCGAAAGGTCTCGGCGAGAACGACCCCGATATGATGTCGCTCACGACCATGAACCCCGAAACGCGCCGCCTTATCAAGGTAACTCCCACCGACGCGGAGCGCACAAGAACTATGTTCGACGTGCTTCTCGGCAACGACCTGGACGGGCGCAAGGAGTTCATTAAGGAGAACGGCAGTAAATACTTGGAAGCCGCCGACTTGATGTAATATTTTGTTAAAAAGATACGGAGAGTATTCAAATTGAAGAAGAAAACACCAAAAAAAAGCGAACCGAAATCGGCTAACGCTTATATAGAAGGCTCGGGAAAGGTCGTCGAGACGGACATCGTCACCACGCTCGAGGAGAACTATATGCCCTACGCGATGAGCGTTATCGTTTCGCGTGCGCTCCCCGAGATAGACGGCTTTAAGCCCTCGCACAGAAAATTATTATACACAATGTATAAAATGGGCTTATTAAACGGGGCGCGAACAAAATCCGCGAATATCGTCGGGCAGACTATGAAGCTCAACCCGCACGGAGACGCGGCTATTTACGAGACTATGGTGCGCCTTGCGCGCGGAAACGAGGCGCTTCTGCACCCGTATGTCGACAGCAAGGGCAACTTCGGCAAGGCGTATTCGCGCGATATGGCGTATGCCGCCGCGCGTTACACCGAGGCTAAGCTCGAGGGCATAAGCGCGGAGCTGTTCGCGGATATAGACAAGGACTCCGTTGATATGGTGCCGAACTACGACAACGAAATGCTGGAGCCGACCTTGTTTCCCGTGCGGTTTCCGTCGGTTCTCGTCAACTCGAACTTCGGGCTTGCCGTTTCAATGGCAAGCAATATCTGCTCGTTCAACCTGTCCGAGGTCTGCGAGACGGCTGTTTCGCTGATAAAAAATCCCGACCACAACGCGCTTTCCACGCTCAAAGGTCCCGATTTCCCGGGCGGCGGATACATTGTTTACGATGAAGCCGAAATGGAAAAGATTTACAGAACGGGCTTGGGAACGGTCAAGGTACGCGCGAAATACAGCTTCGACAAGGAAGCGCGGTGTATCGAGGTAACGCAGATACCGCCCACGACCACCGTCGAGGCGATAATCGACAAGGTAGTCGAGCTTGTCAAGGACGGCAGGGTGCGCGAAATTTCCGACGCGCGCGACGAAACGGACTTAAGCGGCTTGCGGCTCGCGTTCGACCTGAAAAAGGGCTATGACCCCGACCTTGTAATGCAGAAGCTGTACAAGCTCACGCCGTTACAGGACAATTTCAACTGCAACTTCAACGTGCTTATCGCGGGAACGCCGCGCGTAATGGGCGTTTACGAGATACTCAGCGAGTGGACGGAGTTCCGCAGGCAGTGCGTAAAGCGCCGCGTTTATTTCGACCTCAACAAGAAAAAGGAGAAGCTCCATTTGCTGCTCGGCTTGAAGAAGATACTGCTCGACATCGACTACGCGATACAGCTTATCCGCGAGACCGAGGAGGAAGCGGAGGTCGTTCCGAACCTTATGGTAGGCTTCGGCATTGACGAGCCGCAGGCGGAATACGTCGCGGAGATAAAGCTCCGCCACATCAACCGCGAGTATATCCTCAAGCGCACGGAGGAGACCGACCGGCTTGCCGCGGACATTGAGGAAATGGAGGAGCTTCTCAACAGCCCGAAAAAGATCGACAAGGTGATAATCTCAGAGCTGAAAGAGGTCAGCGAGAAGTACGCTCAGCCGCGCCGCACGATGTTCCTGTACGACGTCGCGGAGGATGTGGAGATAGAGGAGGAGCAGCCCGAGGGCTACCCCGTAAACGTGTTCTTCACGCGCGAGGGCTATTTCAAGCAGATCACGCCGAAATCGCTGCGTATGTCGAACGAGCAGAAGCTCAAGGAGCAGGACGAGATAATTTTCTCGGCGGAGGTCTCGAGCAATTCCGAGCTGTTGTTTTTTACCAATAAATTCCAGTGCTACAAATCGCGCTGCGCGGATTTCCCGGAGATAAAGGCGAGCGTAATGGGCGATTTCGTTCCCGCGAAGCTCGGAATGGACGACAGGGAGCTCCCCGTATTTATGGCGGTCACGGAGAAATTTACCGAAACGCTGGTAATTTTCTTCAAGAACGGCAAGTGCGCGAAGATACCGCTTTCGTCCTACGAGACCAAGACCAAGCGCAAGAAGCTGCAAAACGCGTATTCGGAGCTTTCGGATATGGTCGGAATGTTCGTTATCGAGGGCGACGCGGACTTTATCCTGAAATCGACCGCGGGCAAGGTGATAATGTTCAACACGGCGCTTGTTCTCGCGAAATCCGCGCGCGATACGCAGGGCGTGCAGGTAATGCGCCTTACCAAGGCGGAGCTTGCTTCCGTACAGCTTGCGGAGAACGTCGCCGTTGAGGACATCGAGCGTTTCAGAATAAAGACGGTGCCGGCGGCGGGAATAGTCTCCGACGACGATATTGACCAGATAAAGCTGATTTAAGGGGGCATTATGAGCGAAGATCACCCCGTGCCCGAATGGGCGCAATTCTTGCCCGAGGGCGAGTTTATAAGCTATCTGCCGAGCTATGTCGGCGGCAAGTATTTTGATTTATTTGAGGAATTTACTTTTCCTTGCGAGGAAACAGGCGGCAACACGGATGTTGCCGCCGTTGCCCCAAAAGCGGCACAGGACGTGCCGCAACCAAGGGCAACAGGCGCAATAATTTACTATGTCTACGACCCCGTAAAGCACGGCGCTGACCCGTCGGGAAAGTACCCCGTGCTGTTGTGGCTTCACGGCGCGACAAACGGACTGAACGGAAAGTTCTGTATCTGCAACTGCGGCGGGGAATTATTCGCGTCGCCCGAATATCAAGCGGCAATGGGCGGTGCATACGTTGTCGTGCCGCTTGCCAACGAGAAAACCGACGGTTCGGGAAAGTTAATTGAAACATTCTCGGAGAAATATTTCAAGCCGTTAAAGGGCATAGTGGAGCGCGTTTGCGAGGGCGGTCACGCCGGAAAAATATTCGCGATGGGCGGCTCTCTCGGCGGCTGGCTCACCTGGAAAATGGCGGAGAAGTTCCCCGAGACCTTTGACGGCATAATCCCGATTTCGACGAGCTATGTTCCCACGGACGGGCGGCTGGAGAATATCGCGCGGCACAAAATAGCCGTCTACTTCACGCTCGGACAGCACGACGAGACCCTTGACTACGCCAAGGACATCGCGCCGAGAATACCGAAGCTCGACGAACTCGGATTTATGTACTTCTTCCCCGAGTGGGTCAAAAACGGCGACGGCGGCATTGCTTCGCTGTTCTACGGCTGGGAAATGGGGCAGCACTGTATGATAAACCAAGTCCAGGCTAACCTTATCTTTGATGACGGAACGCCTTACGATCCGCGGCTTCCCGACGGGATTTGCGGGTGGATAAGGGCTGTTGTTGAGGGGAAGTGTTGACTTGTCGCGCGGATTGCTTTTTTCTGCCACTGGCAGAAAAAAGCAATTGATCAAAAATTCAAGCAATGCTTGAATTTTTGATTTGGGGAAAAACTCTTGTTTTTCCCCAAACCCTTTTAGCGCTTTGGGGGCTCGGCGCTACGCGCCGAGTTGCGCACTGCGTGCGCAACTGCCGTGCTTCGCACGGCATTCCGGGCTCTGCCCGGACCTGGCAAGGGCTCTGCCCTTGCATTCCGCCTAAGGGGCAAGCCCCTTAGGAATCCCGTTTTTTTGGATTTTATATGTTGCATTAGGAGGATATATTATGTTGACTGATATTGAAATTGCACAGCAAGCCAAAATGCTCAAGATCGGCGAGATCGCCGCAAAACTCGGCGTCTCCGACGACGAGATCGAGCCTTACGGTCACTACAAGGCAAAGCTCTCCCAGAAGCTGTTCGACAGGACGGCGAACAACGCGGACGGCAAGCTGATACTCGTGACCGCCATAAACCCCACCCCCGCCGGCGAGGGCAAGACCACCACTTCGGTAGGTCTTTGCGAGGGCATGAACAAGATAGGCAAAAAGGCGTGTCTGGCGCTCCGCGAGCCGTCGCTGGGTCCCGTTTTCGGCGTTAAGGGCGGCGCGGCGGGCGGCGGATACTCCCAGGTCGTTCCCATGGAGGACATCAATCTCCACTTCACCGGCGATATGCACGCGATAACCGCCGCCAACAACCTCCTCGCGGCAATGCTGGACAATCATCTCCAGCAGGGCAACCAACTCGGCATCAACGTAAAGCGCATACTCTTCAAGCGCTGTCTCGATATGAACGACCGTGCATTGCGCAACTGCGTTATCGGTCTCGGAGGAAAAATGGACGGCGTTCCGCGCGAGGACAGCTTCCAGATAACCGTTGCAAGTGAAATTATGGCGATACTCTGCCTTGCGAGCGACCTCGACGACCTCAAGCGCAGGCTCGGCAATATCCTCGTTGCGTTCACCTACGACAACAAGCCCGTGTTCGCGCGCGACCTCAACGCGGTCGGCGCTATGACGGCGCTGCTCAAGGACGCTGTCAACCCGAACCTCGTGCAGACCCTTGAGAACAACCCCGCGGTGATCCACGGCGGTCCGTTCGCGAACATCGCGCACGGCTGCAACTCGGTACGCGCGACCAAGCTCTCGCTGAAGCTCGCCGACTACACGATAACCGAAGCGGGCTTCGGAAGCGACCTCGGCGCGGAGAAGTTCTTCGACATCAAGTGCCGTTTCGCGGGCTTAAAGCCCGACTGCGTGGTGCTGGTGGCGACTATCAGAGCGCTGAAATACAACGGCGGCGTTCCCAAGACCGAGACCTCCAAGGAGAACGTCGAGGCGCTGAAAAAGGGTATCGTCAACCTCGGCGTTCACATTGAGAATATGCGCAAATTCGGCGTGCCCGTCGTTGTCGCGATAAACCATTTCGGCACGGATTCCGACGCGGAGATAGCCATCGTCCGCGAATACTGCGAGGAAAAGGGCGTTGAGGTCGCGTTCTCCGACGTGTTCGCAAAGGGCGGCGAGGGCGGCGTCGACCTCGCGGAAAAGGTGACTGCGGCGATCGACCGCGGTCAGAGCGATTTCAAGCCGCTGTACGACGAGAAATTAACGATAAAGGAAAAGCTGGCAATTATTGCCAAGGAAATATACCGCGCCGACGGCGTAGTTTACACCGCCAAAGCGGAAAAGGCTATCAAGGAGATAGAGGAACTCGGACTTGACAGAGTTCCCGTCTGTGTTGCGAAAACGCAGTATTCTCTGTCCGACGACCCCGCGAAGCTCGGCAAGCCCGAACACTTCACCATAACCGTCAGCGACGTCCGCGCGAGCGCGGGCGCGGGATTTGTCGTGGCGTACACCGGCGACATAATGACTATGCCGGGTCTGCCCAAGGTTCCCGCCGCGGAGAACATCGACGTTGACGGAAACGTTATCACGGGTCTGTTTTAATGGGAACGCTTGAGTTTACGACCAACAGCGAACGGGAGACCCGCGCCGCCGCCGCCGAGACCGCAAAGCTCCTCAAAATCGGCGATGTGATACTGTACGAGGGCGAAATGGGCGCGGGCAAGACCGCGTTCACAAAGGGCATAGCGGAGTTTTTCGGCACGGAGGACGAGGTCACCAGCCCCACCTTCGCGCTCGTCCACGAGTATTCGGGGCGCGTTCCCGTTTTCCATTTCGACCTTTACCGCATTTCGGGCTATGACGACCTGTACGCGGTCGGCTTTTTCGACTACCTCGACAGGGGCGGGATAATCGCCGCCGAGTGGAGCGAGAACGTCGACGGCTTGGAGGACGAGCTTGAAAACGTCGTGAAAATACGCATTGAAAAGCTTTCCGAAAACGGGCGAAAAATAACCGTTTCGGGCGAGAGGTTTGGCGGCGGGTAACGGCGTTTTTCCGAAAATCACAAAATTGAACGGTGGTGAAATTATGATACTGGGAATAGATTCCTCCGCGATAACGGCGGGCTGCGCGCTTTACGATAACGGCAAAATAACCGCCGAGCAGTTTTTAAACACGCGCCACACGCACTCCGAAACGCTTCTCCCAATGGTGAAGAGTATGCTCGACAGCGCGAAAATAACGCTCGCCGAGGTCGGCAAAATAGCCGTTACCACGGGACCCGGCTCGTTTACGGGGCTTCGTATCGGCATTTCCTGCGTTAAGGGAATGTGCTTCGGCGCGGAAAAGCCGTGCGTTCCCGTTTCGACATTGGAAGCTATCGCGTATAATTTTGTGCAGATCGACGGCATTATTTGCGCGTGTATGGACGCGCGGTGCAGGCAGGTCTACAACGCGCTGTTCAAGTCGGAAAACGGCGTAATAACGCGGCTTTGCGAGGACAGGGCTATCTCGGCGCAGGCGCTCTCGGAGGAATTATCGGCGCTTGACGGACGCATAATTCTCGCCGGCGACGGCGCGGAGCTTATGCACGAATTCACCGAAAAAAAGTACGAGTTAGCCCCGATAGCCTTACGTTTTCAGCGGGGGAGCGGCGTATGTCTCGCCGCCGAAAACAAGCCCGAAATATCGCCCGCGGCGCTTATGCCGAGCTATTTAAGACTGCCGCAAGCCGAGCGCGAACGCTTGGCGAGAAATAAAGAATAACGAGGAGAATAATTATGAAGTGGGATACTAATCTCTTAAAATGGACAAGAGAGCCGAAAGTCAATTCGGTAACTGACGGCAGAGTTGAGATCATCACCGAGCCGAACACCGACCTCTGGCAGAGAACCTACTATCATTTCCGCAACGACAACGCGCCCGTTCTGCAAATGGAAACGGACGAGAAGTTTTTCTCCTTTGTCGTCAAGACGGAGTTTGAGACCAAGCGCCGCTACGACCAGTGCGGTATCGCGGTGTATCTCGACAGCGACAACTGGCTGAAAGCCTCCGCGGAATACGAAAACGAGAAAATTCAGCGCTTGGGCGCGGTCGTTACCAACAACGGCTATTCGGACTGGTCGTCGACCGACGTGGACGCTTCGATAAAGACGATGTGGTTCCGTCTCAGCCGCCGCGAGGACGATTTCTGCGTTGAGAATTCATTCGACGGCGTGAACTTCAAGCAAATGCGTATCTGCCATTTGTTCAAGGCGACGGATAAGATAACGTTCGGTATCTACGCTTGCAGCGCGGAGGAGTCGTCGTTCAAGGCGGTGTTCACCGATATGGAGATGACCGAGTGCAAGTGGCTTGCTCACGACGGTCAAGCGCCCGATGAATCGTGATTTGCAAATGGAATCGCGAACTATTTGCAAGAGATAAGTAAAATTTTTCCGGATAGGTCGAAATTTATTAACTGGGTTGGGGTACTTATGAGACATAATTTTCAAAAACACATTGATTTTTTACTTGAAAATGCCTGTCCGAGCATTCGTTATCTTGTTAATAGAGATATGCTGAAAATTCCGATTGATGAATCTATCATGAAAGATCTTCGGTCGGAGATATTAAGTCAGCCGAACGTACAGAAACTACTTGCGGCACAGCACCCTGACGGGTGGTTCGCCAAAGGCATACACGGATGTGATGATATGGACGGTCATATCGGCGGTTTATTAAATTTAGGTTTTGAGCCGGATTCCCCTTATAT
>JAAVID010000053.1 GCA_014799395.1 Oscillospiraceae bacterium | reverse complement strand
CAGCGTGATTATTTCGTCTGTGCGTTCGTCCTCGACGTCCGGCAGACTTAACATCAGCTTTGCTCTTTCGAGCGTAGTCAGCGCATTTTCTGCAAGCATATAGACCTCCTTGAACGGTAATACTTAGTGTTCGCCGTCGTCCTTTTTGTCATCGTCCTTTGCGGGTTTCTGGGCTTTCGGTTCCTGCTTTTTTGTTTCCTTAGCAGGAGTAATCGCCTTATTCTTGCACGGACTGATCGGTTTGTAAATTCTCGGCATAGCTTGATCCTCCATTAGACAGGCTGAGAGTCATTGTCACCGAGCGCAATTGCAAGCGCCGCGCCAGCAGCCGCCTCTCCCGTAACTGTGATCTTCACAAAGTCCTTAAGTCCGAGAAGGTCAACGTCAATATTGACCGTCGTGTCCTTTTCCAGCTCCTCTGTTGTAAACTCGCCGTTTACAGTAGAGGTTTCGGGGAAAACACTTTTGTCGGTTACAGGAACGAACTCCGTACCGTCGTCGCTGTGTGTAATTGTAATTGTCAAGGCTCCTGCCGCCGCTACGGTAGCGGCTACAATAGCGGAAAGAAACCCCTTCCGCTCAATTACGCCGCCGGAAGTGCAAGGCTGCACCTTTACATTCTGAAGCAAAGTTCTTTTCATATCGGTTTACCTCCTGTAATTTAGATAGGAACGGAAACGTTCGTTGCTACGGCGAAGCTCTCCTCGTGGCGCAGACCAACGTCAACGTTATCAATAGCACGAATGAGTGTCTGATCGTTCTCAAACGCGGATACAAGCTGCCCGTTTTCATCAGTCCACGAACCATCGCGGCTAGTGTCGATTTCCAGCGCACCCTGTTCGCCGATAACGAGATCGTTCCAATTGCCGAAAACGATCTGCGTCTTTCCAGCGGCATTAGTCTCGAACAGGTTAGTAGTTCTATACGGATAGCCGGCAAGCGTACCGTGTTCATTCATCTCAGCGGCAAAAAGGAAACCGCCGGTATTGTCACGCATATTTTTGAATACCTGCTCAACGCTGGTATTAAACGTAAAGCCGAGGGCGCCAGCATAAACATTATTCTTCAGCACTGCCGCAATGAGGTAATTGGCGAATGCGGCGGTAAGAACGCCGTCATTGCTTGCATATTCCGCGCCGATCTTTGCCACGTCAATATTCAGAACCTTTTTATTGTTGAGAATACCAAGAGGCTGGAACTCGGAGCCGGTGCCGAAAAGCGCACCAAAGTCAACACCGAGAGCCATCTGCTGAGTTACGTCCTGTCCTACGATAACATCATTATCAAAGTTCGTGGAACGAAGCAGATCGTTGCTCATCGGAATAAGCGCTGTCAACTTCTTGGCAGAGAGTCTCAGACTTCCAAATTTAGGCTCAGTCTTGGAGATCTTGCGATTTTCTCCCGTGAACATAGCACGAGCGCCGGTTTTCAGCTTGGGAAGTGTGAGATTGCCGTTAGACATACCGAGCTTTCTTGCACCGAGACTGTAAATTACGGTCGAAGGGTACAAAATCTCGATAATCTCATTCGCGTATATTTCGGGAATGAGATACCCGCCGTCAGAAGGAACCGTAGCCGACAGTGCCTTAAATTCGCGAGCCATTTCGCTGTCGTTGAATTTATGCTCAGCGGTGAACGCCGCCTTTTCAACGTCACCTTCAGAAGTGTTTATGCACTTAATCGCACGACCAAACATACCGTAAGCGGTTTTTCTGCGTTCGGGTGCCGACATCTTTTCGATACGCGACTTAAAGCTGTTCGCCGCCGCGCTGCTATCACGATTTGCACCGGACTGAATAAAGATCTGTGCGTACTTGCGCTGCATAGGTGCAGGAGCAGGAGCAGGATCAACACTCTTAGTTTCCGGCTGAGGCTCCGCGCTCTTGGTCTGGGGCAGGGGATCCGCCGTCTTGGTTTCCTTTGCGGGATCGTTAGACTTCGCACCGGCAGTAAGCGATCCCAGAGCTTCAGTGATCTGAGCGATAATATCGGGATCAAGCTCGGTAGCCTTTGCAGAACTCTTGCTGTCATCTGTTGTTGCACTTGCTTCGGCAGCAGCATTCTCCGTTTCGTCATCGGCAAAGATAGAAGCAAGCTCAGCGGTAATATCATCAACCGTGATCTCCGCACCGTCGCCCTTCTTTGCTTTAATGCTTGCATAGAGCTTTGCGATAATCTCAGCAAGCTGTTCCTGTGTAAGTTCCATAGTTCGTTACCTCCTACTTTTTCGGGGGAATGATCTTAAAGACCATTCCGGCTGATTTTGTTTGTTTCACATCGCGTTGCTTAGTCTTTGCGATGTTATTCTGAGTTCCGTCGTCCGGTTCCTGTTCTTCCAATGCTGCAAGTTCTAAGAACGGACTGAGAATTTCAGCTAACTCTTTTAATACCGTTATAAACGGTTTCAAGGTGTTCAACCTTGCACGGCTGAGTTTTCCGCTTTTGGTTTCGATTTTGAGCGTCTCGACCAAAGACTTAACCTCGTCGATTTTTGCTTGGTCATTCATAGCCCAAGTGACTATGGAAATCTCCCACAGCTTAATCTCCTTCAAATGCCGAATGCCCTGCTCGCCGTCAAAATCAAGATCCACAGCGTCGTAGCCTATTGACATCTCGGTAAGCACACCGTCTTTGAGCAACGTCTGAATATCGCGCCCTTTTTGCGTGTCGCTGATTTTGCCTCTTATGTAGAGACCTTTGCTATCTTCACGCAATTCAATAGGCTTGCCGATAGGCAGGTCGCAATTATCGTGCTGTGAAAGTATTTTAATGCGGTCAAAATCGTCCACAATCGTCTTGGCGAACGCGCCGCGCTCAATAATATCTCCGCCTGCGTCAACATTACCAAAAACAGCCGCGTACCCAGAGAATTCGCCCGTTGCCTCGTCAGCACTTTCCAACTCAAACTTGAAGGATTTGATTTCCCGTGCCGGAACAGTTTTCTGAACATCTGCCATATCGTTCACCTCCTTTCTTTGTGGGATCTTGCAAATTTAAAAGATGAGCTTATACTCATTTCGTATTGCCTTGTTATTAGAGATATCTGATTAGTCGTAGCCATAAATCAGATAGCACCTACAACGAATGACTTCTTCCGGACGATTACAAGAAGGATCTCTCGGATATAAAAGCCCATTTGAAAATTTTGCGTTGATTAACACGGTTTCACCGTCCATTGCAACGTGGTTAGGCTGACCGTGAGATCCGTCACGCGGATTAAGTTGGGGGCGGTGCTTCCACGTTTTAGTAGTCGCACCTGCCGCTACCATCATATCATACTGTCCTGTTGCAAGAGCTGTCGAGGTTTCTTGCTGTGCAATTAACTTTGCTCTTGCTGCTGTTGCGGCTGAACCCATTTCAGCTTTAATGGCTTTTTTCAAGTTCCTTTGGCTTGTGCCGTTAGCAACACCATCTGATATGATCTTCGCGATATTATCACGCGTAGTTTGCTGAATACCGACCACGCGCTTGCCGCCGTTGAGCTTTGCCGCAGACACGAATTCGGGTCGTGTTATGCTATTAAGTCCATAGACTGTTTTGCTAACATCAGCTCCCGCCTCGTAAGCCTTTTTCCACAGCGGCATAAATATTTCCGTCAGTTTTTTGGCTTCATTATGCCAATCGAGCAAACCGTTCGCAACAGCAGTTGTCAGTAGCTGTTGCTTCTCTGTCGTCAAGGTAGCCCACTGCTCCAAATCAAACATTCCATCGGGAAGAAGGTATGCGTCTAATTCTCTAAATACCGAGGTGTCGTCTGCTTTAGAGTTTAAGCCGAGGGTACTTGATATTTCACGCTGTTGATCAGCAAAATGCCGCGTTACTGCTGATACAAAAAGTTGTTCATTTTCGCGTAGCGCTATATCTTCGAGCTTTAGCATAGCGTCAACGTTTATATGCCGCGCAGCTTTTTGTCCGAACGTATCATCTGCTGTCGGCATATCAGCCTCAAAAATGGCTTGCGAAAACTCGACGGGGTTCTCAGTTTCGTGCATAAACATATCTGTTACCGAAACCTTGAATACGTCTCCGCCCTCTATGCGCGGCATATCGAGCAATCGCCTTGCTTCGTTCTTGGTAATCAATCCGGCGTTAAAACCGTCTAACGCCTTTTCCTTATCGAAATCCTTATCATATGGGATAACATCATCAAAATGCCACACCAGATTTTCGCCAAACATCGGAAGGAGCTGCTTGTTTATGGCTTCCTCACGATTGTGTAACCGTGGTGTCAGAACATTTTTTGCGTAGATGTACTGAGCAGAGTCAGCCGTTGAGCGATTGCTATTTTCAGTGATACCCATTATCTCGCGTGGTACACCGAAATGCTCCAAAACAGCATTTCGTAAAGCAATTCGGCTGTCCATAAAGTCGAGGTTTTGTCCGCCTGTGCCTCCCACTACTTTGACATCAACATCTCCTGTAAGTGCTGCGGCACTATGGCTGTTTTCAACACCTTTATGCCTGTTATTCCACCTAGCCATAAATTCGTCACGCTGAGTCGGCGTGGCATTCGGCATAAGAAATACGATAGGCGGAGTAGCGTCGTTGTAGAAAAAGCGCTTTTGGAATTTCGCCGCGTATTCATCAATTTCTACTTCATCAGCTATACTCTCCGCAACACCTATACCGCGCAAGAACGGATCTAACGGATTGAGGTTCTTCATTACGAACATATCATCAACCGGCACCGACATCGTAATACCGTTTGTGGAGATAATATCATAGTACGGATAGTCAAGGTGCGGTGTCATTTTTACCCAATGCGGAGGCACAACCCACATCTCGGTGGGACGACCATAATCATCTCGCTCAATAAGAAAGAAACTCTCGCCTACCAGCAACAGATAGATTTCGTGGAGCCTCCAAATTGCTGAGCTTGTCATCTCGTGCAGCGGATTAGGATTTTTCATAAAGTCAAGAAACGGGTGATTTATCAGCTCTGTTTCCGTTCCGTCCTCATTAACCCTATACAAATGCCCGTTGATATTAGCTGCGTCACTTGCTATGCGGTCAGTAACCGCAAGGCGCGGACTCTTTGAGAACATATCCAGCCATTCAGCGGTGTTCATCGAAGGCGGGTGCGCCCAACGCGAGATGAAACGATTTCGAGCGTCTGTATATGCGTTATGCACATCGCGCTCTCGTTTTCTTCGCGTAAAAATATTAAACATCTTCATTTATCCACCTCAGAATGAATACCCAAAATCCGCACGACTTTCCAATTCGGAAAATGCGTCATTTGTGGCGTCAACCATATCCTTAAATTTACTTGCAGGAAAACTCTCCATTTGCGAGAAATAATTCTCGTTCCAATCGGCAACAACTACATCAAAATTACCGGCTTGCCACTGCGCGGCAGTGGGTTCGGCTCTTGCCTCTTTACTTCCGCTTACGGGAACGGCTTTAACACTAAAGCCAGCAAGCAATTTAATAAAGCTCTGCGCTTGATCTTTTCCGGCTTGACCGGGATCTTGCGGCAATCGTATTCTGACATTGCCGTATTTAGCGTTATCACTTTCTGCTGTATGTCGTATTGTTGCCCGAACATCACTTGCGGATTGACGTACATTGATTACGTCTATTATTACATACCTACCGTCAGCGCGCTTACCCATAAGCACGCCTGCGGTATATGCAGGATCGCCTTTTTCGGTTTCAGCGGTAGCCGCCAAATCCCACGCTCTAACGAACTGCTCTACATCATTTGGAACACACGGCAGCATACTTCCGATTTGTGTACGCTTGAAGAACAATCCCGCCGATTGCTTTATTTTCCAGTTACCGTAAAGCAGTCGTTCACGCTCCACCGTCGGCAGAGCCTTCAGATTTGCAATGTACGACGGATCGCGTTGCATTAGCAGCTTGTTATCCTGCAATGTACTGTTGATGAACGTTATAGATTTAGGTTCCTCTTTTTCCTCATCAGTAATGAGATTAAATTGCTCCCACAAATCCGATTTGTTATCAGCCCAATATATGGTATCGTCGCGGCGGATAAACCAACGGATCTTACCGCACCGTTCTTCAATTGGATAACCTGTGTCGGGATCAATCCACCACGCAATTAGCTTTGCCACCCAGCTATCCGCGTCCGGGTTACAAGTCGCCCGAACATACGGTCTGATACCGCACATTGAACGATTACGCGATAGCATATAGAAAAAAACCGTTTCCGAGAAATGCGTTAGCTCATCAAACATTATCAGCGGAATTTGCGAACCCTGCCAATCATATTTGGTTTGCTCCATTTCAAGGTGCGAGAATGTAACAGTCGCACCGCTCGGAAATATCCACATTGGCTTTGGACTTAATTTTGGTGTCGCGCCGAACAATCCATAGATATTGAAACTCTCGGTCCACAAACCGCCGGGATTGAGTATCTGAGGACTAGTGCGTCGGAACGCGACTGCCGCAAATTGTTTGTTGCCAATATGTCTTAGCGGCTCTAACAGAAGGGCATAGCTTTTACCACCGCCTGCGGCTCCGCCATATATGCAAATATCAGCGGAGCAGGCGAGGAACTTTTCTTGCTTGCCTTTCTGCGGTCGAAATATAACTTTCTCCACGCATTATTCCACCTTCTCTTTTTCTGGGAGATAAGCCATCACCTGCTGAAATTCAACTGGTTTGCCGTCGTCGCCTGTAACTTCCGTTTTGGTAACATCACGCCAGCGATCCCTTAATCTGTTTTTCAGCCAAAAGATCTGAGCAGTTACACTCGGCGGTATATACCTTTTCTTTGTTCGCAAATCACCCAGTTTAGTCGTACCGTCTTTATTAACTTCGATAAGCCTTTCTTCTTCGTCAACGTAGTAGCCCATAGCGCTTTTATATAAACTGCGCTCAATTTTGCTATCTGCGATTTCTTTTCCCTCTGTAAGTGCCTTTGCAAAGGACTCGTGCTCGTTTTTCCACGAGCAAATTGTTTTGCGTGTAACGTGCATAGCCTTCGCAATCTCAGCGTCGGTGCAACCTCTTACTGCAAGCGACCACGCCCAATCATCGTGATACAGAGCATTGTAAACTTGGCTCGACATTGTTGCACCTCCTATTTTTTCTCGATATAATCGGCACACAGCATTGCAAGTCCCTCATAAAGATTATTCGAGCTGATTTTTCCGGCACCAATCATCTTATCAAGGGCTTTCTTTATGACCTTTGCATTTTCGGCGGGTATCTTTGTTCTGCCGATAATTGTTTCTATCGGAACCCAGCGCTTGTCATCGGTTGTGTCCTCCCACGCCTCCGCAAGCTGCGTGACGTTTCTCTCAAATATTTTGAGTATGATTTCAACCGCCGTCGCAACGTTCTTGACGTTGTGAGCAGAGCTGACAGTCTCCTGTGCGTCAAGCCACGCGTCGTAATCTTCCATACGCGCAAACCATATATCGTGAGAGGACTTAGCACGGTCTTTTGCTTCGTCAATAACCTTCCTTGCTGCTTCAAGTTCATTCGGCAGGAAAACCATCGACAATGTTTGGAATTGCAAGTTCGCCTCCGATATGCTGATAGATGAAAACTTATCGAGCAAGTCAAGCGTTTTATCGTCGAGACCGCTGTATTTCTTCAAACTCGTATCGAGTATCTTTTCATACAGGGCTTTCAACGTCGCAGGATCGTCCTGTCCTGCTATCGCGTTATGCGAAAGCTGAATAGCGATCTGCTGTTCCTCGCTCAGTTCATCGTCTGTCGCGAGGCAGGTTATCGTCTCCAGTCCTACTTCAATAGCAGCACGCGTTCTGTGATTGCCCGACAAGCACAGCCATCTGCCGTCCTTGTCTTTGCAAAGGAATGGAGTAGACGTAAGTTTGCCGTCCCTTCTGACGTTATCCACGAGCCTGTTAAATTCCTCGTGCTTCATATACCGCGCGTTGGTTTCCAGCAGCTTTATGTCACACGGATTTATCTCAATAGTAAAAACATTCATTACTGCTCCTCCTTACCTCCCGTCTGAGAATGTTTCTTCTTCCACATTGCCAATCCCTCAGCCAACGTCCATTCGCCCATAGCCGCGCCGTAATTCAACTGATAGCCTTGATTATAGTAGATCTTTGACATATCCGTTTCTCCTTCTTCGACACCGGGCAACTCTTTCTTATTCAGCAGACGGAACAATCCGCGGTACTTCATACTAACAGGATTTTTACTAAACGCTGTCGTTACAAGCGAACGTATGCGGTGGTTTGTTATACGTTCCGCTAACATCTTCGATTCGAGGCTTAACGCCGCGTATAACACGAGTTTTGCGAGTCTTTTATATTTAGTGGGGGCAATCGGAAAATCGCTTAAAAGGTACATTGTGGGCGTTTGTATGTGCTTATCCCAATTCGATAGGGTAGGAGAAGCTGAGAACGCGTACACACCTATCAGCTTGTTATCAACAAGAACGCCGTAGCTTGATGTTTCGCTGCCGGGCTTGATGTATGGGTTCATATACTGAGAACGCAATGCCCTGAAATTCTCGCTTTTGAGTTCAATGATCTTGATCTCGTTGCCTATGTCCTCGTCTTTACCAAGCCTTTCGACAAAAAGGCTATCGACCTGCTGGCTCGGCATAACAATTCTCGACTTTGGAGCTTTGGAGTAGACGTAAAGTGGTACGCCTCTGTTTGTAGTCTGTGCCACACCTATCAGATAATCAGAAAATTCTGCAAGCTCGTCATTCGTTCCAAACATAAAATACTCGCGTTCGGTCAGCTTGCGGAACATTTCAAATATCTTATCCTTGTCTATCATATCGTAGCTCGGAGGTGTCCACGCTATAATTTCCTCGATAACCTTGAACATTTTCTCGTAATCACCGGAATAGAACGGCGGGTAACAGATAAAGCCTTGATCGCGTGGTACCTCGTCAACCCACCCTATGACATCGCCAGCATAGAACGTTGACAGAAACTGTCCCGCTTTTTCTATCTTCGTTTTAGTCTGCTCGAACAGCTCCGCCCATTGTGCTTTATATGCGTCAATCATTCTAAGATAATGCGGATTTGGCTTTGAGCCAAGATACACCGCCATTTTAGAAAGAAGCAGCACAACTGTCACGATGTCGAGATCTGTTTTCATATAGTCCTTAACAAACGTCATCGGACCATCATAGTTTTCATTAAACCTCGCTTCGAGGGGAACACCCGCGAAATAGTTTCCGAGCAAGCAGGAGTATATTGTGACGTCATTTCCGTGCAATCTGGCGTTGGTCACGCCTTTCAACATACGCTCTATTGTGAAATTACCGGAACAGCCTATGTAGATATCGTCGCACTTCCAATCTCGAACGCAGTCACCCATAATGCGCTGAACGCTATCCGGCAGTGAGCCGTGAAACATCTTCTATTCCTCCTTAAAACAAAAAGCCGATAGACTAAATCTAACGGCTAATCGTCATATTTAATTTTTGGAGCGGACTGCACGAGTCGAACGTGCGTCTCGTAGCAGGTGAGCTGCGTATTCTACCGTTGAACTAAGTCCGCATTACGGAACGGGAACTACCCGCCCCGTGTGATCATAATTTATAGCGAGCCTTCAAGATTTCAAAGACGGCTAATTAAGGCTGAAACAACGTTGTCTGAGGATCATCAACCTTTTTCTTCGGCTTAACAATCTTCGGTGTTGACGGATCGGGCAGTTCCGAAATAACCTCGCCCGTCTGCTCCTGCCACCACTTGGCAAACATTGTTCTGTGGCACCAATCGACCTCACCTTTTCGCACATCTTCAAAGCAAAGTAGGACAACATCTTTTCCAAGCTGTTCGTATTGCCGAAGTATTTTTCGGATATACTCTACGCCAATGCAAGTCAAGCGCTTTCTGTATTCGACTTCAAACGCTGCTTTGTCATCATCGTACTTTCCAAAAATCCCTTTTGGCATAAGCTCCGTCATCGCGCCCGCTACTTCGTAAGCAAGTTTCCAGCGCGGACTTCCGACAGAGATACGAACCGCTGTGTACTTTCCCGTTTTCAATTCGGGGTTTGCAAATCTGCTCGTATAAATCATACGCTTCACACACCTTTCTAAAATGGCAAAAGCCGCATAACAGCGGCATTTGCAAGTAGTTTGTTTACACTTATATTATACCACAAAAGACATCGTATGTCAAGGGGTAAAAGCGCAAAAAACCGCTTTGTTAAGCCATTTGTTGCTGTTTATGCTTAGTATTTTCGTCACTCGTTTGTCCGGTATTTCGGAGAGCTTTTACCACTCCCCGAAATTCGGACGAAGGTGCGTGGGCGTATTTCTTTACAATACCATTATAGCACCTTCAAAGTGACAAGTCAATGGCACGTTTGTGACACCAACTCAATATTTTCAATTTCAGAATTTGTTGCCATAAACCACTCTCCGAGCGCCTGCATAACGGCTTCGCAGGGTTTCGACAGCGTGGGGTGAAATTCTACGCCTGTGACAATCATAGCATTTTTTACTGCTATGAACTCACTATCATCTCCACTCGCGCGAGTCCTCGCCACCTTTGCGCGTTTGCCGTGATCAGTGTAGCTCTCAAACAGCGCATATGACAGCGGCGTTCCTCTACTTGACTCGCCAACCGTCAGCTTTGCCAGCGTAATATCGTAGCCGTTAGGTACGCTGGCAACGAGTGTATATGCACGAACATTCGTTGCATAACTCGGCAGTGCGGTTGCTCCGTCGTACTTCTGAGGGGAAAAATCCTTAATCATTGCGCTTCTCTCCTTTCTTCGTGATTTTCTCAGTTTCTTTAAGCGAAAGCATTTTCTCACGGACGAGCTTATCTACAACGCGACCTGTTGTTTTCAAACCCGACATAGCTGCCAATCGCTCCAGATTAAACGCAGTCTGCGGAGTAACTCGCACGGATAGCTTACGCGTATTCGGCTTACCATTCATTCGTGTCACTCCTATCATCTTTAATCAGAACACTCTGCTCAATTCTGCTGAGGATATGTTCCCACATTTCGGATGAAACAAGGACAATTCCGCTGTCGTTGGTAACTGTTCCCTCACGCAGCTTTTTAGCAAACGTTTTGTTATCGTATTCCATTACACTGACCCTCCTTCCTTTTTACTCGTATTTGCAATAATGCCCTCAACCTCATAGAGAAGTTTGTGCAATCGAGCGTTATCCGCTTTCAATGCTACAACTTCCGTAGGAGAAAGTTCTGTGTCCTCGTAGGCTGCGAGTTTTTCAACTACTTGTAAAAAGCCGCACCCATCGCAAAACGGGGGTACATCTTCTTCGGAATAACACTGAGGACAAATCTCATTCAGCGTGATAGTTTGATCGTAATTATGACGCACGCACCTGCACTTCAACGCTTTGTGGCTGATATATTTAACCGTAGATCTATTCACTGATCTCACCGTCCTTTCTGATTATAGATAACCACCATAGACGGAAACGGAGCGGGATCCGCAGCGTTGCCATTATCGTCCGTAAACCGAAGTCTCCCTCGGATAAACCGGATCTCTGCTTTTCCGTATATGTAGTCGTGAAAATAGCTCGTATCTGTTCGTGCAGGAATGAGTAGCACAATCGGCTCCCCCCCCCCGCCCGCGCGCGTCGCTTCACGATACGCTTTCTGAACCCACTTGCCGATCTCACGACCGTAAGGCGGATTGCAGAAAACCGCGCCGCCGCAGTCCCAACTTTGTGAAAGCCCGTCCGTCTCTGGCGTATAGTACAAACTGCACTTTGCCGTTTTATCTGTTGCCGCCGCGTCAAGTACAAAATTGAATTCATCATTCAGTTTGTCGAAAAAGTCCTGCGGTGTACACCAGCACATATTCTTTGATGATAAAAGCGCAGAATTCATTCTTTGTTATCCTTTCCGTGCATTTCCTTACCACACTGAGGGCAGAATTTAGAGCCGGAACAGCTATACGGATTTACACCTTGAAGCAAATTTTCGTTTCTCGATCCACAGGCACTACACACATACGCTCCTATATTCCAGTCAATGGCGTTATCACTCCACACCCAGCTCGCAGAAGCTGTTCTTTCCAACGCTGCTATTGCCATAGAATAAGCGGTCAGCAATTCGGTATCTTCCCGAACAAGCTCGCACTTTTCACAATCTCTGTCACAGTTATTCGCACGTTCAATACAGGCAACCTCGTTTTTCATCAGCGCGATAGCTTTTTCAATCGTCATCTTCCTCCATTCTTACGCCACACTGAGGACAAAACGGCGATATTTCTTTTACCTCAGCCCCGCACTCCGAACAATGCGGAATATCGTACTCACCATAAATCCACCTGCCAAAATTTGAAGGCGCAATATTTTCAAAATCGTGCAACGCTTTGCATTTAGGACAGTACCACTCGTAACCTTTTGCATTTCGTTCTATCTGCCACCCGTCTATTCGCGCCTCTTTGGCTGTTTCAGCTACAGAGCGTTGTAGGTTATCATATTTCGCACCGCACCTTTCGCACACCGCCACCAGTCTCGAATAATACACGGGGTCGTAAGGACGACTGTAAGAATAGCTGCTGGATCTATGACGGCGACGATAATAATTGTCTAAGCCCTCGTCATCAAAAGTATCAATGTCACAATGCGAAAGCAAGAAAAAATCAGCCATACTGTCACACATTGTTCCACTCACCCTTCTTCGTTTGCTTGGCTCATCTTGGCACCGCACTTCCAGCAATATGGATTAGTTCCTACCGTTGAGCCACCGCCGCATTCTGAACATTCATAGCAGTCTCCGCTAACAAGCCATTCTCCGTGTCTTTCTATGCAATCGGCTCCCGAATTTTTGATCTCAGCTACGAGCTTTTCACCCTTGCAATATGGATTGGGAAAGCGCAGCTTGTCATAACACTTCTGGCAAAGCATATACCGTATATGCGACGAATTATCGGTCAAGCAGATCTCGCCGATGTCCTCAAATCTCACGGGATTAGGATTACTAACAACGTGAACGTCGATCACTCTTGCCTGCAAATCGCAGCTCTCACCGCACCTGTCGCACTTCAACTCGATCATCATTACCCTTCTTTCTCAAAATACAAAAAGCCGGAAGCCCGTATTTCTACGGGCTTCCGGCATATAGGCAAATTCAGCTAACCATCAAGATATATTGTTAAGTCAAATTGATTTTCGGCAATTTCAACATAAAACACTGTGAAAATTTGTTATATATATATTCGGTGTGTAACCGTTTTCAGCACTTGTATTTTTTACATATTTGTTGTATACTTAAAGTGGAGAAAATTATATTCCCGAAAGGACGGTCTATCTTATGAAATTTGGGCATTTTGACGACAAGGCAAAGGAGTATGTCATCACATCTCCGCGTACCCCGTATCCGTGGATCAATTATCTGGGAACTCAAGGGTTCTTTTCGCTGATCTCCAACACGGCGGGAGGATACAGCTTCTACAAGGACGCGCGTCTGCGCAGAATTACACGTTACCGCTACAACAACGTTCCCGTTGATATGGGCGGAAGATACTTCTACCTCAAGGACGGCGATACCGTGTGGAATCCCGGCTGGTCTCCCGTAAAGACGGAGCTTGACGAGTACGAGTGCCGCCACGGTCTGGGCTATACGATAATCACGGGCAAGAAGAACGGCGTTAAGGCAAGCGTCAAGTTCTTCGTTCCGCAGGACTTCAACGGCGAGATACAGAAAGTCACCATCACAAACGAAAGCAGCGACAAGAAGTCGCTCAAGCTCACGAGCTTCCTCGAATGGTGCTTGTGGGACGCTAACGACGATACCACTAATTTCCAGAGAAACTACAACACGGGCGAGGTCGAGATCGTCGGCTCGACGATCTATCACAAGACCGAGTATAAAGAGCGCCGCGATCACTTCGCGTTCTACACCGTAAACGTTCCCGTGCAGGGCTTCGACACCGACCGCGAGAGCTTCCTCGGCTTGTACAACGGCTTTGAGCGCCCCGACGCGGTATTCGAGGGCAAGCCCCACAACTCCGTTGCGGAGGGCTGGTCGCCTATCGCTTCTCATTATATCGAACTGGAGCTCGCTCCCGGCGAGAGCAAGGAGCTCGTATTCTGTCTGGGCTACGTTGAAATGCCCGTTGAGGAGAAGTTCGACAAGAGCGGCAACTACGACGGCATCATCGCTTCCTACACCGTTGACGGCGTTGGCGGCAAAAAGGAGCTCAAGAACGTTATCAACAAGAAAAAGGCGCTTGAGATGATCGACCTCTGCAATACTCCCGCAAAGGCGGACAAGCTGTTCGAGAGCCTTAAAAATTACTGGGACAAGCTGCTCACGCAGTATACGGTCAACTCTCCCGACGAGAAGGTCAACCGTATGGTCAACATCTGGAACCAGTATCAGTGTATGGTAACCTTTAATATGTCGCGTTCCGCTTCCTACTTCGAGAGCGGTATCGGACGCGGAATGGGCTTCCGCGATTCCAATCAGGACTTGCTCGGCTTCGTTCACCAGATACCCGAGCGCGCGAGAGAGCGCCTTATCGACCTCGCGGCTACTATGCTCGAGGACGGCGGCGCGTATCACCAGTATCAGCCGCTCACCAAGATGGGCAACCACGAGCTCGGTTCCAACTTCAACGACGATCCGCTGTGGATGATCCTCGCCGTTGCGCAGTACGTTAAGGAAACGGGCGACGTTTCCATTCTCGACGAGAAGGTTCCTTACGAGAACAAGGCGGAGCTCGCGGACACCATGCTCGACCACTGCAAGCGCGCGTTCAATCACGTCTGCACGAAGATCGGACCGCACGGTCTGCCGCTTTCGGGCCGTGCCGACTGGAACGACTGCCTGAACCTCTCCTGCTTCTCCGACAAGCCCGGCGAGAGCTTCCAGACCTACAACAACAAGGAAATATTCCCGAATCCTCCGTTCTATTCGCAGAACGCGGAATCCGTGATGATCGCGGGTATGTTCTGCTTTATCGCTCCCGAGTACGCGGCTATGTGCCGTCTTAAGGGCGACGAAGCCGAGGCTAAGCGCGCCGAGGCGGAAATTGAAAAGATGCGCAAGGCTACCGTTGAAAAGGGCTACGACGGCGAGTGGTTCCTCCGCGCTTACGATCACAACGGCAATAAGGTCGGCTCTCACGAGTGCGAGGAGGGCAAGATATTCATCGAGCCGCAGGGCTGGTGCGTTCTCGCGGGTCTCGGCAAGGACAAGGGCTGCGACATCAAGACCCTCGAAAGCGTTGACAAGTACCTCAACAGCAAGCACGGTCTGGTGCTGAACAATCCCGCGTTCACGACCTACAAGATCGAGTACGGCGAAATTTCCACCTATCCGGGCGGCTACAAGGAGAACGCGGGCGTGTTCTGCCACAACAACGCGTGGATAATCTGCGCTGAGGCGGCTGTCGGACACGGCGACAAGGCGTTTGAGTATTACAGCAAGATAGCTCCCGCGTTCCGCGAGGAGATGAGCGACCTGCACCGCACCGAGCCGTATGTATACGCGCAGATGATCGCGGGTAAGGACGGCAAGCGTCACGGCGAGGCAAAGAACTCGTGGCTCACGGGTACGGCAGCGTGGAACTTCGTTGCTATCTCGCAGTATATCCTCGGCGTTAAGCCGCAGTATGAGGGCTTGAAGATCGACCCGTCCATTCCTCATGAGTGGGACGGCTTTAAGATCTCCCGTCAGTTCCGCGGCGCGACCTACAATGTAAGCGTGTCCAATCCCAACCACGTTTGCTCGGGCGTTAAGTCTATGACGGTAGACGGCAAGCCCGTTGACGGAAATGTTATCCCCGCGTTTGACGGCGGAGAGCACACGGTTGAGGTAGTCCTCGGCTGATCGAATTAACCGAACAACAAAAGGGGGAGCGGTAACCGCTCCCCTCAGACTGTCGATAAACCCTCGCACCGCGCCGCCGCTTTGCGGCGGCGCTTACTTCGTCAAGGCTCACGCGGCAGCCACAAAGGCTTGCCGCGCGAGCCTTTCCTCGTCTGCGAGTGTTTCTCGCCAGTCTGGGAAATGCGAGTAAAAAATTCTTTTTCTACAAGCAGGGGGAGCGTAACCGCTCCCCTTTATATTGTATTTTTAAGGATTTATGCTCATCTGCTCTACGCAATTTTTCGCTTGAACAAGACCGCTTCGGCTTCCGTAAGCCAAGCCCTCGCCCGTAAGGAATTTGAAATCCATTCCCGTTTCCTCAATATAAACGTCACCGTCGCCGTATATATCGCCTATACCGCTTACCGAGCCGCCCTCGCAATAGAACTTTACGGTGCAGTTGCTGACATTGCAGTTTGTATTGCCCTTGCGTGTTCCTATGCAGTTTATGGTACGTCCGTTCATATTGCAGTTGATATTGCCGTTTCGCATCATTATCTTGCCCGCGCCGCCCTCGAGCGTGCCTATTCCGGCGGCGTTGATACCGCTTAGCCGCATTTCCGAAAGGAAATTCTTCATCTGCACATCGACGGTTCCGACAAACGAGCCTACGCCCACCGCGTCGGGAGCGTTGATATTAACCGTGCATTTGCAGTTCTCAATATCGATGATCCCGTTTCCGTCGGTAATGCCAATGGCTACGCACTTTCTGCCCGAGCATACGACCGTAACATCGCCGCTGACGAGCTGAATAACATTGGAGCAATGGTTCTTGCCGCCGCCTATCGCGACAACATTATCGCCGTTTGCCTCAACGTAGCAGCGCCCCTCCATCGAGAACACAATATTTCCGGGAGTTTCCTTGCTGTCCGTACCTACGGCGTAGCAGTCCGCTCTGTTGGAGATGACCCTCAGCTCGCCTTTACCGGTAAAGGTGAGGGACGCGGTTTTGGGAACGTATATTCCCTTGCCGTCCAGTTCGGTTCTGCCCTCCGTCACTATCTCCACCACGGAATTAACGCCAAGCATTATAGTGGGCGAATCCTTATCGGTCTTTACCCGTACATTGTCGAGGACGATCTTGGTTTTGAGCCCGTCCTTGATAACAAACAGCGTATCGAGCAGAATATCCGATCTTCCCTTGAAAGTGACGTTCGGCGTTTCCACGAATACCGAGCTGTAATTGTCCGCCTTAATCATACACAGATCGACCGTTTCGCCCTCCGACGGGTGATACGCGCGGGAAATACTGCCCGAGCTTTCAAGGTTGATATTTTCTATGTCGCGGATAATGTTCTCGGAGATCTCCAACAGCATAACGGGCTTGGGCTTGGAGGTGTAATAGCCCTGTATGAGGTCCGCGCCGAGCTGTATCATCGTCTGGAGCTCCTCGTAGGTCTCAACGCCCTCCGCGAGCGCCTGATAGCCGTTTGCGTGGATAAACTCGATAATTCCCGAGACCAGCTTGCGTATTTTGGGCTTGGTATGTATTCCCTCTATCAAAGCGCGGTCTATCTTTACATAGTCCGGATTGTAGCGGATAAGGTTGGAGGTATTTGAATAACCCGTGCCGTAATCGTCGACCGCGAGCTTTATATTCCTCCGTCCGAGCCGCTGATGGATAGACGCCAGCTTTGCGTCGTCTATCTCGGTCTGCTCGGTAAACTCGATGACCATTTTCTCCATAAGCTCG
Organism: Oscillospiraceae bacterium; assembly: GCA_014799395.1. GTDB lineage: Bacteria > Bacillota > Clostridia > Oscillospirales > Ruminococcaceae > CAG-115. The sequence goes on along the minus strand of JAAVID010000053.1, from coordinate 51,577 downwards.
CCGTATTCCTCCTCCAGCGAATGCCAGTCCTCCTCGGTGAGCATATGCGCGGTTATGGAGTTTACAAACAGCTTGCGGTTTTTCAGCAGATCCTGGTGTTTGCCGATAATGTCCAACGCGTTTGTGATAGTCGCCTTTTCGATGTCGTAAAGCCTGCGCGCCTTTTCCGCGCAGTCGAGTATCTCAAGCGGGTACATTCCTATACTGCTGTCGCTTCGCATAAGCATTTCATACGCGAGTATCTTGCCGTCCTTCGCGCTGACGATAGGCTGAAAGTGATACAAGAACAGATTTTCGTTGATAAGCCGTGAAAAGCGGCTCATCTTCTCGAATTCGTCCTTATTGCTCTCGTACTGCTCAACGGAATAGCCTATGACGCTTCCGATACCCTTCATTCCCGCCTCATAAAGCGCGTACTCGGCGGTGCTCATTCTCTTCGCGAGCGGAGCGCTGTCCTCTCCGATACCGGCGGAGAGACGAATCTGCCTGTCGCTTGAAAAGCCCTCGGCGGTCTCCTCTTCTATAATGCCGCTCAATTCCTCGAGGAACTCAACGCCTTTTCCGATAAAATTCGGGATATACAGCCAGAAGCGGTTAGCCGAATGAACCGAAGTAAGGGTGCCCTTTGGGGAATATTTTATCATCGCCGTGAGCGCGTCGAATATCTGATATTTCGTCGGCTCGAAGCCGCCCTTTGTTCCAAACTCAATAAGTGCGAGCAGAGACGGCGCGGTGTTCTGCGAGATCTCCAGCACCAGCCGCGAATTTTCGCACACCGGCAATATCGACTTGCGCTCCCACTCCCGAAAATCCTCGCTGCGCTTGAGTATGCCCGCGGTCAGATCATTGTCGCTGTACGAAACTATCTGAGCGGAAAGCTGCGTGCCGTTTTCGTAATGCTCGGGCAGTTTATTGATAAACTCGAGCATTTTATCGTAATCGGGCGTTTCGTCAAAACCGCCGAGAGTGCGGGCGTTTTCATCAAGAAAAACCTGCTTTGTTTTGTGACTTATCAAAAAACCGCCTATATCTGGGCAAAACTCGATTATTTTCGGCCATGCCTCGCCGAATATTTCCGTCCAAACAATATTTTCCAACCCGGACATTACCGAACATCTCCCTTGACTTCATAAATAAGGCGCAATGCTGCCGCGCACTGCGTCGGATAAAACATATTTAACTGCTTGGTTTTATTGCTCAATATAATTATATTATACAATGTTTTCCACAAAAAGTCAAGAGTTTTTGCATTTTTGTACAAAACATACAGTGAAAAGGCTTTGGTTTGGAGATTTTAACGGAATTGTCTTATTTAATGACAGATTGACTGACGGATTGACAAACGATCTCATTTGTGATATAATGGTTGGAGCGTGTTCACTTAACGCTCGGAGGAACAGAACAATGAGACATATATACAAACGCGCACTGGCGCTTGCTGTGCCGATGATGATACAAAACGGCATAACCAACGCGGTGGGCTTGGTGGACAATATAATGGTGGGCAGTCTCGGCACGGAAGCGTTTACGGCAGTCTCGATAGTCGGACAGCTTATATTCGTGTTCAATCTGGCGATATTCGGCGGAATGTCGGGACCCGGGATATACGGCGCGCAGTATTTCGGTCAGAATAATCTTGAGGGCTTCCGCGGCACGGTGCGCGTTAAGCACTGGATAGGCGCCGGCGTTCTGCTCGCGGGGCTAGCGGCGTTCATTTTCGGCGGGGAATTCCTTATCGAACTGTATCTGAAAGGCGAAAGCGCCGATATTGACCCCGTTCTTACAATGTCATTGGCAAAGAGCTATCTTTCGGTAATGCTCTGGGGACTTCCGCCGTTCGTCATTACACAGATATATGCGGGAAGTCTCCGTGAAACGGGTTCGCCGCTCAAGCCTATGACGGCGGGAGTGGCGTCCGTTTTTGTCGATATACTGTTCAATTATCTGTTTATCTACGGAAAATTCGGCTTTCCGAAGCTGGGCGTACAGGGAGCGGCGATAGCGACGGTAATGTCGAGATTTGCCGAGGTGCTTATCGTTGTTCTATGGGCGTTCGCGGCAAGGAAAAAGCATGAATTCCTTATCGGACTGTACAAGACCCTGCTTGTGCCGGGAGACGCGGCGGTCAAGATCATCAAAAAAACTCTCCCGATATTCTTCAACGAATTCCTCTGGGCGGGAGGGATCGCCGTGCTTACGCAGTGCTACTCGCGCCGCGGACTGGATATAATCGCGGGAATGAACATCTCAAACGCGCTGTGCAATATGCTCAACGTCGTTTTCATAGCGCTCGGCAACGCGGTCGGGATACTTGTCGGGCAGACCCTCGGAGCGGGACACCGCAAGGAAGCCAAGGAGGACGCGTTCAGGCTGATGTGGTTCACGGGCGGCGCGTCTATCCTGTTGACCGCGATACTTGTCGCCATTTCGGGAGTGTTTCCGAAATGCTACGATACCACCGTCGAGGTAAGAAATTACGCGAGTTGGTTTATCGTGATAACCGCGCTGTTCTTCCCCTTGCAGGGATTTCTTAACGCGCTGTACTTCACGCTCCGAAGCGGAGGACAAACGCTTGTGACGTTTCTGTTTGACAGCGTGTTCTCGTGGGTGGTCTCCGTGCCCGCGGCGTTTTTGCTCTGCACCTTTACGGCTCTCCCGATAATGCCCATATTCGCGATAGTTCAGGCGCTGGACTTTATCAAGGTCACGGTCGGATATATACTCGTGAAAAAGGGAGTGTGGATAAGCAGTCTTGTCGAAGAAAAATCGTAGATCTTACTCCGAAGCTTTCAGAATATCGTATATCTGCTCCAGCTTTTCGTCGCTCATGCCCTGATTTATAACCTCGACGGTCGACATATCCGCGCTGAATAAAATGTAGTTATCCAGATCGGCGGTGAACTCGAATATCGCGGTATTACCGCTGCCGTCGCGGAATTTAAAGCAGCATTGGCTTTGCAGCATATCCTTATCATAATTGACCTGCGGAGCAGACGCATACGCGTAAACGATCTCCGAGCCGTCTTTTTCAAACAGCCCGTAAAGCTCCGCGATCTCTCCATAGCCGTTGCCGGAGAATAACGATACAAAATTGCGCGGAGCACGGCTCAAAAGACCCGAACACGCAATAATATCGTCTATTGCGCCAAACACGTTGAGAGCGCTCATTGATCTTAAATCCCCGCCGCCGTCCGCCGCAAATACTTTATATTCATTACCCGACTTTTTAAACAGCAAAGTTATATGCTCGCCGTCAAAGTCAAATGTCACATTACTCTCAAAGCCGTAAACGCTGTTTTCAAACTCCACGCTGCTCGTATCGACATTTATTATCTTGCAGCTCTTACCGCCCAGTTCCTCTTTATACGCGGCTTTAAAACGCTCCGCAATAAAGTTTGCCGCGCTGTCGGTATACCAAGTATCGGGATCGTGCATACGCTCCGTAAACCCGTCTATATCGCCCTTTTCCAACAGCCCCGCCATTTGACGCAGTTCAATAATGTGAGCGATCCTTGAAAAGCTCATACTGTTGAGGTGCGGGTTAAGTTCGCCGTAAGTCAGCCCTCCGATGAAAAACAGCACCGCCGCCGCAACAAGCCCGAGCGCGATAATAACGAAAATATTCACCTTTAACCGCTTGTGTATCTTTTTAAACGGCTTTATTTCCTTATCCGAGCTTTTCACGCCACTTTCGGGCAGCGGCAAGCCGTTTTTCAGTGCCGAGCATTCCTTGCACTCGGCGAAATGCCGTTCAAGCTCCCGTGACGTTTCCTCGCTGCAAAGCCCCTCCGCGTAGAGCGGAAGCAGATCCTGCGCAATATTACATTCCATATCCTCGTTCCTCCATTCTCTCGATTATCTTTTGACGCGCCCTGTAAAAGGTCACGCGCGCCCAGTTCTCCGTTTTCCCGAAAACCTCTCCTATCTCGCGGAAGGAAAGCTCGTCCTCAACGCGCAGCGCGAATACTTGTCCGTAAGGCTCGGGCAGCTTTTTCAGCTCCTCGAGCGCCGCGGCGGCGGTCTCCTTGTCCTCGGCGGACTTCTCGATATACGAGCCCGCGGACAACTCGGCAAAATCGTCGATATTAAGGTTTTCCGATTTTTTACAGTGGTTCAGATACTCGTTTTTCGCGATCTCGCAAAGCCATGTGAGCACCGCGCAGCCGCCGTTGAATTTATCGGCGTGCTTTACCGCCTTGTAAAAGGTCTGCTGCACTATCTCCTCGGCGGTGCTTTCGTTGTGCGAAAGCCGCAGAACGTATTTGTACAGCGGACGCGCAAGGCTTTTGTATATCTCGTTAAGGTCATTCATCGCTTTCCTCCTTTCTATATCGTTAAACAATCGAAAAGCGATTTCGTTACAAAATTTTAAAAAAATTTAAGCCGCATTTTTTGCGGCTTAATTTATTGTTATATCCCGGCGGCTTCAATGATCTTTGCGATCTCCGCGGAATAGTCGGGAAGTATCTCGCCGCCCTCGATAACTACGTCGAGTATCGTTTCCAGCGCGGCGGTGTTTATCTCCTCGCAGACGGTCTCGGGCATTAACCCGTTCCGACGGCAGTACTCGGCGGCATTTCCGCTTTGCATACATTTCAGCACGGCGAGGTGCGTCGACGTGAGGTCGTTCGCGAAGCTCTGCCACTCGTCGGGAAGCTCCGAGAACGCCGAATTACGCTCGACGGGAATAACCGGCTCCTCGGGAGACAGCTCGGCGCAGTCGGCGACGCGTTCCGAAAAATCGTCGTCGGCTATCATCATAGACATTTCCTCTATCGCGTCCTCAAACGGGGTCTCCTCGACTATCAGCTTTTTCGCCAGCTCGTCCGACTGCTCGCGAATATGAACGAGCTTTGAAACGTCGATCTCCACCTTTTCGCGGACATATTCGCTGCGCTCCTCAACTTTGCTCGTTTTCTTTTCGGGCGCGGATATTCCGTTCTTACGGCAGTACTCCGCCACCGCCGACGGTATCAGCTTTTCAAACCGCTCGTCGGTCACTGCCGACATCAGCTTTTCGCGGTTGCGGAAATCATTCTCCAGCATTACGATATTCGGGATTATATAGCGCTTGAACTTTGTGCGGCGGCGGAGCTCCGCCTCCACGCTTTTCAGCAGATAGCCGATAAACCCTCTCGACGGTGAAAAATCGAAAACCTCCAGCGACGGCTCGCCGCGCTTTATACAGTAACGCTCGGCGGCGCTTATCCTCATAGGACGGAAGCCGTCCGTTCTCTCAAGGTCGACCACCGCGCCGCGGAACGGCGTCCACGAGTAGTCCTTGCGCACCTTGCCGCACAACAGCTCCACCATATCTATACCGCGCTCCGAGAAGTATTCCGACAGCGCTTTCAACGCCGCCGCGCACGCTCCGTCGATAAGCGGACGGGTCTTGTCGGAAAGGAATATGCTTCCCTTTATGTTATACGCGGAATATTCGGCAAGATAATCCAGCTTTCCGCCATAATTCCCGTTTTCAAATTCCGCCATACAGCTCTCGCGCGAGGAGCCGCCCGCAGCGCCGAGATACTGCGTTATGTCGGGATACAAGTTCGTGATGTCGTTGTATACATAAAAATCCTTGAGCCAGCGCGGCATTATCTCATTGAGATAGCCCGCGAACGGTCTGCACCCCTCCCACAAGTCAAGCAGCCGACCGAACGCCTCCGCGGCGCTTGAAACGCCGATCTTGTTCAGCAGCTCATAGCAGTACAGCAGCACATACGGCTTGTCGATCTCGGGGTATTTTCCGCGCCTTACGTCCGTCCTCCAGGTGAAATAGGTGCGCAGCTGCGAATTCGACATCGCCATATAGACGGGCTGCTGGAGCGCGCAAAAAACGCGGCGGTTGAAATCGTCCTCCACGTCTGCCATAAAAAGCCCCTGCTTCACCATTGTTACCTCAACGCAGCGCCCCGTGATGTAACGGTTGTCGGAAGGCTCCTCAAGAGCGCGCATTTCGCTTATCTTGTCAAGCATAAGCTCGTCCTGCCGGTTCATATGCTCGGGAACATATTCGCGGGGATACGCGGCTCTTATCGGCTCGCGCGTTCCGCTTTGGGGACGGCTTTGCGGTCTCTGAGATACTTGAGGTCTAGGCGGTATCTTCTCGGGCTTGTAATAGCCGTCCGGACTTTTCCGCGCGTCCTTTACCGCTTGCTTTATCTGCTCGCGGAGCTCCCTCGGAACGAGCCTCGCCGCCTCGTCAACAACGCTGTCGACGGTATTGTTAAGCATTTTTTCGATAGTTTTCCTTATCTCATCAAGCGTTTTTCCGCCCGTATCAATGAACTTTTTAAACTCGTCGGACAATTGAATTCACCACTTATTCCTCATCAATATCGCTGAAGGTCAGAAGCTCCGCCCAGTTTTCGGGGAAGCCGAGGTCGTCCAGTCTCACCGCGCCCGCGTTCTTTTTCAGCATACGCGAGATAGGCTTTACAATGCGCTCGTTCCAGTTTTTCTTGTCGTGATACAATTGCTTCATTACCATAATGTACCCGAAAACGTCGTCGGAAAGCTCGGGCTCTATACCGCGCGGAGTTCTCGGCAGTACGGGAAAACGGTTGCCGTAAAGCCTGTTGTAATGAGCGCAGTAGTTGCGGAGCTCGTTAAGGCAGAATATCCAGTTGTCAAGATCGGAAGCGGAACAGCCGTAATAATCGTTGGCGAGCGCTTTCTTGTCGGCGCTCTGCATATCCTTGAAAAAGAACGCGAGCGTACCGAAGCTGAACAGCTCCATAACCACCCACAACGGGAAATTGCCGCCGTATTTCGAGTTGTAATGCTTAACGAATTCGCGCTCGTCGTTGCACTCGATAAGATACTTCACGCGCCCCATAAAGCCTTGATGATTATGCGAACGGTCAAAGCTCGACGGATTGAGATACCCCGTTGCGCCGTATTTCAGCGCGTGAAAATTTGACACCGCGGCGCGCAGAGCTATCTCTATCTCCTCCAGCGCCGCGATAAGCACGCTTCGGAGCTTTCTGTCCATTTCGTATATCTGCATTACCTTCTCAAACGTCGTGCCTTCCTCATATCTGTGCTTGCTTATCGAAAACGGCTCGAAATAGTTTGAGATACGATAATAATTTATATATTTCAAGGTCTCGCGAGCCTTTTTTTCGTCGCCGAAAATACAGCCGCGCTCTTTCATTTTGGCTATCTGTTCGTTTATGGTAGCCGGAATTTTTGCAGCCATGGCTTCCCCCAAAATTATTTAAGTTTTCCCTCTTTAACTTTAAGCATATATTCTGTCATATTTTCGTCCTCGGAGATATTGTAAACATATCCGAACCGCTCTGCAACGCTCTTTGCCATTGTGCGGAACAATTCGCAGCCGGTAAAGACCGCCGTCCACAAATGCGCGTAACCGCTGTCGGAATAGGTAGCGGCGTACATTTTATACAGCTCTTCGGGAAGATACCGCTTGTAATTCTTCCCCATTTTCCCCGCCGAGACCTTGAAATCATGGTTCACGCCGATATACCAGTCCGTCATTTGGTTAAGCATATCGCGGACGTAATGGTTGAACATCTCCATAGCGTACGGCAGCTCGTCGCGCGCTATTCCCTTTGCCACGTTATTCAGACACCACCAGAATTCGTTGCAGCAGTCGCGGAACAGCTTCTCCGTCGGGAGCTTTACGAACCAGAAATCATCGCGCGGCTTTATGCCGGAAAGCTCCCCCGTCTTGTCCAGCAGCACTATTGCGGGCTCGCCGTCATCTATATACGGGCTGCTCGTTATGCTCAGATCAATGCGGTTGCCGTCCTCAAATATCGTCAGAAAAACAAAGTCCCCGTTATTGTCGGGCGGGAGAAGCGTACCCGTTTCGGGAGTCTGCAAAACCGCTATCTTCCCGAATTTCTCCTCCAGCCACGCTGTGTTGTTCCAAAACGGCGCGACGTCCTTTACAAAGTATACAATATCGTAGTCCCGATAAATGTCCTTTTCAACGTGAACGTCCGCTCTCGAACCGTTCATCATCACGCCGAGAATACGGTCGTCCTCCTTGGCGGTATTGATTATCAGATCAAGCATCTCCCGTTCCGTGCGGAATTTACTCATCGAACCAGAACACCTCCCGTTCGTGCTTGCTCTCGCGCGTCATAAGCGCGTTGATACTCTTGCGCGGGTCGCTGCCGTTGTAGCAGACGTTTACTATCTGCTCGATTATCGGCGTGTCGATATTATGCTCCTTTGCGAGACGGAACGCCGTGCGCGCGTTAAGATAGCCCTCGACCGTGCCGACCTGCTTTACCGCCTCGGCGGCGGGAGTGCCCTGCCCGATAAGAAATCCAGCGCGGTAGTTACGCGAATGTTGGGAGGTACAGGTAACGATAAGGTCTCCGATACCCGCCATACCCGTAAAGGTCTTCCAGTTCGCGCCGAGACCTACGCCGAGACGCGTTATCTCGGTCATTCCGCGGGTCATAAGCGCCGCGACGGTGTTGTCGCCGAGGCCCATTCCGCGCGAAATGCCGCAGCCGAGCGCTATCGGGTTTTTCAGCACTCCCCCGAGCTCGCAGCCGGCAACGTCGTCGTTGACGTAAATTCTGTAACACTCGCTGGAAAGCGTGTGCTGGATATATTTCGCGGTCTCGGAATCGTAAGCCGCGCAGACCTCCGTCGTGGGAACGAAGCGCGCGATCTCCTCCGCGTGGCAGGGACCCGTAATGACCGCGACGGGGTTCTCGGGAAGCTCCTCGCAAAGCAGCTCGGACAGGCGCTTTCCCGTCGTCTCCTCCAAGCCCTTGGATGCGTTGACGATCACCGTGCGCTTGTCGATGTGTTCCTTGACATTGCGTATAGCCTCGCGGTAAAACGCGGACGGTATGCACACCACCACTATATCCGCGCCCGAAACGCATTTCGGGTCGGTGGTAACGCCCAAATTATCGGGCAGAATTACCCCGGGAAGCAAGCGTTTGTGTTCGCGGAGCGTGCGGAGCTGTTCCGCCTCCTCCTCGAACTTCGTCCAGGTCGTGACCTCGTGACCGTATTTGCTGTACAGTACTCCCAGAGCCGTGCCGTAGCCGCAGCCCAGAATAGTGATCTTCGCCATATGAATACCCCCATAACAAGTTCTTAGGTCAAATTATACCGTTTCTGCCCCATTGCAGCACGGTTTTGTAGCCGAGCTTGCCGTACCAGCCGGCAACGTATGTGTAATGGATATAGCTAAGGTCATAGCCGTCTTCCTTGAGTATCCGGGTAGCGTGACTTACCATTGTCAAGCCTATACCCCTGTCGCGGTACTCGGGGAGAGTTCCCACGCACCCGGGACCTCCGACCTTGATCTCACGCCCGTTTATATTATGTCTGCCCATATCGCTTATCTGACAGAAGCTCACGGGCTCGCCGTTTATATAGCCGCAATATATCCGCTCTTCTCCGTTGTAATACTGCACCCAATCCTCGTCTACCCTTTCAACGACTTTCCTTATCACGTCGAGGCTGCCGTTATATAAACCGAATGAAACGGCGCTGTCGAGAGGTTTTGAGTATTTTTCCGCGTCAAATTCCGCGAGATCGAGTATCATCTCGTCGAATACCACTCCCTCGGGAATGGCGCGGATATATTCCCGCTCGAAAAAATTCGGGCGCATACTGTTAAATAATAAAATACATTCCTGTCTGTCCATAATTCTCCTCCGTTTACTTCGACTTTTCTCCGAGTTTCTTCTCGTTATGATCAATAAGTCTCTTTATGTTCGCGCGGTGGCGGAACACGATAAGCCCTCCGCAGAACGCCGCGATTATCGCGTTTACGATAAACGCGGGGTCGTGGTCGGCGAAATATCCGAACAGCGGCGCGGCAATGCAGAAGCAGGACGAGGCGATACAGCTCCCGAGCGAGACGTATCTCGTTATCGCCACAAGAACTATGAAGATACCGAGCAGTATGCAAGCTATCCTCCAGTCAAGCACGAAAATCGCCGAGATAGCCGCAAGCACTCCCTTGCCGCCCTTAAAGCCGTAGTACAACGGAAAACAGTGCCCGACTATCGCCATAAACACCGCCATAAATTCCACCCACGTCATATTTGAGGCGGGATCCATAGTGTTCACATTGCCGATGAACAAAAACGATAACCGCACGATAAGCACCGCTATCGCCGACTTTGAAACGTCGCCGAGGAGGACTATCCCCGCCGCGCCCTTTCCGAGTACGCGCAGGGTATTCGTAAGCCCCGCGTTGCCGCTGCCCATAGTGCGGATATCCTTGCCCGTCTTTATCTTCGCTACGATTATCGAGGTGTTTATCCCCGCGAGCAAATACGGCACGGCAAGCATTATAATGTAACACAACCAGATCATTCCACGCTGTCCTTTCTATTTTCCATCTTTTCGATTATCTTTCCGTTGAGCTTTACGCTGATCTGCGGATTTTTGCTGCGGAGCGCCGCGACTATAAACGCGGGATTTTCGTTCGGTCCGAGCGGAAGCCGTTCGATCTTTCCGTCGAGAAGCTCCAGCACCATTTTAAAGCCTTTGGGCTCGGCGGAGCGTATCGTATCGTACCGCAGAAGCTCAATGCGCCGATTGCGGTAAAAGAGCAGATATTCCCCGAGAAACCAACGGTTTCCGAGAGAATGAGCGTTTTCATATTGGGAAAGCAGCTCCGTCCCTTTGTCCCCGGGCATATCCTCAAGCTTTTTCGCGAACCTCTTGCCCGACAGCAGGAACATATTGAGCGACCATGCCGCAACCCCCCAGAAAAACGCCGTACAAATAACCGCGATAACGGCTAACGGCATTTTCGTAAACACTCCGCAAAGCAGAAACGCCACGGTCTCAAGCACAGCGCAGATACAGTCGCATATCGTAATGCGCCGGAACGTTTTCCGAAAGTCCTTGATTATTTTCTCAAACGCTTTTGAATTTTTGAATTTGTCCATTATTCTCCTCTTTCACGGATAGACAGCTTTATCGGCGTTTTGTCAAGCCCGAACGTTTCGCGTATCTGATTTTCGATGTAACGCTGATAAGAATAATGGAACAACTCCTTGTTATTGCAGAACACGACGAAATTCGGCGGGTTGGTGCTCGCCTGGGTCATATAATAGAGCTTGAGCCGCTTACCCTTGTCCGAGGGCGGCTGAACGCGCGAGGTCGCGTAGCTCAGCATATCGTTGAGAACGCCCGTGGAAATGCGGCGCGAATGCTGCTCGCGGACCAGCTTTATCAGCTCGAACAGCTTGTCTAACCGCTGTCCCGTTTTCGCCGAGATGAAAACGAAAGGCGCGTAGCTCATAAACGAAAAGTCCGTCTGTAATTTCTTGGTGAATTCGGACATGGTCTTGTCCGTTTTGTCCTCGACCGCGTCCCACTTATTGACGGCGATAACGCAAGCCTTGCCCTTGTCGTGAGCGTAGCCCGCGACCTTGCTGTCCTGCTCGGTGAAGCCGACCGTCGCGTCTATCATAACTACGCACACGTCCGCTCTGTCCACCGCCATAAGCGCGCGCAGAACGCTGAAATGCTCGATATTCTCCGTTACCTTGGCTTTGCGGCGCATTCCCGCGGTGTCGATAAAGATGTACTTATCCTCGCCGCGCACTACCTCGCTGTCCACCGCGTCGCGGGTCGTGCCCGCGATATCGGAGACTATGGAGCGCTCCTCGCCCGTTATCAGATTGACGAGCGACGATTTTCCAACGTTCGGCTTTCCGATAACGGCTACCTTTATGGCGTTCTCGTCCTCGGGCTCGGCTTCCTCGGGCGGCATAAGCTCAAACACCGCGTCAAGAAGGTCTCCCGTGCCGTGACCGTGCACCGCCGATACCGCAATTGGATCGCCCAGACCGAGATTGTAGAACTCGTAGAACTCGGGCGGCGGCTCGCCGATATTATCGTCCTTGTTGACGGCGAGAACTACGGGCTTGCCGCTCTTGGTGAGCATTGCCGCAACGTCGGAATCGTTCGCGGTAACGCCCGTTGTAAGGTCGGTCACAAAGATGATACAGTCCGCCGACTCGATAGCGAGCAGCGCCTGCTCCCTCATCTGCGCGAGGATAACGTCGTCCGTCTTGGGCTCGATACCGCCCGTGTCGATCAGCATAAACTCGCGGTTCAGCCACTCGCAGCGGCTGTAAATTCTGTCTCGGGTAACGCCCGGAGTATCGTCTACGATAGACAAGCGCTTGCCGACTAACTTATTGAAAAGCGTGGATTTTCCCACATTCGGGCGTCCCACGATCGCTACTAACTGCATTTTAAATTCCTTTCTTTTACCGTGCATAATTACTCATATTATAGTATAACACATATCGGAAAATTTTGCAAGCGGTTTAAAATGTATTTTGAGCGAAATCGGTAAAAAACCGCTAAAGACGGCATCTTCAGCGGTTTTGTCGTTTTTTACTTTTCCCAGAGCAGCACCGAATTCTCTATGACCTCGGCAAGCTCCTCGGGCGGGAGCGTTTCTATACCGTGCATATCTCCCGTGTAGTAGTACACGCGGTCAATATAATCGGCGGTACACGCGCCCTCGTATCCGCTGCCACTCCCGTAAGCGACCGTAAACTCGGAGAATGTGCCTTTTTTCGCAATCAGCGCTCCCCACACGCTCACGTCCGCGCGGACAAACGAGTACAGCTTTTCGTCCCCGCCGCTGTTGACGTGTACGTTCTTTATATGGTAACTGTTCCAGCCCGTGTCGTTGAGTCTGCATACCAGATCGCCGTTTTGCTGTTTTGTGACGGTAATGTTTTCGTCCTCGTACTTCACCGTCTGCATTGTGCGGCTCATTATAGCTACCGTGATGATTATCGCGCCGACGAAAACGACCGCCGCCAAAGCGACCGCCAACATGACCGCAATCTCCCTGCCGTGTCTGAAACGGCGGCTCACCGCCTTGAACGAGGCGGCTTTCTGCTGCTCGCGCTCGGGAATAACAAGCTCCGTCCGGCTATCGGACAGATTTCCGTAATATTCGGCACATTCACTGCACTCGGACAAGTGCTCGTCTACCGCTCCGCGGCTCTCCTCACTGCATACGTTGTCGTGATACAGCGGCATAAGATCGCGTATTATTCCGCATTGATACTTCATTTCAATCCCTCCCTGATCTTTGCTCTTGCTCTGTGATAGGTCACGCGCGCCCAGCTTTCGGTCTTTCCGAATATATCGGCTATTTCCTTGAACGACAACTCGGCGAACGTCCGCATGTGAAAAACCTCCTTGTACGGCTCGTCAAGCGCGTGAAGCAGTCGGTGTATGGCGAGCGCCGTTTCCTTGTCGACCAGCTTCTGCTCGAACGAGCCCTCGGCGGGAACGGTCTCGAGCGGATAGTCGACAATGCGTTTTCGGCGTTTTGCCTGCGTGAGGAACGTATTCTTCGCTATCTGACACAGCCATGAGCTCAGCTTGCAGTCGCCGCGGAAGCCGTCAATGCTCTTCAGCGCCTTGAAGAACGCCTCCTGCACTATCTCCTCCGCCCAGCACTCGTCGCGGCAAAGCGACAGCACATATTCAAACACCGCGTCGTAATACTCGGAATATATCCGTTCAAAGCCCTCCACGCAAACACCTCCCTGCTTTTAACTATATGACCCCGCGGATCACAAAACGTTACAAAAAATTTTTCGGGAAAGCAAATAAATTGCGGAAACTTCTTGAGGAGTTCCCGCAATTTCTCTTATTCCGCTTTAAAAGGCACGACGCCCCGTACCGCGTCGGCGGCGGTGATCTCCTTTTCGCCGTTGTCGAGGTCGATAAGGCGGTACTTGTCGTTGCCCATACCGAGCTCTTTCATATAAGTGAGCTGACGGAAACCGTGACGGCTCTCTATACGCTCGGAGAGCGCGTGACGGTCGTTTTCGTTAAGCGCGTACACAAGATCGACGGAAGCCTGGTCGACCGCGAGAATGTCAAGCGAAGCGAGTATTCCGATATTCGGAGTGACAACGGGAGCCGCCGCAACGCCCTCGCAGTCGCAGGAAACGGACATATTGCGCAGTACGTTTACAAAACTGATGTTTTTACCGAAATGGTCGACTACCGCCTTTGCGCTCTCCATCATGCGCTCCATAAGCTCCTCCTCGGCGATAGACCAGAGGTCGTCCGAGCCCTCGGCGGTGTGGATCATTCCCTTGCCTATCCTGCCGTCCGCGCAGCCTATGCCGATGTTCTTCGCCGAGCCGCCGAAGCCGCCCATCGCGTGACCCTTGAAATGCGTTAAAACAAACAGCGAATCGTAGTTGAGGATATTCTTGCCCATCATCATCTCGGTGAACCACTTGCCGCCCTTTACGGGGAGCGGTGCGGTGCCGTCCGCGTCGGTAATGTCGACGGGGCAGAACGTCCAGCCGTTGACCTCGAGCGTTTTACGGTGCTCCTCGGTGGTGTAGCGGCCGCCCTCGTAATAGGTGTTGGTCTCGATTATAGAAGCATCGGGCAGGTCGTTTTTGACCAGCGCTTCCACCCACGGGCGCGGAATGATATTCGGACCGTGAGGCTCGCCCGTATGGAGCTTTATGCTCACCTTGCCCGTGATATTTTGGTTCACCTTAGCGAACGCCTTGCGCAAGCCCTCCGCCGAAAGGTCGCGCGTGAAATAAACGAGCGACTGCTCTCCCGTGCGCTCGGAATAGGGAACATAGCGCTCGCCGCCCGTTCCCGCGACAGGTTTGTTTGACATGATCGTTTCCTCCTTGTTTTTTTATTTATTATAACACAAAATTTTCCTTTTGTCCAGTATATAAAAAATTTATCGGAGAAAACGCCTTAACAGCTATATTATTCCCGCTCCATAACTACTTCTTTGACGGACATTCTGCCTATCTTCCGCGAAAAGAAATACATAACCGTTTCATAAATCACGGCGAACGATACCGCCGCGATAATAAGCGCTTTGAAGTTAAAATCAAATTCGGGTACTTTCTCAACGTCCTTAAACAAAATATCCACGGCTATTCTCAGCAGGAAATACTGATACGCCGTGCCGACCGCGAACCCGACAAGCGCCGCGAAACGATAGCCGCTCAGCACCGCCGAGGAGCATTCCCGGCTCGAATATCCGAAAACGCGCATTATCGAAACGGTCACCGCGTTTGTTTTCACTACCGTCGTCACCGCGATAAACAGCGTTGTAAACGCGAGTACTAAGCCTATCATCAGGGTCATAAGCGACATCATATCGCTTGCAAGCCCGCCCATGCCGAACGACATCTGAACCATTGCCGAATAGCAGAACGAAGCGAACGCCATAAAAAACACAAGCGACTTTCGGCTTTTCACGGTGATCTTCCGAAGCTCCTTGAGAAACGGAAGATCACCGTTTGTTTTTACGCCCTTGATCTTACCGCTCGATTTTCCTTTGAGCAGCTCGATAACCGGCGTTTTCATTTTCAGCAGACCGTAAAGCACCGACAGCAGCGCGAATACGGCGGTCGGAAGAATAACGAGAAAGATCAATAACTCAAAATGAAAGCTCGGCTCGAACGACGGAAGAAATTTGTCCTCGTTCTGTACGGAATAGAATTTCGGCATGACCAAATGTGCCGCCGAAAAGCCCGCCGCCGTGCCGAAAAGCACGCTCAGCCCGAAAACCCGGAAGCCGCGCGATATTCTTAAATTTGAATAGCCGAGCGCCTTTAAAATGCCGAGCTGTCTGCGGTGGGAATCTATGTAGTGCTTTATGTAAAACGCCAGCATAACCACCGAGGTCAGCAGCAGACAACCGCCGCTCACCGCGCTTACGACCTTTCCCGTTGCGGCGAGCGCGTCAAAAAGCGGGCGCGCCTGTTCGGTTATCATCGGCTCAATGCCTTGAAGGTCGATATTGTAGTTCAAAAACAGCGCGCAGACAAACACCGCGCACGCGGAGATCATAATTATCCCGCTCAGCTTGAAAACGTCCTTTATCCCTATAACCATATTACCACCCTATCTCATACGCGGTTTTCCGCGTTTCGTTGCGGTATTGCCCAATAATTCTGCCGCTGTTCATTTTTATCACGTTTTGTACCGTTTCGGCGATATTCGCGTTGTGCGTTACCATTATTATCGTGAATTTCAGCTCGTTCTGTAATTTATAAATATAATCGAGAACGGAACGCCCCGTCTCCTCGTCGAGCGCTCCCGTCGGCTCGTCGAGAAACAGGACCTCCGGCTTTTTCGCGAGCGCCCTTGCCGCGGAAACTCTCTGCTGCTCGCCGCCGCTGAGCTCGTAAGGGAATTTGTTTTTCTTCTCCGAAAGCCCGAGCGCGTCAATAATTTCGGCGTAATTTTTGTTCCCCGCAAGCTCCGCGCCCATTTTTACGTTTCTGTCGACGGTGAGATTCGGCAGCAGATAATACTGCTGAAAAATAAAGCCTATCTTCCGCTTTCGAAACGCCGTCAGCTTGTCGTCGGAGAACCCCAAGATGTCCTCGCCGTCATATAAAACGCTTCCGCTGTCGGGTCGCTCCAATCCCGAAACGACGTTCAGCAGGGTCGACTTGCCCGAGCCCGAAGCGCCGAGTATAACGGTAGTATCGCCGTCTCCGACCTCGAGCGAAACGCCCTTTAAGACCTCCGTTCCGTTATCCGATAAACCGTAGGATTTGCGGATATTTTCTGCTTTTATCATTGCTTTTTCCCCCTTATAATATCGATTATCCAATCGGTCTCGGGCAGCATGCCGTTTTCGAGCATTTCGGGGTGAACTGCCAACTGCTCCATTACCCCCTGAACGCCGCACCAGAACGTGAACGCCAGCAGATACGGGTCGCCCTCGCGGAAGTAGCCGTACTGCTGCCCCGCCTCGATTATCTCCGCCGACTGGCTTATCTGATCCGCGCTCCGCGCTATCTCGAGAATATGCCCGGGGATACCCTCGCCGCTCTGTATCCTGCCCATTATCACGAACATATACATTATCCGCGGCTGTTCCTTCGCGTACCGAAAAAGCGTTTTCAGAAAGCCCTCGAAATAGTCCAGCGGGTTCTCGAAGTTCATCTCGCGCGGAGTGTTGTCCGCCGCCTGCGCGCCGTAGCGCACCAGTTCCTCGAACAGTTTTTCCTTGGACTCGAAATAATGGAACATCAACCCCACGCTCATATCCGCCGCCTTGGCGATGTCGCCGATCTTCGTGTCGGCGTAGCCGCGCTTGGCGAAAAGCTCTATCGCCTTGTCGATTATAAGCTGTCGGCGCTGTTCCTTTTGTTCATCGCGTATTGACATATATCCTCCTCGCTGAATTATTATTCATTGAATTTATATTCAATATTATAGCACGGTTTTTTCTCTTTGTCAATATTTTTTAAAAAAGTTTTGAAAAAATATAAGTTTATCCGTTATTTTGAAAAAAATCCCTTGACAAAAACAGACAAATCGAGTATAATAAATAAGAACGAGCGGCTTTTAATTCGGTACGGCGATACCGACAAGGTTCTTGAAAAATTTAGACGAATTCCGCGGGGGAAGTCTCCCGTCGGTTTTTGGTGTAGATTTAACGTCCTGCCGTTACGGCGGGATTTTTTTGTAGGGGTGAGCGTATGGACGATGCTTGCAGAGTAAAGGCGGAGATACTCGACGAAAACGCGGTCGCAAGGGCGATAACGCGTATCTCGTTCGAGATAATCGAGCGCAACAAGGGTACGGACGGTCTCTGCCTTGTGGGATTGTTCTCGCGCGGCGCGGTACTGGCGCAGAGAATAGCCGCGAAAATAGCCGAAAACGAGGGAAGCGAGATACCGACGGGACTGCTCGATATTACGCCGTTCCGCGACGACGAAAGGCGCGGCTGCTCCGACGACGCGAGCAGGATAGATTTTGATATAACCGATAAGCGCGTGGTGATAATATACGACGTGATCTACACGGGGCGGACGGCGCGCGCGGCTATCGACGGGCTTTTGTCGCGCGGACGTCCGACGCTGATACAGCTCGCGGCGCTTATAGACCGCGGACATCGGGAACTGCCGATTCGCGCGGATTATATCGGAAAAAACCTTCCGACCTCGCGCGGAGAAAAGGTCAAGGTAATGGTGCGCGAGCTGGACGGGTGCGATAAGGTGGTTATCGTGGGTTAGCAGATAAAAATAAAACATAACGATAAATATATTGAGTTGATTCAAGGAGGAACAATGGATATATTGTTAAAAAACGGCTATGTGGTCGACGCGGCGAACGATTTTGAGGGTATCGCCGACATTCTGGTGGATAAGGGAAAGATAATAAAGCGCGAGCCGAACATCGCGGAGACCGCCGACAAGGTGATCGACTGCGCGGGAAAGACGATAATTCCCGGTATCTGCGATATGCACGTTCACTTCCGCGACCCCGGACAGACCCACAAGGAGGATATAATCACGGGCTGCGAGGCGGCTGCCGCCGGCGGAGTAACGGCTGTGGCGTGTATGCCGAACACCGTGCCCGTTGTCGATAACGCCGAGACTGTCAAGTATATCCTCGATAAGGCAAAGGGCGCTAAGGCGAGGGTCTACCCTATAGGCTGTATCACCAAGGGTCAGAAGGGCGAGGAGCTGTGCGATTACGCGGAGCTCAAGGCAGCGGGCTGCGTCGCGGTATCGGACGACGGCAAGCCCGTGCTAAACGCGAGAATTATGGCGAAAGCTATGGTAAAGGCGCATTACGCCGGGCTTCGCGTAATTTCCCACTGCGAGGATCCGAACATAATCGCGGGCGGCATTATAAACAGCGGCGAGGTCTCAAAGGAGCTCGGAGTAAAGGGAATGCACCGCATTTCCGAGGATATATCAACGGCGCGCGAGATAGTTATGGCGGGAGACCTTGAAATGCCTATCCACATAGCGCACGTCTCGACGGCTACGAGTATGCTGTTGATTCGCCTCGGCACGAGATACGGCGCTATGGTAACGAGCGAGACCGCTCCGCACTACTTTATGCTTTCGGACGAAAAGCTGAGACTGCGCGACGCGGATTACAGAATGAACCCTCCGCTCCGCACCGCGGACGACGTAGCCGCGATAGCCGAGGGCGTATGCGACGGCACGATAGACTGCATAGTCACCGATCACGCTCCGCACGCTCCCGAGGAAAAAGCGGATTTCGAGAAAGCTCCGAACGGCGTCGTAGGACTTGAAACGTCGCTTGCGGCGACGCTCACGGCTCTGTATCACAATGATAAGATAACGTTAAAGCGCATCGTTCGGCTTATGTGCGTTAATCCGCGCAAGATACTCGGTATTGCCGGCGGAGCCCTCGGCGCGGGCGATATTGCGGATATAGCGATATTCGACGCCAACGAGGAATGGACGGTCGACCCCGAAAAGCTCCACTCCAAGTCAAAAAACACTTGCTTTAAGGGAATGACCCTCAAAGGCAAGGTCAAAATGACGATAGTCGACGGAAAGATAGTTTACGAGGATAAGTAAAATGAAGATACAAATACCGAATGAAAACGGGTTTCTGCCCGAAAAATACGCGAAACATTCAGATGTGAAGATAAACGGAAATCCCGTGGTCTCGTTCCCGATAAAATTGGATGATATTCCGAAAAACGCGAAAACGCTTGCAATTGTATTCGTGGATTTCGACTCGATACCCGTCTGCGGCTTCGCGTGGATACATTGGACGGCGGCGAATATCCCCGCGGATATTTCCGAGATACACGAGAACGCGAGCCAAGACGGTGCTTTCGGAATGGTTCAGGGCGCGAACAGCTGCGCCTCGCCGTTTGTCGGCGAAAAGGACGAGCGCGTTACAAAGCGCTATATCGGACCTTGTCCGCCGGACAAGGATCATATGTACAAGCTGACGGTGTACGCGCTGGACGGCGAGCTTGACGTTAAAGAGGGATTTTTCCTCAACGAGTTGTTAGAGAAGATGAACGGGCATATAATTGAAAAGGTATCGCTGAATATCGGCGGACGGTGTTGAGCAAATCGGAATTTGTAAGCAGAAAGATTTGCGGAGGATTTTTAATGGAAGATGTTATTTCCTTTTTGAGGGAAAACAGTCTCGCCGTCCTTGTGGAGGTTCACCGAAAGAAAGGTGTCATCCGCACAGAGAAACTGGAAGAATTGGTCGAGCCGTACCTGTTCCGACAGCTTATCGAGGATACCGACGGAAAAGGTCTGTATCAGGTCGGCGGAGGGCACTTCCCGTTTCAGATGTTTAATCAAGGGGAGACTTGGTGCGTGCTCTCGCGCTTTGTCCCGAACAGGGTTATCGCAATGTTCTACAACAGCGGGGAAGATACCTTGACCAACTATCACCGCGCCCAAGAGTTGGACGAAAAAGTCCGCGTCTTTTATGGCGAAGAGCCACAGCCGCTTTGACACGCTCGAACGGAGACAACACAATGGCGGCGCATTAAAAGCGCGTTTCTGCTAAGTCAACAAATCGCGCAATAAAGCGCATAAAAACGATCGGCAACAAATAGGGTTGCAGGCAAAAAGGCTTTCAGCAACAAACGGGGAATAAGTGAGCCGAAATTGCGGAGCTTTTTAAATAAGGAGGAAATATGGCACTTGACAGACTTATCGAGAAAATTGAGCAGACCCAGAACCCCACGGTAGCGGGACTTGACCCCAAGTTGGATTACGTTCCCGAGTACATCAAGAAAAAGTGCTTCGAGAAGCACGGCGAAACGCTCAAGGGCGCGGCAAAGGCGCTTTACGAGTTCAACAAGGGACTTATCGACGCGCTGTACGACATCGTTCCCGCGGTAAAGCCGCAGGCGGCGTACTACGAAATGTACGGCACGGCAGGCGTTAAGGCGCTCTACAAAACGCAGGAGTACGCGCGTTCAAAGGGAATGTACGTTATCACCGACGCTAAGCGCAACGACATCGGTACGACGATGGAAGCCTACGCGACCGCGCACCTCGGCAAGGTAAAGGTGGGAAGCAAGGAGTACGAGCCGTTCCTCGGCGACGCGCTCACCGTCAACGGCTATCTCGGCTCGGACGGTATAAAGCCGCTGTTAAAGGTGTGCAAGGAGAACGACAAGGGCATTTTCGTGCTCGTCAAGACCTCTAACCCGTCAAGCGGCGAGCTTCAGGACAGACCCGTCGCAGGTACGCCCATTTACGAGCTTATGGGCAATATGTGCGAGGAATGGGGCAAGGAGCTTCCGGGAGTGTACGGTTACAGCGGAGTAGGCGCGGTTGCGGGCGCTACATACCCCGAGCAGATCAAGCGCCTGCGCGAGATACTGCCGCACACTTTCTTCCTTATCCCGGGCTACGGCGCTCAGGGCGCGACCGCTAAGGATATATCCGCGGCGTTCGACAAGAACGGCTTGGGCGGCATTGTCAACAGCTCGCGCGGAATTATGTGCGCGTATCAGAAGGAGAAGTGCAATGAGCGCGAATTCGCCGAGGCGGCGCGCCGCGAGGCTATCCGTATGCGCGACGAGATAATGGGATTTGTCGGGAAGATCACGATCGCAAAGGGTTAAAAATATCCCATAAATGGGAAAATTTACAGATAAAGAACAAAAGAAACAATCGGTTTTGGAGGCAAAAAATGAGTTTTGAGAGATTTGAAGCCTTTGAAAACAGCCGCAAAGCCTCGCTGGTTCTGGCGGACGACACTGTTTTCGAGGGCAAGGGCTTCGGCGCGGAGGGCAGCGTTATCGGCGAGATCGTGTTCACGACGGCGATGACAGGCTATCAGGAAACGCTCACCGACCCGTCCTACTGCGGACAGATAGTAACGCAGACGTTTCCGCTTATCGGCAACTACGGCGTGAACAAGATCGACCCCGAAAGCAGCGGGAGCGCGGTCTCGGGCTACATAGTGCGCGAGTGCTGCGACGCTCCGAGCAATTTCCGCTGCGAGGGCGATCTTGACGGTTATCTGAAGAGCCTTAATATCGTTGGAATATGCGATATAGACACGCGCCGCCTTACCCGAATTATCCGCGAGAGCGGCGTAATGAACGGCGCGATAGTCTGCGGAGCATTTGACAAGGACAAGCTGCTCGAGGAAATCCGCGCGTACAAGGTCGGAGAGGTAGTTCCGAAAGTCTCCGTAAAGGAAAAGGAGTATTACCCCGCCGAAAACGGAAAATATAATGTAGTGCTGATGGATTACGGCTACAAGTTCAACATTCGCCGCGAGCTTGTAAAGCGCGGCTGCAACGTTACCGTAATGCCGTACAACGCGACCGCCGACGAAATTAAAGCCTTGAACCCCGACGGCATTATGCTCTCAAACGGACCCGGCGACCCTGCCGACAATATTGCCTCCATAAACACGCTAAAAGAGCTTATCCCCGCGAAAATACCCACGTTCGGAATTTGCCTCGGACATCAGCTGCTTGCGCTTGCGAACGGCGCAAAGACCGAAAAGCTGAAATACGGTCACCGCGGAGGAAATCAGCCCGTGAAAGACCTCGCGCTTGACAAGACGTTTATTACCTCGCAGAACCACGGCTATGCGGTTATCGGCGACAGCGTTCCCGAAAACGCGGGCAAGGTGAGCCACATAAACGGCAACGACGGCACCTGCGAGGGCGTGCGTTACACCAACGCGCCGGCGTTTACGGTGCAGTTCCACCCCGAGGCGTGCGGAGGTCCGCACGATACCTCGTATTTGTTTGACGAGTTCATTAAACTTATGGGGAGGGACTAAGCAATGCCGTTAAGAAGTGATATAAAAAAGGTTCTGGTCATTGGTTCGGGACCTATCGTTATCGGACAAGCCGCGGAGTTTGACTACGCGGGAACGCAGGCTTGCCGCGCGTTAAAGCAGGAGGGTCTGGAGGTAGTGCTTATCAACTCCAACCCCGCAACTATAATGACGGACAAGCATATGGCGGACAAAATTTACATCGAACCGCTGACCTTAGAGGTAGTAAAGCGCGTTATCGAGATAGAAAAGCCCGATTCGGTAGTGTCCAATCTGGGCGGACAGACCGCTTTAACGCTGTCTATGCAGCTCGCCGAGAGCGGTTTTCTGGAGGAGCACGGCGTAAAGCTGCTCGGCTCAAATCCCGAGACCATTCACAAAGCCGAGGACAGACAGGCGTTCAAGGACACCATGGAAGCGATAGGTCAGCCGTGTATCCCGTCCAAGGTCGTTGAGGATCTCGACGACGCTATGGATTTCGCGGAGGAAATAGGCTACCCCGTTATCGTCCGCCCCGCGTTCACGCTCGGCGGAACGGGCGGCGGCATTGCCGAGACCCGCGAGGAATTACACGAGATAGCTACAAACGGCTTGCGGCTCTCGCCTATTACCCAGATTCTGGTCGAGAAGTGCATTTCGGGCTGGAAAGAGGTCGAGTTTGAGGTAATGCGCGACAGCAAGGGCAACGTTATAACCGTATGCTCAATGGAGAACTTCGACCCCGTAGGCGTTCACACCGGCGATTCCATTGTCGTAGCGCCCTGCGTAACGCTCGCGGACAAGGAATACCAAATGCTCCGCACGGCTGCGCTGGACATTATTCAGGCGCTGGAAGTCGAGGGCGGCTGTAACTGTCAGTTCGCGTTAAAGCCCGACAGCTTTGACTACGCGGTCATTGAGGTAAACCCCCGCGTATCGCGTTCGTCTGCGCTCGCGTCCAAGGCGACGGGCTACCCGATAGCTAAAGTCGCGGCGAGGATAGCGGTCGGCTATACGCTCGACGAAATAATCAATCAGGTAACGGGCAAGACCTACGCTTGCTTCGAGCCCGCTTTGGATTACCTTGTTGTAAAGTTCCCGAAATGGCCTTTCGATAAGTTTGTTTACGCGAAGAAAACGCTCGGCACTCAGATGAAAGCGACGGGCGAAATAATGGCGATAGCGCCGAGCTTTGAGGCAGGAATGATGAAAGCCGTCCGCTCTATCGAGCTGAAAATGGACACGATGACGAAAAAGGAGTTCACTCTGCTTTCGGACGAGGAAGTTCTCAAAAAGCTCGAGGACGTTGACGTAGACCGTTCGTTCTGCGTATTTGAAGCATTGAAGCGCGGCATTTCGATAGACGCCATTCACGATATAACAAAGATCGACAAGTGGTTTATCGCGAAATTAAACAATCTTGCCGAGCTTGAAAACCGGCTCGCAAATGGAGAATTGACCCAAGAAAAGTACGATACCGCGAAAAAGTACTGCTATCTCGACAGCACGATCGAGCGCATTTCCGGGCAGAAGCTCTCGGAGCGCGGGATAGACCGCCGTCTCGCAGTGTACAAAATGGTCGACACCTGCGCGGCGGAATTCTCGGCGGATACCCCGTATTTCTACAATACGTTCGACCGCGAGAACGAAGCGGAAGAATTTATCGAAGCGCACCCCTCCGACAAGAAAAAGGTCATCGTTTTCGGCTCGGGTCCTATCCGTATCGGTCAGGGTATAGAGTTTGACTACTGCTCCGTTCATTGTGTGTGGACGTTAAAGGAAGAAGGCTGCGAGGCTATTATCTGCAACAACAACCCCGAGACGGTCTCCACCGACTTCGACACGGGAACGCGCCTGTATTTCGACCCGCTCACCCGCGAGGACGTTGAAGCGCTTATCGCGACCGAAAAGCCATACGGCTGCGTGGTACAGTTCGGCGGACAAACGGCTATCTCATTAACAAAGCACCTCACCGAAATGGGAGTGCGCATTCTCGGCACGCAAGCCGCCGATATTGACGCGGCAGAGGACAGAGAGCTGTTTGACGAGCTTCTGGAGAAATGCGGTATTCCGCGCCCCAAGGGAGAGACGGTGTTTACGGCTAAACAGGCGCTCCAAGCCGCGAACGAGTTGGGTTATCCCGTGCTGCTCCGCCCGAGCTACGTCCTCGGCGGTCAGAATATGATAATCGCGCACTGCGACGCGGACGTTGACGAGTATATGAAGATAATCACCGCGACGGAGCTTGAAAATCCCGTGCTTATCGACAAGTATATGATGGGTACGGAGGTGGAGGTCGACGCTATCTGCGACGGCGAGGACTTTGTTATCCCGGGTATTATGGAGCACGTCGAGCGCGCGGGTATCCACAGCGGCGACAGTATCTCGATCTACCCCTGCCAGAACCTCACGAGCCATATCAAAAAGGTCATTATCGACTACACGGAGAAGCTCGCAAAGGCGCTTCACGTTATCGGTCTTGTGAACATTCAGTACGTCGTGTACAATCACGAGGTCTATGTAATTGAAGTGAACCCGCGCTCGTCGCGTACCGTGCCGTATATCAGCAAGGTAACGGGCGTTCCCATGGTAGACCTGGCGACTAAGATAATCCTCGGCAAAAAGCTGAAGGATATGGGCTACAAGAGCGGGCTTTACCCCGCTGCGGATTATGTCGCGGTAAAGGTTCCCGTGTTCTCGTTCGAGAAGCTGCACGACGTCGACAATCAGCTGGGTCCCGAGATGAAGTCAACGGGCGAGTGCTTAGGTATAGCGAAAACGTTCGGCGAAGCCTTGTACAAAGGGCTTATCGCGGCAGGCTACAAGTTCTACGATAAAGGCGGAGTGCTTATCTCCGTGCGCGACAGCGACAAGAACGACGTTATCGAGATAGCTTCCCGCTTTGAGGCGCTCGGCTTCAAGATATACGCGACCGGCG
This sequence comes from Oscillospiraceae bacterium, assembly GCA_014799395.1. Lineage (GTDB taxonomy): Bacteria > Bacillota > Clostridia > Oscillospirales > Ruminococcaceae > CAG-115. The sequence goes on along the minus strand of JAAVID010000053.1, from coordinate 26,103 downwards.
GCACGGCTTCGGTGCTCAACCGAAATATGATAGCCGCAAACCACGTTTACCGTATCCACGAATACAAGGAACCGAACGTTATAACACTGCTTGAAAGCGGCGATATAAACTACGTTATCTCGACCTCGGAAACGGGGCGCAAGCCGTCGCTTGACAGTGTGCGAATGAGAAGAAAGGCTGTCGAGCGTTCTATCGTCTGCCTTACGGCTATCGACACGGCAAACGCGCTGCTCGACTGCCTTGAATCGCGCAGAACTATCGCGGACGTGGAAATGGTCGATATTACTAAAATATAATATAACTATTGGGAGTATAATATGAAAATAGGCAAATATCCCGTCAAGCCGTCGTTTCGGGTCGCACGGGTGGTAAGCGACGTTTTTTCTCTCGGAATTGCGGTGCTTATCTTTTCGGTGACGGTGAACTTTATCACGCAGTACCGCTTAATGCTCCGAAAAATAGGCGCGGAGGGCATATCGGAGATCGAGGACGGCTATATCGGCAATTTTTCCCGGAGATACTGGTTCTCGCTCATCTTCCCCGCGCTGGTGGTGGGAGTGTTCGCGGCTTATCTGATACTCACGCTCACCAGCCGCAAGCTGAAAAGATTCAATATCACCAAGCGCGCCGCGCAGGACGTTTATGATTGGTACGCGTTCTGCGTGTCGGTCTGCAAGATCCCCGTGCTTATGGGCATTTTTGACGTTATGTATATTTTCCATCAGCGTATGCTCGGCGACAAGATCAGCGTTTTCAGCCTGCAGGTGCTGCTGGATATTGTTATCGTGGCGATAATAATTCGCTTTACGGTGCACAGAATAAATAAGATAACCGAAACAAAAGACAATGTTCGGAGCGCGGACGATTCCGTTGTAAAGGTCCGCGTTGTTGATAACGACGATAAGGAGTAACATTATTCATGAGCTTTTATTGCGGGAAATATCCCATTATTGAGAAGTCGACGCTTGCCAAGGGTATTTATTCGGTCTATGTTGACGCGCCCGAGCTTGCGGACGAAGCGCAGGTCGGACAGTTCGCGAACATCGCCGCGCCCGGTTTTACGCTCCGCAGACCTATCTCGATCTGCGGTATCGACAAGGAGCGCGGAACGCTGCGGTTCGTGTTCGAGGTTCGCGGAAAGGGCACGGAGGCGCTTGCAATGCTGACCGAGGGCGAGAGCCTTGACATTCTCGGACCGCTCGGCAACGGCTTCCGCGTTCCGGACGGAAAGAGAATTATCGTAGTCGGCGGCGGTATCGGAGTGCCTCCCCTGCTGGGCGTATCGCATATCACGGGCGAGCTTTGCACCGCGATGGTCGGCTTCCGCGATTACTCGAAGATAATCCTCGTTGACGAGTTCAAGGACAACGGCTCGAATACCATTCTCTGCACGGACGACGGAAGCGTCGGACGCAAGGGCTTGGTAACGATACCGCTTTCCGAAGAGCTTGAAAAGGGCGATATTGCCGCCGTTCTCGCGTGCGGACCTACGCCTATGCTCAAAGCGGTAGTCAAAACGTGCGAGGAGCGCAAAGTGCCGTGCCAGGTGTCGCTCGAGCAGCGAATGGGGTGCGGCGTGGGCGCTTGCGTTGTTTGCTCGTGTATGACGGTGCGTAACGGCAAGGAGTTCTATTCGCGCGTATGCAAGGACGGTCCCGTATTCAATGCGGAGGAGGTGCGTTTCGATGGTTGATCTTTCTGTAAGGATAGCGGGCGTGGAGTTCCCGAACCCCGTAATCGCCGCTTCCGGAACATACGGCAACGGCGAGTGCTATACCGACCTTTATCCCATATCAAAGCTCGGAGGTATCTCCTGCAAGGGAATGACAATAGAGCCCAAGCTCGGAAATCCCCCGCCGAGAATTGCCGAAACTTATTCGGGAATTCTGAATTCCGTAGGACTTCAGAATATCGGAGTACACGGCTTTGTCGAGTTTTATCTCCCCGTACTCAAGGAGGAGGGCAACGTAATAATCGCGAACGTGGCGGGCGCGACTATCGACGATTATATCGCGGCGGCGGAGGTTCTCGACGCGTCCGACGTGGATATGATCGAGCTGAACATCTCCTGCCCGAACGTCAAGGCGGGCGGCGCGACGTGGGGCGTTACCTGCGAGGGCGCGGCGGGCGTTACCAAGGCAGTCCGCAAGGCGACCTCCAAGCCGCTTATCGTCAAGCTCACCCCGAACGTCACGGATATTACTTCAATAGCCAAAGCGGTGGAGGCAGAGGGCGCGGACGCTCTCTCGATGATAAACACCCTGCTCGGAATGCGTATCGATATTCGCACCAAGCGCCCCATTCTGCGCAACAATATGGGCGGACTGAGCGGTCCCGCGATATTCCCCGTGGCGGTGAGAATGGTCTACCAGTGCTATAAGGCGGTAAATATCCCGATAATCGGAATGGGCGGTATCTCCACCTGGGAGGACGCCGTTGAGATGATGCTCGCGGGCGCGACCGCGATACAAATGGGCACAGCTATCTTCACCGACCCGTACGCGCCGCTTAACGTTATCGACGGGCTTGCCGAGTATATGGAGAAAAACGGCATTAAATCGCTGTCCGAGATAACGGGGCAGTGTCAGCCGTGGTAATTATTCACCGATATTTTTATCCGCATTGCCGCGCAAATCCGCTTGGCAGTGCGGATTTTAATTTTTTCGGAAAATAATAAAAAATACCCAACCTTTTGATTTTTTCGCGCACTATATTTACGAGAACGCTTCCGGAGGCTTTCAAAATGGACAAACAAACAGCGGACAAGAAAATTTACGAATACCGCGACAGGATATTCGGCTTCGCGATGGAGAAAACGCGCAATGTCGACCAAGCGGACGAGCTGGCTTCGGATATCATCTGCGAGGTCTACCGCTCGTTTCTGCGCGGCGGCGAGATCGTCAATATTGACGGCTACGTCTACCGTATCGCGCGGAATGTCTGGTCGAAATACGTTCGGCGGCTCACCGAGAACAGGAGCTTTGAGGACATCGACAACGTCGTGATACCGTATTACGACAAGCGCGGGGACGAGGATTCCGAGGCTATCGAGGCTCTGCGCCGCGAGATCGGCTATCTTTCCGACAGACAGCGGCTGATCGTGTATATGCACTATTACGCCGAGCTTCCCGTCGCCGAGATCGCAAAGCGGCTGAATATCTCTGCGGGCACCGTAAAATGGCACTTGTCCGACGCACGGACTAAACTGAAAGAGGGTATTACTATGACTATCAACGAACAGAATTTAGAGCTTAATCCCGTTAAATTCACGGATATGGGACACAGCGGAACCCCGGGTTCCACAGGCGACACTATGAATATGTTCGACACACGGCTCAAGCAGAACATCGCGTTCTCGTGCTATTGGGAGCCGAAAACACTTGAAGAGATCGCCCGCGCGGTCGGCGTGCCGCAGGTCTACATTTCCGACTGCCTTGACAAGTTGGTCGACTATGCGTATATCGACAAGCTGGACAACTCGAAAAACCCGAAATACCGCACCAATATGGTGATAACCGACGAAAGCAAGTGCGGCAACACCAACGCACTTTTGGACAACGCGGCGGAGTATCTTTGCGATAATTACTTCCCCGAAGTATTCCGCAAATTCGAGAACGACCCCAAGCACTGGGGCTTCCGCTGTGCCGACGGCGATCTCAACTTTATGAAGTACAGCCTCGTCCTCGCCTGCATAATAGGCTTCGAGGATATCGAGACCGTGGATTGGGACGAGTTCTCGGTAAAGCGTCCCGACGGCGGAGACTTTACAGCTTATGCGACCGTTACCGACGACACGGCTCAACAGCCGGGCGGCGAATTTCCGTATTGGGCGTGCGGATATATGAACCGCGCTTCAAGCGCTCGCACCGAAAACAGCGACCGCGAATTTTACGCGATCTCCGTCGACTGCCGTTACACCGACAGAAACGGCGGCTGGCGCGACAACCTCACCTCGGATTGGGATTCGCTGGTAAAATTTATGAACAGCGGAAAGGACGCGCTTACTCCCGACGAATACAAGCGCATTTGCGACAAGGGGTATATTCACGATGGAAAAGTGCAGCCCGTTATTTTCAAGGCGGAACTTGCCGAGCGTGAATGGCTTGGCGGTTCTATGACGCGCTTTTTACAGAACAAGATACCCATGTCCGAGGAACTGAGAGCGTTCGGTCACACGCTTGACAGCGACTGCTTCGAGCTGATGAAGAACGCATTCCCCGAGCATATCCGCCGCGCCGCGAAAGCAATGTACTGCACCAACCAAATCAGCAGCTCGGAGCTTGTTCCGCGCTGCGTCGAAAAACTCCTCCAAAAGGGCGAGCTGAAGCCGCTGACCGATATTCAGCGTAAGTCGGTATTCTCGATTCTTTGTATGCGGAGCAAATAAAAGCTTACCTTATCATCAAGCGAGTTCTCGCTTGACATCTCCATAAAAACGCCCTGCCAAGTCAATGCTTTGGCAGGGCGTTATAATTTTACCGTAATAAACAGCTTGTCGCCGCGTATTTCCGCGGAAATAGTGCCGTTCATCTGCTCGACGAGCAGTTTAGCTATCGACAGTCCGAGACCCGTGGAGTTGCTCCCCGTCTCGACCGTGTAGAACCTGTCGAACAAGCGCTCCGCCGAAATTTTCCCGAGATTGTCGGAGGAGTTCGCGAACGTAATGGTGCAGTCGCCGGTCATATCAACAATGAGGTCGCCGCTCGAATATTTCAGCGCGTTCGTGATTATGTTCCCGAAAACCCTTGTCAGCGCCGATCTGTCGGTAATGCGGTCTATCCTTTGCTCCGTTATCGTGATCTCGGGAGTGATCCCCTGCTGCGATATCGCGCCGTAGAACGTCGCTATGCTTTCCTCCAGCACGTCGTTCACGCACAGCCGCTCGAGCTTAAACTCCTTTGCCGCCGCGACCACCGAGTATCTGAAAAGCTCCTCGGTGAGCTGTTTCATAACCTCGGTGCGGTTCTCGATCTGCTCGAGATACTGCCGCGCCGCGCCGCTCATCTCCTCGCGTTCGAGAAGATCGAGATAGCCGCATATCGCGGTCAGCGGAGTGCGCAGGTCGTGGGAAATATTCGTGACCGCGTCCTTCAGCTCCGTGTCGCCCTGTCTGCACAAGCGCCGCTCCTCGCGGAGCTTTACAAGCTCGTCGTTCAGCGCCGCCGCAAGTCCGCGCATATCCTTGTCCGCGGAGGAGATGTCGATAAGCGTATTGGTGTCCTCGGACAGCTTTTCCGCCATTTTCTCCCGAATTTCACGCGCCGAGCGCTTCATCAGAAAGCACTTTACCGCGAGAAATACCGCCGCGAACGCAAAGACTGCGCAGATAATATATATCATCAGACCGCCGTCCTGTCGTAATCGCAAAGTCTGCCGCGGTAGATAATGTTTCCGTCGGGAATGTCAAGGAAGTGCATAGGCTGAACTATCGGCTCGAACACCTCTCTGTCCTCTATCCCGAACCGCACCAGCAATTCTCTCACGAAAGCCGAGCAATAATAATGCCGCTCGCGCTTGTAGCTTATTTTCAATCCCGCAAGCAAAAGCCCCATATAATCGTAATAATACTCGTTCTTGTTCTCGATCATAACGTTCAGCTCGTCCTCGACCTTGCCATAGGTTTTCTCGCTTACGGGTATCGCCACAACGATAGCCCTTGCGTCGGCGAAACGCTTCATAGAGCCGTACTCGGTCGATTCCCTCACAAAACCGCCCCACCAAGGGAAATATGTATACCGTCTGCCGAACGAATACATACAATGCAGATCGGATTCCAGGCTAACCGAAATATGGTTGTATTCCGCGCCCGTGATCTTTTTCAGCATGCGCGAGACAATACTCCCCGTCTGGGTTATAACCAAGTAGATTTCCTTCTCCGACATTTTATGTACCCCCGAATATGGCTAGTTATAGTTTTATTTATATATAATTTTATTATATCACTTTTATGACGGCTTGTCAACCGTATTGGACATTTTGAGAAATATTTTATCGGTAATATATAAAAACAAGGCGTTATATCTGCCAAAAACAGGCGAAATTCACCGCAGATCTTTTCGGCGGAACGCAGCCGCGCCAAGCGAGCTTACAAATATCGTTATAAACGCTGTACCGACAAGGCTCGCCGTCGGGTCGTCGAGGTCGCGGTTTGACAGTGAGACCGATACGCCCATCGGGTTTACGTTGAGCGCAAGCTCGAACGCCATTCTCATCGGACCGTCCACGTAATCGGGATTTTTGACGATCTCGAAAACGGGTTCGCCGTCAACGAAATTCACAGCTGCGTCCTCCTCATTATTGCTCAGCCGCTCATAAACGGTATTTGCGCACAGTATCAGAACAAACACCGCCATAAACGCGGCAGCTACCGCCGCCGACCGCCGCTGAACCAATACCCCTATCAGCGCCGCAATCGCGCTTATCGAGACCGTGCATACAAACGACATTATGATATACATAAACGCTTTTGCGGGCTCCATTTTCCAGAAGCCCAGTATCGGAGCGCCCGACAGTCCTCCGACAAGCCATGCGGCGTTAATCGAGCAGCCGATAATAATACCGGTCATCACATCCGCAAAATATATGCCTTTGCGCTCATTGCCGACTATCAGCTTGCCGCGTATCGTATTCTGACTGTTGTCCGTACCGATAAACAGCACTATCACCGCCGCGCAGATAAACTGCACAAACGGCGCTCCCGACAGCGCGATATTCTCAAGCTCATAATTCGTGATACTTCCGTTTATTGCCGAACTGTCAAGCAGCACAAGCCCCGCCGTTATCAAACCCGTCAATATCACAGACCACCAAAACAGACTGTTTCTTCTCAATCTGAACATATTCGCGTTAAATACCCGTGACATTTTATCTCCTTTTCAGATGCTATTTCAAGTCCTTTCTGCCGAACACAACAGCTCCGACCGCCGTTGATACCGCCAGCAATCCCAGCGAACAAAGCGGCATTACCGCGGTAGTATACTCCCTGTTCAGCAGAATATTGAGCTGTCCTCCGGGAGAATAGCGCCAATTGCCGCCCATCTCGGGCAGGTATAAAAGTATTATTGCCGTGACGAGCGCTCCCACCGCACAAACCGAGCGCCTCGTGATGATAACGGTTATCAGAAAGTAAATGCCGCCTGCCGCCGCGACCGCAAGTATCTCGATAAGAACATTTAACATAAGCTCGTCAACGGTTATGTCGCCGACCTTAACGTCAAAAAACGGCGCAGCCAGCGTATACGGCAGCATACTAAGCGCGTTTATGACGAACACTCCGCAAAAGGCAGTCAGCCAGTTCGCCGCGTATACCGCGCCGCGGCTGTGCCCGACCATAAGCCTGTTGCGGACGACCGAATTCTCCGTGCCGAAAAACAGCGACACAAACACCGCCGCTATCACTATTACGGCTTTCGACATATTAAAGAGATCCCTCTCAAAGGTCGTATGATATGACGAAACATTTAATATACAGCTGAAGATGAAATTAAGCAGCCCGAAGCCTAGCGAAAACAGTGTGCAGGCCATAAACTCAACGCTGCCGAACATTCGCGCAAAGTTGGCGTGAAGCAGTTTACTCACCAAAACCACCCTTTCGCATTATTTCAAGTCCTTTCGGCGGAACACCAATACTCCCACCGCCGTCGATACCGCGATAACTCCCAGCGAATACAGCGGCATAAGCTCCGCACTGCGCAGCGTACCGATCTCCATTTGCATCATCTGTCCGCTTGGGAGAACGTCGTTCACCGCCTCAAGGACGCCGCGCTTCGCTCCGCTGACGTACAGGGGATTGGGCTCGGCTTCGCCCTGAGTTACCACGCCGTCCGTCATCATCTCGAAGCTTGTGACATATTCCGGCTCGGCAAGGATAGATTCGATCACCGCCGCGCCTATTACCAACACGAAAGTCATCACAAGCGTTATCGTAATGATCGTGGACTTTGAGGTAAACAACATACCCAGCAGCGTGAATATCGCGCTTAAAGCTATTACCGCGCTTATGCATATCAGCATTTTTAACAGCATCTCCTCAGCGGGCATACCGATCTCTCCGCCGAGACAAAAGCCCGTGATAAGCACAACGCTCCATTCTGCCGCTATGAGTATCAAACCGCCGACCGCAGCCGTTATCAGATTCGAGAAATATATCTCGAATCTTTTGTGACCTATTATGAGCTTGTTGCGTATCGTTCCGTTGGAATGGTCCGTGCCGAGAAACAGCGCGGCGAATATCGCGATAAACAGCAGTACATTCGAGCAGTGTGACATCAGCTCCGCGCCGAGCTTTTTCACGCATTCCGGGTCTACGGAATACGACGTCAGGAAATTCGTGATATCCAAGACCGTCAAAAGTATAAAACACACCCAAAAAGATTTTGTTTTCCATAATCTGGCAAAATTTGCGTTTAATAATCTTATCATATAGCCCTCACTTCAGATCTTTTTTTCGGAACACCAACGCGCCGACCGCCGTAGATACCGCCAGCACTCCCAGCGAGTACAGCGGCATAAGCCCCTCGTTGTGAGCCTTGCCCATTTGCATTTGCGTTAATTGACCGCTCGGAAGAACGTCGTTCACCGCCGTCATTATGTCGCGCTGTATGCCGCTTACATACATCGGATTAGGCATTTGTTCGCCAAAAGATATTGTTCCGTCCTCGCCTACCAAAAGACTTGTGGAAAACTCCGGAATATCAAGCCTTGATTGTATCAGGATACCGATAATCATCAGAGCAAACGCTGACACAAGCGTTATCGTGACTATCGCGGATTTCGAGCTTATCAGCATTCCGATGACCGTGAATATCGCGCATAAAGCAATTATCGCGCATACGCACACGGCAATGTCAAGCGCGAGCTCGCCCGCGGGCATACCCAGCTTGCCGCCCAAGCACAGCCCCACAGCGCCCGTAGATACCCATGATGCAGTAAGCAGGATAACCCCGCTCAGCGCCGTTGTTATCAGATTCGCGAAATATATCTCGGCGCGAGTGCGCCCTATCACCAGCTTGTTGCGTATAGTTCCGTTGGAATAGTCCGTTCCGAGGTACAGCGCCGCCAATATCGCAGTATACAGCATTACTCCGGTGCCGTTAGCCGTTAAATTTCCGCCCATATTCTCAATGTATTTCGGGCTTTCCAGATAGTTTGATATAAGAGCCATAGCGCTCAGACCCACCGTCAATATCAGGCATACCCAAAAGGATTTTGTTTTCCATAATCTGGCAAAATTTGCCTGTAATAATCTAGCCATAATAATTTCTCACCTCAAGTCCTTTTTGCGGAACGCAAGCGCTCCGATAACCGTTACCGCCGCGCATAAGCCCAGCGAATACCACATCGGCTCCAAAGCGTATCCGATATGAAATACCTCGGGATTTTCATTCACAAATAAAATTCTCGACAGTATCTCCTCTATCTGGCTTGTCGGCATAAGGTTGTATGCCGTCTCGACTGCGCCGCTCATCACGGAATTATCAGAAGATAACGAATACGAAAGGCTCAAAATATACTGTCCGCCAAAAAACATTCCGATCATCAGCGTGATAGTAAGCGTCGACGCGAGCGACTTTGACGTTATAAGCGTCGCCAAAAGCGTGCAGACCGCCGCCATAGCCGCGCCCGCGATAAGGCACAGCGCCGCATACAGCGCCAAAAGATACGGTTCTATCTCAACACCGCCGTGCGTAATAAGATCATATACGATCAGCGCAAGCCAATCAGCCGCGAATATAAGCGCCGTTCCCGCCGATACCGTTATCAGATTTGCAAAATATATCTTAACGCGCGATATTCCAACGATAAGTTTATTGCGTACTGTTCTGTCCGAATTGTCCGTACCGATATACATCACCGCGAAAACCGCCGCAAAGAACAGCTCCACGGGTGCCGCGTTATACATAGACCTGAACAATCCGCTGACTCTGCCCTCAAGCAGCTGCATAAGAATACCCAACGCCGCGGCGGCGATAAGACAGCCCCAAAAAGCTGTTGTTTTCCATAATCTCGAGAAGTTTGCCCTTAATAATCTGCTCATGACCCCTCCCGTTATTCTCCGCCGCCGACCAGATCGATAAAGTACGCCTCCAGGCTCTCGTCGTGCTCGTTTATCGAGAACAACTCGCAGTCGGCGTTTTTAAGCGCTTCGGTGAGCCTGGTAATGCTTATCTCGCCGTAAATGTCCGCGGTCTTTTCGTCGATGACCGCGTACTCCAAGCCAAGATTATCCAGCACGACCGCGAGCTTTTTCGTGCTCGATACGGAAACTCTCGCGCACTTTCTGCATTCCTTTTCGAGCTGCTCCGCGCTTATCTCCTTGACTATCCTGCCCTTGTCGATAAAGCCGTAATGCGTAGCCAATCTTGAAAGCTCGTCGAGGATATGGCTCGATATAAGCACGGTTATCTGCCGCTCTCGGTTGAGCTTTAAAATAAGCTCGCGTATCTCGATGATACCTTGAGGGTCGAGACCGTTTATCGGCTCGTCCAGCAGCAGAAAATCGGGGTCGCCGCACAGCGCTATCGCGATACCCAGTCTCTGCCGCATACCGAGCGAGAAGTTGCGCGCCTTTTTGCGCCCCGTATTCTCCAGCCCGACCAGCTTCAACAGCTCGTGGATACCCTTAAACGACGGCATTCCGAGTACACGGTACTGCTCCTTTAAGTTATCCTCGGCGGTCATATCGAGGTAAATTGACGGCGTTTCAACCACCGCGCCCATTCTCCGCCGCGCCTTGGAAATATCGCCCGTGCTTTCCGTGCCGTACAGCATAAACGTACCCGAGGTCGCGAACTGCAAGCCGCAGATAAGCCGTATCAGCGTTGTCTTGCCCGCGCCGTTGCGCCCGACAAACCCGTAGATAGCTCCTTTCGGAACGTTCATGGAAAGCCCGTCAAGCGCAGTAAATTTGCGGTAAGACTTAACTAAGTTGTTTGTTGTCAGAATATTTTCCATATTAACATCTCCTATCCGAAAACAAGCAATGCCCCGAGTGGAATGTATGTGACTGTTTTTTAATTTCCGGGGCATTCCCTGCTTCCGAATATATTATAAAATATAATGGTTAAGAAATCGGTTAAGAAAAGAGTAAAGATTCAGTTAAGATTTTCGCGCATTTTAAAGCCTATGCCCCAGACCGCCTCGATAAAGTCCAGCCCCGACGCGTCGCGGAGCTTTTTGCGCAGATTGCTGACGTGGACTTTCAGCGAGCTTTCCACGCAGTCGGGCGTGTCGGCGCTTATCCTGTCGAGTATCTGCGATTTCGTGACTACCTGCTTTGGGTTCTGCATAAGTATTTTCAGTATCGCGAATTCCGTTTTCGTGAGCTTTACGGCGCTTTCGCCGAACTTCGCCTCGTGAAGCTCCGCGTCAAGCGTAAGCCCGCCGTATTCGAGGAACTCCGAGGTGATCTGCCTGCGGCGGAGCTGAACCTGTATCCTCGCGAGCAGCTCCTTGGTATCGAACGGCTTGGTAACATAGTCCACAGCCCCCGACAGCAGCAGCTCGACCTTGCTCCCCACGTCCGCCTTTGCGCTCATCACGATAACGGGAATATCGCGTATCTTCGGCAGGACCTGCTCTCCCGAAAGTCCGGGCATCATCAGGTCGAGCAGAACCAGATCGGGCGTTGTTTCCATCAGCACCGCAAGCGCCTCTCCCCCCGAAAACGCGCGGATAACCTCGTAGCCCTCGCGGCTCAGAAGCTCGCAGAGCATATTGTTTATATGCAGATCGTCGTCGATCACGGCAATTATTTCGGACATAATTTAACCTCCAAATGCTTTATTTTATGTAAACATTGTAGCACATTAACACGTCTTTGTCAAATCGCTGCCAACGCAAAAAGGGCAGCCACAGCGGCTGCCCCCGAAGTATATTAACCGTACAACAGTCTGTTGACCTCGCGCTGTACCTCGTAATAGTCGTAGCCCGCCGCGGTGAGCCTGTCGTAGCGCTCGTCGCCGTTGCCCCAGTCGCCGCGGATGACCTCGAGAGCGACCTCCTCAAGCGGCTTCAGAACCGGCGGCAAAGGCGCATCCTCGCCGTAGCCGTTAAGCCCCGCGCTCTTGATCATCTTCGGGTAGTCGACATAGCAGTAATCGAGGTCGACCGCGCCGTTTATGCCGTCTACTCTTCCCGTCGCCGAGTACTGCCAGATACCGTAATTTCCGCGGTAGTTCAGCGTGGGATTGTATTCCGCCACCCACACCGCGTATCGACCCGCGACCTCACGCGAAATATAGTGCTGGAGCGGATAGCGCGAGGTATACAGCCCCGCGAAATAATCATTCTCCTCAAGCTCGTTGCAGAACGTCCTCACAAGGTTGCTGCAAAAGTCCACACCCTTAACGAACTGCGACTGCTCCTCAAGGTCAAAGAAAATGGGAAAATCGAACTTCTTCCCCTTGATCACCGAAAGGCACGACTGTGCCTCCGCGAGCGCTCCCGCGCCGCTTTCGGCGTAGCTGTACCAGTAAGCGCCGACGTGAAGCCCCGCTTCCGTCGCGCCCTTGTAATTGCGCTCAAAGTACTTGTCGGGCTCGATGCGCGTACCAAATCCCGCGCGGATTATCACGAACTTTATTCCGCTTTTTTTGACCTTTTTGAAATCTATGTCCTCCTGCCAGGAGGAAACGTCAATACCTTTTGTCAAATTATTACCCCCTTATCGTTGACGTGTTTTCAAGACATTTTATGCCAAAAGGGGGATTAGGGTGAAAAAGACGGAAAGCATTGCTCTCCGTCTTAAAAATCTTCTTTTTTGCCGTCACCGCATATATTCGCGCCAATCCAGATCGCCGCGTTCGAGCGCGTGGATAAGCGCCTCGGCGGTCGCGATGTTGGTAGCAACGGGAATATTATGCACGTCGCAAAGCCGCAGGATATTTATATCGTTGGGCTCGTGCGAGCGCGGATTAAGCGGATCGCGGAAAAACACCAGCAAGTCTATCTCGTTACAGCTTATGCTGGAAGCGAGCTGCTGATCTCCGCCCTGAGAGCCGCTCAGAAAGCGCTGGATATGAAGTCCCGTAGCCTCGGAAACCAATTTTCCCGTCGTGCCCGTGGCACAAATGTTGTATCTGCTCAGAATGCCGCAGTAGGCAATACAAAACTGAACCATAAGCTCCTTTTTTGAATCGTGAGCAATAAGAGCAATGTTCATCTGCCAAAACCCCTCCTTGTCCATTGAGGTATATAAGAATCAGTCTATCTTTATCGAAAGCGGAACATCCTGACCGTCGATACGCGCGGCAATGGACGAATACGCCTTAAAGCCGCCGCAGGACGGAGGAAGAGCCTCGCCCTTCGCGCCGCATATCTTTATGTTTACGTCCTCGGGAACTACGCCGATAAGCGGAATTCCAACAGCGTCCATAACCTCGTCGAGGTCGTACAGAATATCCTCGTTCTTAAAGTTCTCGCTTACCTTATTGATGATAAGCCGCTGATTTACGCAATTCTTGACGTACAGGAAGTCGGACAGCATCTGACCGTCGCGCACGCAGACGGTATCGGGCGTAGTGACCATAAGAATAAGGTCGGCCGCCTTGATAACGCTGAACACGGAGCTTCCGATACCCGCGGTATCGACGATTATGTAATCGAAGTACTCGCGCATCTCGTTGCACACTCCCATTATCTTTTCGGGATTGATGTCGATAAACGGGTTTCTGGTCGCGCAGACGAGCGACAGATTTTCCACGCGGTCGACCTTGGTGGTGGCTGTAAGAATATCTATTTTGCCCTCAAGGTATTCGCCGATGTCGTGCTTTACCTTATCCTTCATTCCCAACATAATATCCAGGCAACGCAAACCAAAGTCCAGCTCAACGAGCAGGGTTTTGTGACCCAAAGTCGCAAGACCCGTTGCAACGTTAGCGGAGGTCGTGGATTTGCCGGTGCCCCCCTTGCCTGCCGTAACTGCTATAATTTGTGCCATAATGTTCCCCTCTCAACTATGACGGCTGAATGACGGTCTCACGAAATTCGCCGAATTAGTTATAATTTAAAATACCCTATATACATTTTAGCACAAAAACTTCAATATGAAAAGGGTTTTTTTATATATTAACAAAAAATTGTGAGATTACTGGATTTTGGGGTGCTGTTTTTGTGCAATTTAACGAATAAAAACAATGTAACGCCCGACGGAGATTTCAAAACTCCGTCGGACGTATGAAAAAACGATATTACAGAATGGTTTTCGGCTGACCCTTGTCGTCGTAGTTGGTGGAGATCTTGCCCGTAACGTATGCCTGTATCACGTTCGCGGCGAGTACCTTGGTGTACTCGCCCTTTTCGAGATACAGCCCGAACGCTATCTCGGGGTTATCCGCGGGATAAAAGCCTATCAGCGCGGAGTTGGTAACGTCCACCGCCGCCTCGGGAGTACCCGTCTTGACCGCGACGTTCTCCTTGCCTATGCCGACGTAATCGTAGGGGCTTACCCAGCCCGCGCCGTCGATAGTAAAGTTGACCTGCGTTGACGCGACCTGCTTCATTCCGTCGTGCACAGCCGCCATATATTTGTCCATATTCGGCTCCTTGGAGAAGTCCTCCGCGACTACGGGTTCCTTGTCGTACAGCTTTTCGGTGAAGTCGTAGTTGTACACCGACTTGACGATATGCGGCTCGAGACGAACGCCCTTATTCGCGATCGTCAGCGCCTGCACGGCGAGGTGCATAGGCGTGAGCGCGGTCTCGCACTGCCCTATTCCCGCCTGTATGATGTTTCCGTCGTACCACTCGTAATTTTTTTCCGCGAACAGCTCCAGCGAGCTCATCTGTCCGAGATTCATATTCAGCTCAAAGCCAAGGTCCTTTCCCACGCCGAACCTGCCCGCCCAGTACGCGAGCCTGTCAATGCCGAGCCGCCGCGCGGTCTCGTAAAAGAAGATGTTGCAGGAGATACGCAGAGCCTCTCTTACGGGTATATATCCGTAGTGCCCGATACCGAGGCAGGACGGCGTGTAGCCCGCATAGTAGTAATATGTTCCGGTGCAGTTTATCTTTTCCTCGGGGGTGATAACGCCCTCCGCCATACCCGCCGTCGCGGTAATGGTCTTGAATGTCGAGCCGGGACGGTATTCACCGAACAGTGCGCGGTTGAACAATGGTCCGTCGGGACGGTTAAGGACTTCGTTGTAGTCCTTTAAGAGATCGTTTATATCGTAAGTCGGATAAGTCGCCGCGCCGAGCAGGCCGCCCGTCTTGACGTCAAGGACTACGATAGCGCCCGATTTACAGCCCTTTCCGCGGAGCGTCGCGTCGTATGCCGTAGTATAATACGGCGAGTTAAGATACTCGATATGATACTTCAGCAGATCCTGCAAAAGCGACTGATACTCCGCGTCGATAGTCAGCATTACCGACTTGCCCGCCACGGGCTCCTGCGTGACCTCGTCCGTTACGCTCTGCCCGTCCGCGCTTCTTGTAATGGTGCGCACTCCGCGCTGTCCGCGAAGCTCGCTTTCGAGCGCCTGTTCGGTTCCGTCAAGCCCTATAACATCGTTGAGCAGATAGCCGTCCAGCTCCTCGTACTTTTCCGCCGAGATAGCGCCCACCGTACCTCTTAAATGCGCCGCGATACCGCCGTCAAGGTACTCGCGCTCCCAGCTCTCGGTGATGTCGACACCCGGGAGGAGCGCGCCGAGCTCTTTGAGCTCCAGTACGGTATCCTCGCCTATATCGCTTGCGAGCACAAACTTTGTGTTGACATTTGAAAATTCCTTGATGACCATTTCATAGCGCACGCCCGCAATGGCGCGGCGCATTTTCTCGTCGTATTTGTCGCTTATATCGTACTGCTTGTAAAGCTGAAAGATACAGTTTTCAACGGTCGCGTAGCTTCCGACGTTGAGCTTTTCTTTCAGCGTTTCGACAGCCGCCTCGCGCTTCTCGTCAAACGTGTACGGCTCGGTCTTGCTTATCGGAAGCGAGTCGTTCCACTTTTCGTTATTCTTCTCGAGAACGGTCAGAACACGGTAGATTATCTCGTTTTCCGTGCCCTTTTCCAGCGAATAAAACTGAAAGTTGATATTGTAAACGATCTTGTTCGTGTTCAGCAGTTTTCCGTTAGCGTCGACTATCTGCCCTCTCGCAGCCTCAATATCCTGCTCGGTAACGGTGCTTTCCCTTGTCATACTAAGGTACCCCGCCCCGTCGACAAGCTGTATTTTCAGCAGCCTGATCCCGCACAAAAACGAGATAACGATAACAAACGCTGCCATAATGATAGAACGAACAACAGAAGAAATTTTAGACATTACGATCACCCGTCATAACAATTTTTTAAAGAACCTTAATACACACTACCGCTATGCAGCAACACGCGGCTTTTTGCGTGTTTCGCACAAAGTGCGAAACCGAATTGCCATTAGGGCAATTCGAGCAAAAAACGCAGAAAACTTCGGCTAAACTTCGGTGAAACCGAAGTTTAGCCGAAGTTTAGTCCTTCTCTTTATATTCCGACTCCTCGGCGCTCTGCGCGGACTCCTCGAGACGGCGCTGTTCCTTGGGGCGGAGCTTGTTTACGATAAACGTGATTAGAAAATATATCGGTATCGAAAACATTACCGCGCTGCCGTATGGCAGCAGGATAACGCTCGCGAACGATATTGCGCTCTCCGAGCCCTCCCACATCCAGTGCAGGAACAGAAAATCCATTGCGCCCATTATCACCGTCACCGCGGTGTTCACGATAAAATGGCTGATATACGTCGCCTTTATCCAGAACCGCGCCAGCAGTGAGATAAACGGACACGCGCACAGCAGCCACAGCGCGGAAAACCCGACGACGGTAACGCCGTTCGCCATATCCAGCATAAGCCCGCAAAATGTACCGAAAACGCCCGCCGCGAGGTCTCCCTCGTACATCGCGACCGCAGTCGCAAGCGGTATTATCAGCAGCGGACAGTATCCGCGAATTATCGGATTGCACTCAAAAAGATAAAACAAAAGCAGGAGCGCTGCGTAAAGCAGCCAGCGCAGAAACCCGCGCAGCATCATATTGCGCGAGCGCGCCTTGCTCCCCGTTATTTTTTTCATTCGGTCACTCTCCGATCTCGAACGGAATACCCTTTCCGCTGAAGTCCGTAATGACGAACGCCATTGTAACGCTCTTTACGTCCTCCGCGGGCTGTATCAGCGCGTGCCTTGACAGTCCGTTCGGGTCGTCGTACACCTCGGTTACCGTTCCCACCATTATATCCGCGGGGAACAGTCCGCTCTTTCCCGATGTAAAAATTATATCTCCGACTTCAATATCCGCGTCTTTAAGTATATCGCTCATCAGGCACATTCCCTTTGAGGCGGATTCAACGGTATTTTCGATAACTCCCGTGGTCTTTGCGCGCATAGTGTACACGCCCACGTTGACCTCGGGGCTGATTATCGTCGTAACGCGGGCGTAATTCGCGGCTGTTCTCGTGACCCTGCCCACAAGTCCGACCGAGGTTATCACGGGGTCGTTCTCGGACAGTCCGCTGTTCTCGCCTATGCCGACGGTAAAGCCGCCGTAAATATCGTTCGCGTTTCGCGCGATAACATCGCACGGCTCGGAGAATTGATAGTCCTCGTTCTTCTGCTTGAGCTCCAGCATTTCACGCAGACGCTCGTTTTCCTTCTGAAGCGTTTCATAGTCCATCGTCTGCTTGTACATCTCGCTGAGCTTGGCGTTGAGCTCGTCGTTTTCCTTTTTGTACTTATCCGCGTTGACGAGCTTGTCGATAAAGCCCGAGACCCCGTCCGCAATGCCGTTCGCTGCGGAAACGAAAGGATAAGTCACCGTGCCGATTATCTGTTCGGGAGGCGTTTCCTTTCCGACCGTGACCGCCACATAGGTCATAAGTCCCAACAGCAGCGCGCCTATGCAAATTAAAATTCTGAATTTAACGCTGTGAAAAAAATCCTTCATAGTTCACCACAATTTGACAATAATCTAAAATGACGGCTCCGCCGGAATATGTTTAGGTCGTTAATTTTATCAATAGATCATCTCGTCCTCGCTGAGAACGTCCTCGAGCTTGTCGATGTTCTCGAGGACCTTGCCCGTGCCGTCCGCTACGCAGTCGAGAGGTCTTTCGGCGATCTTTACGGGCATACCCGTTTCCTCGTGGATAAGTTTGTCAAGACCGCGCAGAAGCGCTCCGCCGCCCGCGAGCATAATGCCGTTCTCGATAATATCCGCCGCAAGCTCGGGAGGGCACTTCTCAAGAGTGGTCTTGATAGCGTCGATAACGTGCGACAGCGGCTCGGAGATAGCCTCGCGCACCTCCTCGGAGGTTATGGTTATGTTCTCGGGCAAGCCGTTCAAAAGGTTTCTGCCCTTTATGTCCATTACGGGCTCGTTTTCATCGGTCTTGAACGCCGAGCCGATACCCGTCTTGATGTTCTCGGCGGTACGCTCGCCTATGAGAAGATTGTATTTTTTCTTGATATAGTTGATTATCGCGGACTCGAACTCGTCGCCCGCAACTCTTACGGAACGCGCCGCAACGATACCGCCGAGGGAGATGATAGCGACCTCGCTCGTACCGCCGCCGATGTCGACGATCATGCTGCCCATAGGTTCCGCAACGGGCAGACCCGCGCCGATAGCCGCCGCCATAGGCTCCTCGATTATCGATACGCGCTTTGCGCCCGCCTGCTGAGCCGCTTCCTTAACGGCTCTGCGCTCTACCTCGGTAACTCCCGACGGGATACAGATAATAACTCTCGCCTTGCTTCTGCCCTTGAGCGCCTTTTTGATAAACTGCGCCAGCATTATCGAGGTCATATCGAAATCCGCGATAACGCCGTCCTTAAGGGGTCTTACGGCAACGATAGAGCCGGGGGTACGGCCGATAACGTCCTTAGCCTCCTGACCCACATAGCGCACCTGACCCGCCTTTTTATCCACTGCAACTACCGACGGCTCCCGTATGATAATGCCCTTGCCTCTCATATAAACCAACGTATTCGCCGTACCAAGATCGATACCGATGTCCTTATTCATTCCAAACATTGTAAACCGTCCTCCGATAAAATGATTAGTTATATAAAGTAAATTGCTCTACACACTGGGCAGCACCGCGCAATTATTGTCGTTCGATTGCGCAGTCAGATTTTTCGTCAGATTGTGCAAATTGAGCGCCGAAAGGCTGACGCCTTTCAAGCGAAATTTGTGCAAGATGACGGAAAATATGCAAGCAAGCGGACGACAAAGGCGATAGCCGCTAATTGTGCGGTGATGCCTATATACCAAGTTAAATTATAACACTATTTTCACCAACTTTCAATATATTATTTATCTTAATTTTTCCAATTTTGGAGAGTATTTTTTTGTCATTTTAACGGATAAGGCGAAATAAGGGGCGATAAAACGTTTACACGGAATGAAAAAACAAAAAATTAGCCGCCCAAAAGGACGGCGAAAACTTTATTCAAATACCGTGCAAATCTTGGAATTCTTTTTAATGCCGTTGTCTCCGTTGACGAGTATCTCGCCCCAGTCCTCGGAAAGCTCGTTTCCGCTCCAGTCCTTGGCTATGTCGAGATATTCAACGCCCCCGCCGTTGCCCTTCCACGACCAGCCGAGATAGCCGAGACCGTTCTCGGAGCAATACTGCATAATATAAGCCTCGTCAACGTCGCCGTCGCTGTGGTTGAAGCCGAACTCGCCGACGATAACGCACAGCCCTTGGTCGGTAACGCCCTTGAGATTTGACGCAATGGTGCGCTCGTTCTTTCCCGCCGTGCCGTACATATGAATGGAAAACATAGTATTCTTGTCGGGGTCGGAGTCGAAAACCTCCTTGCCGTACTTGCGTATGCTCTCGCCGTACTGCCCCCAGCCCGCCGCGTCTACCATTATCGTGTTCTTTATCCCCGCGCCGCGGAGCTTCGGGATCGCGGCGGTGTAGCCGTCTCGCCAGGTCTCGGCGTCCCACTGACCTATCCATTCGTTGGTGATGTTGAGTATCGCCGTGTCGGCGTACTTCGCGAGAACGTCCGCCATTTCCACCCAGTAATCCACCGCGTTGTCGAGATAGCTCCGCTCGTCCATTCCGCACGCGTCGTGGACCTCAACGACAGCGATCATTTTACGCTCGTTGCAGGCGGTGATAGTCCTCTCCAGGTTCTCGGCGGTGGTTTTCTCCCACTGATCGCCGTCCGCGAGAACGATACGCACGGTATTCGCCCCCGTCGCCGCGATACCGTCAAGCGCCGTGTCGAGCTGATCCTTGAACCAAACGTGCGCGTGATTTATCCCGCGCATTATAAACTCGTTGCCCTTAGCGTCCAGCAGCTTGGTTCCGTCGACGCGGAAGCCGCCCTCTGCCGCGGGAGGGGTATCGTTATCGGAGCTTGAACCGCTGTCGGAATCGTCCGAGGTAAAACCTGAGATGTCGGACGGCAAAGTATCGGCGACCTCGTTATTGCAGCCCGTAAACAACAGGCAAAGCGACATCAGCGCCGCCAAAATCATATTTTTTCTCACTTGAAGTCTCCTTTCAAAAAAACAGCGCCGCACAAGTCAGGCAACGGCGCTGTCATATTCATTTGATAAATTACTTCATGGCCTCAACGAGCGCCTTTGTATCGCGCGCGATAAGCAGCTCCTCGTTGGTGGGAACCACCCAGACCTCGACCTTGCTGTCGGGAGCGGAGATCTTCATCAGCTTTCCGCGCATTCCCTCGTTAGCCTTGTCGTCGAGCTTGATGCCGAGATATTCCATATTATGGCAAACGTCCGCGCGGAGGTCGTCGGAGTTCTCTCCGATACCGCCCGTGAAAAGAACAGCGTCCAGACCGTTCATGATCGCCGCGTAGGAGCCGATGTACTTCTTTATCTCATAGCGGAGCATTTCGCCCGCGAGGATAGCGCGCTTGTTGCCGTCGTGAGCGGCGGCGTTCAGATCGCGGTTGTCGCTGGAAATACCCGAAACGCCGAGGAAGCCCGACTTCTTGTTAAGATAATCGCTCATCTCGGACGGAGAAAGACCGAGCTTGTTTGCGACGAACGTTACCGCCGAAGCGTCGATAGAGCCGCAGCGCGTGCCCATAATAACGCCGTCCAGGGGAGTGAAGCCCATGGAGGTATCAATGGACTTGCCGTTCTCGACCGCCGTAATGGAAGAACCGTTGCCGAGATGGCAGGAAACGATCTTCAGATCCTTGATGTCCTTGCCCATAGCGTCCGCGAGCGCCTGTGAAACAAATCTGTGAGACGTGCCGTGGAAGCCATACTTTCTTACGTGGAACTTCTCGTAGCACTCGTAGGGCAGACCGTACATAAACGCCTTTTCGGGCATTGTCTGGTGGAACGCCGTATCGAATACGACTACCTGAGGAGTTTTTTCCGAAATTACCTTTTTGCAAGCCCACAGCGCCAGCGCGTGAGGGTGGTTATGTACGGGAGCAAGCTCCGCGAGATCGTCGATCTGCTTGATGACCTCGTCGGTAACGAGCGTGGTCTTATCGAATATCTCAGCGCCCTGTACCACACGGTGACCGACAGCCGAGATCTCGTCCATAGACTTCAGCACGGAAGCCTCGCCCTTGGTCAGCACCTCAACCAGCTTCTCAAAAGCCTCGGTATGGGTCGGGAACGTGCAGTCAACGTCAACGGTGCGCCCGTCAAACGTGGTGTGCTTGATGTGACCGTCGATACCGATACGGTCGCAGTTGCCCTTTGCGATAACGCTCTCGTCCTCCATGTTCAGCAGCTGATACTTCAGTGAAGAACTGCCCGCATTGATTACCAGAATTTTCATTTTGCTATATCCTCCTGAAATTAAATAATATTCCAATTATATTGTAAACCTTTTCACAAAAAAAATCAAGTATTTTTTAATATTTTTCTTGATTTTCCACAAAAATTGTTGTAAAATATAACAAGAGGTACATATATTTTTATAATACATTGGATAATTTTGGAGGAAGCTATGAAGATCGGCGCTATTATAAGCGAATACAATCCGTTTCACAACGGGCATAAATATCATATAGAGCAGACCCGCGCGGCGGGGGTAACGCACATCGTCTCCGTGATGAGCGGCAGCTTCACTCAGCGCGGCGATACCGCGATCTACGACAAGCACGTCCGCGCGAGGACGGCGCTTGAAAACGGGATCGATCTCGTGCTCGAACTGCCCGCGCGGTATTCGCTGATGTCCGCTGAGGGGTTCGCGAGGGGAGCCGTGGAAATGATAACGGCGCTCGGCTGCGTGGAGACCCTGTCGTTCGGGAGCGAGAGCGGCGACATAGACGCGCTCAAGGAGGCTTCGCGCGCTATCGAGTTCACGGCGCATACCGAGGAATTCGACACGCTGATAAAGCGCGGCAAGAGCTATCCCGCGGCTTTGCAGGAGGCTATGCTCGATTATTACACGAACGATGTGGCGGAGCTTATCGCCTCGCCGAACAACACGCTCGCGATAGAATATCTCAGCGCGCTCGGCGATATTGAAAGCGCGATAGAGCCTATGACGATAAAGCGGCTCGGCGCGGAGCACGACAGCGACGACGAGGACGTGTTCATAAGCGCCTCGGCGATACGAAAGAAAATACTCTCGGGAGGAGACGTCTCGGCGCTCGCGCCCGTTATCGACGCGCCGACCGCCGACATTTCGCGGCTGGAACGCGCGATACTGGCAAAGCTCCGCACGCTCCGCGCCGAGGACTTCGCGCGCTGCTACGACAGCATAGGCGGTCTCGCCGAAAGGCTGAGCAAAGCCGTCCGCGGCGCAAGGTCGCTGTCGGAGCTGTATTTCCTCGCGAAAGCAAAGCGCTACACGCTTTCGAGCATCCGCCGCGCCGTGATATGCGCTTTTCTCGGTATCGACAAGGAGTTCGCCGCCGAAAAGCCCGCGTATCTGCGCGTTCTCGGAATGAACTCCCGCGGCAAGGAGATACTGTCCGCGGCAAACTGCGCCGTGCCGATAGACACGTCGCTCAAGGCGCTGTCCAGGACCTCGCGCGAGGCGTTCCGTCAAGCCAATTTCGAGGCTCGCTGCACCGATATTTACTCGCTCGCGTTCGCCGAGCCCGGACCCTGCGGCGTTGATTTCACCGCGCCGCCCGTAATTATTAACGAATAATTTTGTGAGAAATTCACAAAATATTATGATCGAGAGGAGAGCAAATGAGCGAATTTAACAAATTCACTGAATTACGCGAAAAGCACCCCCGATTTATATACAACAGTTTTGAGCTAAGTGAGGAAGAACTCGTGTTTCACTTCCAAATGGACGGGTTCCATTTTCGACCGACCTGGCGTTTCAACCTGAATTTCGGCGAGTACGGCTATGACCGGGAACAGGCGGAGCTGATCGCGTTCTCGCTCGGTATGGCGGAGCTTGTGTCGTACTGGAAATGCGCCTGCTGCCCGACCGTCGAGGTGCGGTGCGGCGGGCTATCCGAACGGCAGAAGGTCTGGTGGAAAAAGCTGTATTTCAACGGCTTGGGCGAGTTTTTCTACCGAAACGGCATAGAAACGGACTTTGACGGCTTTATGACGATAGAAGCGCCCGAGCCGCCCGAACTGCCGAAATGCGGACCCGAACTTAGCGGAGCGCTCGTTCCCGTAGGCGGTGGCAAGGACAGCGTGGTGTCGCTGGAGCTGCTCAAACAGGCGGGCGAGGACATCACGCCGTACATCATCAACCCGCGCGGCGCAACGCTTGGGTGCGTGAAAGCGGCGGGGCTTTCCGAGGACAATATCGCCGCACCGACGCGGACTATCGACAAAACGCTCCTCGAACTGAACTCGCGCGGCTATCTGAACGGACACACGCCGTTTTCGGCGGTCGTGGCGTTCTCGGCGCTGCTGCACGCGTGCGTTCTCGGAAAAAAGTACGTCGTTCTATCAAACGAAAGCAGCGCCAACGAGACCTACGTCGAGGGCGCGAAAATCAATCACCAGTACAGCAAATCCACCGAATTTGAGCGCGATTTCCGCGAATACTGCGCGATGTCGTTCGGAAAATGCCCCGAATATTTCAGCCTGCTGCGCCCTCTGTCCGAATGGCAGATAGCGCGTGAATTTGTGAAGTATCCGCAGTACTTCGGTATCTTCCAAAGCTGCAACCTCGGCTCGAAAACGAACGTGTGGTGCTGTAACTGCGCAAAGTGCCTGTATGTATACGTTCTGCTGGCGGCGTTTCTTGACGACGGCGAATTAACGAAAATTTTCGGCTGCAATATGCTGGAAAAGGCGGAGCTGTCGGATATGCTGGACGGGCTTATGCTGGACGGCGAGGATAAGCCGTTTGAGTGCGTGGGCACTAAGGACGAGGTAAGGCTGTCGCTGAAAATGGCTCTGGACAGGCGAAAACCGAAGCCCGTGCTTCTTGAGCGCTTTGCCGGGCGTTTCCCGGATTACTCACCCGTCACGCTGACGGATCACTTTGACAAGGACAATTTTGTTCCAAAAGAATTTTTACCGTATTTGGAGAGAATAACCAATGAATTTTGACGTTTTAAAACCGATCTTTGAGGGCAAGCGCCCCGTAATACTTGGCTTCGGACGCGAGGGGCAGGTGTGGCTGGACATTCTGCGCAAGCTGCGGTGCTGTCCCGAGATAGCCATTGCCGACATGAACCCTATCGACGTGTACGACCTGCGTATGCCGAACCTCACCGCGATATGCGGCGCGCACTATCTTGAGGAGTGCGCCGAGTATGACATTATTTTGCAGTCGCCCGGAGTAGTCGTCAAGAACAGGCTTGACGACGCCGCGAAGGCTAAAATTCTGTCGCAGACCGAGCTGCTGCTCCGCACAAAGCCCTGCCGGATAGTGGGAGTTACGGGCACTAAGGGCAAGTCTACCGTCTCCTCGCTTATCCATCATTTTTTGAAAGCGAACGGTGTGCCGACTATGCTGATAGGCAATATAGGAGTTCCGCCTATGAAGCGCTTTGACGAGCTTGAGGGCAGTATGACGGCGGTGTGCGAGATGAGCTGTCATCAGCTTGAATTTGTGCGTCACTCGCCCGATATTTCGGTAATGCTGAATATGTTCCCCGAACATCTCGACCACTATGTGGATTTTAACGCTTATGCCGAGGCAAAGCGCAATATAGCGCGGTTTCAGCAGGAAAACGACATAACGATAGCAAACGCGGACATTCTGCCCGTGGACTGCGCGGGAAACGTCTATTCATCGGCGTTCGGCAAGCAGGCGGACGTTTGGACGGACGGCGGCGCTATCCATCTTTTCGGCGAGGAGATCCCCGCGGAGAGGATACGCACTCGCCTGTGCGGTCGGCATAACGTCTACAACATCGCTATGGCGCTTGCGGCAGCGGTCAAGGCGGGGGCGAGCTTACAGAAGTGCCTTGACGCGCTCCCCGACTTCAACGGGCTTGAGCACCGTCTGGAGTTCGTTGCGGAGATAAACGGCGTGGAATACATCAACGACAGTATCTGTACCGTTCCCGAGGCTGCTATCGCGGCGGTGAACGCGTTCGACGGCGCGGACTGCATTATCCTCGGCGGTATGGACAGGGGCATTTCGTATGAAATTCTCGGCGAGTTCCTGAATAAGGGCGTTGTTGAGACGGTCATTCTGCTGCCCGACAGCGGACGGCGCATTGGAAAGCTCGTCACCAACCCCGCGGTCAATCTGCTGTACGCGGAGGATATGGAGGCGGCTGTGCGCATGGCGAGCGAGTTTGCGCAGAAGAGGGTGCTGCTCTCTCCCGCCTCGGCGAGCTACGGTTTTTACCGTAACTTCGAGGAACGCGGACGGCATTTTAAGCAGCTTGTTCACGCGCTTGAAAACAAATAAGATCGCGGGCTGCTCCGAAGAAGAGCAGCCCGCTTTTGGGTATATCAAACAGCCGCTGCAAGCCCTTGCTTTCCTGCCCGCTCGGCTATTCAAGGATAATAGCATAGCCGCTTATTATCACCTTACGGTACGGCTGTGGATTTTACCCTTGTTTATTCTATGCGGTTCGGCGGATTTCGTGAAAGACAACGTAACGTCTTGCAGCACCAAAATCGGGATTCCAAAGGGGCTTGCCCCTTTGGCGGAATGCAAGGGCAGAGCCCTTGCCGGGTCCGGGCGGAGCCCGGAACGCCGCGAAGCGGCAAAAACAAAAAGAGCGCTAAAGGGGTCT
>JAAVID010000052.1 GCA_014799395.1 Oscillospiraceae bacterium | reverse complement strand
TGATCGACAATTTTGCCTGTCGGCAAAATCGTCGATTTTGGGAAAAACCCTTGTTTTTCCCCAAACCCCTTTAGCGCTCTGGGGGCTCGGCGCTACGCGCCGCGTTGCGCACTGCGTGCGCAGCTGCCGTGCTTCGCACGGCGTTTTGGGCTGCCGCCCAAACCTGCGCAGAGGCTCTGCCTCTGCACTCCGCCTAAGGGGCAAGCCCCTTAGGAATCCCGTTTTTTTAGCTGCCGGGGGGTGGGCGATTTGTTCTTAAAAAATTTTCAACAAACCCTTTACTTTTTGGTAAATATGTGCTATAATGAAATCAGCATAAAAATTTTTCGGCGAAAGGAAAAAAGCTATGTCCAAATCTATTCTTATCACAGGCGGCGCGGCAAGCGGCAAGTCGCGCTATGCTGTTACGGGCTTCGCGGCTTTTGACTACGTCCTCTATCTGAGAATGGGGGAGGAGATCGACGCTGATGTCCGTCACAGAATCGAATTCGATAATAACAAAAACGGCGTAGAATGGGATGTAATATCCTCCCACAGCTTCTCGCCCGCAGACGAGGTCAAGGATCATAAGTTCGTCATCTTCGACAGCGTTTCCTCGTATGCGCGAATGGTTATGAGAGAAACGCTCTCCGATAAAAGATCGCCCGACGACGCGGAAAAGAAAGCTGTCGAAAAGCGCGTTATCGACGATATTTCGGCAGTGCGCGCAAAGGTTGCCGAAAACCGCGGAAATCTTATGATAATCACCCTTGAGACGGGCTTCTCCGTTACCCCGGAGGACGGATACCTCGCGGCTTACAGAGAGATTGTCGGACGCGTTAATCAGCGCGTCGCCAACTCCTCCGACGAGGTCTATTTTTCCGCAAGCGGAATTCAGTTCAGAATAAAGTAATAACCGATAAGGAGTTTTGTTATGACGTTTGAAGAGTTTATAATGCAGGCACGTTCTATGGGTGCTTCCGATATTCATCTGACGGTTGGCGCGCCCACCGTTATCCGCGTGAACGGCGAGCTTTGCAAGTTTACGGAGCTGTCCGACCAGGTCGTTCACCGCACTATCGTTTCCATTCTCACGGCGGAGCAGGAAAAGCTGCTTACCGAGGGCAACGACATAGACTTTTCGTTTGAGCTTAAAAACGGCGCGAGACAGCGCGTCAATGTGTTCCACCAGGGCGGCAGACTGGCTTGCTCGATACGTTTGCTCAACGCCGAGATACCTACCCTCGTTCAGCTCGGTATGCCGAACGTTCTGCTCGACCTTGCTAAAAAGCGCAGAGGTCTTATACTGGTAACGGGTCCCACGGGCGCGGGCAAATCGACCACACTTGCCGCTATGATACAGCATATCAACGAGACCCGCGCGTGTCATATCATCACGATAGAAGATCCTATCGAGTACCGCTACGCGCAGATGAAGGCAACTATTCACCAGCGCGAGATAGGGCGCGACGTTCCGTCGTTCGATTACGCGCTTAGAAGCGCTCTCCGTGAAGACCCCGACGTTATACTTATCGGCGAGATGAGAGACTATGAGACCATTTCGCTCGCTATGACCGCCGCCGAGACGGGTCACTTGGTATTCGGTACGCTTCATACAAGCTCCGCGGCGCAGACTATCGACCGTATCATTGACGTCTGCCCGTCGCACGCGCAGGAGCAGGTGCGCACTCAGCTCGCGAATATGATACAGGGTATCATAGCGCAGACGCTCGTTCCCGCTTCCGACAACAAGTCCCGCTGCGCGGCTGTTGAGGTAATGCTCGGCTCGGACGCTATCAAGAACCTTATCCGCTCCAACAAGATCGCCCAGATGGAAAGCACCATGCAGGGCGCTACCACGCAGGGTATGCAGACCCTTATCGAGAGCCTGCACAGACTGTACAAGGCGGGCAAGATCACATATCAGACCGCTATGGAATACTCCAACAATCCTATTGAAATGGAAAAGAAGATGCTGAGCTGATAAATCCAAAAATAAGAATGCGGCGTCGGATCCGACGCCGCATTTTTTTTGTTTCTGTTATGTTATTATGCTGTCCAAAGCCGCCATAAGCTTTGCTACGTCTATCGGCTTTGCGATATGCCCGTTCATTCCGCTGTCGATCGCCGTCTGCTTATCCTCCTCGAACGCGTTGGCGGTCATTGCCAGTATCGGGATATTCGCAAGCTCCTTGTTCTCAAACGCGCGGATCGTCTTTGTCGCTTCATAGCCGTTCATTACGGGCATCTGCACGTCCATAAGTATCAGCTTGTAATATCCGGCCTCGGAATTCGCGAGCATTTCCGCGGCGATCTTTCCGTTTTCCGCGACCTCGATCTCAAATCCCGCCTCTGACAGTATCGCGACGGCTATCTCTTGATTGAGCTCGTTGTCCTCGGCGAGCAGTATCCTTCCCGTGCGCGTTTTTTCGGCGGGCTCTTCGCTTTTGATCTCCGAGCCGACAAGTGAGTTGAGACAGTTTCTGAGCTCCGACAGGAACAGAGGCTTGCTGCAAAACGCCGAAACGCCCGCCTCGCGCGCTTCTTCCTCGAAATCCGCCCAGTCGTAAGCGGTGAGCAGGATTATCGGGACCTCCGCGCCGACCTCCTTGCGGATACGGCGTGCTACCTCAATGCCGTTCATATCGGGCAGGAAGCAGTCGATGAAATAAATGCCGTAATCATCGTTGCGCGAGCAGGCCTGGCGGGTGCGCAGAACTCCCTCCTTGCCCGAAAGCGTCCACTCGGCGCGCATACCGAGCTGCTGAAGCATAAACGAAACGCTGTCGCAGGTGTTGAAGTCGTCGTCGATGACGAGCGCGCGGCGTCCCTCAAATTCGTCGATGATCTGCGGACGCTTCTCCTCGGCGTTGAGCTTGAACATAAACGAGACCTTACATTCCGTGCCGACGTTTTGCTCGCTCGTGACCTCGATAGTGCCGTTCATCATATCGACGATATTTTTCGTTATCGCCATACCGAGACCCGTGCCCTGGATACCGCTTATCGTGGAGTTGCGCTCGCGCTCGAACGGCTCGAAGATATGCTCGACGAATTCTTGGCTCATTCCAATGCCCGTGTCCTTGATGGTGAATTCGTAATTCGCGTAGCCCTCCGGCGCTCCCGGTATCTCGGCAATGCGCACGGTTATTTTTCCTCCCGCGCCCGTGTATTTCACGGCGTTGCTGAGCAGATTAAGCAGAACCTGATTAAGTCTCAGCTTATCGCATATAATATCCTCGTCGTAAATATTTACGGTGTCTATCGAAAACTCGAGCTGTTTGTTGTTAATATCCGCCTGCAAAATATTTCGCAGACCGTGAAGTATTTCGGGCAGACTGCACGGCTTTTCGTCGAGGTGCATTTTTCCGCTTTCTATACGGCTCATATCGAGAACGTCGTTGATAAGGCTCAACAGGTGACTTCCCGAGGTCGCTATCTTTTTGAGGTATTCCTCTACGCGCTCGGTCTGGTCGATATGCGCGATAGCGAGCGAGGTAAAACCGACTATCGCGTTCATAGGCGTGCGAATATCGTGCGACATATTCGACAGGAAGACGCTCTTTGCTTTGTTCGCGCGGTTCGCCTGCATAAGCGCGTCCTCAAGGAGCTCCTTTTTCTCCATTTCGGCGCGCATTTCCTCGTCCACGCTTCGGAAGCCGAGAACAACGCTCCGTCCGTCCTCCGCCCATTCTCCCGCGCGCACCGCCTTCATCTGGAAATAGCGCAGACAGCTTCCGCACATAGTGCGGTAGTTGACGTGAAGCGTCTCCTTGACGGAAAGCTCCTTGATAAGGTTCTCGCGCGAGATAGCCTTTCTCATAAGCTCTCTGTCCTCGGCGCAGACGCATCTATCGATATAATTTTCCATACAGCGGGTGAGGGAAAGATTTCCGTCGAAAATACCGCTTAAAATGTGCTTTTCGCAGTCGCGGACGCGCAGCGCCTGACCCATTCCCGTATCGGCGTTAAAGAGGCAGATAAGGTTAAAGTCAACGCCGAGCGCGCGGACGAGCTCGGTCTGTCTGCGCTCGTAATCGCGCTCGCGGTTTTTCTGCTCGGTAATGTCGAGGAGAAAGCGCTGATAGAACAGCTCGCCGTTTGCCTTGAGCAGCTTGACGTTGCCCATAACGTGCAGTATCTCGCCGTTTTTGTGGCGAACGCCGTATTCAATGCTTATGCTGTCGCCCTCGCTCTTGAGGGTCATAATGCGCTCGCGGAGCTTATGCTTATCCTCTTCGAGAACGGAATCGGCTACCATATCGAAGCCGCTTTCCAGAAGCTCGTCGCGGCTCTTGTAGCCGAGTATCTTAAGCGCCGCGTTGTTTACGCTGATAATGCGCTTGCCGTCGAGCGAATGGCACAGCACTCCGCAGTCGATAGATGTGAAAACCTTTTCGAGCGAAGCGTTTTTCTTGATGATCTCCGCCTCGTAAGCGCGCTCCTTGGTAACGTCGATAGCGACGCCGACCGTTCCCATTACCGAGCCGTCTATGTCGTACAGCGGCGACTTGTAGGTCGTGAGCAGTCTGTTGCCGTCGCCGGTCATAACGACCTCCTCGGAAACGCAGGTTTTTTCCGTTTCCATAACGACGCGCTCGGATTCCGTGCATGCGGGGTCGTCCTGCTCGACGTCCCAGATATACGCGTGGCGCTGTCCCTGCACCTGCTCCTTTGTCTTGCCGACCGTCTCACAAAAACTGTCGTTTACTTTTTCATGAATACCGTCTTTGGTTTTGAACCATACTAATATAGGTATATTATTTATGGCAGCGTCGAGAAACTGCTCGGTCTGCCAGTTGTCCATCCGGTGTTTATAGCGTTCCTGATTTCGCGCGAAACGGAATTTTATCTCGTTTTCGGAAAGCGGAAGCGTCCAGACGTCTCTCACGAACGGCATATCCGCGGGCTCCGAAAAAAAGGGATCCTTTTCGGCGATAAGAACCATTTCCGCCATTGGCTTCATATCTTTAAACGCGCTTTTCAGTTCCTCGGCGGAGGAATAATCGGAAAAGTCCGCAAAGATAACGTCAGCCGCGGCAATATCGGCGGGCGAGGGCTTTTCGCTCTCGATAAATTCATAAGTATAATTCTCGGGCGGAGCGAACCCTTTTATAATAGTATATATCTCGGGGCGGCTGCCCGTAAGATAAAATTTTATTCGGCAATGATACATAATAAAAACCTCTCTGTAAACGCGCCTATGCCTTTATAATAAGGTAGAGCACAATAGTATATTATAATTATATCACTTTAAAAAAAATATGTCAAGCGGTTTTGAGTGGAAATGCACAAAAACAAGTAATAAATTTGAGAAATTTATGTAAAATATTTTGCTTTATGTTGAATATTTGTTAAATATTACCGAAGCATTTTAAAAAAAAGTTTTGAAGTTTGTAAAAAGTGCGGTGAAACTCTCCGATTTTTGACCGAAAATCGCCCCAAAAATGCCCCCAAACTTGGGTTTTGGAGCAAAAATCCAAAAAAAATTTCAAAAAATACACTTGACAAAATTAATTGTTTGGGATATAATATACACAGACCGAAACAAGGTCTGCAAACAAAGCTCCGGTTTTGCAGAGTAAAAGGGGGGACTGAGGTTCTCGCGGCGGCTTCAACTCGTTGGCAGTCGTAAGGCGGCGGTCTTTCTGTATAAAAAGGAGCGGGTTATAACGAGTAGTAAATTTTAAACATTGGAGGAAATTTAGAATGTTAAAGAAAATTTTGGCAGCTTCCACTGCCGGCGTTCTTGCTCTGACTGCTCTTGCTTCCGTAGCAATGGCTGACGAGACAGACGGTGCGGATATTCTTATTGAGAATACCGAGAAGTATATCACTTACGAGCTCACCGCAGAGCTTACCGCTTCTCAGATCGAGGAGCTTATCGGTAACAAGGGCACCAATACAAGTAAGAATGTTGTTCCCGAGGACACTTACAAGCTGAATACCACTCAGGATAGCTCGAACTCTTACAGCAACATCGCTCTTTCCATCTGGAGAGACGCTTCTATGAGCGGTTTCGACTTCAAGGGCGGTACAATTGAGTTCAAGCTGCAGGGCGAACTCCAGGATCAGTATATCATTAAGAATGGTACTCCCGTTCAGGATAATGCAACTGCTTCGTGGACTGCTGTAACTCCCAGTGATTCCGATCCTGTTAACGTAAAGACCGGTGCTGTTGCAGGTTCCAGCGCTCCGAATTACGCTTTCGTATTTGATACTTCTATGATTGATGATGGTAAGCTGAGCTTGACCAATGGTGATATTTCTACACCTGTTGGTACTAAGGGCGGTCCTGCAGGCTTTATCTATAACACCGTAACAGGCGAGCTTGTTTCTTACACGACCGACAACCCCGTAAAGGGCACTTACGACAAGAACTTCGAGAAGGAGTATACGATTGCTTCGAATGTTTCTTGGCACAATCAGACAAACGCTGCTGCATCCAGCACTGTTTCTACTCCTGCGGTTATCAAGGCTGACTTCGGTCTGTCCGGTACAACCGAGCTCCAGAACATTGATTTCAATGATTCTAAGGTAAAGATCACGATCAGCGTTGGCGGTACTTCTACTCAGTGGAACGGTCTGTTCACTACCGGCAGCACCGGATCTTTCAACTATGACGCTAACTCTTGGAGCAGCCTTATGGATCTTCTGAACTCTCCGGACGGACAGAGCTTCATTGCTAACAAGTTCGGTATCGCAGGTGAGTCCGGTAACGTAACTAACGGTACCTTTAATCACCTGGCAGGTCTGAGCACGGTTCTGAACTTCGAGAGAGGCAAGACCGATGAAGAGACCAGAAATGTTCCTCTGCCTATGAACGCTTCTGTTCCGATTGGTGTAGGTCAGAATGCTTCTATTCCTACCCTCCAGAAGATGAACAACGGCGGTAAGATGAAGTTCCACTTCGACAAGGATCTGTCCAGCGCTCTCATCGTTGGTACTGTAATCTTCTACGGTACTTCCGGTCAGGTTGCTCTGCCTGTAGGCAGCGACTACGCTTGGGAGGACAACGGTCAGACTCTCGTTATGGACTTCCCCGCAAACCTCACTTACGATCCTTCTATGACCAACAAGTACAACTCTTTCAAGGCTTCTTACAACCTTGTTTGCAATACTGTTGGCGGCGTTGTAACCGGTGATACGATTGGCAACACCAACTTTACCGGTTCTGACCAGTATGGCACCAATCACCTTATGAAGATCACCTTCCACGCTAATGCAGAGGCTCCTGCTGGCAACGGCAACGGCGGTCTGGTAGACGACAACAGCAAGCCTGCTGACAGCACTCCTACCACCTCTACTCCTACCAACAGCGGCACTCAGTCCGGTGGTGAGAAGAACCCCGGTACCGGTGTAGCAGTAGCAGTAGCTCCTGTTGTACTGGCAGCAGCTGGCGCAGCAGTTGTAATCTCCAAGAAGAGAAAGTAATTGCTGATCAAGCAAAACCTAAATTGTTCTAACGAATAATTTCAACCCACCGCGAAAGCGGTGGGTTTTTTGCGCGCTCAAAAAAACGCAACAAAAAACAGTGCGGAGAGGAAACCCTCCGCACGTTATTCTATGGTTTTTTGTGTTCCCCCGCCGGAGGCGGGGGAAAACGCAATTAAATCAAAAATTTATTAAACCACGCCCTGAGCTTTCATCGCCTCGGCAACCTTGAGGAAGCCCGCGATGTTCGCGCCTGCCATGTAGTTTCCGGGCATACCGTACTCCTTGGAAGCGTTGTCGCACTGCTTGAAGATCTCGATCATAATGTTGTGGAGCTTCTCGTCGACCTCCTCGAACGTCCAGCCGTAACGCATGGAGTTCTGGCTCATCTCGAGACCCGAGGTAGCTACGCCGCCCGCGTTCGCCGCCTTAGCGGGACCGTACAGCATCTTGTTCGCGAAGTAAACCTCGATAGCCTCGGGAGTGGACGGCATATTCGCGCCCTCCGCTACGGCATAGCAGCCGTTCTTCGCGAGAGCCTCTGCGCTCTCCTTGTCGATCTCGTTCTGCGTAGCGCAGGGGAGAGCGATGTCGCACTTGATAGTCCAGATACCCTTGCAGCCGTCGGTGTAGGTCGCGTTCTTGTGGGAGGTTCTGGTAACGTACTCCTTGATACGTCCGCGCTCAACTTCCTTGATCTGCTTAACAACGTCGAGCTCGATACCGTCGGGATCGTGAATGTAACCGTTGGAGTCGGACAGAGCAACTACCTTGCCGCCGAGCTCGGTAGCCTTCTTGGTCGCGTAGATAGCAACGTTGCCCGAACCCGAAATAACGACGGTCTGACCCTTGAAGCTCTTGCCGTTAGCCTTGAGCATTTCGTCGGTGAAGTAGCACAGACCGAAGCCGGTAGCCTCGGTTCTCGCCAGCGAGCCGCCGTAGGTCAGGCCCTTGCCGGTGAGCACGCCCGAGAACTCGTTGCGGATCCTCTTGTACTGACCGAACATAAAGCCGATCTCGCGTCCGCCCGTGCCGATGTCGCCCGCGGGAACGTCGCAGTCGGGACCGATGTGCTTGCAAAGCTCGGTCATAAAGCTCTGGCAGAAGCGCATAACCTCGCCGTCGCTCTTGCCCTTGGGGTCGAAGTCCGAACCGCCCTTAGCGCCGCCCATCGGGAGCGTGGTCAGCGAGTTCTTGAAGATCTGCTCGAAACCGAGGAACTTGATGATACCCATATAAACGGAGGGGTGCAGTCTGAGACCGCCCTTGTACGGACCGATCGCGGAATTGAACTGGATACGGAAGCCGCGGTTCACCTGAACCTTGCCCTTGTCGTCAACCCACGGAACGCGGAAAATGATCTGTCTTTCGGGCTCAACGATACGCTCGAAAACGCCTGCCTCAACGAGATCGGGGCGCTTTTCAACCACGGGCTGAAGCGTCTCGAACACCTCGGTCACTGCCTGGATAAACTCGGGCTCGCCGGGATTTCTTTTCTTGACTGTTTCCAGCAGGTCTGCCAGATACTGATTTTTTAACGCCATTGTTAAAAATCCTCCTAAAATATTAAATTCATAAGCAAAAAATTACCTACATTATTATTATACAATAGTGCAGGCGATTTTGCAAGAAATTTTTTTATATTTTTCAAGCCGTCTCATCAATTTTGTTTTTCTTTAATAATTTTCTCTCGACTATTTTGTTGATTATCACCAAAAAACGGCAAAACGCCACACACCGAATTGCAACAAAAAATATTTTTTACTGCACAATAATTTCTTTTTATTGTGAACGGTGAATTTTGATTCGCCGCAAAATATGTTGAATTGCTAATTATCGTTGTGCAAAATCTACAAAATCAAATCAACCCGAATTTGGCTTAACAGCGCCATTTGCCATTTTATGGCAGCGGCTCGGGGATCGCGAAAAATTATTCTTTTGACAACATTTCCGCCAGTTTGAAGATAAGCTCCTGCTTTTCCTTGTCGAGCGAGCGCATTTTTGTTAAAAAAACGAGCTCTTTCATCGTGAGCGGCGGCTCGTTTTCTTTGCCGTTATAGTCGAGCAGATAGTCCGTGGAGACTTTCAGAACAGCCGCCATCTTTTTTACGATTTCAAAATCGGGCTGCTTTCCGTAGTTTAAATACCCGTTTAGAGTAGACGGCGCTATATTAACGGCGGCGGCAAAATCCTTTTGCCGAATATCCTCGAATTCCAGTATTTGTTTTAATTTCTTACCAAATTCCATAATATCACCTCGTTGTAATTTTAAACGAGATACGAGTATTTTTGTTGTAAAAATACCTAAAAATAGTATATTTAAATATATATATTCAAATCGGGTATTTTTAAAATTGTTTAAGTTATATAAATGCCGCCGATTTCATATAATTTTCAGAGTTATCCCCCTTGACAACCTTTGTCGAAAGAGTTATAATAACAATGTATAATAAGATTTGCGGACGAACGCAGGGGGAATAAAGCGCAGTCCGCGTAAAAAAGCGAATGATGAAAGAGGCGGATTATGGGGATCAATAAAAAAAGCGGAAGGACCGCGGCGAAGCTCTGCGCCGTTTTTGCGGCGGCAGCCGTCGCCGTTTCCATGACGGCGGACAATGCGCCCGTAAAGGCAAGCGGCAGCGATTCAATAGCGGATCTTCAGGCACAGATACAGCAGATACAGGCGGCTAACCAACAGCGCGAGGAGGAAATAAACGGTCTCGAGGGCGATATCGAGGATAACGAGTACGCAATGAACCTTGTTTCCGAGCAGATAGACGGCGTAAAGAATGAGCTCGACATAAACAGCCGATTGATAGCCGCTAAGATAGAGGAGATCGAGAAGAAACAGCGCGAGATAGAGGCGGTCGAAGCGGACATCGCCGACAAGGAGCTCGAGATCGAAAGAAAAACGGGCGAGATCACCGACCTCAACGAGCAGAACAAGCAGAACCTCAAAAAGTTCGCGAAGCTGGCGAGAGCGCTCTATATGAACGATACATCGAATACGCTCCCGATCCTCAACGGCTCGAACGATTGGTACGATTTCTTTATGTATTCCGACGTCGTTAAAAATATCGGCGGTCAGAATATGCAGTTTATGAAGCGCCTTATGGACTCCATTAAGGAGCAGGAGGAGCTT
Source organism: Oscillospiraceae bacterium (assembly GCA_014799395.1). GTDB lineage: Bacteria > Bacillota > Clostridia > Oscillospirales > Ruminococcaceae > CAG-115. The sequence goes on along the minus strand of JAAVID010000052.1, from coordinate 4,875 downwards.
ATAAAGGAGCTTAACGCGGATATAGACAAGCTTGATGAGGACAAGGCGGAGCTCCACAGACAGCAGGACGCTCTCGAGATCGAAAAGACGGCTCTTGAGGATGAAAAGGCACAGCTTGAGGACGACGCCGCGGATAAACAGAATTACCTCTACGGTTTGTCGCTTGACAACGAGGCAATGCAGGATCGTATCGATGATCTGTACATAGATATGGCGGCGGGCAACGCGGCGCTCGAACAGCTCAACGAGGAGATCGAGGAGCTTATCCGGCAGGCGCAGGCGAACAATGCCGACGACATCGAGTACGGCGACGGGTTCAGGTGGCCGTTGGATTCGCGCTACAACAGCATTACCACTTACTTCGGCTACGACTCTTGGCGCAACGGCAACCATAAGGGTATCGACATCAGCGGCGGCGGTATCGCGGGCTCGAATATCTACGCGGCGCAGTCGGGTACGGTCATTTCCGTTGTCAACTACTGCGGTCACAATTACGGCAAGAGCTGGAGCTGCGGCTGCGGCGGCGGTTACGGAAATTACGTCATCGTTAATCACGGCGGAAATCTCGCGACGCTGTACGCTCACGCGGAGGATATTGTCGTGTACGAGGGTCAGCACGTTGAGATCGGCGACGTTCTGGGCTATGTAGGCTCGACGGGCTGGTCGACGGGCGCGCACCTGCACTTTGAGGTCCGCGTAAACGGCTCGTATGTAGACCCGTTCAACTATGACTATCAAAAGGTTTGATTTTTTCAAAAGAAAGCGCGGTTATATGCCGCGCTTTTTTGTCCGAAAAAATGTAAAAAATTACCGAAAAATACCTTATTTTTTCGTTACCGTGCTTGACAACAGCGCTTTGGTTTGGTATAATAATAAGGTGGAAATTTTTTTGTTGATTTAGCGTACTACTCCTTGAAAGGATGTTTTGAATTGAGCAGCGAACGTATGACGGTCGCGCGCGCTATGACCGAGTGTCTGAAAGCGGAGGGTATCACGGAGCTTTTCGGCTACCCCGGCGCGGCGATCTGTCCTTTTTACGATGAATTATATAAGACGGGAATACGGCACATTCTGGTGCGGCACGAGGTCAACGCGGGACACGCGGCTTCGGGCTACGCGCGTATCACGGGAAAGCCCGCGGTGTGCGTAGCGACAAGCGGTCCGGGCGCGCTGAACCTTATCACCGCGATAGCGACGGCGTATATGGATTCCGTGCCTATGGTCATTATCACGGGGCAGGTGAACTCCGAGCAGATAGGCCGCGACGTGTTCCAGGAGGCGGACATAACGGGCTCGGCAGAGCCGTTCGTAAAGCACAGCTATCTGCTGAAAAGACCCGAGGACACCGCCGAGGTGTTCAAGAGAGCGTTTTATATCGCGGGTACGGGCAGACGCGGTCCCGTGCTTATCGACGTGCCGTTTGACGTGCAGCAGGAGGAGATAGATTTCGAGTACCCCGAAACGGTGGATATCCGCTCGTATCGTCCGAGCTCGCGCGGCAACGGTTATCAGATAAAGCGCGCGATAACGGCGCTGAAAGAGGCGAAAAAGCCGCTTATCTGCGCGGGCGGAGGATTGTTCACGGGAAACGGCGTGAGCCTTATGAGAACGCTTGCCGAGAAAGCGGATATACCCGTTGTTTCGACTATGATGGGCTTGGGCGCTATGCCCGCCGACAGCCCTTTGTATTACGGTATGCTGGGTATGCACGGAAAGAAAGCCGCGAATACCGCCGTAAACACCTGCGATACTCTGTTTCTGCTCGGCGCGAGAGTCGGCGACCGCGCTATCGCGGCAATGGAGGAGCGCCACGATTTCACCGTCGTTCACATTGATATTGACCCCGCCGAGATAGGCAAGAACATAGAGGCGAATATCCCGATAGTCGGCGATATAACGCCCGTTCTTGAGCAGCTGCTCGAGCAGGTGGACGCGTTTGAAAATCCCCTCTCCCACAAGGAGTGGCGGGATAGTCTCGACGGCTACCGCTCCGATCCCGAACCGCAGCCCGTCGAAAGCGGATACGTCAACCCGAAATGGTTTATTCAGACGCTGGACAAGTATCTTCCCGAGAGGACGGTCATCGTCGCGGACGTCGGTCAGAACCAGATCTGGACGGCGGCTAATATCTCGCTCAAGCGGGGGAGATTTCTTACCTCGGGCGGTATGGGAACTATGGGCTATTCACTGCCCGCGGCGATCGGCGCGAAGTGCGCGGACAAGACCGCGGAGGTAATCGCGGTGTGCGGCGACGGTTCGTTCCAGATGCAGCTTATGGAGCTCGCGACGGCGATACAGCACGGTATCAACGTAAAGGTTATCGTAATGAGAAACCGTTTTCTCGGAATGGTACGCGAGGTCCAGGAGCGCACTTACGGCAACAGGCTGGTGGGCGTATCGCTTGACGGCAGCCCCGATTTCTGTAAGGTAGCCGAGGCTTACGGCATTGAAAATATGCTCGTTGACAGCGAGGAGAGCGCGGTCGAGGGAATAAAGAAGCTGTTATCCTCGGACAAGCCGTTTTTGCTTGAAGTGGCTGTTCCCGAGCTTGAAAAGACGATACTATAACGGGAGGGCAGGATAATGAAACATACTATTTCCGTTTTAGTAGAGAACCACGCGGGCGTACTGGCTCGTGTAGCCGGATTGTTCGCGCGGCGCGGGTTCAATATCGACAGCCTCGCGGTGGGCGTTACCGACGATGAGAACGTATCGCGCATAACGATAGTCGCGGATGGCAGCGATTACACGCTCGAGCAGATCGAAAAGCAGCTCAACAAGCTGATAGACGTTATCAAGGTAAAGACTCTCGCTCCCGAAAGCATGGTGAGCAGGGAGCTTGTGCTGATAAAGATAAGCTGTACCGCAAAGCAGCGCCCCGAGGTTTTAAGCATTTGCGAGCTGTTCCACGGGAAAATATCGGATATTTCCGCGAATTCTCTGACTATCGAGATGTCGGATAATACGCAGAATATCAATAATTTCGAGGAGCTTCTCCGTCCCTACGGGATAAAGGAGATAGTCCGCACGGGCACTATCGCTATCCAGAAGGGCGAGCAGGCTGTTTCCGTTAAGTAACCGTGAAGAATCAACGAAATCCTCGCTGTAAAAAGCGTCGAAATAAAATTGAAAAAGGAGATAATTATTATGGCAAAGATGTATCATTCCGAGGACTGTAATCTGTCCGCACTCGACGGCAAGACCGTCGCTATTATCGGCTACGGCTCGCAGGGTCACGCTCACGCGCTGAACCTCAAGGACAGCGGCGTTAAGGTAGTGGTTGGTCTGTACGAGGGCTCCAAGAGCTGGAAAAAGGCAGAGGAAGCGGGTCTTGAGGTAGCTACCGCTGCGGAAGCCGCTAAGAAAGCAGACATCATTATGATCCTCATCAACGATGAGAAGCAGCAGGCGCTGTACCGGGAGAGCATTCTCCCGAACCTCACCGCGGGCAAGACTTTGATGTTCGCGCACGGCTTCAACATTCACTTCGGTCTTATCGTTCCTCCCGCAGATGTTGACGTTATCATGATCGCGCCTAAGGGTCCGGGTCACACCGTTCGCTCCGAGTACACGGTAGGCAGAGGCGTTCCTTGTCTGGTTGCCGTACATCAGGACGCTACCGGCAGAGCGCTCGACACCGGTCTGGCTTACGCCGCGGGTATCGGCGGCGCGCGCGCGGGCGTTCTCGAGACCACGTTCAAGATGGAGACCGAGACCGACCTGTTCGGCGAGCAGGCTGTACTTTGCGGCGGCGTTACCGCTCTGATGAAGGCGGGCTTCGAGACCCTCGTTGAGGCAGGTTACGATCCCCAGAACGCTTACTTCGAGTGCATTCACGAGATGAAGCTCATCGTTGACCTTATCTTCAGCGGCGGCTTCTCGTTTATGAGATACTCCATTTCCGATACCGCGGAGTTCGGCGACTACGAGACGGGCAAGCGCCTTATCACCGAGGAGACCAAGAAGGAAATGAAGAAGGTCCTCTCCGAGATCCAGGACGGTACATTCGCTTCCAAGTGGATCAACGAGAACAAGACGGGCAGACTGCACTTCAACGCTTGCCGCCGTATCGAGGCTGAGCATCAGCTCGAAAAGGTAGGCGCGGAGATCCGCAAGCTGTACGACTGGAATAAGTAATTCCCGAAAAGACCGGCGATAAACACTCGCACCGTGCCGCCGCTTTGCGGCGGCACTTACTTCGTCAAAGCCCCAACGGCAGGCACAAAGCCTTGCCGTTGGGGCTAGTTGTTTGCAAGGCAAACTTCGTCCTCGTCTGCGAGTGTTTCTCGCCGGTCTTGGTGATACAAGTTTTATTGACTTATTAGTGTAATGGTTGAGTTTTCTCGTCCTCTTTGTCTATTTGCGGAACTATGTACTTTTTCTGAATTCCCTGCACGTCAAGCTCGAGAACCGTACATAGTCTCAGCCATATTATCCAGGTCGCGGTGTAATGTCCGTTCTCAAGGTTGCGCAGGTAGACCACCGTTATTCCCGTAAGCTCCGACAAACGCTCCTGGGTTATCTGCTTTTTCTGCCGCTTCGTTCGGATAATAGTGCCGAATTCCCTTTTCAATGCCTCGTCGTCAAATTTTTTTGCCATTTAAGATCCTCCTTTTTGTTTTTTCATATGCTCCATAGGGAAGTCGGTTTTTGTGATCTTTGGAGCGGTGAAAAAACTTTTGTGATATACCTCGTTTGTGCATAATTATTTTAACATATTCTGTAAATTATTTCAATTGATGGAAACACAAAATTATTTATCGACTTTTTTCATCATAAAAATCGGGTTGTTTTAAATTTGTGAAATTTGCACATATGGTTTTCATTTGTTTTTTAACAGGGGAAAAATCCGCGGAAAATCGCGCAAAATATATT
>JAAVID010000051.1 GCA_014799395.1 Oscillospiraceae bacterium | reverse complement strand
TTGTCGGTCAACATTCCCATTTTCACGGCATACCCGAACACGTCCGAGATGAAGCTGAGATGATGAATAACGGTTTTCCGCGATAAAGGCTTGCCCGAGTTGCGGTTTTTCGCGTTTCTAGACAAATCGTTAATAAACTGCTGAATTTGTCTAGATGTAATCTTGTCTATACGAAAGTGACCGAGCGCGGGGTAAACACGCTTGGTGAGTTGCCGCATACGCTGATATGAAGTGTTCCGCAGATTCAGCGCGGCATATTCGGTAAACCATTGCTCGGCAAACCCCTCGAACTTGACGTTTGCTGTTACCTGCCCTTTCAAGCATTTTTCCTCGAAAAGCATAGCCTGTTTCCGGACTTCCTTTTCAATCTGGCGAGGGGTCATTCCCTCGGCGGGTTTCCAAGTCATAGTCTGGACAACTTGGTTGCCCTGCGTATCGTATCCGCACGACACGCGAATCTGATATGTGTTTCCACGTTTTCTGATATTAGCCATTCCGAATACCTCCTATCTTCGGTTAATGGCATACCTCTACATTTCTATTATACCACTTTCTTGCTTTAAAGTCAAGAGGTTTTGCAGAGATATGCGAAAAATTTTAGATATTAAATAGCGATTTTTGTCTTGATTAAATTATAGCCTTTGCGCTATATTCTATATTATAGCGCATAAGCAATAGAATGTCAAGCCTTTTCTGAAAACTTTCGCCTAATTTTCATCTTAATTATAGTTTCTAGACTATATTCTTTATTATAGTATATAGACTATAATCGGTCGAGCCTTTTGGGAAATTTTTTTCTTGACATTTTTCGCGGACTATGTTATAATACTAATGAGGTCGCTATAAGGAGGTTATACTATGACAATTGGCGAAAAAATTAAATATTTGCGCAAGCAAAAGGGTGTAACGCAAACGGAGTTAGCACAGCTCACGGGAATACATCAAGTTTCGATAGCGAAATACGAAAAAGATAAGATGACACCCCAACCCGACCAGCTACAAAAAATCATTGAGGCGCTTAACGTAAGCCCTATGATTTTCTTCAACGACAGTGCTTTCAAGGTGAAAACTCGCGGCGATCTAATGGGGTTACTGATTGCTCTATGCAAGAGCAAGGTTCTTGTGGTAAAGGGCAAGCGCGACAGAACATCTGCGCTTATTCCGAATACCGTAACATTCGAGTTCAGTCCGATCATCTCAAAGTTTTTCCCGGCAGATGTTCAGAACACAATTAAGTTTAACCCCGATGAGCCGTTGCTCTTGGACTTCCTCAAATGGGAAAAGCAGTTCCACAACTATGAGAAACTGTTCAAAAAATATTCCGGTTCGAGTAATGTGACGGAGGTTGCCGCGCTCGAGGAGCTTAGCGACATCATTGAGAAGATAGAGATTGAACTTCAGTGTTCATCAATGGTTCTCAAGTAAAGCACGATAAAAACGCGAGCAGATTTTTGCTCGCGTTTTTTGCTCCAAGGCTGAGAGAAAAAATTTCATTTACCCTTGTGTCGAATAATGGAGATTGAAAAATTTTGATTTACCTTGTTCGGAGGTAAGACCTTTATATCCGACCTGAAAATTTTACCCCGCCCCTGCTCTCTACCATTAAAATTTTTCAACGCCGTAAAATTTGGTTGAGGTGCAGAGGATAAAACGTAAAAGGAGATTTTCATTTTGCCGATGTCCTACACCCTGTTATAGTCGCTATCCCGACTATGCGCTTATGGTTCGTGTCAATCAGGCTATACTTAATAGCTTGATAGTCAGCACAGCTTAACTATCAAGCATTGAGCATGGGAAAAATTTCTGTCCTCTGTCTACCCAGCCTAAAAAGCCCGAGCAAAAATTTTCAGCGGCAAGAGAGTCCGCTGAGATATTGAACGCAAAGCTGAAAAAGAAATTAAGGGCTTACCTTGTTACAAGCTCTACTTTAGTCTTGGAGTTAGCTTAGGCTTACGAATTTTAGGGCTTGGGTTCCCTAAAATTTTTCGAGGGGGTCTGCTCTCGAAATGGAAGAAAGTCCCAGAGTATACGGGATTTTCTATGGCTTGCTAACATTACCTCCAACGCAAGAATACATGTTCTATAACTTAGGTCATTTCACGCAAAAACAGTTGCCTTATGCTAACCGGTGTTTCGGTATTCCGTCCGTAAGCCATATCTCCTAAATAAAAATATCGCACCTCTCGCGTTCAAACCTACGAGCGGTGCGATATTTTTTTGCGCCCGAAATTTTACTGATAAAGTGCTTCTTGCCTTGAATGGTTTATTGATCCTATTCATATTCCTGATTGATTGTGTCGTGTACAAACTCGTCGTAGGCGAGCCGTTCGGCAAACTCGCACACTGGAACTTCTTAGCGGTTTCGCCTAGCACACAGTCGGTTTTCGTGTCAGTTGTCACGTCGAGAGCATAGATCGAAGCGCTTGTAATATTAAGCGTCTTGTTCGTATGATTGTATGCCTTGACGATAAGCACGGAGCCGTCGAACTCGCCTATGAGCCCGTAATCGGCCTCGACCGAGATCTGATTATCGGTATTCGAGAGTGCGTATCCCGCGCTCATGCGTGTTCTGAAGTCGAACAGATACGGAGTGTAGAAGCTTGAGAAGTTAAGTTCGCTGTTGCCGGTAGTATATGCGACAAACTCTTCGGACTTGGTATCAAGCACATAAGAGTCGGAGGAGGCGGATATTACGGAGGACGATATTTCGGTTGTTTAAGATGTTATCGGCGGCGTTTCATCGATTTAGTCGACGCATTTCCCGTTTTTGTAAATTTCGACTGTTCCATCACTGCCGGTTCTCGTTCCGTTAAAAAGAGAACCGTATCTGAATTCGCCCTCACCTACGCTGTGTATGGCTGTATGTTTGCCCTGCCCGTGCGGTCTGCTGTATCGGAATCCGCCGACATATTTCTCGTATGTATTCTCGGAATATTCATATGACATCGTGCCTTCGCAAGGCTCGCCGTTTTTCCAGGTTCCGGTATAGGTGTTGGAATCATAAACGAACGGATAATTATTGTCAAACGTCATTCTTCCGGTACCGTATGGCTTGCCGTTCAGCCAGCCGCCGCTGTAAGTGCCCTTGATGGTTCTCTCAATGACGCTTGGCGGACTATTCAGACCATTGTACATTAAATCCCTCACCTTCCACTCATACTCAACATTCGCGACCTCCTGCGCAGCAAGGTTCATTATCAACGGAGCAAGCCCCACAGCGGCGATCACGACAACGACAGCTGCCGCCGCGCAGATGACCGCTGTCTTTTTGCGCAGAAGCTTTCCGATAACGCTCCTAACGCCGTAAACAGCGGGCATTTTCAGCGTGTTTTTATTGGAAAGCATATCGGCGAGCACGCCGAAAACCTCTTCCTGGTTTTTGAGGTTTTTAATGCTATACTTCCTTTCTCCCGACTTGAGCACAAACGACGTATCGGTCTCCTTTGCCGCCGTTTCTATTTTGTCCAATGTGATACTAACCGTCGTGGCGAACGGGCGTTTTATTATAACTCTCGCGTTGGTAACTTTTACCCTTTCGCCCAAACCCGCAATGAATATCACCGCGCCGATAAGCGCCAGAACCACCGCTGCCGCCATAACTATGATAAGCCAATATTGTTCTATGTAGTACCCTCCTCCGGCAAGAATTGAATAATACGAGGGGTTGTCACCGTAATAATTTATTCCGCCCGCGCTCGCCGCAAAGCTGTAATCGTAAATAACGCAGCCGATAGCCGCTGCTGCCGCCAGCCAAAGCAGGCACGCGATAACGGTGCATACTATCCTGCCGGTAGGCGATTTTTTACCTTTGACAATAACGTTCTCAAATTGCTCGTCGTAAGCCACAGCGGGGCTTGCGGGTTGGGTGTAAACCGGCTGCTCGAAATGAAGAGGGGCTCCGCAATGCGGACAATTCGGGGCTTTGTCGCTCATTTGTTTTCCGCATTCGGGACAAGATATAAGTGCCATAATTAACTCCTTTGCTGTCTGTTTTTGTGATCCGGGGCTCGTGAAAAAGCGTGTAAAGGCGTACCGAAAGGCTGTCGGAACGCCTTTTCACAATTAGAGCGTGTTCACATTAACGCTCTGCTTTAGCCGATCATGGAATAAGGATAATTCTGATTAGCGGTATCAACGACGCACTGTACAAACGGCGTGGAAAAAGAGTTGCCGTAAATATCGTTTATCCGATAGCTCAGCAGATAGTTTCCGTTGGGAAGCGGAGCATACCAGACAAGCCCAAAGGCTCCGTCCGTGTCCAGCGCATAGTCCTGAGTTGTTCCCGTGGTAAAATATCCCGCAAATTCCATAGTATCCGCGTAGTAGCCGGGGAAGAGCGGTCTCAATGTATCTCCGGAATTCAGCGGTTCCATTCTCGGCGACGCTCCGTTATTTTCAACATCAAGCGTTCCGACCGCGATATATCGGGGCGGAGCGTCGGTCCCGGCGGAATAATCCTCGCTTATGATAAGCAGCTTGTCCGCGCCGTTATTGACCCTTACGGGCGCGTAATACATACATACCCAGCCATATCCCTCAACATATCTCCGCGACATAGGGTGAACGGAGAACGGGGTGCCGTTGGGCAGACCGACTGTCATTCCGTAAAACTCCTCCTCAACGGTAGGATAGCCGCTCCGGAAAGTGTCACCATCGCCCTTGAACATTCCTCCGAGCTCCAGCAGCACGGTTCGGTTAGTGGAGTCGTTTGCGACCGCGAAGAGATCCGTATGGACGGAATCGACCTTCTGAAGTCCGGCATTGGAGAAGGTGAAAGTATAAACGTTGTACTCATCGGATACGATCGATCCGACAATGTTCATTATACCGTTAAAAAGCCAGCCGCCGAAGGTGTCTGTCGATACAAATTCCTCGGATTCTCTTTCTCTTGTTTCAACGTGCGGCGCGACCGCGAACAATATGCCTGCCTGATCCATATCGGTATTCAAAGCGTTGTCCTGCTCGCCCTCCCAGTAGCCGTATTCGCTTGTGTCAACGTCGTTGTCCGACCAGTATTCGCTGTCGTCGTCTATCCATTGTTCGGGGTCATAGCCGGAAATATCGCCCATTGTATCTTTTCCGTAAATGACCGAATCGACTATACCGAGATAATATGGCGTGACGCACAAATTTTTTGCGATATTTATATAATACTCATGAAGGCTGGAAAACGGGTAAAAAATGGAGATACCACCGGCGTCTCTATAATTGTTGCCGTTTACCTTATATGTCACGCAGTCGTTCAGCAGCGAGAGCGTTCTGTCCGCTTTATCGGAAAAAGCGGAGGTAGACTTGATAAAGGAGTGCATATCGCCCATACAACAATCGTTCTCAGCTTCGGCGAAGAAGTGGATCATATTTTTGCTGACATTTTGAAGCACTTTGTCATAGCTGCCGCCACGCATAGCATTATATATATCCGTGCAGTAGGAATTGAAAGCGAGCAGGAGATCGTCCAGCTTTGAAAGGTCAACGACCGATAATGTAGAAGTGGTTTGAGTATTGGGGTTTGCGTTCATACTGCTGTAAAACGCGTCGCAAATATATTTTCCGAGCGCCGCGCTGTCCTTTGCTCCGGCGTTTATCCCTTTGGAAAAGCCGGAATATTCCCAGCCGCCTCCCCATTCCGTTTCCTCGGAAGCCAGCATATAATCGGCGTAAGGAACGCAGATGTTCGCCATTTCCACCGTCGCCATCAGGCAAGCGTCGCAGCCTATCATATCAAGTTTGATCCCGCGGTTTCCGAGCGCGTATAACAAAGCCGCGTCCAGTTCCGCAAGCGATATAATATCGTCGTCATATCGCTCATCTTGACATACCCCCATCAGGCTTCCTCCGCCGTGATCCCACATATCCAGCATTATGTATTGAGAACGGTAGTTTTCCAGTCCCCAATCAAGGAAATCGACAAGAGTGTTTGGATCGCCCATATTGGCGGTCTCGGCTGCAATTGTCTGAACCTTTCCGCCGCTTATGACAAGACGTGTATTCTTTTTATCCGCACACCATTCATTATGCCATTTGTTGCTGCCGCCCGCTTCAACTGCGAAACGAAGGTCGGAGCATACCTTGGTCGCGTCTATCATTTCCATAATATCCCGGGTTGCGGCACCGCCCCCGCCAAGATCGGTCTCAAGATCGGCTCCGCACATATAGACAAACACCGTCCAGATACCGTCGTTTGGCGCGGGCGAGCTTCCCGTAGATACGCGCGAGATATTCAGTTCCTTGTCCGCGGTCAGCGAAAGAGAGGTGCCGCGCGACCCAAATTCATATGCCGGAGAATCGTCCGCGGAATTGTCCGAGGGCGCTTGAGAGGACATCTGAGGGGGCGTCACGCCGTTATTCTCCAGATAATCGTTGACAAACAGATTGCCCTCCGCACTGCTGCAGCCGGTCAACAAAATCATAAGCGACATTGCCGCCGCTATTACCTTAATGCCTGTTTTCTTCATTTTCATTTCCTTTCCGATGTTAGGCAACACCGCACAATTACCGCCCTTCGGGCTTTGCCGTCCGTTTGCTTGCATTTTTCCGTCATAGCGTTGACCGAAGGTCAACCCGTGCACAATTCGTCCTAGCACGCATTATGCGCTGTGCGCAAAACGCTGCATACAGCCTTGCGTCGTCCTCATTGTACAATCTGACGAAAAATCTTCTGCGCAATCGAACGACAATAATTGTGCGGTATTGCCTTTACTTGAACGCGTTTGCGAAATTCACAGCGTCTGCCGCGTCGCAGAACGCTTTATAGTCATCCCGATCCCATTTTCCTCCGGAATAGCTTATCTTGCCGATAGCTGTACCGTTGTATATCACCTTTACCGTTCCTTCGCGCAAAGCGCCGTTTTTCCATTCGCCCTCCGCGCTCATGCGAACACTGCCCGCTTCGTAAAGCCACTCGCCGTCTCCCTGCGGAACGCCGCCGCGGGCGATACCGTTATACACTCCCGAAAAACCGTCGAAATTAAAGTTCATTTCGTTTACATTTTTCGGTATATTGAGCACGATAACCAGCACAACGGCAATAACAGCGACCGCCGCCGCTGCGATAATCAAAACGCGCTTGGGGAAACGTTTGATCGAGGGAACTGCCGTATATGCCGTTGCCGTGACCGGAGCGGCAACGGCAACAGCCGTTTCTCCGCCCGAAAACGCGTTCTGTACGGGCGCGCCGCATTCCGCGCAGAACTCGGCGTTTTGTTTCAGCTCCGCACCGCACTCGGAACAAACGTTCGTTTCGGGAGCGCTTTGCAGCGGCGTGCCGCATTCCGGACAAAATTCGGCGTTTTGTTCAAGTTCAACGCCGCATTCGGGGCAGAATATCTTTTCTTCCTCCGGAACGTTCTGTACGGGCGCGCCGCATTTTGCGCAGAATTTGGCGTCTTGTTTAAGCTCCGCGCCGCATTCCGAACAACATTTCTCTGTCATATAAAAACCTCCTCCGTAAACGCGGTTTATCCCCAGCCGTTCCATTCGCCTTCACTAATAACATTGCCCTGACTGTCGGTCAAACGTCCGTTTCCAAACGGCTCATTGTCTTTCCAGCCGCCCTTATAAACTCTGCCGTCGGCAAAAACAAATGTTCCCTGTCCCGACTTGAGACCGTCTTTAAGCTCGCCGTCATAACGGTCGCCGTTATCAAAGAACTCGGTACCCAAGCCGTTTTGCAGACCCAGAGACCACATACCGTCGTATCTGTATCCGTTCGGCGCGGTCAATACGCCGTAACCCTCCTGAACTCCGCCAAACCACTCGCCGTCGTATACCGTGCCGTCCGCGAACGTCATTGTGCCGCTTCCGTGGGGTTGGGAATAGAGGTATTCACCAAAGTAAACGTCACCGTTTGGAAATTCAAGCGTGCCTTTTTCGGGACCGGCAGGGCTGTTCACGGTACTGTCCGGCAAACTCTGAGTGACGGAATCGTTCTCATTGCTGTTTGGCAGGTTCTGAATTACGGAGCTGCTCTCATTGCTGCCAGGGACGCTTTGAGTGACGGAACTGTTTGAGGAGCTCTGAATGAGGCTGTCGTTGTCCGATCCCCTGCCCGACAAAACCACGACCACAACGATTATCGCCGCAAGCAAAGCGGTTCCGCCAATGCCGAGACCTATTATAAGGGGCGCTTTGCCGCTTTTTGACGGAGCGGGCTGCTGCGCCATAAGCCCCGGCGCTGCCTGAGGGGGCATTGCCGGTCGCGGAGGTTGTACGGGCTGTACGGGTTTTACGGGCTGTGCGGGTTGTGCAGGTTGCGCGGGTTGTGCCGGCTGTACAGGCTGTGCGGGTTTCGCGGGCTGTGCCGCTTGCCGAACAGCGCTCCCCGTGTATCCGCAGTGCGGACATTTGGTGGCTTTATCGCTCATTTGTTTTCCACATTCGGGACAAGATATAAGTGCCATAATAAACTCCTCCTAAAATACTCAATTCATTTGATTGTTACTTGTAAGCGTTTCAAGCGCGGCGGCTATTCGTGCTTTTTCGCTTATATCCTTGAAGATGTAAGCTACGCCGCAGGCGCATACCGCCAGATCACCGCTCTCGTTCGTAAGCACGTCCGTTATTTTTGAGACGGGAGCTTTGAGCCGCTTACGCTTTATATGGTCTATAAGCTCTATGTTTGTGGGCGTTACCGTTATTTTTGATCTTAGTCCGTTTCTTAAATTAACTACTATAAAAATGGTCGGCAGCAAAAAAACGGCGGAGAAGAATAAATAAAGCAGCTTCAATTCTTCGGTCATTATTACCATAATCAAAAACACTATTGCCAAACCTCCAAAAAGCAGCGCACCAAGTATAGTGAATATAAGTCTGGCTTGGTCAAGCTGCGACGTTCCGACGATCGTCTCGCCGGAATACGGATACGCGTTGACTATCTCGCGAGGAATGAGCTTAAATCCGGGTAAGTATTTGCGCTGTCCGCAGCCCCTGCAAACGCCTCCCGCGCCCTCGTTTTGTACATATCTTCCGCAGTGCTGGCAGTAGTCCGTCACCTTGGGTACGGAGACAGCAACACATACGGAAACAATGAACAACACCGCGATCATTCCCGAAACAACTTTGATATATGTTCCGAAATTATCTTGGGTAAAAAGATTTAATGTTTTTTCCACAAGATCGGACTTCAAGCCCGTTGTATTGGTCAAAATACCCATCGGTACCCAAAAGCCGGCTATCTCCAGTGCCGCGATCCCCAACCACCAGTTAGACATCAGTTTTTTCTGCGATAGACGCTTAATATCAAAGAATAACGCGATACCCATAACGCCAAGTGCGGCGATAAGCATAAACCGTACCAGCTTGCAGGTGTTGAAAAAATTGCTCGCGGCGCCGTCGGCTGCCAAGTCAACGGCGATCGTACCGAGCGTTCCCCAGAAACCGCTCGATATGTCGAGTACGCCGTTGAGGAACTTCATATACTTAACAAACGCGAACAGATACGCCACGACAGCAGCTGCCGAAAAAAGGAAGAGCCACACGTTTACGTTCTTTGTCTTTTCGTTTATCGTATCGTTTATCTTCTGCGTCGCCGAGCCGAGCTGAACGTGCGCCGGCGCGACAGTCGGCGCGACGTAAGCGGGCTGAGAAACCGGTGCGGGATTTACAGCCACACCCTCCGCCGGGCAGCCGCAGGACGGGCACACCGCCGCGCCTTCGGGCAGAACAGCCCCGCATTCCCCGCATTTCCTTTCTTCTGCCGCGCCGCCGGCGGGCGCTCCGCAGTGCGGACATACGGGAGCTTTGTCGCTCATTTGCTGACCGCATTCGTAACAAGTTATAAGTGCCATATTTTTTCTCCTTTCAAATCTTCAAATTATTGAAGGCTTACCTTTATTTTGTCGTTAAGTGCCATTTCAATATAATAAGCGACCTCGGTGTCTTCATTCACGTTTAAGGTCATTACCTGAAATGTTTCGGGCTTGTCCTTTTGGTAGAGATCGGCGCCGTGCCAATGCTTTCCGCTCATACGGAATTCGATCGTGTGCGAGCCCTCGCTCAGCGTCAGACTGTAATCCTTTGACGTTCCGTGCATAAGGGTATCCAGCTTTTTGTCGTCGAGCAGGATGTCCGCGTCGTATTTGTTCATAAAACTGTTTTTCTCGCACTTAACGGATATTGTTACGTTGTAGTTCGCGATCTCCGGGCTGTCGGGAACGTATACGCCGCTCGGTACGGAAGCGCAGTTGTTTACGGCATTTTGTGGGTTATCCCCCGTGCCGTTCAACAAAAAGATAATCGCAAGCACAGCCAATACCGCGACTATCACCCCGATTATGACAGGCATATAATTCGCGCGGATTGGCGGTTGTTCGCCCCAACCGCCCCGCTCGAAAGCCGTTACATTCGGCTGTTCCGGTACAAAACCGCTTCCGCAGTGCGGACAGGCAGCCGCCGAGCTGCTGATCTGTTTGCCGCATTTAGGGCAAGATATAAGTGCCATAATAAATTCCTCCCAAAAAAAATTCTTCAAAAAACGACAGTATGATTCAAATTATTATAGCACAGTCAAAAGCGTTTGTGGTATACTCGTTAGTATGACAAACTGTTTTGCGCCGAGTTTTTTCAAAAAATATTGACAATTTTTTTCGATTATGATATAATAAAAAAGCTGAATTAAAAGGCATTTTCGCCGATCTATCCGTGAAAACGGAACGGTTTTGTTGGTAATTAAAAAAAATTTTGTGCGCCTATGGTTTTGGAGGAGGAACGCGTAATGGTGGATATAAACGATAAAAAGCTCTGTGAAAACTGTTTTGAGGAATTAAAAATATCGCATTGTCCCAACTGCGGATATGATCCGTCGGATAAAATCTGCAACCCTACGCTTTTGCTGCCGGGAAGCGTTCTTTCGGAAAAATATATAGTCGGCGGCGTGATAGGCGTGGGCGGCTTCGGCGTTACATATCTCGCTTACGACAAGTCGGCGCAGCGTAAAGTCGCGGTCAAAGAGTATTTTCCCCGCGACGTGTCTCACCGCGTATCGTACAACACCGATGTGGTCGTGGACGATCCCGCGGTATTTGACGCCGGCGCAGAAAAGCTTTACTATGAAGCGAAAATGGTCTCCGAACTAAAAGAAAACCCCAATATCGTAAAAATTTACGATATTATACGGGCTAACAACACCGTTTATCTTATTATGGAGTTCCTGCGAGGAAAAACCATAAGAGAATATATATGCGACTGCGGGGTGCTTGACGCTCCGAGCGCGTCGAATATCGCGTGCAGCGTTTTAAACGCGCTTTCAACACTGCACGGAGTCAACGTTCTTCACAGAGATATTTCCCCCGACAATATAATCCTTTGCGGAAACGGCGGCGTAAAGCTCATTGATTTTGGAGCGGCGCGGCGAGTAGTGGAGGAGCGCACGCAAAATTTTTCAACGATAGTGAAATACGGCTTTGCGCCTCCCGAACAATACCGCAAGAAAACAGAACAGGGAGCATGGTCGGACATATATTCGCTTGGCTCGACAATATATTACGCGCTTACGGGAGACATTCCCGCGGATCCGATGTCGCGCTTTGACAATGACGATACGTTTAACGAAAACAATTTCGGCATAGAAGATGATCTATGGAGCGTTATCGAAAAAGCGACAAGACTTAACATCGAAGAACGGTATCAAAACGTTGAGGAAATGCGCGAGGCACTGGACAAGCTCTCATATTCTCCGAAGCCGGTGACATTTTCGGACGAGAAACTTTTCCGTCCCATATTCAAATCGCGCAGAGAAAGTGCTTCGGCGGTTCCGAACGCTTCCGACGCGGAGGTTCGGAACGTCGGGAATAAAGGCTTCTGGGATCGTCACGGGCGCACGATAACGGCTGCGGCAATAGGTTTTGCGGCAGCCGCAACGGGTTTTTCCGTACTTCTTACATTGAACACCTCTAAGCCCCTGACCCCGGATACCACCTCGTCCGATTCGTCGTTCTCAAGTTCTACTCGCTCGAAGGCACCCTCACCTGCCATCTCCCCGACTCCCGCTCCCGAAACGCAGTCCGTTCCATTAACGGAAACTTTTCCGTATTTCGGTGAATATGAATCCAAGGCGTGGTATCATAATTTGAACGAGGATGAGCGGGAATTATATAAAATAATATACGACGGGTTAGTGGCGGGCAATACTGAAATAGAAATTCCGCCTCACAAATATACCCGCGAGGATACGGACAAATGTTATTACGAGTGCGTATATGACAATCCGTGGTTATGCAACGTTGGCAGTTACGGAACTTCTTATGAGGACGAAAATAATAATCAAACACGCGATCCCGAGGAGTTTATCTACAGCTTACAGCCGGAATGGCTCCAATTTGACATGGACGCGGATGAGTTCCGCGAGCAGATAGAGAAAGAGATATACGGCGACGCGGATACCATTGAAAAACTGCGGCGTGTTCACGACGCAATGGTTCATAATGTCGCGATCGTCGCAAGGTATGTAAATCAGTCTTGTACGCACGCATACGGCAGCATTGTGCATGAAAAAGCGGATGATATGGGCATAGCGCAGGGCTTTTGCGTTTACGCCCAGGCGATGGGGCTTCCGTGCCGCGTGATCGATGGTACCAAAAACGGAGAAGTTCGTGCGTGGTGCGCGGTAAAGATAGATGAAACGTGGTATAACGTTGACGTTTACGGCGATCTGTTTGCACACAGCATTATTGACGGGAATATTAACGCGAACAGGGATATGGTTTTCCACACCTATTTTCTCGCAAACGACGAGTATTTCAAGGAAATGGGATACGAGCCCAACGGCGGTTGGGAGGTGCTTGGCGGCGAGGAATTCGCTGCGGATTCACCGTTTGACAATTATTACATACGATCCGTTGAAGATGTGGAGGAATATTTCAACAAGGACACGCAAAGCGCTTATGACAGCCTGCTTCGGAAAGCCGCCGAGGCTGCTGAAAACGGCACAAACGAGATCTCGGTGTGCATTGCGCCTTATCTCGTTAATGAACTGCACACCACTATGAATGAAACTTTTATTTCAGATTGCAAGGAAAAGTACGGAATATCTGTATCGGGATACAGAGTAAATTACGATCCGCTGGGGTATTACGTTAAATTAACGCTGTAAATAAAGAAATAAAGAAAACAGCCCTTAGGGGCTGTTTGAATTATTATGTATCGTCTGTTCCGTTCCAAATAAAAATTACTGCCTTTTCGTAGCTCATTTGATGTTTAATTGAATAAAAGATCCTCGCGTCAACGACATTGCGGACATACAACGTAGGTTTCCCCGCTAACTTAAGCAAATAATCCGTCTGTTCAATATCAAGTTCGAGAATGAGCGCAAGACGTATAAGCATATTGCGCGTGGGTATCCGCTTGCCGTTAAATACCTGATAACCGTAATTGCGGTCAACATTGAGCCGGCGAATAACATCCGCTTTAGTCAACTCTTTTTTGGCCAAATGATCGTTAAGCAAAATATGCAGCTCCGGAGGGGCGTTATCGACAATTATTTTTTCGTCGAAAGCCTTATTGCATTCGAGTTCCTCCTTGATATTTACGGTTTTCATAAATACTCCATCCCATTTCCGAATTATTTGTCTGATTCTCTGTTATTTTATTATACCACGTTATATGAAAAATTTCAAGTAAGTGATACCATTATATTATTGTATTAGGTTGAAATTTTGTAGAGGTAGTCATTGTAATAATTATCCTCATGGATAATGGACAAGACATTCTGTCCATTATTTGTCCATTATAGTTACGAAAATATACGAAAAGTTATGCAATTTGAGTTGATTGTAAGTTCTTGCAAATCCCTTTGTTATGCGGTATCGAGGAATTTACGGAAAATTACAAAAAGAAAAAATTTCAATTCAAGTCCCGTCACTCGCACCACTTTGGGTATCGCCGAATGGCTTTGTAGAGCCATTCGGCGGTTTCTATTTTCCCCGAATTTTGCTTTTGTCCGCTGTTTGTCCGCTATTTCAAAATTTTTCGTATTTGGGGCGTTATGCGCCCTGTTTGTTTTGCAAGAAACCGAATGCTCCGTCCATCGCCTCACTCACTCGCGCTTGTGCGGTCTGGAACATATGACTGTACGTATTTAAAGTATTCAACCTCTTAAAAGGATACACATTTCTTAAATCTTCCTAAACCGCTTAGTTAAGCGGTTTTCTTGCTCTCGTTACCCTTTCCCGTTTCAAGAAACCTTTTATGCGGAAGAGGTTTTTCGAGCAGCTTGTA
>JAAVID010000050.1 GCA_014799395.1 Oscillospiraceae bacterium | reverse complement strand
GTGTAGCACAGCTCGTACTGTATCGTAAAGCCGATAAAGTCAAATTCGCGTATCGGGTCAAGGCTCTCGAGCGCGTACAGCGGTATTCCGCGCCTGCGCATTTGCTCCTCCATATCGGGGAGCGGCATAAACACGCGCTCGCACCAGTAATTCGGCACGGCGTTCTTCAAGCCGTACAGTATCTTCATTCCGAGATGTGACATTCCTATCTCGTATGTATCGGGAAAACAGAACGCGAAACGCACGTCCACCTTGCTTTTGTCCTTGAGCACCGAGCCGACCTCGCCGCCGATATACCGCGCGGGCTTCTGAATATCGAGCAGAAACTCGTCGAGCTTGTTCATCATTTCGGTGTTTTTGTATAATTCCGGCATTTATATACTCCTAAATTTTTTGTCCGAGCCATTTTTCCATCGGCTTCAATCCGTCGGTTATCCGCGAATACATCAGGCTCAGAATATCGCAGCATTTCTTTTCAATTTCCTCGACGTCTCTCATATCGGAGAGTATCAGGTCACATTCGGCTAACGCGGCGTTATACTGTTCTTCCGTAAGCTCTTTGTTTTTCAGAGCGTCGTCCAGCTCGTCGCGGTCGTCTATCCGCATATCTCCCGCGGGAGTGAGGATAACGTCAAGATACTTGTCGATATATGCCGCCACTCCGTCCTCGTCGTATTCAAGACCCTCGGCAACGTCGACATATACCGCCGAAACGGAAAACGGGTAAGTTTTTCCTTTGACCGTCTTTTCCTTCGGGGAGATCATTGCCGTAATAAGCCTGCTATGGTCGTCGGGGTAAAGCTGGAGCCAGACCATTCCTTTGCCGCATACCGCCGTCCTGCCCGCTTTCGGGAACTCCCAATAGACGTTCTCTCCGTCGGTAAACGTTATCAGGCTGACCAGACCGCGGTAATTCTCGCACTCCAACCGCGTCTGATAATACGGGAAATACTGGAAACCCCATTTAAGGTCTCTGTCTAAACGTTTTCTTTTCATATCTTCACCAGAATTTGTAAAATGATCAATAAAAACGAGCCGCAGACTCAATTATTCCTTGAAACCTATTGATGTCATCATTTGAAAAGCCGCAAATATTCTCCCAACGATATTCCGGCAGAATACACCAAGCGTTATGAAAACCGCCTACAACAGGCTTTTCCACATACACTTTGACAATGCCGTTCTCCAACATCTCGGAATGCACTATCTCTGTATTATCCTCCAGTGTCAAAAAAGGATACATCATATCAAAGCCCCCTTAAAATCTTAGCTACGCAGCTTTCTTTCATTCCACTCCTGCTTAGTCATAAGCACCTGCCGCGGCTTTGAGCCCTCATAGGGACCCACAACGCCCATTTTCTCCATAGTGTCGATAATACGCGCCGCTCTGCCGTAACCGAGCTTCAAGTGCCGCTGGAGCGCGGACGTGCTCGCCTGACCCGCGGTAACGACAAATTCTATCGCGTCGTCTAGCTTATCGTCGCGGTCGTCGCCGTCGTCACCGCTTTCGACGCTCTTGTCGCCCGAGCTTACGTTCTCCGCCTGGCGCTCGATCTCCGCCATAATGCCCTCGTCGTACTCCGCGCGGAACGTCTGCGTGATAAACTCCGCGACGCGCTCCACCTCGTCGTCCGAGACGTAACAGCCCTGCAAGCGTATCGGCTTCTGAACGCCGACGGGCATATACAGCATATCGCCGTTTCCGAGCAGCTTTTCCGCGCCGCTCGCGTCGAGAATAACGCGGCTGTCGATATTCGACGAAACAAGCAATGCTATGCGGCTCGGGATATTGCCCTTGATAAGTCCCGTCACGACCTGAACGGTAGGCTTCTGGGTCGCTATAACAAGGTGCATACCCGCCGCTCTCGCCTTCTGCGCGAGGCGGACAATGCTGTCCTCAACGTCCTTGGGCGACGCCATCATAAGGTCGGCAAGCTCGTCGATAAAGATAACGATATGCGGCATATGCTCCAATTCACCGTTATTCTTTACGGCTTCGTTGAACCCGTCGATATTGCGCACGTTGTTCTCGGAGAACAGCGTGTAGCGCCTTTCCATTTCCGTGACCGCCCACGCGAGCGCGCCCGCCGCCTTTTTCGGCTCGGTAACGACGGGTATCAGCAAATGCGGGATACCGTTGTACATCATAAACTCGACCTGCTTGGGGTCGACCATTATCAAACGCACGTCGTCGGGCGTGGACTTCATCAGTATGCTCATTATCAGCGAGTTTACGCACACCGACTTGCCCGAGCCCGTAGTTCCCGCGATAAGCAGGTGCGGCATTTTTGTGATGTTGCAGGTGACCGAATGTCCGCTGATGTCCTTTCCGAGAACCGTTTCGAGCTTTTTGTCGAACGACTTCTTAAACTCCGCGGTATCAACAAGCTCGCGGAAGAAAACCGTATCCTTTACCTTATTCGGTATCTCGATACCGACGGCGGGCTTATCCGGCACGGGCGCGATACGCACGCCGCTCACCGCGAGATTTAACGCGACGTCGTCCGCGAGATTGGAAATTTTGCTTATTTTAACGCCGGGCGCGAGCTGAAGCTCGTAGCGCGTAACGGACGGACCGCGGCTTGCCCCGAGATATGTGGTCTGCACGCCGAAGCTTTTCAGCGTTTCTACGAGCTTATCCGCGTTGCGGCGTATCTCAACGTCAATATCCGCCTGCTGAACGGGCTTTTTTACGGGGTTGAGCAAATTCATCGGCGGCAGCGAATATACCTCGGAAAGCGTGACCTGTCTCTCAACGGTCTTGAACGGCTCGCTCCCGAGCGGCGTTATTTCCTCGCGCGGCCCGGCTTTGACGGGCGGCTCAACAAAGCCCGAATTTCCCTGCAATTGACGGTTTTCGTTGATTATATCGTCAAGGTCAAACGGAAGCTCCGCCTCGTCAACATCGGAAATATCGGAGATCCCGGCTTTGTCCGCGGTTTCCAGCTTATCCGAATCGGTAATATCGCTCTTCGGCGCGTCGACTATCCTTGAAACGCGCGCGGGTGACTTTTCGGCGTTGAGCTTGTCCAGCGCGTCGATTATCGGCACTAAGTCCGCGTCGTTGTCAACAAACTTATCGGGCTCGGGTTCGGTCTCGCGCATTATCGGGTGGCGCTTTTCCATATACTTTTTCAGCGCCTGCTGATAATCGCGGCTGTCCCGGTTCTGCTCCTCGATGATCTCCGAGGTCGGCTCCTGCTTCGGTATTTTAAGCTCCTTTTTCGTCTCCATAGGCTCGGGTATCTCAAAGGGACGTTTTTCCGGCATTTCGGAAGCGTTTCCTACGCTGTTTACAACGTCGCGCATATCGGCGAGCTTTCTCTCACGCGCCCTGTCATCAAACCGAGCAGGCTCGTGCTGTTCGCGTCGGGCAGACTCGCTTCGAGCAAGCTCGCGCCTTTGCTGTTCCCGGCGAAGCTGCTCACGGCGCTGCTCCTGTTCCTCCTGTTGGCGCTGTTTTTCCTGCCGAATACGGAGTTCCTCGTTGGCAATGGCATTTTCCTCGCGGCGGCGTTCGTTCTTTTCCGCGATATTGTCGCCGACGCCGCGGGCAAAGCCTCTCATACGCGCGATAAGCTCCGGAAGCGGTATATTCACGATAAGCAGAACGCACACCAGCACGGCAATGAGAATGATGATAGTAGCGCCGAGCCTGCCGAGAAGCAGCAGCGGAACGCCGAGAATTATCGCGAAAACGCCGCCCCCGCTGAATGCCACGCCGTTTTTGTAAAGATTGACAAATACCTCGCCGAAATTCTCCCCGCGTATCTCGCCGACGGAGAGTATCTCCACGGCGGCGCAGAGCATAACGATAAACAGCGATATTCTGAACATCGTGAACGCGACCGTATTATTCGGCTTCCCCGCCGAGATAGCGAACGCCGCGTATATCATCAGCGGACCCACCGCGTACGCCGCGAACCCGAAAAGCCCGTGCATAACGTCAAACAGCGCTTTCCACCCCATACTGCCCGGGATTATCGTCAGCAGCGTTAATACAACGCCCACCGCGAGCAATACCACCGAGCTTATATGACGGCGGCGCAGGCTTCTGCGGAGCGCTTCCTCGCGGATACGCTGCGCCTCGAGCTCCGCTTTTTTGGAGCGCGGCTTCGCCGATTTTGTTCTCCCCGTACTCCCCGTGCTTTTCGAGGTATTTTTTCTCTCTGCCATTTTTATCTTCCTTTATGTAATATTTTCCCTTTTTAACAATAACCGTTTATTTCGCGAATTTATTTCGCGAATATCGAAGCGATATTCGCTCCCGAAACGTGCTCCCAGATACCGCCGAGTATACACAGTATTCCGATAAGCAGAGTGTACACGCCGAATATCTTGAAACGGTCGCGGTCGAGAAGCCATTTCACCAGCTTTATCGCCAGAAATCCCACGACTGCCGCGACAACAAAGCCGATACCGAGCATTACCCAATCGAGCTGCATATCGGATCTAAGCGCGTCGCCTATCTCGAGAACGCTCCCTCCGAGTATCGCCGGGATACCGAGAATAAACGCGAACGTTACCGCCGTGTTCTTGTCCAGTCCGCAGAACAATCCCGCCGCGGTGGTCGAGCCCGAACGCGAAACTCCCGGGAATAACGCCACGCACTGGAACAGACCCACCGTCACCGCGTCCTTTATTTTCATATCCTCGCCCGTTTTCGTGCCGTCGCCGCACCTGTCGGAAAGGAAGAGCAGCACCGCCGTAAACAGAAACGCTATGCCCTCGAAGATTATATCGCCGTCGCCCTGCCGCGCCGTGAAAAAGTCCTTAACGAAGTAAACGGGAACCAGAATAAGCGTGGCGATTATCACCATAAACACCATTCTGCGCTCGGAGTTCATATTTCTCCACGAGAATTTACCCGTGAACATATCCGCGAACATAAGGAAAAATTCCTTTATCATTCCCAGAATGGTCTTCCGGAACGCCGCGAACACCGCCACCAGCGTTCCCAGGTGGAGAACTATCGACAGTATAAGCGCCGTCTCCCCCGTATAACCCGTGATATGCTGAACCACCGAAAGATGTCCCGAGCTCGACACGGGCAGAAATTCCGTCAATCCCTGTACTATTGCCTGAATTATTACGTTAATGTAGTCCATATTATTTCCCCTTATTATGTACCCCCGGCGGTGAACCGCCGAGGTTTAATTCAATTTCCGTTAAAGTGCAGTAACCGCATAGCGTCGCACGATATCACATTTTTCATATGCTCGTCGAGTTTTTCCTCGGTATTTTGACGCTCGGGCTCCGCAAAGACTTCGTCGAGGTCAACGATAGTGTGCATCATCTTTCACCACTCCAATCTCCCAATCTTATATCGCCGCGCGAGAGTTTATTGGCTTCTCTGACCGCCGCGGCGGTTTTGGGTTTTCTTCCGCGCCTGGCGGGAACGGTCTTGGTTTCCGTTTTGGCGTGAGCGGTTGATTTCGCCTGCGCGGATTTCCTTGACGTTTTCCGCGCAGACGACTTTCCCGATTTCTTTTCCTTTTCGATCAGCTTATACAGGCATTTGACCGCGTCCGACAGAGAGCCGAGATGATCTATAAGACCCTCCTTGACCGCCGCCTTGCCCTCGAGCACCGTGCCCACGTCGAGCACAAGCTCGTCGCGCTCCATCATAAGCTCCTTAAAGCGCTCGGGGCGCATTTTGCTGTTGGAGGTGACAAAACGCGTTATCCGCTCCTGCATCTTCTCAAAGTAGTGCATAGTCTGCGGAACGCCCAGCATCATACCGTTCATACGAACGGGGTGGATAGTCATCGTCGCCGACGGCACGATAAAGCTCTGCTTTGCCGAAACTGCAAGCGGCACGCCTATCGAATGACCTCCTCCCACGACGATAGACACGGTGGGCTTTGACATACCCGCGATAAGCTCCGCGATAGCCAGCCCTGCCTCCACGTCTCCGCCGACGGTGTTCAGTACGATAAGCAGACCCTCAATGGAGCTGTCCTCCTCGATCGCGATAAGCGCGGGAATGATATGCTCATACTTGGTGGTCTTGTTTTGCGGCGGCAGGATATAATGCCCCTCCACCTGCCCTATTACCGACAGGCAGTGAATGTTATGCGGAGCGTTATTCGCCGCGACGATACCCGTATCTACTATCTGCTGATTCTGCTCCTCCGAAAAAGGAGCGCCGTTTTCATCGCTCATAATTTTTTCTCCCTTGTGTTTTTTCATATTATCCCACAAGAAAGAGCAAATATGCGATACATAACTATACATTGTACATTATACCATATCCGCAAATAAATTTCAATATTTTTTTGAAATTTACCACTATATTTTGTATGCAAACGCCGAATTATGCGTAAAAAACGCGGCTCGGAGATATTACCGAGCCGCACATTGAAGGAGGATCACAAAGAACATCAAGAAAAAATCAGAGAATAATACAGATAAGCCCGCCGCAGCCGTCGTTGATAATGCGCTGAATGGTCTCCTGTAATTTCAGCCGCGCGTCAACCGGCATTCGGTTCAGCTTGTTGTGCAGACCCTCGTTGACGAGGTCGGAGAGCGATTTCCCGAAAATATTGCTTTCCCATATTTTGGTAGGGTTCTCCTCGAAATCGTTGAGCAGATACGTTATCAGCTCCTCGGACTGCTTCTCGCTGCCGACTATCGGGTTTATCTCGGTCGTGATGTTCGCGCTCATCATATGGATAGACGGCGCGGAGGCTTTAAGGCGCACGCCGTACTTGCCGCCCTGCTTGATTATCTCGGGCTCCTCGAGCGTAAGTTCGTCCATCTGCGGCAGTACTATGCCGTAGCCCGTCGCCTCGACCTCCTCGAGAGCGTTCCTCACGCGCTCGTATTTGCGCTTTATTCCCGCGAGCTCTATCATACACGGCATAAGGTCGTTTTCGCCGTTGAGCTCAAGACCCGTAGCCTCGCCGAGTATCTTGTAGAACAGCTCGTTTTGCAGCATTATGTCGATAACGCCCGAGCCCGTGCCGAGGTCAAGCTCCTCGGCGGAGGCGCGTTTGATATACTCGCAGTCCGAGATAGTATCGGCGGCGGTCTTTACGTCGTTTATGCCGACAATATCCGCCGCGGCGGACTTGATACAGCCGAACACGTCCTTTTTCAGCCAGTGCTCCTTGTCGAGCGCGGTTATCCAGCGCGGCATTCTTATCTTGACCTCGCGGACGGGGAATTTCAGCAGCACCGCGCCGAGTATCTCCCGAATGCCCTCCTCGTCAAGATCGACGCAGTTTACGGGGATAACGTCCGTTTTGTATTTGCCTCGGAGCTCCCCCGCGAGCGCGCGGCTCTCGGCGCTCCCGGGGTCTTGACAGTTGAGCAGCACCACAAACGGCTTGTTTATCTCGTTCAGCTCGGAGATAATGCGCTCCTCGGCTTCCTCGTACTCCGAGCGCGGAATATCGGTAATGCTTCCGTCGGTCGTCACGACTATGCCGATCGTGGAATGGTCGGTGATGACCTTGCGCGTGCCGACCTCCGCCGCCATATTGAACGGTATCTCCTCCTCGAACCACGGGGTCATCACCATTCGCGGCGCTTCGTTCTCAATGTAGCCGATAGCGCTCGGGACGATATATCCCACGCAGTCGATAAGCCGCACGTTCATTTTAACGCCGTCCTCGAGCTCGATGCCGACCGCCTCCTCGGGAACGAACTTCGGCTCGGTGGTCATTATCGTTTTGCCCGCCGAGGACTGAGGAAGCTCGTCGTTGGCGCGCTCTCGGCGGAATTCGTCGGGAATGTTCGGGATAACGAGGGTGTTCATAAAACGGCTGATAAACGTGGATTTTCCCGAACGCACGGGACCCACCACGCCGAGATAGATATTGCCGTCGGTACGTCTCGCGATGTCTGAATAAATTGAATGGTTCATATTTCTGCTCCTTTATACTGTTGGAATGAGGATCATGCCCGAAAGCGGCGCGTCGCAGTCCTCGATCTCGTTTTCCTCCATAATCGCCTTTACCGTGGTGTTGTAGCGCTTGGCAATGCTCCAGCAGTCGGAGGAGTCGTCCGTGTAGCATATCCTGAGCGCGAATTCGTCCGATTTGTCCTTTGGCTTATCCTCGCGGACGGTAACGGTGTTTATCGCCTCGACGGGCTTGATGTTGTGCAGACTTGCCGAGAAGTCGAGCGTTGTCGTAAGCTCCAGACAGCCGTCGGGCTTTATGGAAAATCCCGTGTCGGTAACGATGACGTTGAAGTCGACCGACGTATCCTGCGTGACGTTCGCGGAGATAATCTGCTCGACCGCCTCCTGCTTTTCGCAGAAGAACGGCACGCCGTCAACGTTCGAGCCGAACGCCCTGCAATACAGCTGACCCGTAAGAACGAGCTCGCTGTCCGACCTCGGACGGCAGACGGGATTTTTCAGCTCGCTTGAAACGTCCCAGACGGAGCGTATCTCCTCCTTGTCGGTGGAAAGCTCGGTGCGGACGGAGAGATTTTGCGAGACGACGCGCGGGTCGGTCGCGAGCTTGAGCTGATTTGCGGTAAATTCGGTCTCGTAGTCCGTGGAGTAAACGTCGGTGGCGATACGCGCGGTCTCCTCGAGCTGCGCGCGCACGCGGCACTCGACCAGAAGCTCGCAGGAGATAATACCGCTGTCGGGCTTTGGGATAAGCTCGCAGTTCATAACGCCTATCTCGGGGAACGTTCTGTGCGTATCCGTTATGCCGTCTATGTCGAGGATAGCGCTTACGGGAATATCCGCGGACATTTTTTCCGTTTCCGAGCAGCCGTTTGTCTCGGGGTTGAAGATACCGTATAAGGCGTTTACCGTGACCGTGCCTTTCAGCACCGCCTTGTCGGCGATAACGCGCAGGTCGGTTATTTTCGGCACGGTATCGCACTGCATTATAAAGGCAATGCCCGAAGCGCCCGTCTCTATCTCCTCGCGGACTATCATCTGCTTCTCGGCGCAGAGCGTTCCGCCGCAGCAGGTTATCTCCCTTGTGCGCACCTGCAAGCCCTCGGGAATATCGGGGAGCGAATACGCGGTGCTCGCCGTCGCCTTGATACGGCAGCTCACCGCGCCGCGGACGTCTATCCTGCGCGGGCTGACCGCGCGGCAGTTGCAGTAATCGGCTTTCATCTGCAAAGACACTATCGGCTCAACCCCCTTGCGGCTTAAGTCGACGGTTTTCGAGTAGGTGTAGCGCTGGTCTACGCAGTGTACGTCGGTGCTGCTCTCGGCGAGATACAGCACTTTTATATACACCACTCCGTCGAGGTTAAGCTTTCCGTCCGCGGAAACGCTGTACGAAACGATCTTCGGCGTTAAAGTGCAGGACAGTATCTTGAAAATATCGGGGCAGTAATCGGGCAGAACGTAGTCAAGCTCGACGCCCTGTTCCGACTGACCGTCGTAAACGGTCTCGTCGATATGTACGGATTTTGTTTTTTCTTCCATAGTGATCCTCCTTAAAAGGGAATATTAGTTTTTTCATTGACATTGTATGCTTGTTTGAGGGCAAGTATGATAGTTTGGACATTTTTGTAAAAGAAAAATTCCATTGACAATACGGCGCGTTTGTGTTATAATATCGGTAACGATTATCGATAAGGCGGTCAAAAAAATGACAACGGCAGTCAGAAAATTTTCGCGCCAGCGCGAGCTTATTTACAATCATATAAAAGAAAACCCCGTCCACCCCACCGCGGACGAGGTCTATACCTCGCTGAAAAAAGAAAATCCCGCGCTCAGTATGGGCACGGTCTACCGTAATTTAAATCTGCTCTCCGAAACGGGTATGCTCAAAAAGATACATATCGACAACTCCCCCGAACGCTTCGACGCGCGCACCGACGTTCACTGCCACCTCCTCTGCACCCGCTGCGGAAAGGTTTTCGATATCGAGGTTCTGCCGGAGGGGTTAGAAAACCGCGTTTTTGAGCGGCACGGTCATCTCGTCACCGAGACTTCTCTCAACTTTAAAGGTATATGCCGCGGCTGCGCTGAAGAGAAGTAAAGAGAGGAAAAGTCAGTGCGGGGGCTCTGCCCCCGCCCCTCGCTCAAGGGGCAAGCCCCTTGAGAATCCCTATTCCCAACATTTTGGGCGTTTTAATTATGACGTCTTCTCTGTAAGGTTGCAATGTGGATTTTCTTTATATAAAAATTAAGAGAGCCTGCGAATTTGCAGGCTCTCCGTTTTTTGGTTTTTTCCGCCGTCAGATAAGCGCGAACAGAAGCGTTACGGCGCTCACTCCGAGCATACAGACTATCGCGATGATGTCCACAAGCCTGTTGGAGTTTTCTCTTTTAACGGCGGGATACTCTCGGATACATTCAAGCGCGCCGTTTTTCAGCGTATTCAATTTTGCTGTTATGCGGCGGAAACTTGGTTTCTTTTTTCGCATTTGAATGACCTTTCGTTAAAATCAAATAGAATTAGTAGCATCACCGTTAACTGTTACAGCCCCTGCTGTAGCACTATAACTGTGAGCAGCACTGGACTCACCGGACTTTACAGCACCCAGAGTACCGCCTGTGCTGGTCCAAGCAGCGCTGAAAGCACCCTCGGTGTAAACAACCTGTGTAACCTCGCCGTTGACAATCGTAATATCGGCACCCTTTGTGCTTCCGGAAGCGCAAATCTCGGGAACCTGCGTCAAAATATAATGTCCCATTGTCTGAGGACCCTTGCCGTCGTCCATATCGCATGTAGTGGATTCGTCACAAGCGTTGCCGGTCTTGGACATTACCTGAGATGCAAATGTCTTTGCGGCACTCTGGATAGACTGGCAGGTGCTCTCCGCGGATCTCTTACGAGCACTCTCGATTACGCCGGACAGCGTAGGAATAAGGATAGCGGCGAGAACGCCGATGATCGCGATAACAACGATCAACTCAACGAGCGTGAAGCCCTTTTTGGCTCTGAGAGCCTGAAGTTTCTTTATCATAGTAAAGACCTCCTGTAAAAAAATTTTTTACCCGCCCGAGGAATTTCGTTCGGGTTTTATATATAACCACTTCGTGGCTATATCCTTTTTCAGCTTCTTTCTTTTGCTCATTTTATATCTATATGAGTTTTACTACATTTATGTAGTTTTTCTAAACTCATTATACTACACAACGGTAGTTTTGTCAATACTACAAATATGTAGTGTGGTATAATTCGTATAAAATACTAAAAGAAAGGAAGTTTTTTTGTGAAAAATTACTATGAACGAATGCGGGATCTGCGCGAGGACTGCGATCTTCGACAATCGGATATGGCTGATATACTGGGGCTTACAAATCAGCAAGCATACCAGCGATACGAAGCGGGGCGCGCGTTAATGCCCATTCACCTGCTGATAAAAGTCGCAAAGCAATTTGAGGTTTCTCTCGATTATCTATGCGGACTTACCGATGATAAACGGAAGTTCTGGTAAGCGCATTGAAGATCGGGAGAAATTTTTTTATTTTTTCAAACGGCTTGTAATTGTGTCGAATTTCTGCTATAATTGTAATAACAGAGGTGATTTTTGTGAATACTTTTAACAATCTGGTGGATATGGACGATTACACCGTTCCGCAGTGGAACGAGATAATCGGTCTCGCCGAGAAAATTAAAGAAAACCCCGAGGAATACGGCGAAAAGTGCAAGGGCAAAATTATGGCGACGCTGTTCTACGAGCCGTCTACCCGCACGCAGATGAGCTTCCAGGCGGCTATGATACGCTTAGGCGGCAATATTATCGGCTTTGACAATCCGAGCAACTCCTCCGTTGCCAAGGGCGAGAACCTCAAGGACACGATAAAAATAGTAAGCACCTACTCCGATATTCTTGTTATGCGCCACACGCAGGAGGGCTCGGCAAAAGCGGCGGCGCTTGTCGCGGACTGTCACGTCATCAACGCGGGCGACGGCGGACATCTCCACCCCACCCAGACCCTCACCGACCTGCTTACGCTCAAATGCGAGCTCGGCAGACTGGACAACCTTACCGTCGGCTTGTGCGGCGATTTAAAGTACGGCAGAACGGTTCACTCGCTCGTCAAGGCGCTTTCCTGTTATCCGAACAACAAATTCGTGCTTATCTCCACGCCCGGCTTGTCTTTGCCGAGCTACATCAAGGACGTTATCAGAGCGCACGGCTCGGAGTTCACCGAGGTAAACACGATAGACGAGGCGATAAAAGACCTCGATATGCTGTATATGACGCGTATCCAACGCGAACGCTTCTCCGACGACAGCGAATACGAGCGCCAGAAAGACGTATACTGTCTCACAAAAGCGAAAATGCAGTACGCGCGCAAGGATATGATAGTAATGCACCCCCTTCCCCGCGTAAACGAAATAGAGGTCGCCGTTGACGACGACCCCCGCGCGGCGTATTTCCGCCAGGCAAACAACGGAATGTACGTCCGCATGGCGCTTATCCTCTACACCATGACCCACAAGCCGAAAATAAAGCCCCTCCTCGTCGGCGAGATACATAAAAATATCTCCTGCACCAACCCCAAATGCGTCACCCGCACCGAGCAATATCTCCCCCACAGCTTCATCAACCGCGGAGATATTCTGATCTGCGAATACTGCGACGAGAGAATTTTGCTGTAATGTAGGCAGTGGTGAGGCTCCGCCTCACACTCCGCCAAAGGGGCAAGCCCCTTTGGAATCCCGGTTCCCAACACTTTGGGCGATTTAATTTTTAGGTCGTCTCTGTAAGGCTGCAATGTGGTTCTTCGCTAATAAAAATAACGGCGCGTTCCTCTTAAACGCGCCGTTAAATTATATAGCCAAGAGCTGCGTTGTAACCTTACAGAGACAACGTCATAATCCAAAAGCCCAAGGAGTTGGGAACAGGGATTCTCAAGGGGCTTGCCCCTTGAGCGGAGTGTGAGGCGGAGACTCACCACTGCCCACACTGACCCACTGACTTTTTAATATAGCGTTATGTTTAGATGTTGTATCAGGTCTTCCAGGTCGCGCATTTTCATTACGTAGCATATGAAATGCACAAGGCAGGGGTTTCCGAGGAAGATCACTATCCACGCCGAGAGCTTGACGGGTTTGGCGATATGGAAGAAAAGTCCCGAAAACACAAGCGAGATAAGGAGAAGTATGCCCTCGCCTACCATCATCGCCTTGAACGACAAAAATTCCTCTGCAATATTTATCGCCGCGAACGTGCACAAAAATATCAGCAGACGAGGCAGAAACTGCTCCGAGGTATCCACGCGCATTATGAGGGTCAGCAGCAGCGGAACAACGCCGCAAAGAACGAACGCTATTATAAAGCTCAGCCTGTGCGTAAAATGCAGCGCAAGGTCGCCCAGCTCGATCGAGCCGCTTATATACTTATACGCCGTCCAGACCATTATCCCGACGGGAAACGCCAGCGAGCCCAGAAGTTCGTATTTTGTGAGTTTGTGTTTCATTTGCTTCCCCCTTAAAGGAAAATTACGGGAAAAGGCTTGCCGTTAAGTCAGCAAGCCTTGATTGTTAAGTTATTTCCCAGATAAATGTTGCGCTGTCCTGCGACTTGATATCATCGGGTTCAAATTCGGGAACCGATAAAAGATAATCGCAGCAGTCTCTTTCCATTGCGTAAGCGCTCGCCGAATAGACGTTGATATCCGTCCAGCTGTAATCGATATTCAGCAGCGTACCGAGCTTAGCTCCCGACGCCACGCAGAGTATCTCAGCCTTTTTGCGTGCGTTCTCTGTCGCCGATCTGAGCAGCTCAGCGCTGATATTCTCGGGATTTTTTACGGTGAACTTTATCGAAAATTCCGCGTTTGCGTTGCTGTCGGAGATAGCCGTAAGCGTATCCGCGAGCTTTTTCGCGTCAAAATCGAACGCCAGCTTTAGCGTGTATCGACAGGCATAACCCTTGAAAACATTGTGGTATCTGCCGTTCCTGTCTTGTTCATTCTCGTAATTTGTGCGGACATCAAACGAAAGCGTTTTCAAGTCCTCCTTGGCAAATCCCGAGGAAACAACCGCATTTTGCAGCAGCTCTATGCGCTTGTTAGCGTTCTCCACGGACTTATTGTATTCCATAGCCTTGGAGACGATATCAAGCGTCACGATGATAAAATCGGGCTTTACGGAGACTGTTCCAATGCCCCTTACGGTAATGGTTCTCATAGCTTAACCCAGTACGGACAGCAGTACGCCCGCAGCGACTGCCGAGCCGATAACGCCCGCTACGTTCGGACCCATTGCGTGCATAAGCAGGAAGTTGGAGGGGTTGGTCTGCGCGCCGACCTTCTGCGATACGCGAGCCGCCATAGGAACAGCGGAAACGCCCGCGGAACCGATAAGCGGATTGATCTTCTTGCCGGAGATGATATACATAAGCTTGCCGAGCAGCACGCCGCACGCGGTACCGACGCAGAACGCGATAAGACCGAGCACGATGATGAAGATAGTCTTCCAGCTGAGGAAGTTATCCGCAACGGCGGTAGCGCCGACGGTAATGCCGAGGAATATCGTAATGATGTTCATAAGCTCGTTCTGAGCGGTCTTAACAAGTCTGTCGCAAACGCCCGACTCCTTCATCAGGTTGCCGAACATAAGGATACCGACCAGCGGAGCAGCCGACGGAACGATAAGCGAAACGATAACGGTAACGGCGATCGGGAATACGACCTTCTCGATCTTGGATACCTCGCGGAGCTGACCCATCTTTACGGAGCGCTCCTTTTCGGTGGTGAGCGCTTTCATAATAGGCGGCTGAATAACGGGTACCAGAGCCATATACGAGTACGCCGCGACGGCTATTGAGCCCAACAGCTGCGGAGCGAGCTTTGACGTAAGATAGATAGCCGTAGGACCGTCCGCACCTCCTATGATTGCGATAGAAGCCGCTTCCTTGAGCGTAAAGCCGCTGAAGCCGATTCCCGAAAGGTCAAAGAAGTTCAGCAGGCACGCGCCGAGGAATGTGAAGAAGATACCGCCCTGAGCAGCCGCGCCGAGCAGGAAGCTCTTGGGGTTCGCGATAAGCGGACCGAAGTCGGTCATAGAGCCTATTCCGAGGAAGATAAGCGGCGGATAGATCTGGAGCTTAACGCCAAGGTAAAGCATATCCAGCAGACCGCCCTCGTGGAGCACCTTGCCGTAATCCAGAGAGGTCTCGGGAATAAATATCGACATATAAAGCTGACCGCCCAGTCCCGCGTCGACATAAGTGGGCGCGAAGTAAGGGTTGGTCGCGGGATCCCACAGCTCGGGGTGATAAAGACCCGTGAGCGGCAGGTTGGTAAGCAGCATACCGAACGCGATAGGCAGCATAAGCAGCGGCTCATACTGTCTTACGATCGCGAGATAGAACAGGACGAACGACAGCAGGATCATAATTATGCATCTGATGTCGCCGAGCCCCGTAAATCCGGACGTGTCAATAAGCCCGGTTACAGTACTTTGAAATATTTCCATGATACGGTTTTCCTTTCTCAGAATTGACGCATATTGTCGCTGATGCCCGCCATAGACCATGCGGAACGCGTGTTCTTGTGTCTGCTTATGCTCTTGATGGTGTAAGCAGTGCCCTCCGCCTCGGCGTAAGCCGCGATAGCCGCGCCGATAACAGCGACGATCTCCTCATCGTCGTCAACCGCTTCCTCTTCAACGGGAGCCGCTTGTACAACGGGCTCCGCGGCGATCTTAGCTTTCTCGGCCTCGGCAGCGGCGGCTTTCTTTTCCGCCTTACTCTTGTCGATAGCCTTGAATATCGTTCCCATCAGCCAAAAGAAGAAGATCAGTATCGCCAGGATAAGGAAAACGACCAGAATTCCCGTAATGGTGAGAATTCCCACAGAGCCCCAGTAATCGGGATCGCCAAGCTGATCCTTAGCGGTGCCCAGACCCTGAAGCCTGTCGATAGCGCTGCCGCTTTCCGACAGCAAACTAAACGCAATGTTCATCAATAACTACTCCTTTTTTCACTCGAAAAAAATTCGAGAATTATTTCCGAAATCAAAATTATTATACTATATTTTTACAAAAATTTCAACCGCTTATTTGAGATTTTTTTGACAAAGTTTTACACGAAAAATACAGCATTTTGCACAAATCACAACAACAAAATTATATTTTTGTTACAAAATGAAGTATCTCCCGCAAATTACGGGCGATGAAAACGCTGTCATAATCGGAAAAGTCCGTTGTTGTGCCGGTCAGCACCGCGGCGAAATCCACTCCCGCCGACTGCGCCGTCTTTGCATCAACAAGACTGTCGCCAACGTACAGCACTTCGCGTTTGTCGATCCCGAGCGCTTCGACGGCTTTCAGCAGACCCTCGGGGTCGGGCTTTTCACGGCTGACGTCGTCGCCGCCGACTATCTCATCAATAAGGCTTTCCGCGCTGAATTTGCGGAGTATCTCGTCGATACGGTAGTGGAACTTCGAGGTCACTATCGCCGTTTTGAAGCCGCGCGCCCGAAACTCCGAGAGGGTCGGGAGCGCGTCCTCGTACATCACCGCGCTGTCGGTCATTATCTCGTCGGCGCGCTCGCGGAACAGCTCCGCAAAGCGCTTCGCCGTTTCTTCGCTGTCGCTGCCCGTAAGCGCGCGGAATACCTCCTTTAACGACAAACCGATTGTCCGCCGTATCTCTTCTCCCGTTTTTTCCGCAAATCCGAGCTTTCCGAGCGCATAGTTACAGCTAACGGCAATACCGTAAGCGCTGTCTCCGAGAGTAAAGTCATAATCAAAAATAACCGTTTTGTACATATCAGCCGCCGAACCCTCCGTCAACTCCCAGCACCTGCCCCGTAATGAAACGATTCTCGGCGAGCGCTCTTACCGCCTTTGCGACCTCGGACGGCTGCCCGAGACGGTTCAGCGGCGTTTCCTCCGCAAGCCCGGCGAGCTCCGCGGCGTTAAGATGCGCGTTCATCGGGCTGTCTATGACCCCGGGGGCGACCGCGTTGACGGTTATCCCGGATAGACCCA
The DNA here is from genome assembly GCA_014799395.1 of Oscillospiraceae bacterium. GTDB lineage: Bacteria > Bacillota > Clostridia > Oscillospirales > Ruminococcaceae > CAG-115. Next base: position 22,526 of record JAAVID010000050.1, on the reverse strand, counting down.
GTTCCTTGGCGAGCGCCTTTGTAAAGCCGATAACGCCAGCTTTCGCCGCCGAATAAGCGACCTCGCAGGACGCGCCGTACACTCCCCAGACCGATGAAACGTTCACGACCGCGCCGCTTTTCCGTCTCACCATTGACGGCGCGACCGCGCGGGTAACGTTGAAAACGCCCGTCAGGTTCACGTCGATAATGCGCCGCCAATCCTCGTAAGAGGTATCGAGAAACGGCTTTATCAGCGATATTCCCGCGTTGTTCACAAGAATATCGATATGCCCGAACTCCCGAAGTATCCTTTGCACCGCCTCATTTACGGACTCAATATCCGAAATGTCCATATGCTCACAGGAACATTTCAGCTTTTCCGCAAGGGAGAACGCTTGTTCTTTTTGAGAGTTATATGTGAATATAACATCGTCGGTACGCGCGAACTCCTCCGCGAGCGCCGCGCCGATCGCTCCCGTGCCGCCCGTTATCAGAACCGTCATTCTACGGTCACAACTATCCCGCCGTCCTTTGCGGTGACAATCACCTTGGAAAGCGTTTTTTCGCTGTTGTCGATAAGAAGCTCGGCTATCTTATCCTCGATGTCCGAGCGTATCACGCGGCGAATATCGCGCCCGCCGAACTTGCCGCCGTACGCCTTTTTCGCGACCGCGGCATACGCGTCCTCGGATATTTCGAGCGCGAGCCCCTTTTCGTCAAGCGGAGAACGAAGCTCCTCGAGATTGAGCTTGGCGATCTCGGCGTAGCTCTCCTCGGTAAGCGGCGCGAAGGATACGATCTCGTCCACGCGCGCCAGGAACTCGGGGCGCAGGAAGTCGCGCAAGCCTTTCATAACGCGCTCGCGGCTGACGTCGTCCTGCGTTTTCGCGAAGCCTATGCCGTTCATACCGCCCGTTGAGCCCGCGTTCGAGGTCATGGCGATTATCGTATTCTCAAAGCTGACATTCCGTCCGTGCGAGTCGGTTATCTTGCCCTCGTCGAGTATCTGAAGCAGGATATTCATCACGTCGGGGTGCGCCTTTTCTATCTCGTCAAACAGAATCACCGAATACGGCTTTCTGCGGACGCGCTCGGTGAGCTGTCCCGCCTCGTCGTAGCCGACGTATCCGGGAGGCGAGCCGATTATCTTGGAAACGCTGTGCTTCTCCATATATTCGGACATATCAAGCCGAATGAGAGGGTCGACCGTATCGAACATCTCCTTTGCGAGAACCTTTACAAGCTCGGTTTTTCCCACGCCCGTAGGTCCCACAAAGATGAACGACGCGGGTCTGCGGCGGTCGGAAAGCTGTACGCGGCTTCTCTTTATCGCCTTGGCTACGAGCTCGCAAGCCTCGTCCTGACCGATTATCTTGGCTTTAAGACTGCCCTCGAGCGCCGCCATACGCTTGAACTCGGTCTCCTGTATCTTGTTTGCGGGAATTCCCGTCCACAGCTCTATTACCTTGGACAAGTCCTCCATGCTGACATAAACGTTCTCGGCGGCTTCTTTCAGCCCGTCTATCCGCTTCTCGTTCTGCGCGATGGTGGTTTTAAGCTCGGCTAAGCGCGCGTAGTCGATGTTGGAGTCCTCGGCGAGCTCGCTCTCCTCGCGCTTCTGCGCGGCAAGCTCCAGCTTCATCTTCTCGTATTCGGTAATGCTCGCGTTTCCGAGCGACGAGCACGCGCACGCCTCGTCCAGCAGGTCGATAGCCTTGTCGGGCAGGAAGCGGTCGTTGATATAGCGCTCCGACAAAACGGCGCACATCTTCACTATCTCATCGGTAACGTGAACCTTGTGATGTTCCTCATAATACTTTTTAATGCCTCCGAGGAGAGCAATGGTCTCCTCAATCGTCGGCTCGTTTACGGTAACGGGCTGGAAACGGCGCTCCAGCGCGCTGTCCTTTTCGATATGCTTGCGGTATTCGGCGAACGTCGTCGCGCCTATCACCTGCAATTCGCCGCGCGAAAGGGCGGGCTTGAAGATGTTCGCGGCGTTCATCGAGCCCTCGGAATCGCCGCCCGTGCCGACAAGATTATGCACCTCGTCAACGAACAGCATAACGTTGCCCGCGGTCTTTACCTCGTCGATAAGCGACTTTACGCGGCTCTCGAACTGTCCGCGGAACTGCGTGCCGGCGACAAGCGCGGTAAGGTCGAGCAGATACAGCTCCTTGCCCTGAAGTCTGAACGGCACGTCGCCGCTCGCGAGCTTGAGCGCGATACCCTCCGCGATAGCGGTCTTGCCGACGCCCGGCTCGCCTATAAGACAGGGGTTGTTTTTTGTGCGGCGGGAGAGTATCTGCAATACGCGGTATATCTCCTTGTCGCGCCCGATGATAGTGTCTATCTTGCCCTCCTTGGCGCGGCGGGTGAGATTTGTGCAGTAGGTCTCGAGGCACTTGCGCTTTTTATCGGTCTTTTCGGGCTTTTTGCGGGACTTCTTTTCCGTGGTATCGTCCTTATCGGAGCCGAACAGATTTTTCAGGAAATTCGGCATAGTGCCCGCGCCGCCGCGTTCAAAGAGATTGTCCTCGTCCTTGCTGTCGTTGGAGCTTTCAAATACTATATCGTCATCGTCGTTTTTGCCGATGCCGAACTGCTTGAGCATATCGTTGTCGACAATGCCGTCCTCGCCGAACAGCGAGTCTACGGCGTTATCAAAATCCTCCTCGGATATGCCCATCTGCTGTAAATATTCGTTTACCTGCGGCAAACCGAGCTCCTTTGCGCAGTTTAGGCATAACCCCTCGCTCTTGCGCTCGCTTCCGCTCATAGTGGAAATAAACATCACCGCGGGGCGCTTTTTGCACCTTGAACACATCATCATACTATCTCACCCTTACTTTCTTAATTTATGTCAAAAAATTCAAGAAATCCACTTCGTAGACCTTCTTAAATATAAACGTCGAATCTATCGCCGTCTGATTGAACAGTATCGCGTTTCCGCCGCAGAGAGACACGATAAACCGCGTGACCAGACATATCACGAATACCGCGACTATACCCTCGCACAGCCCCGCGAGCGCGCCCGCGAGGGCGTTCGCCTTGCCGATGACGGGCACCTTGTTTATAATTTTTGTGAGGTTCGCTATAACGCCGAGCACTATCGTGACTACCGAAAATATCAGTATAAACGCGACGGTACGGATAATTATCAGGCAGTTCGGCTCGATTATACCGTCCACCACCGCTCCCATAACCGTATCCTTGGTCTCTATCATAGTGAGCGCGAGCGTTCTTGCCGCGTTTACTCCCACAGTATCGGAGGCTGTCACGCCGTTTATTATCGGAACGTATTTTCCGACCGTTCCCGCTATCTCGCCTAAGCCCTTGAAATCCTCGCGCTGTACAAAACGCACCGCGACCGCCTGCGCCGTCACCAGCTTTCCGAGACCGTATTTCTCAATATCGTCCATTGAGAAATCAACGGTCTTCGCGTTCACGGAAGTGAGGTCTATATCCCCGTCAAGTCCGACGGCTTTAAGATCGTCGGCGTTTAATCCCGTTTTCGACAGATCCACACTTGACAGGTCAAAGACCGCCTTGCCCGTGCCCGCGTAATCGGGCGTTATCTCGGTGACCGGCACTCCCGATACCTCCACCTTGTCAAAGTCGATATCCGGTATACCTCCCAGCTTCAAAGAGCTGAGGCTCTCGTCTATCGCGCTGTTGAGCTGTTCCGTAAGCGGTCGTTCAATAAAATTATCGTAGACCGCCTCGGCGATAGGCTTACTGAATATCATAGCGCACGCAAACGCCGCGATAACGGAGACCATTCCCAGGATGACCTTCGCGAAGCCGCTTTTCCAGCCCGCGAAGAAAAACCCCGCCGCGACAGCCACGATCGCCACGTCAAATACTATTGCAAATTCCTGTCCCATATTACTCCCCTCACAGCTCTATCCTCTGCACCGTATTATAGCCCAGCAGATAGGCGTAATTATTTATTATCTTTACATCGGAATACACGTCGTCCAGGTCGTGGACCCGTACAGCCTCCAGCATTGAATTATAGACCGTCAGCTTGCTTCCGCCCAGAACATACAGTCTGCCGCTGCATACGTCGAACGCCTCCATATTGTCGGGGGTTATCGCCGCCGAGACCTCGAGAGCCTCGCCGAACGCGACCGCCGTCTCGCCGTTGGAGCCCGCGTCGTGGAACAAGATTATCCGCGCGCCGTCCGTCTGCGCAATGCCCGTGACCTGCCTTGAAAACGCGGTCTCGGCGGTTATTTCGCCCGTTTGTTCGCCCAGAAGATACGCGCCGCCGCTCGTTACGATGTAAATGCCGTCGTCACAGCGCTCCAGCGAAAACGAAATGTCGTTTCCGAGCGCTGTGCGCCAGGTCTCGCTTTCCGCGTTATCTATGTCAAATCTTACGACGCTCGTTCTCAGATCGCCGCCGCTTTCTCCAACCGTGGTCACGAAAAGGCTGTTGTCGTTTGAACCGAAGCAGACCTGCATTATCTTTTCATCGGGAGAAGCCCAGCGGAATATCTGCCTGCCCTCTCCATTGAATATGTACAGATAGTTGGAATATCTCGACGAGGTAGTTACCACCGCGCTTCGTTCCGCTGTGCCCATCTGCGCGAACACGATACTGTCGTCCATAGTCTTGGAAAACAGCTCGGAAGTCCTCGAAAACATCTTGATCTCAAGCCCGTTCTTGTCAAACACGAGCGTTCTGCGGTCGTTTGAGTTAGCCGCGGGGTTCTGAAAGCCGTGCTGAAAGCTCGAAAGCTCCGCGCCGACCGCGTTGTATGTATACAGATACGTATCGGTAAGCAGATAAAAATTCTCCCCAAGCTCGCCCATTACATACCTTGTACTTCCCGGAAGCGAAACGGGAAAACCGCCCTCGCCGGGATTAAGCATAAAGTCTTTAAGAGGAGAGATAAGCGTTTTCCAGTTCGCGGCTATCAGTATAACGACCACCATAACGACAAGGAATATCACTCCCCGCACCGCAAGCTTGTCTCTGTTCCGTTTCTTGCGGAATTTATTCATATCGTTTCGTTCATCTAATGGCAAGATCTTCTCCTATTCCACAACATAACACTTTATTTACTGTGTTAATATAAACGGTTTATCTTTCTATTATATCACATTCATACCCGTTTCGTCAAGTCCCGTGCAAAGGGCTTTGTTACGCGTTTATCGGTGCGGGTGGGCGGTGATTATCGTAAAGGTGTCGGCGTTTATCGTGATAGTACAGCCCGCCGCTACCGCATAGTAATTTTTCCCTTTTTTGGTAACCGCTGTCTCCTCTCGGTTGAGCCTTCGTCTGCACCAGTCGACTATCATATCCGTTTTAAGGTACATATTCCGCTTTACGCGCTCCTTTGCCGCGGCGGTCGCGCGGAGCTTCGGGAGGTTTTTCAGCAGTCTTTCGCGGTGATCCTCGTCCGTCTGCTCCTCCTCGTAGGAGACCTCGCTGAGGTACAGCCCCTCGGGAGGGAGCGTTTTCCCCGCGTACGCGCGGTTGCCCGTTTCGAGCGCCGTGCGTATGTCGTCGAGGTTTAACCTGCCCTCGCTCGCGTAGATGAGCGTACCCGCGACTATCCTCACCATATTGTACAGAAATCCGTTTCCGCGTATTTTTATTTCACAAATACCGTTCTTTTGCGCAACATTAAGCTCGTAGACCGTTCTTACGGTGGTCTTTACCCTCGACTTTCCCTCGGCGCGGCAGAACGCCGCGAAATCGTGTTCCCCGACAAGGAGCGCCGCAGCGTCGTTCATCTTCTGTATATCCAGAGGATAAGGGTAATGATACGCCAGCTTCTGCAAAAAAACGTCGCGGGTCGGCTTGTTGTTTATCAGATACACATATTCCTTGGCTTTTGTGCAGTATCTCGCATGGAACTCCTCGTCGGCGTCCTCGCAGGATAAGACCGCGATATTATCGGGCAGAAGCGTATTCATTCCCTTGATAAAGCCGTCGCACGGTATCGCGCTGTCGATATGCACGTTAAAGCAGAACCGTCTGGCGTGAACGCCCGCGTCCGTCCTTGAACAGCCGTAAATCGCCGGCGGGTCGGTTTTTAAGAGCTTCCCTATCGCCTTTTCGACGACCTCCTGAACGGTAACGGCGTTGTCCTGCCGCTGAAAGCCGTGATAATCCGCGCCGTTGTACGCGATAAAAACCTTTAAATTACGCATAGTTCCTCCGCTTACAGAACGGGAACGCAGTTCAGCACGATTATCCCCGCGAACAGCGCGAGCATTACCGCTATCGCGGCGTAATCCCTCGGCGCGGTCTTGAGCTGTCTCAGCCGCGTTCTTCCCTCGCCGCCGTGATAGCAGCGGCATTCCATTGCCGTAGCCAGCTCGTTGGCGCGCTTGAACGCCGAAACGAACAGCGGTATCAGCACGGGCACGAGCGCCTTTGCCTTGTTCATCAGTCCGCCCGTGTCGAGCTCCGCGCCGCGCGCTTTCTGCGCGGACATTATCTTGTCCGTCTCCTCGACCAGCGTCGGGATAAAGCGCAGCGCTATCGTCATCATCATCGAAAGCTCGTGAACGGGAAACTTTACCTTTTTAAGCGGCGAGAGAAGCCGCTCGATAGCGTCGGTAAGCATTATCGGAGAGGTCGTATACGTCAGCAGCGACATTCCGATAATAAGCGCGGGTATGCGCAGAAGTATAAACAGCGTCGTCCGTATGCCCTCGGGGTATATCGAAATTATCCACCATTTAAACAGCGGCTCCTCGCCCGTTATAAACAAAACGTTGAGTATGCCCGTAAACAGCATAAGCGGCAGTATAGGCTTGATACTTTTCAGTATCATTATCAGCTTTATGCGCGAGATGATATAGCATACCGCCATAAACAAAATGCAGACCAGCAGACCCGTAAACGTCTGCGAGCTAAACAGTATCACCAGATACAATATATCCAGAAGCAGCTTCACACGGCTGTCCATTTTATGAATTACGGACGTTCCCGGGAAGTACTGCCCTATCGTAATATCCTTTATCATTTGTCCTGTCCTTTTATCAGGGACAGCAGTCTCTGTGCCGCCCTGTCTGTTGTGTATATATCGTTTCCTATGTCAATGCCCTTTTCGAGAAGCCTGTGCGACAGGCGCGTTATCTGCGGCACATCGAGACCTATCTTGACTAAGTCGTCCGTGCGCTCGAAAACCTTGTCCGTGTCGTCGTAGCAGAAAACCTTGCCCTTGTTCATAACCAGCACCTTGGTCGCGAACTTGACTATGTCCTCCATAGAATGCGACACCAGAAGCACGGTTTTGCCCGACTGCTCGTGATACTGCTTTATCAGCGAAAGTATCTTGTCTCTGCCCTTGGGGTCGAGACCGGCGGCGGGCTCGTCGAGTATCAGCACCTCGGGGTCCATTGCCAGCACGCCCGCGAGCGCCACTCTGCGCTGCTGACCGCCCGACAGCTCAAACGGCGATTTTCCCAGCAGATGAGATATTTCCATGCTCTCGGCGGCGGCGTTTACGCGCTTGTCGAGCTCTTCGCCCGCAAGCCCCATATTTTTCGGACCGTAAGCTATATCCTTTGCTACCGTTTCCTCAAAAAGCTGGTGCTCCGAATACTGGAACACGATACCGACCTTAAATCGTATATCGCGGATATTCACGTCCTTGCTCCAGATGTCCTTCCCGTTGATGAAAACGGTTCCCGAGGTCGGCTTTACCAAGCCGTTGAAGTGCTGTATCAGCGTGGATTTTCCGCTGCCCGTGTGTCCGATAATGCCGACGAATTCCGCCTTGTTTACGGTAAGGTCCACATTGTCGACCGCGGTTTTCTCGAACGGAGTGCCAATGCTGTACTTATAGGTAAGCGCTTCCAGCCGCGCCGCCTCTTCCCCGCTTCCGACGATCTTGGCATTGACCGTCTTTGTCATATCGGCGGTTTTGCGTTTAAGCGGCAGCATTTCGATCGCCTCGGCGCATTCGTCCTCGAAAATTATCTCCTCGGAAATATTTACGCCGCTTTTCCTTAACATTCCGCACAGCTCCGTGACCTGCGGAACGTCAAGCCCGACTGCCGTGAGCTCGTCCGCGCGCGCGAAAATTTTCCGCGGAACGTCGTCCATTATCACCGTGCCCTTATCCATAACGACGACGCGGTCTGCCTGCGCCGCCTCGTCCATATAGTGGGTTATCAGTATAACGGTTATCCCCTGCTCCTTATTGAGCCGCTTTATCGTTTTCATTACCTCGCGCCTGCCCTTTGGGTCGAGCATTGCTGTGGGCTCGTCCATAACGATACAGCGCGGCTGCATGGCGATAATGCCCGCGATGGCGATACGCTGCTTCTGTCCGCCCGAAAGCTGGTGCGGCGCGTGCTCGCGGAATTCGTACATGTCCACCTGTTTCAGCGCGTCGTCGACCCGCACGCGTATCTCCTCGGGAGGCACTCCGAGGTTTTCGGGCGCGAACGCCACGTCCTCCTCGACGATAGTCGCGACGAGCTGATTATCGGGGTTCTGGAACACCATTCCGACCGTCTGCCGTATATCGAACAGCCTGTCCTCGTCGGCGGTGTCGATACCGTCCACGGTCACTTTCCCCGAGGTCGGGGTGAGTATCGCGTTGAAATGCTTCGCCAGCGTCGACTTTCCACAGCCGTTATGCCCCAGCACCGCCAGAAACTGCCCCTCGGGAACGCTTAAGCTAACGTTCCTCAGCGCCGCCGACTGCTCGATAATATTGCCCTCGTCGTCGCGGAGTATATAGTCATAGTTCAGATTTTCCGTTTTTATAATGTCCAAGTTCATTTCCTCTTTTGCCGCCCGGAACCCGGGCAGCCTTTTCCCAATAAAATGTTGTCTTTAATTAAAACCCTGTTTTCTGTAAGGCTGAAACGAGATTATATTTAAATATAGCCATACATTTTATATTATACACCATACAGCATAGATAAGTCAAGTGAAAATTTGATAAAAAAGAGCGCTCACGAAAATTACTTCCGTGAGCGCGTGTTAAAGCGCAATTACAATTGTTTTGTAAAGCAGACGAGCCTGTTTGCTTCGGTAAAGTTCACAGCCTTGTGAAATCGGAAACTTATATCATTGTCAAGCTCGCAATCGCTTGCGAACTCCTTGCAGCCCTTTTCTTTCGCCCACGCTTCGCATTTGTTCAGCAACTCTTTTGCGTATCCCCCGTGGCGATAGTTCTCATCGACGAAAATACCCTCCAAATACCCGACGGGAGATGTTTGCGTTCCCTCAACATAGTCATACCGCAATTGACACTGCGCAAAGCCGACGGGAACATCGTTTTCGCATTTCACAAATATCCGGGCGTCCTCTTTTAAGAGAATTTCCGAGAATTCTTCGGCTAACTCATTGACGGAATTGTCTGTCCACATTAAAACCGCCATTTCGGATATTTTGCTTATATCATTTTTTGTTGCTTCCCGTATCATTTTTCCTCCGCTAACGCAAACTTAACTATCGCCGTACTTCCGCAAGGGAGCGGAAGACCCGTCTGCTTTACGGGCAGACCTATCTCCTCGGACTGCACTTCTATCGGGAAGCGCTTGCCGACCGTCATTTGCAGAAGATAACTCATGACCGACGCGGACAAGCCCGTGGTGTACGAATTCAGCAGCACGAACAGCGGCTTGTCCGACAGCAGCGCCGTAATGTCCTCCATTAAGCCGAAAATGCTGTCCTCCAGCTTCCACATCTCGCCGTTTGTTCCTCTGCCGTAGCTCGGCGGGTCGAGGATAACGCCGTCGTATTTTGTGCCGCGGCGTATCTCGCGGCGAATGAATTTGTTCGCGTCGTCGACTATCCAGCGTATCGGCTTATCGTCGAGACCCGAGAGCTTGGCGTTCGTCCGCGCCCAATCCACCATACCCTTTACCGCGTCGCAGTGGCAGACCTTTGCCCCCGCCTCCGCGCAAGCCAAGGTAGCGCCGCCCGTGTACGCGAACAGATTAAGCACGTTTATCGGTCGCCCCGCCGCGCGGATAATATCGCCGCAGTAATCCCAGTTGACCGCCTGCTCGGGGAACAATCCCGTATGCTTGAACCCCGTAGGCTTCACCATAAACCGCAGACTGCCGTAGCTTATCTGCCAGCTTTCGGGGAGTTTTCTGCGGTAATCCCAAGCGCCGCCGCCCGACGATGAACGGATATACCTTGCGTGCGCCGAACTCCAGGCAGAAGCTGCCCCCGGTCCGGGTGCCTCGCCCTCATTCTTCCAGATTATCTGCGGGTCGGGGCGTATCAGAGTAACGTCGCCCCAGCGCTCCAGCCGCTCGCCGTCGGAAGTGTCTATAAGTTCATAGTCTATCCATTTATCGGAAATTCTCATTTAAATACTCCTCCAAAAGCGCATACGAAACAGCCCCTTTCGGGTGTACAAGGTTTATCGCTTCCTCGGCGGCTACCCATTCCGCGCTGTCGACCTCGCCAGAGAGCTTGAGCTCCGCCTTTTTCGCGTGAGCGATAAACCCGATCATCATCATTCCCTTTTTCTCGAACCAATAAGTCCCGACAAGACGGTTTTCCGTAAGCTCGACGCCTATCTCCTCGGCGACCTCGCGGCGCGCGGTATCCTCGGCGCTCTCGCCCGGCTTTATGTAGCCCGACACGAGAACGCGGTATTCCGCCGACATATAGTCCTGCTGTAACAGAACCACCTCGCCGTACTCGTTGACGACAAGCACGATGACCGCGCTCGAAAACATATCGAACCACGGGCGGCTGCACCTTTCGCAGAACGGCACGTCGCCCTCGTCGCCTATCGGCTTCATTATCAGCTTTTCCCCGCAGTCGGGGCAGTATTTGAATCTCATAGTTTACCTCATTATCTTTTCGTTGGCATGACCGTAATGTATCACCGCGAGGTCATAGCTTAATATCAGCTCCCAATCCCTTTGCAGCGCCGGATTTTTTTCATATGCGCCGATAAATTCAAACGGCTCCAGATCGCCCGCAAAACAATTCCCGTCATCTAAAATAACAGCCGCACCGTCATCACTGTGACTTTTTGTCAGAATTATCTCGCCTTGTATGCCCATGTCACAAAGAAAACTTCTGCTTTCCCCACAGCTTATTACTACGGCTTTGCTTTCGTCTATCGGCTTATAATCCAAGCGCGGTTCACGCCGAAATATCTCGTCCGAAAAATGAACGTATCCGACCTGATGCTCCATCAGCAGCAGTTTAACCCCAGGCTCCGTCAATTCTCCGATAAGTCCCATATGATCGGGGTGATAGTGCGTAGCAAGAACATATTTTATGTCCGTAACCGAGATACCGTTTTTCTTTATTTCTTTGTAAAAACACGGCAGAGTTCCCGCGTAGTCCGTATCGATCAGCAATCCGCCGACAAAATATGTGTTTGTATTTCCGTATTTCAGTTTTGTAATCATATTCCGATAAAATTGCTCACAAGTCACACTTCCCCAACGCGTTTATAGTCCTTATCCTTTCGCAGCACAAACCATACCGCCCAAACAAACGCTATCCCCATAATTATCCACTGCAAATAGTTGTCGACAAAGATAAACACTTGGCTTTCCTCGTTCCACTCGGCGACAAAAATCGTAGCGTTCGCGAAAACGTCATACACGAAATGCAGCAGCATAGGCATTAAAATATTGTGCGAGTGCAGATATACCGCCGCGAACATAAAGCCCATTGCTCCCGTATAGAAAAAGCGGTACAGCGCGAAGCCAAGGCTGTCGCATTCTATCGCGTGTATCAGCCCGAAAATTACAAACGACAATAACGCGTAGCAGAGCCGTCTTTTCCAAGTGCGCTCTCCGTGAAAGTAACCCTCCGTAACGAACGCGCGGAACACCATTTCTTCCCAGAAGCCGGTCGTCAGTTGCTGACAAAACAGGCACGAGAACACTATCGCGAACGTGGTGTCAATAAACGAAGCCGCGCCTATCATCACATACGCCGCCGACATAACCGTAAGCAATATCATACCCAAGCCCGCAAACAGCGCGGCTTTAAAGCCATTAAAATTGATAACGCATTTTTCCTTATGAAACAGCTTGACGAAAATTATCAGCGCGGCAATGCCGAATATCAGCCGCTGCGCGCTGCTGAAAAAATACCACTGCGCGCCGTCAAGTTCTAATTTACGGGATATAAGCACGACCCCGTAAAACGCCGCGTAAAATACGAGAGACAAAGCAACGCCGATGTTGTTCTTGATGACCCTCATTAAATATCCTCCAACGTCTGCTGTCCGTCCTGTATAATGCCGAGATGACGGTAAGCAAGCGACGTCGCGACGCGTCCGCGCGGAGTTTTCGCGACAAAACCCAATTGCATAAGATACGGCTCGCACACGTCCTCCAGCGTTACCGCTTCTTCATTCAGCGCCGAGGCAAGCGTTGAAAGCCCCACGGGGCCTCCGTTGTAGCCCTTGATTATCATTTCAAGGAAACGGCGGTCGAGACTGTCAAGTCCGAGCTGATCTATTTCCAGCTTTTGCAGCGCGACATCGGCAATCTCGCGCGTTACCTTGCCGTTGCCGAGGACCTCCGCGAAATCGCGGACGCGTTTCAGCAGACGGTTGGCAATACGGGGAGTTCCTCGCGAACGCCTTGCCACTTCCATAGCGCCGTCCTTCATACACGGGATACCGAGTATCACCGCGGAACGCTGAACTATATCGCACAATTGCTCGTGAGTATACAGCTCCAGCCGCTGAACTACGCCGAAGCGGTCGCGGAGCGGCGCGGAGAGCTGACCCGAACGCGTAGTCGCGCCGATAAGCGTGAATTTCGGCAGGTCTATTCTTATCGAACGCGCCGCGGGACCGTTGCCCATTACTATATCAAGCGCGTAGTCCTCCATTGCGGGGTACAGTACCTCCTCGACCTGACGGGAGAGCCTGTGTATCTCGTCGATAAACAGCACGTCGTTCGCCTGTAAATTCGTCAGCAGCGCCGCAAGGTCGCCCGCCTTTTCGATAGCGGGGCCCGACGTTATCCGGATATTGACTCCCATTTCCGCCGCGATAATGCACGACAGCGTGGTCTTGCCAAGTCCCGGAGGTCCGTACAGCAGGACGTGATCCAGACACTCCCCGCGCTTTTTCGCCGCCTCGATGTACACCGCCATATTCTCCTTGACCTTGTCCTGTCCTATGTACTCGGCAAGGGTTTTCGGACGAAGCGTCAAGTCCGTTTCGCTGTCCGTTTCGTTAAATGACGGCTCGACAATGCGCTCACCCGCGTTAAAATCGAACTCGTCGTTTGACATTTCTAACATCTTGGATTACCTTTCAGCTTTTGTATTCTTTGTGAATTATCAATTCCACCTGATAATTCACGAGCATATCTCCCTCAAAATCCAGCCGTATCACAAACGGCATAAAGTTCACTATCTTCTTAAAGTACTCGAAATCAAACCGAGGATAGTAATAGTTCAGCATAGTCGAAAGCGCCGTGCCGTGCGTCGCAACAACGATATTTTCGCCATTATGCTCCGCGAGAAGATTTTTAAGTACCCGTATATTGCGCTCCTGAACCTCCCGCAGACATTCGCCGTCCTCAATATGATAATTGAAATCCGCCCACTGCTTTTCAATGAAATAAAAGAAATTATCGCCGTGCCAACCGCCCGCGCTGCGCTCGCGCAAGTCCTCGTATGTGTTGATTTTCAAGCCCGAAAGCTCCGCGAAAGGCGAGATAGTCTCGACAGTCCTTGTATACGGGCTTGAGGCTATGTATGAAATATTTCTCCCCGAAAGCAGCCAAGCGACCGCCTTGCTGTCGCGCCGTCCGTCCTCGGTAAGCGGTCTGGCACGGTCATCGTGAACCGAACTGTCGGACTGCGCGTGACGAACAAAATAAACCTTTGTCATTTTACATCTCCCGAATTCTCGACCGCGTTATGCCCTCCGCGGTGAACGTCCTCTTTAGGCTCGGATTTCTCTATTTTTCTGTAATACATAGTCGGCAGGTCGCCGCCCGAAAATTCCGTCTCGTGAAAGCTGAGCATTGCGTTTATGCGCTTGTTCAGCTCCTCGGGCTCCTTTATGCCGCAAAGCTGAGCCTTTTTACACTCCTCCTCAGCCATTTCCCTGTTGTTCTGCATTGCGTAATAATCCGCAAGCTCCGCGTGACAGAGGGGGTGATTTTCGTTTATCTTAACGAGCTTCTGGAGCGTCTCAAACGCCGTGCTGTCCTGACCGCGGATAAGCTGTATCTTGGCTATGCTGAAATACGAATACCCGTTGTTGGGGTCATAGCGGAGAGCCTGCTCGAAGCAGTACATAGCCTGGTCGAGCTTTCCGTCCGCGAAATACGCGTGACCGAGCCGCGACTGCGCCTCGGCGTTGTCCGGCGAATATTCCACCGCCTTGCGGTAGCACCACAGCATTTTCCCCTCGTTGTCCATAGCCTCGTACAGCCGTATCAGCCATTCAATGCAGAACATCTGATTCTGGCGCACGTCCGAACGCGCGAGCGCCTGCTGAAGATATTCCTCCGCCCGGGGATATTTGCCGTCCATTATCGAGTAAATGCCCTTGTAGGCGAGCCTTGCGGTCTCGTCCTTGCGCAGTATCTTTAAGCCGTCCTTGCCGAGAGCGCGCACCGCGGCTCTTTTCTTATTGCGGTACGGCACGATAAACTCCGACAGCACAAACGACGCCAGCGCCGCAAACGCCGTCAGACAGGAAAGGCTGAACAGCGCCGCCATAAAAGGAATGTCGTCGGGCGCGTAAAAAAACATTATCATAACGCCAAAGAACAACCCGACGATAAACGCCATAAGACTGTTCATAAATCTTCTGTTCTTGTCTTTATTGTTCATTATTGCTCCTTTTCAGAATGTCAGCCGAGATTTTTAAGACCGAATTTGATAAGCTCCTCAACGCTGAGCCCGGGGTCTGCTCCCGAAAGCGCCGCGCCGCACTGCGCCGGGTTAAAGCCGAGGGTCTGAAGCGCCGTTATCGCCTCGGAAATATTGTTTCCGCCCTGAACGGGAACGCTCGCCAGCTCCGCCGACGTGAATTTCTGTTCCTTCGCGACCTTGTCTTTCAGCTCGAGAACTATCCTCTGCGCTATCTTGGCGCCTATGCCGGGGGATTTCGTGAGGGTTTTGCTGTCGCCCGTCGCGATACACAGCGCAAGCTTGGACGGCGTGATGTCGGACAATATCGCCAGCGCCGCCTTGGGACCCACGCCCGATACCGAAATGAGCTGCTTGAAGCTCGCAAGCTCCGCGCTGTCCGCAAAGCCGAACAAGTCCAGCGAGTTCTCCGTAACGTGGAGATATGTAAACAGCTTTACCTCGTCAAGATCGCGTATTTTCGAGAGCGTGTTCATCGTCGTGCGGCAGGCATAGCCCACCCCCGCGCACTCGACGACGGCAAGCCCCGCTTCCCAGTGCGTCAGTTCACCCTGCAAACTGTATATCATAGCTTATCCTCTTTTCTTATTCAACTGCCTTACTTCATTTGAACGCATTATCTCCGACATCTTAGACCCGCCCGTGTGACCGTGGCAAATGGCGATAGCAAGCGCGTCGGCGGTATCGTCGGGCTTTGGCACGTCTTTGAGACGGAGAATATTTTTCGTCATCTCCTGCACCTGATGCTTCTCGGCGCGCCCGTAGCCCGTCACGGCCACTTTTACCTGTAACGGCGTGTATTCGTAGATCGGCACGCCGCGCTGTACCGCGGCGAGCATAGCCACTCCGCGCGCCTGCGCCACGTCAATGCCCGTGGTTATGTTCGTATTGAAGTACAGCTTTTCAATGCTCATACAATCGGGCTTGAACATATCAAGCACGCTGCACATATCGCCGTATATCTCCGCGAGCCGCTTTTCAAACGGCGTTTCGGGATCTGTTGTGATTGCGCCGTAGTTTATTACCTTAAAGCGCGTATTGTCAAATTCCAGCACCCCGTAGCCGACAATGGCGTATCCGGGGTCGATACCGAGTATCCTCATGTGTAGCTCTCGTTGTCGGAGACGTAAGAGCGCACTCTGAGCGGTATCCCGAGCTTATCCGCGAGCTTTTGACACTCGCTTATCTCCTCCGCGCTTATCACGTCGACTACCGTAAAGCCCGTTTTAATGCCGAGCTCTTTCATTTTAACGGCGAAATCGAGCATTACGTCAAACGCGGGCTCGCCGAAGCTCGGGCGCGTTACCTCGTTATAACGCGCGGCATTCGGAGCGTTAAGACTGATCGAAACGCTGTCCACCAAGCCCTTAAAGCGGTCAAGATCAAAATCCTTGTGTATCAGCTTGAGAAGCCCGTTGCTGTTCACGCGTATAGACATATCGGAATTTTTCTTGATATACTCTGCGGTTTTCAGCAGCATATCCGCGCGGACGCAGGGCTCGCCGTAGCCGCAGAACACCGCGTCCGAGATACCCGTCTTATCGAATTTGTCAAACGCCTCGCATATCTCCTCGAACGACGGCTCGTGCTCCAGCCAGAGACTGTCGTTGTCCTTAATGCTGTCGGCGTTGTTGCGCAGACAAAAAACGCAGTCGCACGGACAGCCGTTCGTTATATTTATATACAATTTTCCCTCAAACTTATAAAAAATCGTCATTGCGGTCACTCCTTGTATTTGTCTTGAATAGCCTTAAATTTCAAAGCTATTTGCCGTTCAAGCTCTTTTAGTTCTGGCGGTCTCCAACCATCACGCCCGCCGCTCCATTCAGGAGGATATGATAAGCCATACGACGCATAGATTTTCTTTTCTCGCTCAATAATTTCTTCGTCTAAGGCTTGAATTTCCGCCTTTTTTGCGGCTTTCATTTCATCTGTCATCGCGTCCTCCTTGTAAAATTTTCATATACTATTTTATTATAGCACTATTCCTTGTAAAAGTCAATGGGGGAAGTAAAAGTCAGTGTGAGGCTCCGCCTCACACTCCGCTCAAGGGGCAAGCCCCTTGAGAATCCCTGTTCCCAACTTCTTGGGCTTTTGGATTATGACGTTGTCTCTGTCAGGTAACTATGTGGTTCTTGGATATTCGCTGTAAAATTATAAGGTTATCTAAATTATAAAAGAAAACGGCGCGTTTTCACACGAAACGCGCCGTTTATTTATATTAGCCAAGAACTGCGTTGTAACCTTACAGAGACGACCTTAAAATTAAATCGCCCAAAGTGTTGGGAACCGGGATTCCTAAGGGGCTTGCCCCTTAGGCGGGATGCAAGGGCAGAGCCCTTGCCGGAGTGTGAGGCGTAGCCTCACCACTGCCCTTTCATCGGCATTACCTTTGCGGCGAGACCTGTTCTTGGGGTCTTGCTGATGACGTTAAGAAAGAGGTCCTGTATTACCTTATTGATGTCGATACTTATGTCGAGTATTCTGCTCTCCATAGCGTAGCCGCCCGCCATTGAACGGTGTCCACCTCCCGAGCCGAGACCCGCCAGCGCCGCCGAGACTATCTGCCCCGCGTCCAGCTCGTCGAACTCGCTGCGCACCGAGAACTTGAAGCCGTCGCCGCGGCGCGTGTATACTATCGCGACGTTTACCGCGTCTATATCGAGGATAAAATCGGAGACCGTCGCGATAAACGCGTCGGCGCAGTTGAAATCAAGAAACGCGAACGCCACGCCGTCAAATATCTCGATCTTCCTCATACTGTCCGCGAACGCGTTGAGCTCGTCATAATGCAGCTCGCTCGCCTGGAAAAAGCGTATCTGCTGGGCGTTGCTCTTCGGGTAAAGGTACGCGTATATCTCGATGTCGAGCTGAGTTACTCCGCGCTTGAAATCCCGCGTATCGCTCTTTAATCCGTACAGCAGAGCCGTCGCTACGCTCTCGGGCATATCTATGTCATAGTGACGGTAGTAGTCCGCGATTATAGTCGAACAGCTTCCGACAATGCGTATATCCTTGTATTTGTAATCATCGACCTCGCAGAATACGGGGTGGTGGTCTATACACGCCACCTCGTCGCCGATAAGGTCGCGGATATTGGAGTTGCCCTTCTGGCTGTCGACTACGATGATGTAGTCCTCGGGGGTCATATCCTCAAGCTCCTCGTCCGTCGTCATTTCAATGCCGAACTCGGCTGCCATATTTGCCGTTGCCGTGCGCTCCACGCAGCCGTGGTGACAAATGGTGGTCTTTACGTTAAAATTATCAAGCAGTACCTGTAATCCGAACGCGCTTGCGATAGCGTCGGGATCGGGGAAATTATGCGTCTGTATAAACGCGCGCCGCCCTTTGAGCAGGTCAACGAGTTCGCTTAATTTTGGTATCATAGCGGCTCCTTACAATCACAAATCAAGAGCGTGTAAATCGTTACATCACGCTCATAACTATATTTTAACATATTTCACATCATTATTCAAGAGGAAAAAACGAATGTTGTTTTGTAATATTCCACAAAGGTTTTTTAACATTATCTCAAAAAAATAATTATAACGTCGGAAAAGACTGTTTTTCCCTTTAAAAACCCCGAAATTTAACTTAAATAATGTTTTTTCAACCGCGAATACTATTTATATCGTTCAAAAGAAAGGGAATGATGAAAATGAAAAAAACGCTATTGTCCGTGTTTGCCGCGGCTCTCGTCGTTTCGGCAATAGGCGGCACGTCTTACGCGGCGGAGCACGGCGATCTTTACCAATACAATAACGACAAGGTAGCCTACGGAATGGGCGTGGAGACGGACAGCGGAAACCGTCCGCTCGGCGCGGTAGCCGCGGAGCGCGAATACGGCGATATGGGCGCGCTCTTTATCGGAGAGGCGGCAAAAAAAAGGCTCTGGCTTACCTTTGACGAGGGCTATGAAAACGGTTACACCGCGCAGATACTGGACATTCTCAAAAACAAGAACGTCCGCGCCGTATTTTTCGTAACCTATGACTACGCGATGAAAAATCCCGGGCTGATACAGCGTATGATAGACGAGGGGCATACCGTGGGAAATCACACCTATTCCCACCCGTCGCTGCCCGAATGCACTCCCGAGGAATTGTACACGGAACTTGCTATGCTTCACGAATATATCAAGGAGCAGTTCAACTACGATATGTATGTTATGCGCCCTCCCAAGGGGGAATTCTCGGAGCGCGTGCTCGCCTGCGCCAAGTCGCTCGGCTACACCACCGTGCTCTGGAGCTTCGCTTATCAGGACTGGGAGACCGCGAACCAGCCCTCCCTCTCCGCGGCTTATGACAAGATAACCTCCAAAACGCATAACGGCGCGGTCTATCTCCTCCACGCGGTAAGCGAGACCAACACAAAGGTGCTCGGAAGCGTTATCGACTACTGGCACGAAAACGGATATATCATAACACCTATGTAACCTATGTAATACGAAAGGCAGGAGCTAAGCCCTGCCTTTTTTGTTACCACCAATATTCTTCGTCCGTTGTTCCGTATTCGTCGGCGGTCTCGCCCGTTTCTTCCGTGGTATAGGAGGGTTCGGGAGCGCTTGCGGTCAGGCTCGCGAATACCTCCGCGGTGCGCGCGGTGGGGCGCTCGAAACAGCGCGAATCCACGAAACGAAGCTCCGAGCCGCCGTTATAGATAAGGTCGCTGAGCACCTCGTCGTTGTCGATGTCCTCCTCCGAAAGACCGGAGTCGGCGATTATGAAAACGGGCGCGACTACGGAGATATTCTCCGTCGCGGTATATCCGCTGCCCGTGTAACGGTTCTCTCCCGCGAGACCGAGAACGGCGCTTTCAAAGGTATCCGTACCCGCTACCGTCATTTTTTCGGTCACATAAATAAACGTGTACGGCTCGACCGACTGCGCGGCTCTCTCCAAAGCGGAGCGCGCGTCCTTGCCCGCCTGCAATGCCTTGGAGACCTCTTTCTGACTTTCGGTGAGCTCCCTGCCGTAGAACGCCGAGGCTATATCACGGTACAGCGCGGTATATCCCTCCATATTCGTAGGAACGCCGGCGGTGAGCACGGCTATGCCCGCCTGCTCAAGCGAGTACGCCTCGCGCTCCGAAAGCGCGGACAAGGTGAACACCGCGTCGGGTCTTAATTGAATTATCGCGTTAATATCGGGATTTTCGGTGCTCCCCACCCTTTGGACGGACAGCTCGGGATAGTCGCAGTAGCCGCTCACGCCGACGAGAGTACCTTGAAAGCCGAGCTCGCAGATTATCTCGGTCGCGGCGGGCGACAGGCTCACGGCTCTTTCGACCGCCTTTTCAAGCCTTACGCCGCAGGCAGTGACGGGAAACGGGAGCTTTTCGGGCTCGGATATATCGCCGCCCGAGACAACTATCTCGGAGGGCGCGCTTTCCTCGTCCTCCCTGTCGCAGCCCGCCAGCAGAAGCGTGCCGCTTATTATTGCGATAAAAGTTATTTTCAGAAATTTGTTGAATTTGTTCATAATCAATACTCCAGATCAAGTGAAATTCTTCCGTCAAGCCAGTCGATAAACTGCCGCGCCGTTCTCGGAGAACGCCCTCCGTGCCGCAGAGCGAAGCGCTCCGCCGCCGTTTCCAGCCGCTCGGCGGACACGTCGAGACCCTTGTCCGCGGTGAGCTTTTGCACGATGTCGAGGAATATCTGCTTATCGGGCTTCATAAACGTGATAAACAAGCCGAAGCGGTCGGCTAAGGACATACTCTCGTCTATCGCGTCCGCGCCCGATATTTCGCGGTCTGCCGCCGTTTCGCGGATTATCTTGCGGCGGTTGGTGGTCGCGTAGATAAGTATGTTGTCGGGCTTTGCCGAGAGAGAGCCCTCCAGCGCGGCTTTGAGTATGCCGAAACGGTCGTCGTTCTCGGCAAACGCGAGGTCGTCTATCGTCACGATAAATCTCAGCGGTATATCACGCAGCTTGCGGAACAGTACGGGCAGCATAGCCACGTCGTTCTTGGAGACCTCTACCATTCGCAGTTCCTCATACTCGTTGAGGATAGCCTTGACGGTGCTGGACTTGCCCGTGCCGCGTTCGCCGTACAGCAAGACGTTCTGGGCGGGCTTCCCGCGCAGGAAGCAGAGGGTGTTGTCGACCACCTGTTGGCGCTGCGCCTCGTAATTTTTGAGGTCGGTAAGCCGTATACCGTCGGTGTTCACAATGGGGCGAAGCTCGCCGTCGAACGTGAACGCCTTGTATTTCGCGAACATTCCGTTGCCGTGGACTTTAACGTAATGAATAAAATACTCGGCGGTATAACCGAAACCGCCGCTGTCGAAATACGGCAGGCTCATAAAATCCATATCCGAATACCGCGAGGAAAGCCGCGTTTTAAGCTCCCTCGAGACGGTTTTCGCTATCTCGGCTATTACCGAAACGTCGTGCTCGACCGCTTCTCTGCGCGGCTCGGTGAGGTTTTTCGCGCACTCCGCGAGTATCGGAGAGTCGGAAAACACCAGCATATCGTGAAGATAATCGCCTAGCGACTGTCCCTCCAACGCAAGCGCGCGGACTATCTCGGTGTATCCCTCGACGCTCTCAAGCGCCGAATCGCCGAAAAGCCTTGAAAAGCCTTTCAGCAGCGGGTCGTCCTTGACGTTGAAGCAGCATATGCCCGCTATCTTTTTTTTGAAATCCTCCATTTTTTATTCCCCCTTTATCCGTTCTATCAGATCCTCCAGATCGGAAAGCGTGTTCATACTGCCGAAGAGGTTTCTGAACCTCGCCGCGCCGCTTATCCCCTTGATGTACCACGCGGCTTGGCGGCGCGCTTCTTTCATTCCCGTGCGCTCGCCCTTGTCGGAGACTAACAGCTCGATATGACGGCGCATTATTGACAGCTTTTCGTCGAGGTCGGGTTCGGGACGGACGGGTTTTCCGCCGAAATAATCGCGTATCTGACCGAAAAGCCACGGTCTGCCGTAGCTTCCGCGCCCTATCATCACGAGGTCGCAGCCCGTGTACTCGTACATACGCTCGCAGTCCTCGGGGCTTGAAACGTCGCCGTTGCCGATGACCGGTATCGAGACCGCGCTTTTGACCGCCTTTATTATGTCCCAATCGGCTTTTCCCGAATAAAGCTGTTCCTTTGTGCGCCCGTGAACGGCTATCGCCGCTGCGCCGCTTCGCTCCGCGATTTGAGCAAGCTCGACGGCGTTGACGTGTTCGTTATCCCAGCCCTTGCGAATTTTCACCGTGACGGGAATATCCGTCGCCGAGACCGCCGCCTTTATCAGCTCCCCGAACAGCTCGGGAGTTTTCATCAGCGCGCTCCCCGCGCCGCCGGTGACTATCTTCGGCATAGGACAGCCCGCGTTTATGTCGATTATGTCGGGCTTGTATTGCTCGGCTATCTTGACCGCTTTGTACATAAATTCGGGCTCCGCGCCGAAAAGCTGCACCGCCATTGGGCGCTCCGTCTCCGTGACCGTGAGGAGCGCGGCGGTTTTCTTGTCCGAATAGCATAAGCCCTTACAGCTCGCCATTTCTCCGATGCAGTAAGCCGCTCCGAACTCCTTTGCCATTGTGCGGTAAGCCTTGTCCGCTACGCTTGCCATAGGAGCGAGCGCGGCGGTTTTCTCTATTTTAACTTGTCCGATCCGTATATATTCCAAAATTTTACATTCCTTGTGTCATTTGTTCTCTTGGTGCCGGTTGTCGAAAGTTCCTACTTGACCAGAATACAGAAAAAATAGGTCGATAAGCGATTTATGGTAC
>JAAVID010000049.1 GCA_014799395.1 Oscillospiraceae bacterium | reverse complement strand
GGTCGGTGTGATTTCCGCCGATCTCGGTTCTACCTGGTGCGGAAAAGAGCGCTATATCGGAATTAACACGCTGCGGAAACTGCCGAGCAAATTCCATTAACGCATTTTCATACCGTAACCCCTGCTTCTGAACTGCTGTTATTCCGTAAAGTTCTTCAAGCTGAGAATCATATTTACCGTTCCGGAGATTTGTCAGAACATCATCAACATTCATAACTATACCCCCTGTTTTATCAAGTGAATTTCAATCGGGCAATAATCTCCCCATGTCTTTGGAAGAAGGATACCGCCGTTCATCAGTGCCGCGCCGGTGTAAATCCCCAAATCTCCCTCAATCTTGTATTGACTGTCGGGGGAAAGCACAGCCTTTATCGCAATGCGCTTCATATTCGGCTCTGTGCGGAATACCATTCCGTGAATAAGAACCTCCGACATATCCTCAGAAGCATATTCCCAAAGCGCGATATTTCCCGTTGTCGGATCGCTCAGCCGATAATATTTCCCGTTATGAATAAGCGGAGCATATTTCTTAAAACGCTTTATCTGCTCGGGAACAGCGTTCTTTTCTTCATCGGAAAGCGCGCCGAGATCAAGTTCGTAGCCGAAACTCCCCGCCATAGTGGTAACGGCTCTGGTCTCAAAGGGCGTGATACATCCCGTTTGATGATTCGGAACCACCGAAACGTGCGAGCCGACCGCCGAGATCGGATAAATAAACGACGTTCCGTACTGTATCTTTGCGCGTTCAAACGCGTCGGTGTCATCACTGCACCAGATCTGCGGACAGTAGTACAGCATTCCCGCGTCAAAGCGTCCGCCGCCGCCGCTGCACCCCTCGATCATAACGTCGGGAAAATACGCGGTAAGCCGTTCGAGCAGTTCATACAATCCGAGCATATATCTGTGCGGCAGCTCACACTGATTTTCCGCTGACAGCTCTCCGGAATACCAATCGCATATGCTTCGGTTAGCGTCCCATTTTATGTATGAAATATCGGCGCTTTTTAGGATGGCGGCAATGGAATCGTACAGATAATCGCGAACGTCCTTTCGCGACATATCCAGCACAAGCTGATAACGCCCGCGTGTCGGCTTGCGGTTGGGTATTTTGATCGCCCAATCGGGATGAGCGCGGTAAAGCTCGCTGTCCTCGGAAACCATTTCCGGCTCAAACCACAGACCGAATTTCATCCCCAGCGCCTTGACCTTTTCGACAAGCGAACCCAGTCCGCCGGGCAGTTTTTTCTCGTTTACAAACCAATCTCCGAGCCCCGAGGTATCGCTGTCGCGCTTGCCGAACCAGCCGTCGTCAAGAACGAGCATATCAACTCCGAGCGCCGCCGCGTCCTCGGCGATCTTTATTATCTTTTCCGCGTCAAAGCCGAAGTAAGTAGCTTCCCAGTTGTTGAGGAGCACGGGGCGTTCCGCGAGCTGATATTTTCCGCGGCAGATATTCTCTCTTATTACCTTGTGGAAATTGTGAGAGAGCTTGGAAAATCCGCCGGCGCTGTATGTCATGACCGCTTCGGGAGTGTGAAAACTCTCGCCGCTGTTCAGTTTCCAGCCGAAAAGCTTAGAGTTTAACCCCATTACCGCCCTCGTCTGGTTAAGCTGGTCAAGCTCTATTTGGATTTGAAAACTTCCGCTGTATACGAAAAACGCGCCATAGCATTTTCCCGTCTGTTCGGTGCAGTCGGGAGAACAAAGTATAAACGAGGGGTTTTGATGATGACTTGACATACCGCGGCTGCTCGAGCTTTCCTGTATGCCGTGTATCAGCGGAGCACGCTCGGGAACGCGCTCTTTGGTGTGTCTGCCTTGAAAATGTATCCATTCCCAATCGCCGAACGGAATGTCAAGGCTGAGGCTTGCGGCTTCTTTCAGGAATATCGGGCTGTTCGAGTTGTTGCGTATCTCTGCGCTCCTTGTGATTATATCAAGTTCTTCGAGAACGCCGTAACGCAAAATTACCTCGGTGTCCGAAGAAGTATCGCAAAGCGTTATTTCAAGTGTTTGCGCCTTTGCTTCTTCTGCGTAAACGGCGGGAAGCCCGGGAATATTATATTTTCCGTTTTTAACGCAATATCCCTTGTAACGCAGATCGAGAGCCGTACTGCCGTCCGCGTGAGTTACTTTAATTGCCGGGATCCTAAAATCGCCAATACCTCCGCACGGATATTCCAATGGCATTGTGTCGATCGAATCGGTGCGGTCGTCGCCGGTTTCATAAATCTGACCGGAAAAACCCACATCGGGATAGTCAAGCAGATATTCCATATCACGATCGGTTTTTTCACCGTACCACAAATGCTTTAACACCCCGAATTTATCCGCCTTGAACTGATACTCGGTGTTCCGCGTTGTAATGCTGAAAAAACGTTCTTTTTCGTTGACTTTTATTCCCATAATATCACCCTTATCCGATAGTAAAACTGTAATCCGTGAGATTTGCGTTCAGCGTTAATTCGCTGTCGCCGCAGGTTCTTGTAATTGAAATTCTGTCATCTTCGGCAGTAACGGAAATACTGCCGTCAAGTCCGAAAGCGGAGTGAGAGTTTCTCAGCTCCATAAGCTCTTTCAATCGGCGCACGACCTCTCTGTCCTGCTCCTTGTCGATATCCTCCGCGGAGTAATAGTGACGGTTGATATCGCGCCCGTTTTTGGTGCGCTCCATCAGTTCAATATCGTTTTCTCCCGCCAGCAACCCGACATAGTAGACTTGGGGTATGCCGGGAGCGAAAAACTGTATCGCTCTCGCCAGCAAGTACGCGTTATCGTTGTTCCCGAGCGCAGAATAGTAGGTCGTGTTGACCTGATAAATATCAAGGTTATTGTACGCTTCCGAGCTGTAGATCTTTTTTACGTTCGCGCCGCGGCTGTACATCTGTTCTTTGACCTGTTCGATCTCGTCATCGGGGATAAGGTCTTTTACATCGACAATGCCTATACCGTCGTGCGTATCGAGGGTAGTAAACTGTTTCATCGGGCACATTTCAAGCCAATTTTTGAGATATTTTCCCGTATGGTTGAACAGAGCGTGAAGAACGATCACGGGGAGCGCGAAATCGTATACCCAGAAGCCTTTTTCCGCGATCTTCATCGGTATCGTGTAATGCTCATGAATTTCGGGAAGTATCTCGCAGCCGAGTTCCGATACCGTTTTCTCGATATCGTAAAGCAGCTCCCAAGTGTCGGGTTCGACAAAGAAGCAGTTAGTGTCAGCCTTTTTTATTGCATACGCGAACGCGTCCAGACGTATTATCGAAGCGCCGTGTCTGCACATACTCTCCAAGGTTTCCTTGATAAAACGTTTTGTAACATCCTTGGATACGTCAAGGTCTATCTGCTCCTCGCAGAACGTACACCATATCTTCTCGGTGCTGTCGTCCGCGAAATCAGCCTCAACATACGGCGCACGGGGCTTCCTTTTGTAGATAAGATCGGTCTGCGCCTTTGTCGGTTCGCCGTTTTCCCAGAAATCCTTGTAACGGATAAACATATCCTTATACGGCGAAGCGTCTTTGTTTTTCAGAAAATCGCGGTAAAATTCCGACTGCGCGGAAATGTGATTCACCATGAAATCAAACATCAGATAGTAATCATTGCCGAGCCGCTCGATATCTTCAAAGCTGCCGAAATTCTCATCAACCGTATCGTATCTTATCGGCGCAAAGCCCCTGTCGGCGGAGGACGGATAAAACGGGAGGATATGTATTCCGCCGACCGCCTTTTTGTAGTGCTTGTTTATTATTTTATGCAGCTCGCCGAGGTTCTTGCCCATGCTGTCGGCATAGGTTATCAGCATTATTTTGTTGCTTAGCTTCATAATGTGTTATCCTTTCACAGCGCCGTTTGCGATACCGCCTATGATCTGCTTCTGACAGAATATGTAGAAAATCAGAATGGGGATAAGCGCCAGCAGATACGAAGCGAACGCAAGGTTGTAATTTGTTCCGAACTGCGTCTGGAAATTAAGCTGCGCAAGCGGCAGAGTGGTGTTCTCCGAACCCGACATTATAACAAGCGGCGTCATAACGTCGTTCCACGTTCCGAGAGCGGTCAGAACCGCTACCGTTGCGTGCATGGGCTTCATCATCGGAAATATTATAGTCCAATAAGTCCTCCATGTCGAAGCGCCGTCGATGCTTGCGGCTTCCTCCATTGCGAGGGGGATATTTTTCAGATACCCCGAATAGAGCATTACATTCATCGGCATATAGAATACAACGTAGAGCAGCACCACACCGAACATATTATCAATTCCGAGTATGGCGGTCTCCTTAACGAGCGGCATCATCAGTATCGCGAACGGCACGAACATTCCGCTTACGATATAGAAATAAATGAACTTGAAGCTCTTATGGCGCGTCATTGCTCTGCCTATCGCGTAGCCCGCCATGGAGTGGATAACCAGTGCCAGAAGTATGGTCGCGCCCGTAATTATAACGCTGTTGAGAAGCGACGTTCCGAAGTGCGTCACGCGCATTGCCTCCGTGAAATTTTCAAAACTTAATGTCTTGGGCAAACTCAGTGCGCCGGCGGCGTCATTGGTCATTTCGGAGGGCGATTTCAGAGCGATAATGACCGTCATATACAACGGAAATATAACCGTAAGGCAGCCAATAAACAGTACTATCGTCAACGGAATATTTACGTGATTGTCTTTCTTGATCTTCGCGAACTTTTTGGTTTTGGTGTTATCTGTTCCGCTCATAACTGTTCCTCCTTCTTGCTTGTCATTCTCATCTGAATTATGGAGATGGTAACGATCACAACAAAGAACAATACTGCGTTGGCACTCTGGAAGCCGAATTGTCCGCCGTCCATACCGTTTCTGTAAATGAGGTAGGAGATTGATTCCGTGCTTTGCGCGGGTCCGCCCTTTGTCAAGGACATGATCTGATCGAATACCATAAGCATATTCTTGGTGCTGAGGACGAGGTTTATTGACAGGAACGGCACTAACATCGGCAGAGTGAGCTTTGTGAACGTCTGCCACTTATTTGCGCCGTCTATGTTGCTCGCCTCGTAAATATCCGCGGGAATAGTCTGCAAACCCGAAATGTAGATGATCGTATTCATCGCGACGGACTGCCAGACTCCGACTATCAGAACGCCCACCCAAGCCCAGCTTTCGCTTGCAAGTATGCTGTTCTTCAAAAACTCAATATTAAGCGCGTTGCCCATTGCGGGGATAATATAAGTAAACAAAAAACTGAAAATATAACCTACAACAAGTCCGCCGAGAACGTTCGGAACGAAATACATTCCGCGAAGAAAGCTCTTAGCCTTGATCTTGCTGTTCAGACCCATGGCAAGCAGCAGAGATATAAGGTTTACCAGCACCGTTCCCGCGATAGCGTATTTGAATGTAAACAGATAAGACTGTCCCACTCTCGCGTCTTGGAAAAGGTCTATGTAATTTCGCAAACCGACAAAATCATAGCTGCCGTATCCGCGGTAATTTGTGAAGCTGTAAAATGCTCCCGTGATAAGAGGTATCGTGTTGAATGCCACAAAGAGAATAAGCGCGGGCAATATCATCACGATATATGTTTTTGTTCGCGAAGAAAGCTTGTGTTTCATTTCTTTCCCTCCTCATATTTTCTAACCTTTTCAATAAGGTCGCGGTTATAGCGTTTCCAATCGTTGTCGAAGCGAGTCAGAAACGTTTCGCGGGCGTTGTCATTGTTGTCCATAAGGTACGTCTGAATTATCGCGTCAACGCTCATTTCGCTTGGATAGTGATGATCGTGGAAGTCGGACATTCTGTCGTTTTCAATATAATCTTTCATTCCGTCCAGCATTGATGGCAGAGTGAAATCGCCGTTTTTGCAAGGCACCGCGTTCTGATCGTCAAGATATATCTGAATGGTTTCGTCCTCGTAAAGGAATTTCAGCACCTCGTATGCCGCCTCTTTATTTTTACAGCCCTTCATTATTGAAAACTGTAGATCTACTCCCGAATTGAGAACGTTATCGCTCTCGTTTTCATTCGCGGGGAATGGGAAGGAATCAATGTTTATGTCGGGATTTGTTTGTATTATTTGCGGTACGGCGTAGCTGCCTATCGGATACATTGCCGACTCACCTCTCGCAAATGCCGTACACGCGTCGTTGTAGCTGTACGCATACGGGTTAGGCTCGGCATATTCGAGCAGAGCCTTTATTTTCTCTGCCACCTCGGAATACTCCGCAGTGAATGTCGTGTTTCCTGCGTTCACCTGCGCGCAGGTATCGGCAGGCGACAATCCTACCGCCAGAGCGTTCCACGGAGCAAGACAGGTCCATGTATCCTTATACCCGAAATAAAGAGGATATATGTCCGTTTCCTCTTGGATCGTTGCGCATAACTCGGTAAACTCATTCCATGTATGGGGAATCTCCCAACCGTTTTTTTCAAATATGTCCTTGTTGTACAGGATACCCGCGCAGTTGGCGGCATAAGGAAGCGCATAGACGCCGTCCTGCGGGATAAATTCAAGGTCTTTTTCGATCTGCATATATGAGGATTTGATCTCGGACAGAAACTCAATATCCGATAAGTCCTCAAACAAACCCGCGTCAAGGAAGTTTGAGTAGTTTATATCGCCGCCGATCCCGACGATATCGGGATAGTCCTCCTTGATAAGACGCGTTTTGAGGATCGTCATCGCTTCGTTCGGCGATTCAATTATTAAATGAATATTATCGTGAGTTTCGTTGAATCGCTGCTCCATTTTCTCGAATGCCGCTACAGCCTCGGGTTTGTATTGCAGCATACGAATTTCGATCTTTCCGTCAGCGTCTGTATTCCCGGAACAGCCGGATAACATCATGACCGGCAATGAAAGAGCCGCAAGAGCTGCCGATAAAAAAACTCGCTTTTTCATATGTTCTGCCTCCCTATAAATTGATTTGGATTTTGTAAATACATTATAACATATCTTAATGCTACTGTAAATAGCCAATTTCCACTTGATTTATGCCAAAATGCCTCATATTGTGCTATGTTTGAAAATCACATTGCATTTTGGTATGTTTTGTGTTATAATGTAATTATTGACAACCGATGACAACAACATATATACATAATTATTAAGGAATTATTAAGGAGTGGGTAGAAATGCAAGATCTTATTTTTTCGATTTTTCCTACGGAAAATTTTGTCGATCTCGGGTTGTTTCAATTCGGAAGAGAAAGATGTGCCCCGTCACATTCATTCGGGCCGGCAAAAAGAAATCACTTCCTTTTTCACTATGTAATGTCGGGTACGGGTGTGCTTATGGCTGACGACAGCAAGGGCGTGACCAGAACCTACCGTGTTAAAAGCAGAGACGGCTTTCTTATTATGCCCGATCAAACCACAACCTATATTGCCGATAATGATATGCCGTGGGAATATTGTTGGATCGAGTTTGACGGGCTGAGAGCCAAAGGCATACTCGAATCTGCCGGGCTCAGTGCGGACTCTCCGATATATCATGCGCGTCATAACGATTTGCGTGAGGATATGGTCAAGGAAATGCTCTATATATCAGAAAACCCTTCGCAGCAACCGCTTCATCTTATCGGACATCTCTATTTGTTCCTCGATTATCTTATTCGGTCGTCGGAAGCACGTGTTTTCCAAAGCGGTAGCAAGCTGCGTGATTTTTACATTCACGAGGCGCTGGAATATATCGAACATAATTTCCAGAATGATATTTCTGTTGAAGATATAGCCGCCGTATGCGGATTGAACCGAAGCTATTTCGGAAAAATATTCAAGGAAACCATAGGAAAAACTCCACAGGAATTTTTGCTGTCGTTTCGGATGTCCAAAGCCGCCGAGCTTATGAAGCTGACCAAGCTATCCATAGGCGATATCGGTGCCGCAGTAGGATACAGCAGCCCCTTACATTTTTCAAGGGCGTTTAAAAATACTTATGGAGTTTCTCCCAGAGAGTGGAGAAATCATAATAAGATCGTGCTGAAATAAGAGACCGACCTCGTTTTTGAAATACGAGATCGGTTTGTATATTGCTGTATCTGTTGCCGTATTATGTATACGTTCAAGAAGGGCATTTATATAAACTCCTTTGCCTTGCGGTCATTCCGCCAATGACTGCTCGTTTCAATTCTCCCTTTCAACAAACTGTCCTCATACGTTTTATGCCGCGGATATATCGCATTTTACCTTCTCTTTTTTGAGAAGCATAGCGATAAATTTTTTATCATCATTATCTACCAGCAATACACAGTATGCTGTACCGTTTTCGCAGTTTATATGGTTTGCTGCCAGTATCTGCTTTGTTTGAAGCAGTCTGTCGGAATTGTCAAAGGACACCTTTAACATTTTGTTCTACCTTCTTTCGATGTTTATGCCAATCGTTGTGAATTTGTTCGGCATCATTTGGTTTGGCGGTTCTTTTTATTTATCGGGCAGAGGATCTTTGCTGATTTCATTTTTTGAAAGTCTGTCTTTAAAATCTTGCAAAATCATTATAACGCTTTCCAACAATCTTGTCAAATCTTTTTTAAACACAGCAATTATGCACGAAAACACATAGACGGACAGCAACTATGATCGTATTATCGTGTAAATAACATATTTACAAAAACCGTTGGTAACAAATCACGAGCAAAAATCATAATATTGTCGTCGAACTAATCGCACCGTAGGATATGGCAATCAAATGTACACTTGTAATTATAAGCTCATGCCTTTTTTGTTCTTGGAGGACGCTTTCTATCCATAATTTCCGGTGCGCTATGTTCAAAATCGTCCGTGAACTCAATCGGTACAGGCTTCGGTGGGAACATCTTCAACACCGCCGCCTCAACCTCATTGCTGTCTGCGTACTGTACCTTGCGTTCCGCTTTTTCCTCGATTGAGTAAGCGCCCTCAAACGCTATCCCCCACTTGAAGAACAGCTTGAGTCGTGTTTTCATCGGGTGACAGCCTGTTTTCATCACAATAAAGTGACCTTTCGGCATGGATTTCAGCTCGTCAACGGTCATAAGCGGTCGCTCGATCATCTGAAGCTGGCGGTTTCCGCCGTCCCTGCCGCTTGAGCGCGTTACCGTTCCGCTGAGAACGGTCTGCTTGCCGAGGTTCTGCGACATCGCTTCGGCGGTCTTGGAATTGGGCGCGAACGCTCCGAACAGCGTGCATTGGCAGTTGTCCACGATGATCTCCGCGCCCTCTTTGCCGTAAGTTTTCTCGAACTGCGCGAGGGATTGGATTATAGCGACAATAGACACCTTTCGGGAGCGCGAGGCGGAGAATATCATTTCCAAGCCGTCGACTTTGGGCAGCGATAACGATAGGTAAGACTTTGAAATTATCTCCGCCTTTTCCCCCGTTCCACACCGTGCATGCGACTTTCACCGCACACGGCGTTCCATCAATATTACAATTTCATC
>JAAVID010000048.1 GCA_014799395.1 Oscillospiraceae bacterium | reverse complement strand
CCACAAAATAAATGGGAGGTGAGTGGGAGAGGGGAAAGAAATCGGAAGAGGAAACCCGTAGGGAGAGAGGGGGCAGCATGTAACACGTCCTCTATTCGTCACGAGACCCAGCCCCCTCTTTCCCGAAGGGTGTCCTCTTGCACCCGTGCGACAACATTTTAATTAAATGAAACGAAACCACCGCAAACAACAAATAAAACCTTACCCCCGTGCGGCAACACAATAACCCAGTAACCGAAAGGAGACACCAAAGAATGCCAAAAAAGATCACTATTGTCTCGGGCGCAGCCCTTGTACTTCTTGCGGCGATAGTCGCGGTGCTGCTGAGCGTGACCGCGAACCGCAGCACGTCCGCCGTTCCGCGCCGCGTGAGCGTGTATATCCCGGAGCGCGGCGAGATACTCACAATGAACTACGCCGACTTTCTCGCGGGCTGCGTGACGGGGCTTACGGGCGGCGAAAACCTCGCGGACGAGGCGCTTGCCGCGGTCGCCGCGGCGGAGAACTCCCGCGCGATGTACGAGCTCTCCACCAAAAAAGGCTTCCAAAATCTGGGCGCGGACTTCACGGTCGGCGGCGACTTCCCGTTCGTTGACGGCGAGCCCGACGAGCGCGTTTCAAACGCCGTCCGCGCCGCCGAAAAGCTCCTCCTCACCCTTGACGGCGAGCCGATAAAGCCGCAGATGTGTATGCTCTCCTCGGGCAGGACCGACGAGACCCCGCTCTCGCCGTCGGTCGCGCTCCCCTGCGACATCGGCGCAAACGGCTTCGAGAGCCGCACCGCGTTCACCACCGAGGAGGTGCGCCGCGCGCTCCACAAAAACGGAACGCTCTCCGCCGACTGTTCGGAATGGTTCTCGGGCGCGGTCTACGCCGACACGGGAACGCTTCTGTACATCGAGTTCAACGGCGAGCGTATGACGGGCGCGGCGCTGAAACAGGCGTTCGGACTGCGCAGCGTAGCCATTACGGTGGAATACGCCGAGGATAAGTTCCGCTTCACCTGTCTCGGTCTCGGTGAAAATAAGGGAATGAGCATAAACGCCGCCGATTTTATGGCGAAAAACGGAAGCTCCGCCGAGGAGATACTGAAAACGTTCTACTCGGCGGAACTGGAAAAAATTTAACCGAATTCGACGCTCTCCGCGAACATCGAAAACAGCTCGGTGATAAATTTCGGGGTGTTCGGCAGACGGCTCTCCACAATGCTTCGGAATTCGTCCGCCGTTATCGGCAGGTGGAGCTGAATCTCGCCCGCCGTGTCCTTGCCGAGCGCGATTATGCCGCTCGCGTTCGCGCCTATCGCGATAGTTCCCTTTGACAGAGCGCCTATCGTGTACGTTCCCATGCTCACCGCGCCATAGCTCAGCCACCCGAACGATACCGCGCCAAAGGAAAAAACTCCCGCCGCGACCGCTCCGAACGCGAACACTCCCGCCGCGATCATCGCGTGGGCAGCTATCCCGAGTCCCCCAAGCGCGCCGAGTACCACCACGCCTATCGACAGCAGTCCGATCGTGAACACGCCCATTGACAGCAGTCCTATCGCGAAAAATCCCCTCGCCATAAGCCCTATGGCGAAAAATCCGTTCGCTTTTCCCTTTAAATTGATATGCACAAGCGGCTTTCCGAGAACCTTTTTCTCGCTTTTGAACTCGCCGTTCACAAACCTCGAACGCTTTACAACGACGACCTTCTGCTCGGGAACGTCGCCCGTGACCGTGTAGCTCTCGCCGCCGCGGACAAGCTCGTCGAGCGTTATCCCGAAAAGCTCGCCCATTGCCGCCAGCTTTTCCATTTCGGGAGTGGTCGAGCCCAGCTCCCATTTCGAGACGGTCTGTCTCGTCACGCCCAACCGCTCGCCGAGCTCCTCCTGCGACCAGCCGCGCTGTTTTCTCAATTCCGTTAATTTCTCCGCAAATGTCATTTTGAACCTCCAAATCCGACCATGCTCCGCTGCGGTCTGTTCTCGTCATAACTTACCGTGACCTCCGCGCCCTTTGGCGGCGGCAGTATCCGCCACGGAATGTACACTTTTTTATAGTATTCCCTGCCGTCTACCGTATACTTAACCTTGATATTATGCGGAAACGCGACCCCGTCCTCCGAGTGCAGACGCACCGCTTTCAGCTTGACTTTTATCCACCATATCTTTTTGACCTCGGTGACCGTTCCCGTTGTTCGACCCGTAAATTCCATAGGCTCACCCCTTTGTAAAAAAAACAAGTTTCGCACCGTGCAATTTAATTATACCCATTCTTCCGGAAATTGTCTACCAATTTCCCCTTGAACTTTGTCAACCAAACTTAACATTGGCTTAACAGAGCCGTTTGACGGCATAAAAAACGTCCGCCTTTGCCGTTCACAAAAGCAGACGTTAATGCATTTTAATTAGTCACCGTATCGTCCTCGGTCTCGCCGTTTTCCTCCATAAGATAGGACAAGATCATAAGGCTGTCCGTAAGATGAACATTCTCGACCGCCGTCTCGGGATAGTCCGCGTGAATATCGTAATGCGAGAAATTCCAGAACGCCCGCACTCCGCCGCCGATAAGCGTTTTCACCACGTCCTCCGCGCCGTCGCGGGGAATGCACAGTATCGCCATTGCGGGGTGCTCGGCGGCGCAGAACGCCCTCAGCTCGTCTGCCGAGCGTATGCGCATACCCGCAATGCTCTCGCCCGTGAGCGTGTCGTCTCTGTCGAATATCCCGACGAGACGGCAGCCGTACCGTTCAAAGTCGATATGTACCGCGACCGCTCTGCCGAGGTTTCCCGCGCCGATGAGTATCACCGTGCGCGCGTCGTCAAGATGAAGTATCGCGCCTATCTGTTCCCTCAGCTCCGAGACGTTGTAGCCGTACCCCTGCTGACCGAAGCCGCCGAAGCAGTTCAGATCCTGCCGTATCTGCGAAGCCGTGAGACGCATACGCTCCGACAGCTCCCGCGAGGATATTTTCTCGGCGCCCTCCTTCAGCAATTCCCCGAGAAATCGGTAATACCGCGGCAAACGCCGTATGACCGACTTAGAAATATTTTTTTCCTGCATAATTTACCTCTGCCACAGAATAATTTATGCCATTAACTTTTCCAGTCTGTTGTTTATCTCGACAAGGAACGTCTCCGTGTCAACAACGCGCTTGTTTTCGAACTTGGACATCGCCGCGAGGTTCTTGTCCATAACGCCCTCCTCCATAGTCTGCACGGAAGCCTCCTCAAGTCTGTCGGCGTAGTCGATAAGCGCGGAAATGCCGTCCAGCTCGCCGCGCTTGCGGAGCGCGCCGCTCCACGCGAAAATAGTCGCTATCGGGTTTGTGGAGGTCTTTTCGCCCTTGAGAAAGTTGTAGTAATGGCGCGTTACCGTGCCGTGAGCCGCCTCGTACTCGTACTTGCCGTCGGGCGACACGAGAACGCTCGTCATAAGACCCAGCGAGCCGTAAGCCGTCGCGAGCATATCCGACATAACGTCGCCGTCGTAGTTCTTGCACGCCCAGATAAAGCCGCCCTCGGAGCGTATAACGCGCGCCACAACGTCGTCTATCAGCGTGTAGAAGTACTCGATGCCCTTAGCCTCGAACTTAGCCTTGTACTCGCTCTCGTAAATTTCCGCGAAGATGTCCTTGAAGCGGTGGTCGTAGGTCTTGGAAATGGTGTCCTTGGAAGCGAACCACAAGTCCTCCCGCGCGTCGAGCGCGTAGTTGAAGCACGCTCTCGCGAAGCTGCCTATCGAGCTGTCGAGATTGTGAACGCCCTGAACGATACCGTCCGAGCTCTTGAAATCGTGGATAAGCGCGCGGGTCTCGTTGCCGTCCTTGTCGGTGATGACGATCTCGGCTTTGCTTCCCTGCGGCGCTTTCAGCTCGGTGTTCTTGTAGATGTCGCCGTAAGCGTGACGGGCGATTGTTATCGGCTTTGTCCATGTCGGGATATACGGCGTAATGCCTTTCACGAGAATGGGCTTGCGGAACACGGTGCCGTCGAGAATGGCTCTGATAGTGCCGTTCGGCGACTTCCACATCTCCTTGAGCTTGTACTCCTCCACGCGCTGAGCGTTCGGGGTGATAGTCGCGCACTTTACCGCCACGCCGTACTTCTTGGTAGCCTCCGCGCTCTCGACCGTCACCTTATCCTCGGTCTCGTTGCGGTGAACCAGCCCGAGGTCGTAGTACTCGGTTTTCAGGTCGACATACGGACCGATGAGAATATCCTTTATCATCTTCCAAATAATGCGGGTCATTTCGTCGCCGTCCATTTCAACGAGCGGCGTTGTCATTTGAATTTTTGCCATAATTTTCTCCTTGTCTTTAATTTTTTATTTGCTGTTCATCGAGAACTTCTTCGCAGAACTTTTTCAGAGCGGGAATATCGTCGACTGCCGCTTCCCATATCTTCGTAATATCCATATCGAAATAACCGTGAGCAAACCAATTCCGCATTCCTCTTATTACAGTCCACGGAATTTCGGGGTGGGAAGCCTTGAACTCATCGCTCAATTTGTTTGAGTATTCACCTGTCTGCATAAGCGGCATACTTACCGCGTTGCGGAAAACATTATTATTTTCAAAAACCTCAAAGCTTTTCCCAAACATCTTGATCGCCAGATCAATTTCATCGCAAAACCTTAAAATTATGCCAATCAGTTCCATATCACGTTCGTTATAACGGATCATATGAGCCTCCTTCTGTCAAGCTCGACCGCTTGAACGAACCGTTTTCCGTACGAAGTGCCGCGCTCCTGTTCGAGCGTTCTTAACGTCACCATATCGACCTGCTTTTCAAGCGCCGTACAGAATTCATCATACATTCCGAAAAAACGAAAACCGTGAACGTTTTCCGCGTCGACCAGCAGATCGACATCGCTGTCGTCGTCAGCGTCGCCGCGCGCGTATGAGCCGAAAAGGTAAACGCTTTTCAGCCCGTACTTTTCGGCAACGGGACGAACCCTCTCCGCTATCTCTTCAAAGGAATAAACGCACATAGCTTCACCCCGCTTCGGTTTACATTATCATCACAAACGGCAGCGGCACTCTCTCAAACTCCTCGGGCGTAACTATCGCGATAGGATAACTGCCGTCGTCAATGTAGATATAGCACAGATAAAATTCAGCGTCGAGCGCCTTGTTTATCTCCTTGCCCCACGCTTCCACATCGCCGTTTTCGTCGAGCTCCAGCGTTCTGACAACGTCCTTGATACGGTCGTAGGTCTTTATCTGGGTGAGCCCCCACAGGAAGTCTTCAAGCTCGCATTTGCCGCTGAACTCGAACACATACTCCAGCGTTTCGAGCTCGTTCAGCATTGCGAAAAGCATAAGCTCGTCGGCGTCGAGACTGCCGTCAAGCGCGATACCGCGCTCCTCAAAGCGCTTGGCGCTGCGGTTTATGTAGCCTTTCGGATCCTCCAGAGCCGCGTCGACAGCCGCCGCTACTCTGCGGTCGCTGCCCGAGAGCGCCTTTGCCGTCTCGAGAATATCCTCGCAGTCCGCGCGGTCAAAGTCCGCGAAAATCTTTTCCAAAGGGGCTTTTTTCTTGAACAATCCCATTTGTTATCCCACCTAACTTAAAAGTCCTCGATCTGCTGTCCGTTCTTTTCGGCTAACGCGCGAACCTTTTCGAGAACGTCCCCGCTCACGATGACAAGCGGATAGCTGTCCGAATCGATGTCGACGGTGCACACGAACGCCTTTTCGCCGAGCGCCGGATTGAGCTCCTCGCCCCACGCCGTAACGTCGCCGTCCTCGGGGAGTTCGAGCGAGCCGACCGCGCTCTCGATAAGCCCGTAGTTATTCAGTCTCGCCAGCGCCCCGAGGAACTCCTCAAGCTCGCACTTGTAGTCCACCTCGAACAGACCGCCGCCCTCGGCAAGCTCGTCGACGAGAGCGAGCCAATAGAGCGTTTTCCTGTCCGCCTTGCCGACGACAACTCCGCGCTCGGCATAGCGCCATTCGTTCTCGGAGAAGTATTTGTCGGGTTCGCCGAGAGCGCGTTTAAGGTTCGCGTGGACTGTTTCGTTGTCGGTCAAGAGCTTGGCAATTTCCAAAATATAGGAAAAATTGCCCTCTTTTTTGCCGCCCTTGCCGAATAAGTTACCGAAAAGCCCCATAATCAGCCGTTCGCTTTCGTGTAGTTGAGCAGACCGCCCGCGAGCATCATTCCCTTGCCGCGCTCGGACAGCTCGCACTTCACCTCGAACGAGAAGCCCTTGGTCTTATTCTCGACAACGATTTTCCCGTCGGTCTCCACTATCTTGCGGATATCCGCGATAACCAACTTGTCGCCCTGCTCGATTTTATCATAGTCGCTTTCGTTAATGAACTCAAGCGGAAGAATGCCGTTGTTGATAAGGTTCTGGCGGTGGATTCTCGCGAAGCTCTTGCAGATTATCGCCTTAACGCCGAGGTGCAGCGGAGCGAGCGCCGCGTGCTCACGCGACGAGCCCTGACCGTAGTTCACGCCGCCGACGATAATGCTTGTGCCCGCCTCTTTCGCGCGCTTGGGGAACGTTTCGTCGCATACCGCGAAGCAGTGCTCGGAGATCGCGGGGATATTCGAGCGGAGCGGCAGAATTTTCGCGCCCGCGGGCATAATGTGGTCGGTGGTGATGTTGTCGCCGACTTTCAGCGTTACGCCGCTCTCGATAGTCTCCGCAAGGGGCTTGTTTACGGGGAACGGCTTAATGTTCGGACCGCGCAGAATTTCAACGTCGGGAGCCTCCTCAACGCTCGCGGGAGGAGTTACCATATTATCGTTGATAAGGAACTTCTCCGGCATTACATACGGCGGCATTTCGCCGACGGTTCTCGGGTCGGTGAACACGCCCGTAACCGCGGAAATCGCCGCGGTCTCGGGGGATACGAGGTATATCTGACCGTCCTTTGTGCCGCTTCTTCCCTCGAAGTTACGGTTGAACGTTCTCAGCGAAATGCCCTTGCTGTTCGGCGACTGACCCATGCCTATGCACGGACCGCAAGCGCTCTCGAGAATTCTCGCGCCCGCGTCGATAAGTATCGACAGCTCGCCGCCGTCCGCGAGCATATTGAACACCTGCTTCGAGCCGCAAGCGATAGCCAGCGAAACGTCCGGGTGAACGGTCTTGCCTTTAAGAATATGCGCGACCTTTCTCAAGTCCTGCAAGGACGAGTTTGTACACGAGCCAATGCAGACCTGGTCGATTTTAATCGCGCCTATCTCCTCAACGCTCTTAACGTTGTCGGGAGAATGCGGACAAGCCGCCAGCGGAACGAGCCCGCTCAAATTTATGTTGACCTCCTCGTCGTAAACAGCGTCGGGGTCTGCGGAAAGCTCCACATAGTCCTCCTCGCGCCCCTGCGCCTTGAGGAATTTCAGCGTTGTCTCGTCGGACGGGAAAATAGAGGTCGTCGCGCCCAGCTCCGCGCCCATATTCGTGATAGTGGCGCGCTCGGGAACGCTCAGCGACTTCACGCCCTCGCCCGTATACTCCATAACCTTGCCCACGCCGCCCTTGACGGTCAGGCGGCGGAGGACTTCAAGAATAACGTCCTTAGCCGACACCCAGTCGTTGAGCTTGCCGGTGAGGTTGATCTTAACGACCTTGGGCATGGTTATGTAATACGCGCCGCCGCCCATAGCCACGGCAACGTCCAGACCGCCCGCGCCCATTGCGAGCATACCGATACCGCCGCCCGTCGGGGTGTGCGAATCGGAGCCGATGAGGGTCTTGCCGGGCTTTCCAAATCTTTCCAGATGAACCTGGTGGCAAATACCGTTGCCCGGTCTCGAGAACCATATGCCGTGCTTCTTGGCTATCGAGCCGATAAAGCGGTGGTCGTCGGCGTTCTCAAAGCCGCTCTGGAGCGTGTTGTGGTCGATGTACGCCACCGAGCGCTCGGTCTTTACGCGGTCAACGCCCATAGCCTCAAACTGCAAGTACGCCATAGTTCCCGTAGCGTCCTGCGTTAAGGTCTGGTCGATACGCAAGCCTATCTCCGTGCCCTTTGTCATCTCGCCGTCCACAATGTGCGCCTTGATGATCTTTTCGGTCAATGTAAGTCCCATAATAATTTGTCTCCTTTTTAAAGTCTATTTCCTTAGTTTATATTATACTACATATTGATTTGGTTGTCAAGAATTTCACAAAAAAATTAAGCGGAATTTCTTCCGCCTAATTTTTATTAAGTTAATTCACTACACTGAACGTCGTTTTGAGCGTTTGACCTCCGCCGCCTATTTCAACGCGCTTATTATCTCCGAGTTTTGTTCTTCCGCCAACATGCCATGTCCATGTCACATAACCGTTACTATCGGAAAACTTATTTTCAAGACCATCGGCAGTAGAAGCGCCCGACGAATAAATCACCTTTATGCTATACTCCGTATTTGGCGTACCCTTTATGGTTATCTGCGCGTCCTCGTTGCGCCTTACCGGATTTGTCATTGAAATAAGTTCTATTCCCGTTGTCTGTGTTTCTGCCGGAACATACGGAATATCCGCCTCGGAAGCGGGTACGGTAGAAGAACTGCTGCTTATAGGCTTGCTTGACGTTGTTGAAGAACTGCTGCTCGCAGGCTTGCTCGATGTCGTTGAAGAACTACTGCTCGCGGGCTTGCTTGATGTAGTTGAAGAACTGCTCTCGGGTTTGCTTGATGTAGTTGAAGAACTGCTCTCGGGTTTGCTTGATGAAGTCGAAGAGCTGCTGCTCGTGGACTTGCTCGATGTCGTTGAAGAACTGCTACTCTCTGGCTTGCTTGATGTTGTTGAAGAACTGCTGCTTTCCGCTTCCAACACACGCGATGGGTCATCTTCGGTTTTTAGGTGATATGTTACAACGATTTCAACATCATTCTTAAAAACCTCGCCGCGT
This sequence comes from Oscillospiraceae bacterium, assembly GCA_014799395.1. Taxonomy (GTDB): domain Bacteria; phylum Bacillota; class Clostridia; order Oscillospirales; family Ruminococcaceae; genus CAG-115. Next base: position 586 of record JAAVID010000048.1, on the reverse strand, counting down.
TTGAAATCCGTTTTCCCGTCTATGGATATTTTGTCAGACGACCCCTCGTCCGTAATTCCCCAGACAATATCGTAAACAGGTTCTGCCGAAACGTTTGTAAACCCTGCTTCTTCCAACGACTGAACTATCTCTCGATAGTCCTTTTTCCTATAATCGCTTGCCGATAACGGTGTCATTGCTTCATTCTCACCTGCGGCATTTTTATTGACAATATATTCCTCTACAACTTCAATTTTGTCACTATGACAAGTTATTTTATAGGACGCTTCTATATCGTCCGAAACTTCAAACGAAATACTCCCTTTTACAGATGATGATTCACTGCTTGTAAAAACCAATGAATGTTCACCCTGTTCAAGTTCAAATTCATAATCAATATCTTCACCGTGTTTCAATTTGCCCTGTTCCGCACCGTCAAGACTTACATCAACATCATATGTACTTAAAAATAAATTTGGAATGAAATTTATATGTACAGCCACCGCATACGCGTCCCTGCTCTCCTCCGAAACCGCAGAGCCGCTATCCAAAAGCGAACTTTCTTCCGATATATCGGAACTGCTGCGCAAACTAAATGAGCCGTCGT
>JAAVID010000047.1 GCA_014799395.1 Oscillospiraceae bacterium | reverse complement strand
GTTCTATGGTAACTCTCGACAGCATTTGTAGTGTATATTATCTTACGGATCTGAGCCGGATATTCAAAAAATACCGTAAGCTCCGCCCAGTTTTTATCCTAAGATTTTAAAATATTCGGATATTTTTTATCCCATTTTTCGCGGAATTCTTCCTTGGCATATTCCGCATCATCAAGATTGACCGCTCCGTAGATCTTTTTCAAATCTGCGCAAACCGCTTTTCTGTCCTTGTAAGAAACAAACTTGCAGCTGTTGCGTACCTGATGGATGATGCAAAGCTGATTTTTTGTTTTCGGAAATATTGAATTGATCGCAGCGCTAACTTACTCCCGAAATAATGCACGAGCTTGTGGAGAAGATCGTCGTTCACGCGCCCGATAAATCGAATGGGCATAGGGAACAGCGCATTGAGATCTACTTCAGGTTCAATGTAGCGAGCGCAACTTCTGCACTTGGTCACGGCAATCAGGGCAAAAAGAGAAAGGCTGCGTAGGGTTCTACGCAACCTTTTCAAAAAATCGGAATACTTCTTTACTGCCCCCGCTCTATACCTTGCTTTTTTATTTTATCTCATTTTATTGGTTGCTGTTCTCCATATACTTCATCATAGCAAAGGCTGTCTTTTTCGCGTCCTCTACAGCGTGAACGACGGTAAGAGGTCCCGTGACAACGTCTCCCGCGGCGAACACTCCGTCGTGCGTGGTCATAAAGTCGTCGTCGACTACGAGCAAGCCCTTTGCCGTACCCTCGAGATGTTCCGTCGAGAGTATCAGCTTATCCTTGGGGCGCTGGCTTACGGCGATGATAACGGAGTCCGCGGGAACGAGCTCCTCGCCCTCCTCGTAGCCCGTGATCTTCCCCTCGTCGTTGATTATCGAGGTCTTGAACACGGGACCCTCGGGGTCTATGCGGACTATCTGCTTGCCGTGAATAAATTCCGCGCCGTCGAGCTTTGCGTAGCTCATCTCGTGAGAGCTTGCCGAAGCGTGTATGCCGCGCGAGAAAAGCATTACGCGCTGTGCTCCGTAGCGGAACGCCGTCCGCGCAACGTCCATAGCCACGTTGCCCATACCGATAACGGCAACGGTCTCGCCAAGGTCGTGATGACGAGGATTTTCAAGATAAGAGATACCGAAATGAACGTTGGCAAGGCACTCTCCGCGAATGTTGAGCGTTCTCGGTCTCCAGGCACCCGTACCGACAAATACGGAGTTGTAGCCGTCGCGGAGAAGATCGTCTATCTTCAGCGCGCCGCCGATAGTCGTATTAAGGCGCACCTGTATGTCCAGCTTATCAAGTAGCTGTTTGTAACGGTCAATGACCGTATTCGAGAGACGGAACTCGGGTATTCCGTAACGGAGCATACCTCCTATATCGTTCTTGCGCTCGAAAACAGTCACGCTGTAACCGTTCTTCGCCAGTATAATGGCAACGGTAAGACCGGCGGGTCCCGAACCGATCACCGCGACGCGCTTCCCGTTCTTCGGCGCGCATACGGGGCGCATACGGCTGAGGTAACCGTCCGAAACAAAGCGCTCAATATCGTAAAACTGAACGGGCGTATCCTTTTTGCCGAGCACGCAGTGACCCGCGCACTGCGCCTCGTGATTGCACACGGTAGCGCAGACGACGCTCATCGGGTTGTTTGCGAAAAGCTGTTCGCCCGCCTCCATTACCTTGTTTTCCTTGAACTTCTGAATTATCTGCGGTATCGGCGTGTGCACGGGGCAGTACTCCATACACTGCGGCTTTTTGCAGTTAAGACAGCGGTTGGCTTCGATCTCTATACGCAATGACATATTCAATACCTCTCTTAGTTATTTTATCAAAAGTCGCGTAATAATTACATAAAATATAACATATTCCGCCGTGTTTGTCAACAGCTTTGCGGCAATAAAAACGGAAAATGCTCTGTTTTTATCCGTTTTTTCAATATATTCTCCAACATCTCTCAAAGAGATGAGGAGAGAGTGTGGGGGCTCCGCCCCAACCCCTCAAGCGCAGCAAGCTAGCAATGAGCGCTCGCGAGCCGCGAAGCAGCTTGCGAGTGCCATTGCGTTTTAGAAATATTTAATTTATACATCAATACATTATTTCCCGACAAGCTCGCGCACGACTTCCCCCGCGATAATCAGCCCCGCCACCGACGGCACGAACGCGCACGAAGCCGGCACAACGCGCTCTCCCTCCTTGGTGGGCGCGGCGGGGAGCTCCGTCGACCAGACGACTTTCAGCTTCTCTATGCCGCGCTTTTTCAGCTCGTGACGCATTACCCTCGCAAGCGGACAGACGGAGGTCTCGTAAATATCGGACACGCGGAATTTCGTCGGGTCGAGCTTGTTGCCCGTACCCATTGAGCTTATCAGCGGCGTTCCCGTTTCGCGGCACTTTACCGCGAGCAGGACCTTCGCGCGAACGTCGTCTATCGCGTCGATAACGTAATCGTACCGCGAAAAGTCGAATTGCCCGACCGTCTCCTCCGACAACCGAAGCTGAAATTTAGTCAGCCGAAGCGCGGGATTTATGTCGAGAAAACGCGTCTCGGCGGCGTCGGTCTTGGGCAGTCCGACCGTGCTGTGCAGAGCGATTATCTGACGGTTGATATTCGATATGGCGACCTCGTCTCCGTCGATAATATCCAGCGCGCCTATGCCGCTTCTCACCAGCGCCTCGGCAGCGTGACCGCCCACTCCACCGATACCGAAAACCGCCGCGCGGCATTCGGAGAGCCTTTTCATAGCCGCTTCACCGAGCAGCCGTTCCGTTCTTGTCAGTTCTTCCATTGTATACCTCTTTTATTAAATATATGTTTTTAGTATATTATACAATAAAATTCGCTCAAAGTCAACAAAAAACGGCGATACCGAACGATACCGCCGTTTTCCCCGCCCCCAAAGCATTACAGCCCGAAAAGCTGATTTTCAAACCGCTCGAACGCGTATTCCATTGCGTCGAGACTGTCAATGTTTGATGTTCCGTTGTCGAGCCTTACGTCCTTGTTCGGCGAACGCTCGTCCCAGACCGCGCCCTGCACCGCCTCGATAACGTGCGGACATTCCTCCGAAACGAAAAAACGCCCGGCGGAGATAAGCCGGTTGAGCATATTTATCCGCGTGTTTATGGGCTTTTTCTTCGCGTTCAAGACTTCAACGCGTACCGCGCTGCGGAAGCTCTTTACCAGCAGCTGCTCCGCGCTGTCGCAGTAGACTGCCGTGAGCGTCGGGAAACGCTCAAGCTCGCGCGCCGTATATTCCGCGAAATTGTTTATCAGGCACTCGGCTGAGCGGTTGCGGTCGTCGTAAAATTCCGACAGCACATAGACGTTTCTGAACCCTTCGTCAAACCCGACGTGAACGAACGCCGAGGCGCTTCCGCTTCCGCCGTAGTCCACCCCGATAACGGAGCGGACAAGCGGCTTTTCCGACAGTCTTTGCCGAAGCTCGTCCGTTCCGAGAACGCACGCGGAGGAAAATTCCTCGTATATCCTGCCCTCCGCCGCGACCCATTCGCCGAGGATATAGCGGTCGTAAAACACCCCGCAGAACTCCTTTTTCAGCGCCTCGACGTACTTCTTGGGCAAAAAGATATTGTCGCCCAGCGTGAACTTCATCGACAGCAGGTCAAGGCTTTTATTGTCGAGATAATCACGCTTTACCCAGTGCGCGGGGCAGTCGGGATTTGTCGTCGCGAACAGCTTCGCTCCGTCCTCCGACAGCCTTGACAGTAGCATAGTAAAAAAATCCTCGCCGAAAAGCGTAAGCTCGTCGCAGTACGCGCCCATAAGGGTCATTCCGCGTATTTTATTTTCGGATAACGCGTTGGACGCGCCCTCAAGATAAACGCGCCTGCCGAAAAGCTGTCCCTCCTTTTTCCCGAGGCTATAAGTAAAACCGCCTCCAAGCAATTCGGAAAGCGGTTCGAGAACGTTACGTTTCAGCGTCGCGAGCGTTTTCGCCGCCATAAGATACGACTTATCCTTCGGCGACCCCGCCACCCAGAACGCCCACAATATCATAGATATGTAGGTCTTGCCGCTGCGCACGCTGCCCTCAAAAATATTTATTCGCCGCAGTTTGCCTTTTTTGAGAAGATTTAGCGCCTCGGTCTGTTTTGGTGAAAACTTCATATTTTATATCATTCCTCCCCGTCTTTATCTATTTCATTGTATTCGCCGATAAGCTCCGCGAGCTGACCGACTGCGTCCTCGCGGGTGTGCTCCTCGAGCATTTCAAGCACGAGCCTCCACGTTCTCGCCAGCTTTTCGAGATCCTTTTCGGCGTATGCGCATATCAGCTCCTCGTCGTTCAGCAGATCTACAAAACGCTTGCCGAACTTCAGAATTTTTGCGTTGTTTTTTATGAAAAATTCCTTTACGGTCGTCTTTTTCCTTACCGCCACGTTATCACCTCCTCTCCGTGATAACAGTCTAGCACAGCCGTTACTGCAAAATACTGCAGACCCGTCTTGACAAATCAAGTAAACGGTGTTATAATAATATGTAAATAATTATTGACAGGGAGAATAAAAATGCGCACAATTACCGTTGTTGGGATAGGATATGTCGGCATTTCAAACGCGTTGGTGCTGGCTAAGAAAAATAAGGTTTTAGCGGTGGATATTGACCCCGAAAGAATAAGACTGCTCAACGAGCGAATCTCCCCCGTTCGGGATAAGGATACAGACCGTTTTCTTGAAACGGAAAAGCTCGACCTCACCGCGACAACCGATACGTCGGTTTACGAAAGCTCCGATTTTGTTATAGTTTCGGTGCCGACAAATTACGACGAGGAGCAGAACAGCTTTGACACCTCGGCGGCGGAGGAAGTCATCGGCGAGGTAACGCGGATAAACCCGAACGCCGTTATCGTGATAAAGTCCACTGTTCCCGTCGGGTTTACCGCGGAGATGACGAAGCGCTTCGGCAATGAGAATATCGTCTTTTCGCCCGAATTTCTGCGGGAGGGTTCCGCGCTTCACGACGGGCTGTACCCGTCGAGGATAATCGTCGGGTATGACAAAGCCGAAAACGGCGCCCGGGAATTCGCCGAGCTTATGCAGGAGGGCGCGGAGGAAGAAAATATCCCGGTGCTGTTTATGGGGCTTGCCGAGGCGGAAGCGGTCAAGCTGTTCTCAAACACCTACCTCGCGCTGAGGGTGAGCTATTTCAACGAGCTCGACAGCTACGCTGAACTGAACGGACTGAATTCACGAAAAATCATCGAGGGCGTTTGCCTCGACCCGCGCATAGGCTCGCATTACAACAACCCGTCGTTCGGGTACGGCGGCTACTGTCTGCCGAAGGATACCCGGCAGCTCCTCGCTGATTATGAAAACGTTCCGCAGAACATTATCCGCGCGATAGTTCAGTCGAACCTCACGAGAAAAGAACTGGTCGCCGACAGGATAAGCGAAAAAGCGGGAAAGGAAAACCCTGTCATCGGGATATACAGGCTTATTATGAAATCGAATTCCGACAATTTCAGACAGAGCGCGATACACGGCGTTATAAAAAAGCTGACCGAAAAGGGCGCAAAGGTCGTTATCTATGAGCCGACGCTGAATACGGAAACGTTCTGCGGTTATATTGTCGAAAATGACTTCGCGAAATTCGCGGAAACGTCCGACGTAATAGCCGCCAACAGATTTTCACAAGAGCTTGCGCCTTACGCGGACAAGGTCTACACGAGGGATATTTTCGGGCGTGATTAAAAATTTACCTATACCAAAAGGAGAACCGATGTGGAAAAATATCTTGACGAAACGTTAAGCGCACAGGAACGCGCCGAGGCGCTGACCGGCGCAATGACGACCGACGAACAGGCAAGTCAATTGAGATACGACGCGCCCGCCGTAAAGCGGCTCGGCATACCCGCGTACAACTGGTGGAACGAGGGTCTGCACGGGCTCGCGCGTTCGGGCGCGGCGACTATGTTCCCGCAGGCTATCGGGCTTGCGGCAATGTTCTCGCCCGAGCTCGTCAAAAGGGCGGGAGGGATAACCGCCGTGGAAGCGCGCGCAAAATACAACGCGTACCAAAAGCACGGCGACTATGATATTTACAAGGGCTTGACGCTTTGGGCGCCGAATATCAACATTTTCCGCGACCCGCGCTGGGGCAGAGGTCACGAGACCTACGGCGAGGACCCGTTCCTCACAGCGGAAAACGGCAGGGCTTACGTCGAGGGGCTTCAGGGAGACGGAGAAGTCCTGAAAACCGCGGCGTGCGCAAAGCATTTCGCCGTTCACAGCGGACCCGAGGCTATACGTCACGAATTCAACGCCGAGGCTTCTCCGAAGGATATGGAGGAGACCTATCTCCCCGCGTTTGAGGAGCTCGTGAAAAACGCGCGCGTTGAAGGCGTTATGGGCGCGTACAACTGCGTAAACGGCGAGCCCTCCTGCGCGAGCAGGTTCTTAATGGGCAAGCTCCGCGATTGGGGCTTTGACGGCTATTTCGTCTCGGACTGCTGGGCGATACGCGATTTCCACGAGCACCACGGAATAACGGGCAATGCCGTGGAGTCGGCGGCGCTCGCGCTTAAAACGGGGTGCGACGTAAACTGCGGCTGTACCTATGTAAACGTCCTCGCGGCGCTGGACAAGGGAATGGTCACCAAAGAGCATATCCGAAACGCCTGCGTTCACCTTATGAGAACGAGGATAAGGCTCGGTATGTTCAACGAAAAAACGGAGTTTGACGATATTCCGTACAGCGTTGTGTCCTGCCGTGAGCACAAGGACGTTTCGCTTGAATGTGCCGAAAGATCAATGGTCTTGCTGAAAAATAACGGCATTCTTCCTCTCGACGAGAGCAAAATAAAGACCCTCGCGGTGATAGGTCCGAACAGCAACAGCCGCGCGGCTCTCGAGGGCAACTACTGCGGCACGGCGGACAGATATGTGACGTTCCTCGACGGTATACAGGACCGCTTTAACGGGCGCGTTATCTTTGCCGAGGGCTGTCATCTGTACAAGGACAGGAGCTCGGGGCTTGCTATGGCGGGCGACCGTTACGCCGAGGCGGAGGCAGCCGCCGAAAACGCCGACGCGGTCATTCTCTGCCTTGGGCTTGACGCGACTATCGAGGGCGAGGAGGGCGACACGGGCAACGAATTCTCCTCGGGCGACAAGAACGACCTCCGTCTGCCCGAAAGTCAGCGTATTCTTATCGACAAGATAATTAAGCTCGGCAAGCCCGTTGTTATCGTCTGCGCGGCGGGAAGCGCGGTAAACGTCGAGTGCGAGCCGGACGCGCTCCTCCACGTCTGGTACCCCGGCTCGGAGGGCGGCACGGCGCTGGCGCGGATACTGTTCGGCGACGTTTCGCCGTCGGGAAAGCTGCCCGTCACGTTCTACGAGAGCGCGGATAAGCTGCCCGAATTCACCGATTATTCGATGAAAAACCGCACCTATCGTTACGCCGAAAATAACGTGCTGTTCCCGTTCGGGTTCGGGCTTACTTACTCGAACATCGTCTGCACGGATATTCGCTATGAGGACGGCAAGGCGGCGGTCACGGTCGAGAATAAGGGCAGAGCGGCGGAGGACGTTATCGAGCTGTATGTCAAGGACTACAACGAAAACGCCGTCCCGAACGTCAGTCTTTGCGGCTTTAAGAGGATAAGTCTCGGCGCGGGCGAAAAGCTCTCCGTTGAGATACCCGTTCCCGAAAAGGCGTTTACCGCCGTCGACGAAAACGGCGTAAGACAACGCTTCGGCGACCGCTTCACGCTGTACGCCGGAACTCATCAGCCCGACCCGTTAAGCGAGCGGCTGAGCGGGAATAAGTGCGTAAGCGCGGATATTTCTTTTTAATAAAAACTTCTCCGCAGTTCTTGGGATTGCGGAGATTTTTCGCCCTAATTGTGCAGTGTGCATAAATATTTGGCGAAAATTAGCTGATATTTTGTTTATTTAGTACCTTGCAAGACAAAATACTTTGTGGTAGAATAATAACAGACACGAAAGACATTTCATCGTGTACTTTTTTTGAAGAAGCTATTATGCGACACAAAGTAGCTTGCGAGGCAAAAAGCGGGAGTGGCACCGTTTAATAAGCTGATGAGATCGGCTTAAAGGAGCGTGAAAGAATGAATTCTCAATTGAAAAGAGGAACGCTGGAGCTGTGCGCGCTCTCCGTGGTGAGCCGAGGGGACTGCTACGGCTATGAGCTTGTCAACCGTATCTCAAAGTGTATGGAGATAACGGAGGGCACTATCTATCCGCTGATGAAGCGGCTGAAGGACGGCGGGCTTATCGAGAGCTATATCGTCGAGTCTACGGAGGGACCTCCGAGGAAGTACTACAAAATCACCAATGTCGGGCTCGATGAGCTTACTCGGCTTGCCGACGAATGGTACGAGTTCACGAGCAGTATAAACGAGCTTTTGAAAGGGGATTTCGGCAGTGATGAAAGCGAAAAACAAGAAAGAATTTCTTGAACAGCTCGGCAGAGAGCTGGACAGGATAGGAATAGAGAACACGGAAGAGATCTTCGCGGATTTTGAGGAGCATTTCGCCGACAGCGCTATGCAGGGAATATCCGAGGAGGAGACCGCCGAGCGGCTTGGCGACATCAAGGAGATAGCCCGCAGCTATCTCAATCTCGAAAGCTCGCGGCTCAACAGCATTATCGCGCGCGACGTGGAGCATAAAAAAGGCGTGAGCCTTACAAAGCCGGGGCGCAGCGTTCCCGCAGACTTGTCTCTGTTAAAGGGAAAAGAGGCGGCGAATTCGGACTGCATACGCTCGTATACTCCCGAGCATTTCTCCGAGGAGATCTATCCGAACATAAACGGAGGCACAACCGGCAACAGCAATAGTTTTGGCAGCAGTACTAATAACGGTTTTAATAATAGCTTTAACGGAAATGCTAATGTCAACGCTTCCGGGTTGGGCGGCGGAAACGCTTATACGCAAGGCGTCACGGGCGGCGCGGGCGCTGCGGCGAACAACGCCGAGCCGACGGTAGCCGACGCGTTCTCCAACGCGGGCAGAGCGGCTCTCGACGCGGCAAAGGTGACGGGACAGGCGATAGTCGACGCGTTCGGACAGAGCGGCGTTAAGGACGCGGTGATAGGCGCGGGCAAGTCCGCAGCCGAGGCGGTCAAGACCGCGGGTCACTCCGCCGCGGACGCTATGAAAAAGGCGAAAGCGGAGCACGAGCAGCGTCAGGCTCAGCACGCGGCTAAGCAGACGGACAAAGTTCCGCACCCCACCGACAGCTTCCGCGAGAACGTCAACAATAACCGCCAAGGTACTATCCCGCCGCAGTACGGGAAAGCTAAGGTAAACGGCTCGTACAAGCTGATAAACACATCGAATATGCAGACGAACATAAACGTTGGAAAATTCATTCTCGCTCTGATACTTGACTGCTTTGTCTGGAGCTGGGTAATACCCGCGTTCGGGTCGTTGGTATTCGGCGGAATGTTCTGCGGAGCGATAGGGCTTTTCGGCAACGCGTTTAAGGCGCTGTTCGGTATCGGCGCGTTCTGGAGGTATTACCTGCTCAGCAGAATTTTCCTGGTTATCGGAATGCTCGCGGCAGCGTATATACTCGTATACCTCGGTATAATATTCATCAAGCTGTTTATCAAGCTGTTCAAGTTTATTATCAATATGCACATTCGTGCGATATACGATCTTTAAGGAGGCGATCCCGTGAAAAAACTATTCTTTGCGGCGATACCTATATGTCTTGTGAGCTTTGTTCTGTTCGGGATCTCCGTCGCTATTCTGGATGTACGGTACCGCAGCCACTACGACACTCCTACCAGCGGTTATTATGCCGAGGTTATGGAGGGCAGCACCACATACATCGAGGAAAAAGTGACGAGCAGCGGCGAATGGACGCTTGAAGGCGCGGTACGCCCCGCCGTAAATCTGCGCACATCGGGCATAAACGCTTATGTGGTGCAGAGCAGCGACGAGAACGTACACATACGCGCTACGACTAACAGCGACTCTTCGGTATACGTCAACGCCTACACGGACGGCGACGAGCTGAATATCGAGGTCTGCCCTCCGAACATTGTCTTTGACGGCAGCCTCGATTTCGGCAAGATATTCTGGCTGGACGATATTTTCCACGGTTCGCCGAATACGGAGGTCATTATCGCGTTCCCCAAGCTGATCTACGACGAGCTTAACATCGAGCACGGCTCGGGAACTCTTATGGTTGACGGCTTTAACGCCAAGATCAACGATTTTGATATAGGTTCGGGAAGATTTGAGTTCAGCAAGAGCGAGCAGTTTACGGCGGACGTGTTCGACGTGGACATCGGCTCGGGAACGTCTATCATCTCAAATATGCAGACGAGAAGATACAGAATAGACATCGGTTCGGGTCATTACAACTTCAGCGGACTGTCGGGCTTCGGCGAGATAGTAGTTGGCAGCGGAAGCGGCAAAATCGCGTACTCGTCGTTTACGTACGGCGAATACGACGACGATGAAGCGTCCAGTCTGGATATCGGCAGCGGCTCACTCGACCTCTTCTTCCCCGACGACGAGAGCTGCCGTCTGTACGCGGATATAGGCTCGGGCAGCATAAACGTCAACGCTTACGGCATTGAAAAGAAGCTCACATCGAGAAGCGACGGCGACGAGCTTGTTCTCGGAAACGACAACTACCAATTCTACTATATAAATATGGGCAGCGGCAAGGTGAATATCTACAATACCTCCGAATACGTTCACCCGACAATGTTTGAGAACCGCCCCGAGTTCGTCACTAACCTCAAAATATCGGGCATTGTCATAAGCACGGAGAGCGGAGACGCGGTTGTATTCAGCAGCAGCTCATCTATGAACGCCGCGGTCGAGCTCTACCCCGATTATGGTTTTGAAGTTACCGGCATAACCGAGCAGACCGACAACGCAAGCGGCGAGTTCTCTAATGAGATAGCAAGCATACCGGTCGACGGGAATTCCGTAGTTGCCGCGCCGACCATTCCCGAAGCGCCGTCCGCACCGGCTGCTCCGTCCGCACCAAGCGCACCCGAAGCACCCGAGTTTTAATTCGGTTATTAAGCGGAGACTGTTCTTAAATCCTCCGAAATACATTATAATAACAAATTTTCCCCAACAGTCTCCGCTTTTAACAATATAAAGGAGAACGATCAGACAATGAAACGGCTGCAATTTTTCGGCATACGCCACAGCTTCAGCACACCCAAGGGCTTTAGCTTTACGGAACAGGCGAAGGACATCAGGAACGAAATACGCGTAAAGAGAGTTTTTTCGCCGAGACTTGCGGATAATATATTCGCGAAGAAACAAAAAATTCGATAATAGGAGGAATAATTTATTATGGCTGAAAAGCAGATCTACAAGTTTACAAACGATATTGACGAGGTTGAGGTTTGCTCCCTCGGAGCGCCTATCACGGTGAGATCCACCGACGACAGCGGTATCACCGCGGAGTACGACAACCCCAACAACAAGCCCGAATTCTGCGCGGTTCTGTGCGGAAAACGGCTCACGCTCAAGGAAAAGGCGGGGTTCTGGCTGTTTAATACCAGACCCAAGGAGGATTATTCGATAACCGTTTTTCTTCCGAAAAAGCTCTACGCGGAGCTGAAAATAAACACCGCGAGCGGCGGAGTTGACATCACCGACGAGAGCGTGACCGCGGAGAAGTTCAATCTGAACACCGCTTCGGGCGATGTTGCGGTAAGAGCGTTCTTCGGGGAGCTGAGAATAAAGACCGCCTCGGGAAACGTTTCGATAAGCAATCCGACCGCGGATATGTCAAAGCTGTTGAAGATAAACACGGCTTCCGGCAAGGTAAGCGTTGACGGCTACAAGGCAGAGAAGTTCTCGATCTGCTCCGTTTCGGGTCATACGGAATATATCGGCGCGGGCGGCGAGGGCGACATCAGCGTGACCTCGGGCTACGTCGACGTAAGCTACGACGACTGGAACGGCGATCTGAAGATCGGCGCGGTAAGCGGAAACGTTAAGGTATCGTTCCCCGACAACAGCGGCGCGGACGTGCAGTTCGACGGCGTTTCGGGAATGGTAAAGACCGACCTCGGAAACGAGCAGGGCAAGTTTATGAACCTCGGCAAGGGCACCAGCGGCGAGTTCGGCGGCGACAACACGCATAAGGTCTCCGTCAATCTCGTAAGCGGCACGGTAACTCTCGCGCAGAAGTCCGCGGTCGAAACCGCTAAAGAAACACTCTAAGGCAATCACGGACGTTAAAGCCACATACGCGCCCGTTTGCATACAAAAGGCTGTACGGAATTCCGCACAGCCTTTCTTTATTATACCAGTGCCTCCCACTCGCCCACAATGCGCAGGCATTCGTCTATATCGCTGTCCGCAGCAGCGGATTTGAGGCGTTCAAACAGCTCGGCGTTCTCGCCCGAATATTGGAACTTAGACATTTCCTCGATCACCTCGTCGATTTGCAACGTATCGAAATTATCAAGCGCCTCGTGCATTTCTCCGAGCATACCGGCTATGTCCCCGGTCTCCGCCTCGTGCTTTTCGCCGTCGGATTCGTCCGCGAAATACTTTCCGAGAGCCTTGTGAAGCTGTAAATATTCCTCTATCAAGCCGTCGGTCTTTTCGTTGATAAGCGCGATGTCGCCGTCGTTGCCCGCTTTTTCCAGCTCCGCCGCCGCTTCCGCTATCTTGTCCGCTCCGACCTGCCGCGAGGAGCTTTTCAGCGCGTGTACCTCAACCGTGTAATTGCGCCAGCGCTCCGCCGCCTTATGCTCGAGAATAGCCTCCGCCTTTTTCTCGATGGAATTGTAATATTCCGTAAGCACTACACGGAAAAGCTCTTCACTGCCGAGCAGCGTAAGCGCGCCCTTAACGTTCAGCTCCGTTATCTCCGAAGCGGCAAAGGGGCTTTCCGTATCGCCCGGCTGCCCGCCCGAATTAGTTGCTTCGTCGGCGTCGATCGGGACTATCTTTTCGGGCGGGAGCCACTTTCTCAGCTTAGACAGCGCGTCCTTTAAGTCGATGGGCTTTGCGACAAAATCGTTCATACCCTCGCGTATAAACATCTCCCTCGCGCCGCCGACCGCGTTTGCGGTAAGCGCGATTATCGGTATCTCGATATAGCTCGGAAGTACGCGTCTGATTATATGCGTGGCTTCAATGCCGTCGACCTCGGGCATCATATGATCCATAAAAATAAGATCGTATTTTTCGTGATGAATTTTTTCTATCGCCTCCGCCGCGCTCTGAGCCGTGTCTATCCTCATTTGCAGCGGCTTGAGAAGCCCCGTCGCTACGGTAAGATTTACGGAATTATCGTCCACGATAAGGATATGCGCCTCTGGCGCGATAAACGCGAAGTTCTCCTTTTCGGAAGCGCTGCCGAACTCTATATCGTGTATCCCCATAGCGTTATACAGGCTGAGCGAATACACGGGCTTGCTTATAACGCGCACGTTCGGGATATTTACCGCGTCAATGCTGTCATACGGCACTATCACCAGACACTGTATATCGGGGCGTTTCATTACAAGATTCTGAACTATCCGTGTAAAGAACGTCTTTCCGACGATAAAATAGTCGACCTGCATATCGTTAAAGGTGCTGATGTCGGAGCAGTCTACGCACTCCACTCCGATACGGGTAAGGTCGGAGATAAGCTGAGCCCGCGCGTACGGATTTCCGAGAAGCAGCGCCGCTTTCAGTGATTTTTTCAGCGGCGGCATTATGGGAGACGGGTCGACGACCTTTTGAGGAATATCAAAATAAAACGCCGTGCCCTTGTTGTACTCGCTCTCAAAGGAGATGCTTCCGCCCATAAGCTCGAGCAGCTGCCGCGATATGGCAAGCCCGAGACCCGTGCCCTCGATATTGCGGTTGCGCTTGCTGTCGACCTGCTGGAACGAGCTGAACAGCTTATGCTTATCCTGCTCCTTGATACCGATACCCGTATCTCTGATGACCACCTTGAGCACAACATTATCATCGTCGACCTTTTCACAGTCCATTTTAAAATGGACCTCGCCCTCGTGAGTAAACTTGACCGCGTTTGTGATTACGTTCAGTATTATCTGATGAATTCTCACGTTATCGCCGTAGAGCTTTTTCGGCATATCGGGCGAAATATCCATTGTGAACTCAATATTTTTATCCGCAATGCGGCTGTTTACTATGCTTGTAAGGTCGTGGATAACGGACAGCGGCTCGTACTCTACTTCAACAATATCCATTTTGCCAGACTCTATCTTGGAGAAATCAAGTATATCGTTGATGATAACAAGCAGATTTTTACTTGACGCCTTTATCTGATGTATGTACTCTCTTACGGCGTGAGGCATTTCCTCGCGCATTGCAAGATCCGCGAGACCTATTACCGCGTTCATCGGCGTGCGTATCTCATGGCTCATATTCGCCAGGAAGTCGGATTTCATTTTTGAAGCCTTTTCTATCTCGAGATTGCTCTTTTTGAGCTCGTAGCTCCTATACGCGATATTTGAGATAGTCGAGGCGATAACGTACAGAGAATGCGCCGCCTTTTCAACTTTATCTCTGCCTATTATCGGAACTTTTTTTACCGCCTCCTCATATTCATCGGGGTCGATACCCAGTTCAACCGCTATCTCGCGAATGCTCGGGATATACGGCTGCTCGACAAGCACCTGTCCGCCGATAAAGCTCCCCACTATCTCGTTGTTGGCTATGATAGGCGCGGCGAAATCGACAAGCCCCGCGTGGCAGTAATAAGAGACCGAGCACCCGTATTTGCGCGATATTTCCGCGCCGTTTATGTCGCAGCTCTCGCACCGCTGCCGTCCAAGCTCGCTGGTACGGGTATACTTGGCGCAGAAGTCCTCAAAGCTGGAGCCCTGCGTTATCGCCACTCCGTAGCGGTCGGTGGTAAGCGCCGCTATCCCCGTCATATCCGAAAACGCGTCCTGTATCTGTTGAAGCGTTTCCGTGTCTATCAAGTCGGTAAGGTTAAGTTCTTTTTCGATCTCCATATCAATATACGCCCTCAAGCACAGTCGTGAAAGAGGAACTCCTTTCAAAAAATAAGCCGCCTGTTTATATTGAACGGGGCGGCTTCGGAACGATCTGACCGCGTTTTCCCCGATGAAAGCGAGGAAAACGCGCAAAATAAAACTGATCTGGAGCGTGTTCAAATTAACGCTCTAGTCTGTAAGATTTCTTATAGTCGCGGAAAGCATATCCATATCAATGGGCTTTAACAGATAACCGTGAGGCTTCAACATCATTACCTCCATTATCTTCGCCCTGTCGGAAACGCCCGTTAAAAAGCATACGGGGATATGCGACGATGTGGGATTGTTCTTTATGCGTCTGAAAATATCCGCGCCCGTTTCAATGGGCATTTCGTAATCGAGGATAATGAGGTCGACCTTTTTCGTGTCGAGCAGCTTATCCACCATCACGCCGTTTATCATGGTGGTGACCTCGTATCTGTCACTCAGCGCGGATTTCAGCATTTTAAGCACGGTGCGGTCGTCGTCCACGATAAGAATGTGCTTTTTCTCGTTGTCGCCGTTTCCGCCGCCATTGTCCGCGTTATCGTGAACGGCTTCTTTCGCGGCGATCTCCGCGGCTTTCGCTTCGATAACAGCCTGCTTTGCCTCCGCCTCGGTTTTCTTGGCGAGCTCCTTTGCCTTGAGCTTTTCCTTAGCCTCGGCAATGTCGTCGAAATAGCGCGTTATCCTCAGCGTAAGATTATCGGGAGTGACGGGACGGCAGATAAGCACGTCCGCGGAATATCTCGCGTTTTCCTCGATAAGGCTGCAGGTATCCGCGTCTCCGATAAGAACTATCGCCGCGCCGTTATAATAGCCGCTGTCTTTCAGCTTGTTTATCTGACCTATTGTTTTCTGGTAATCGTGCTCCACAAAGCACACAAACGCGTCGGGCTTAAACAGCTTAAAATGCCCGAGAATATCCTGCCAGCACTCCGAGGTGCTGAGCGTATCGAAAAACGCCTCGGTATGCTGTATCAAGTCCGTTACCAGCGCGTTGTTCCTGCCGCATATCAAAACCTTATATTTCATTGAGCCCTCCACTTGTGAATATCTTAGGTGTATACTGTCTATATTATAGCATATTTTGAGCTGTTTGTCAATCCGTTTTGCGGGGCGTTATGTACTTCATTTGTTGTGTTACAATAGATGTGAGACAAAAAGAATAGAATAAAGTGGCTGAGATCTGTTAAAATAAAGTTACCACACCTCAAATAACAGAAAGGAACTCAACCACTCCGGAACATTATAAAAAGCGATATTGTCCACACCAAATTCGGACAAAAATAAGATCGGTAGAGTTATTCGGGCAAACACGCGATATCGATTATGTGATACGAAAGTACCACATCAGCAGAGCTTCGCTATATAGTGCAATAAGCGCGACTTGTCTTGACAATTGAGGTAAAATATGGTATAATTTCTTTAGAGCCTGTTTAGTATCCGGAGAAGTACCGGATTTTCGTGCCGTATGACGGCAATTTTCCGCAGATGTACGCATTATGCCTTCGGCAAAACGCTCTAAATACGGCGCGGAAAGACGGGTGAAGATGGTGCTTCGGAGGATACTAAACAGGCTCTTAATAAGTTTTTGAGATGAGCATGGAGGTATGTATTATGGAACTTTTAAAGGATAAGGTCGCTTTTGTTACGGGCGGAACGCGCGGTATCGGATATGCTGTCGTGCATACGTTTCTCGAAAACAAGGCAAAGGTAGTGCTCTGCGGTTCGAGACCCGAGACCGCGCAGAAAGCTGTCGACGCGCTGAAAGCCGAAAACAGCGCCTTTGAGGTCGAGGGTATGTCTCCCGATCTGACCGATTACGCAAGCGTTGAAAAGGCAATAAACGACGTCAAAGCAAAGTACGGCAGGATAGATATTGTTGTAAACAACGCGGGAATAAGCGCCTCCGATCCCCTGTACAGCTACGATCCCAAGAACTTCGACAAGATAATTCAGCTCAACGTAAACTCTTGTTTTTACACGGCAAGAGCAGCCGCGCCTATCATGAAAGAGAACGGCGGGGGTGTTATCCTCAACACCTCGTCGATGGTCTCCATTTACGGACAGCCTGCGGGCGTGGGCTATCCCGCCTCGAAGTTCGCGGTGAACGGTCTTACCAAGTCGCTTGCGCGTGAGCTGGCAAAGGACCGGATACGCGTCAACGCGGTAGCGCCCGGCGTTACCGATACAGATATGGTATCCTCGCTCCCCGAGCAGACCCGTCAGTATATCACATCTACCATTCCGCTCGGCAGGATCGGAACTCCGCAGGATATTGCAAACGCGTTCCTGTTTCTCGCAAGCCCGCTCGCTTCGTATATTACCGGTGAAATTCTCTCCGTCGACGGCTGCGCAAGAACTTAAATATGTTCCCTCCGAGGAAAAACATAACGCTTGACCTCGGAGGGATAATTGCGTTTTGGGGAAAGGAAAGAAAAATGTTTGCGGTAATAGATACAGAAACCACATGGAGCGACGAGGTAATGTCGATAGGAATAACGGTCTCCGATTTTGACGATTTTGCCCTTGCCGACAAGAGGTATTACATACTCACACCGTATAAAGACCACGGCGGTATGTACGCGAACACGCTGTATGTCCGCGAGCCCGATATGGAATGTCCGCGCGCCGCGGCAATGACCGACCTCCGCGATTTTCTGGAACGAAATAATGTGACCGATATTTTCGCGTACAATGCTCTTTTTGATTATCGGCATCTTCCCGAACTTCAATACCTTGACTGGTACGATATAATGAAGCTCGCCGCGTATCGTCAATACAACCCCAAGATCCCCCGCACCGCCGACTGTTACGGCACGGGCAGGCTTAAAAGCGGCTACGGTGTGGAGAGTATCTACCGAATGTTAAGCGGCAATGCGCGTTACAGCGAACTCCACAACGCCCTCACCGACGCCGTCGACGAGCTGGAGATCATGCGAATGTTAAACCACGGCTTCAACGCGTATTCCCGCGCAAAAATAATGACAAACAATTCAATAACTACTTGACAAAACGCGAAAAAAAATGTATAATATATAAGGTCGCTCGTTAATTTTTTTGACATACGACCTTTTTTTTCGGTTCGGTATTTACGGTGTTATGTTTTACCGCGTTTCGGGAAATCGAATTTTTATTATCGGGGTGTGGCGCAGTTGGTAGCGCGCGAAGTTTGGGACTTCGATGCCGCAGGTTCGAATCCTGTCACTCCGACCAACTAATCGTGACAAAAAAGATATTATGCCCGCAAAAGGCTGTACACGCATTATGTGCTTCGCACAAAACGCTGCCATTTGTGGGCATAAATCTTTTGAAAAACAGAAATCCACGACCATAGATATTTTCGACAAGAAAATGGACTTGAACCCTCCCCTACAAAATTTTTCTGCACATTTTTGTGCAAATCATACAGAATGCCTATGAGTGACTT
>JAAVID010000046.1 GCA_014799395.1 Oscillospiraceae bacterium | reverse complement strand
TACATCTTCCGATACCTCCTCTAAACCCGACAACTCGGCTAACCCCTCTACTGGTATCGCATTGGGCGTGTTCCCTGCTATTTTGGCGGCAGGCGCAGTAATTGTTATCGCTAAGAAGAGAAGATAATTCTGCCAAACAATAATTAAGAAACGCGCTTTGAGCAATCAAGGCGCGTTTTTTTCGGGAAAAATTTACAAAAAAATAATTTCTTTTTGGTGAAACCTATTGAAAAATGGCTTTATTGCTTGACATAAGCCTGTCTTACAACTATAATTATAGTTATAAGATAGGTTTTCTTTTTGGAAACTTATGGGGAAAATTAAAATATTAGGAGGTATGCACAATGAAATGTAGAAAAATTTATGCGGCTGCAATTGCCGCGGTCTTGTCCGTAGGTTCGGCTTCTGCCGGAGTATTGGCGAACAGCACCGTAGTTATGGCGGAGACCGCACCTGTCGCTAATGGGGAGAAAGTGACCGTTGCTGTCGGGGATACCGTTACGGTTGCGGCGGATTGCGAGACGTTTACGCTGGAGATCACAGACGAAACGCTTTTCGGCTTCTCGGCGACCGAAAACGCTCCCGCAAGACTTGGCGAAATTCAAATAACGACAGAGGGATTTGAATATTCCGATAACAGCATAATAGGCACTGTCGACTTAGACAACGAGCAGTCGCAGACGGTCACAGTCGGCTATAAGGTGTGGGACGATGACGAGTTCGCCGCGTCCGATGAGATAACGATTTCAGTCACCGTAGAAAAGGCGGACGAGGAATCGGAAGAGACCGACGAGAACGGCAAAACCGACGAGACCGACGAGACCGATGAAACAGACGAAACGGACGAGCCAACCGACACAACAGAGCCGACCGAACCGACAGAACCCACAGAGCCCACAGAGCCCACAGAGCCGACCGACCCTGTTGCTCCCGAAACTCCTGCAACGCCTGCTATTCCTACTACAACTCCCACAAATCCTACAACTCCTGTAACTCCCGAAACGTCTGTTCCCTCCAACCCCATTCCATCTAATCCAATTCCCTCTACCTCTAACTCAACTTCTTCCCCCACCGTTACCGAAAAGCTTCCCGAGCAGACCGAGAAATTCACGGCAGAGAAAAAAATTGACAGCGCATTCTCCGCCGACGACGCCGCTGTCGTTGAGAAAATCGAATTTTTCACATCTGCCGATACTTTCCCCGCTGGTACAGTTACCAGCATTAAACCCGCAAACGTGACCGCTGACAACGCTTTCGCGCTCGACATCTCTTTCGAGCTTGAAGGCGCAGCTGTTCAGCCCAAGAACGGCGCGGCTGTGACCGTATCCGTTCCCGTTCCCGCAATGTTCGCGAACGCCGACAAAAACATGCTTAAAGTATTCTACTTCGACGGCAAGACCTACACCGCGGTTAGTAGCGCGACTGTTGCCGACGGTATGGTCAAGTTCACGACCGACCACTTCTCTACATACGTTATCTCCACCGAGAACCTCGCGGAGAAAAAAGCCTCTGCCAACACAACCACTACCCCCGCCCCAAACCCGATAACGGGCGTTGAGGCAATGGCAGCCGTTCCCTTTGCGGCAATAGCGGGTGCGTTTATTGTTATAGCTAAGAAGAAAAGATAATTCTAAAAACGCGCTTTGAAGGCAATGCCTTTTTATTTCGTTTCATAGAAAATTTCGGTGTCAAGCGTAATCGCTCGACACCGAAATTTTCTATGCCGCACGTCTCTTAATCAGAGCGCGTTTTTGTATTGACAAATCCCCCGAATTAAGCTATAATTATAAAAGATTATTTAAGGAGAATGATGTAAAATGTTTAAAAAAATATTGAAGATCACAATGGTACTGATTACCGCGGGAGCGCTGGGCGGCTGCCAATCATCTATCAGCAGTCCCGACGGCAGTTTTTCCGTTATCGGCGGCGGGAATGACAGCTCCGCGACCGATTCGAGCACGGAAAGCTCGTCCGAAAGCCCTGTCGAGGGTTCGACGGAAAGCAGCTCGGAAAGCTCCGTTTCCGAACCCGCCGAGCCGACGGCAACGCCCATAAACACCGAACCAGACTACGAATGGGATAAGGTCATAGCGCTGACGTTCGACGACGGTCCGAATATCGAGACCACGAACGAGGTTCTTGACGTTCTCGAAAAACATCAGGTAGTCGCTTCCTTTTTCCTTATCGGAAACAACATCACCGACGACAGCGCGAAATCGGTCAAGCGCGCCTACGACCTCGGCTGCGAGATAAACAATCACAGCAAAAGCCACGGTTATATGGACAAAATGACCGCCGAGGAGATAATCGAGGAATACTCCTACGTCGACGACAAGGTGTTTGAGATAACGGGCGAGCACACAAAATTTTTCCGTCCGCCGTACATTGCGGTAGGCGACCTTATGTGGGAAAATATCGACGTGCCGTTTATCTCGGGGCTCGGCTGCAACGACTGGGATCCAAACGTTACCGTTGAACAGCGCGTTAAGATAATCACAAGGTCGGCGCAGGACGGCGCAATAATCCTTATGCACGACGCGCAGGGCAACAGCCAAACCGTCGAGGCTATCGACCAAATTATCCCTGCGCTGAAAGAACAAGGCTATAAATTCACCACAGTAAGCGGTTTATTCGAGGCAAAAGGCATTACGCCCGTCACGAAAATGATCTACTCAAACGCAGCACAGCAGGGGATGTGGGGTTAATTAAGGCATTTTTTACTCGCATTTCTCAAACGGTCGAAAAGCCCTCGGATACGAGAAAACCCCACCGCGGATAGCCTTAATGGCTGCCGCGCGTGCGGTTGACGAAGCAGATGAGGTTTTATCGACAGTCTTACGCGCTCCGATGGAGGATTGTTTTATGAACGTTGCACAAAGACTGATATACTTACGCGAAAAACGGGGAATAACCACAAACAAGCTCGCTAACCTTGCGGGTATCTCGCAGAGCCATTTGCGTGAGATCGAGCTCGGTCAGCGAAATCCCACCGTTGAAACGCTCTCGTTTTTCTGTGACGCGCTCGGCGTGAGCCTTGAAGAATTTTTCAGCGAGGACAATGAAATAAACCCTTTCCTTAAAAGCGCCGTCAAGCGGCTGTCCGACGAACAGCAAGCCGCGCTCGCGAACTTTATCAATAAAATTATGTAAAAAACGCGCTCCTAATTCCGGGCGCGTTTTAACTGTCAAAAAATCACAATTTTTTTCGCATATATCTTGACATATCACCGAAAATGTCATATAATAGAAATAGTGGGTTATTATACCCTAAAATAACCGTTAAAAAATTAACAGGAGGAATTCCAATGAGAGTTTACAATTTCAGCGCGGGACCCGCAGTCCTGCCCGAGGAAGTATTGAAAGAGGCAGCAGACGAAATGCTCGATTACAACGGCACGGGTATGTCCGTTATGGAGATGTCCCACCGTTCAAAGGCATATGACGATATTATCAAGACCGCGGAAAAGGATATTCGCGAGCTGATGAACATTCCCGATAATTACAAGGTCCTGTTTTTGCAGGGCGGCGCTTCTCAGCAGTTCGCGGCTGTTCCTATGAACCTTATGAAGAACAAGAAGGCTGCGTATATCATCACCGGTCAGTGGGCTAAGAAAGCGTTCCAGGAGGCTAAGCTCTACGGCGAGGCTGTTGACGTTGCTTCCTCGGCTGACAAGACTTTCTCGTATATCCCCGACTGCTCCGACCTGGACATTCCCGAGGACGCGGACTATGTTTACATCTGCGAGAACAACACCATTTACGGTACAAAGTTCAAGACCCTGCCCAACACCAAGGGCAAGACCCTCGTTGCCGACGTTTCCTCCTGTTTCCTGAGCGAGCCCGTTGACGTTACCAAGTACGGCGTTATCTACGGCGGCGTTCAGAAGAACGTTGGTCCTGCGGGCGTTGTTATCGCGATAATCCGTGAGGATCTTATCACCGACGACGTTCTCCCCGGTACTCCCACAATGCTCAAATGGAAGACCCAGGCGGACAACGACAGCCTGTACAACACTCCTCCCTGCTACGGTATCTACATCTGCGGCAAGGTATTCAAGTGGATAAAGAAAATGGGCGGTCTTGAGGCTATGAAGGCTCACAACGAGAAGAAAGCCAAGATACTGTACGATTTCCTCGATCAGTCCAAGCTGTTCAAGGGCACGGTACGCCCCGAGGATCGTTCGCTGATGAACGTTCCGTTCGTTACCGGCAATGAGGAGCTTGACGCGAAGTTCGTCAAGGAGGCAAAGGCAGCGGGCTTTGAAAACCTCAAGGGTCACAGAACCGTAGGCGGTATGCGCGCGTCTATCTACAACGCAATGCCTATCGAGGGCGTTGAGAAGCTGGTTGCGTTCATGAAGAAGTTCGAGGAAGAGAACGGCTGATTTTTTCGGAGGCAGCAGATGGCTGATAAGGATAGATTTGTAAAGACTTATTCGCAGTTGGACAGCGTTTTAAATGCAACCAGCACACAGATTTTTGTTGACACCGAAACCGGAGTGAATTATGTTTTCCATAAAGACGGCTACGGAGGCGGACTTACGCCGCTCCTTGACAAGGACGGAAAGCCTGTTGTTACCCCGATAGAAAAATAATTAAGGAGAAGAACCAATGTACAATATACAGACATTAAACAAGATCGCCGCTTGCGGTACGGACTTGCTCGACAAGAGCAAATACACGTTCGGCGACGAAATAGCAAACCCCGACGCAATTCTCGTGCGTTCGGCTGCTATGCACGATATGGAGCTCGGCTCTAACCTCCTCGCTATCGCAAGAGCGGGCGCGGGCGTAAATAATATCCCGATAGAGAAGTGCAGCGAAAAGGGTGTTGTTGTATTCAACACCCCCGGCGCTAACGCTAACGCTGTAAAGGAGCTCGTTATCTGCGGACTGCTGCTCAGCTCGCGTAAAATTCCCGCGTCTATGGAGTGGATCACCACCCTCAAGGGCAAGGGCGACGAGGTCGGCAAGCTCGTTGAAAAAGGCAAGAGCCAGTTCGTAGGTCCCGAGATCATGGGCAAGAAGCTCGGCGTTATCGGTCTGGGCGCTATCGGCGTTCTCGTTGCGAACGCTGCGGCGGCTCTCGGTATGGAGGTATACGGCGCAGACCCGTTCCTGAACGTTGAACACGCGCTGAAGCTCTCCGGCAAAGTCCACTATGTAAAGTCCAACAAGGAGATCTTCGAGCAGTGCGATTACATCACCCTGCACGTTCCCGCGACCGCGGATACAAAGGGCATGATAAACGCGGAGGCTATCGCTTCTATGAAGAAGTCCGTACGTCTGCTTAACTTCTCGCGCGACGCTCTGGTTGACGAAGCGGCTATCATCAACGCTCTGGACAACGGCGGAATGGCTTGCTACGTTACCGACTTCGCGACAGACGCGCTTATCGGTCACGAGAACGTAATCGCGCTTCCGCACCTTGGCGCGTCCACTCCCGAGAGCGAGGACAACTGCGCTGTTATGGCGGTTCAGGAGGTCGTTGATTACATCGAGAACGGCAACATCAAGAACTCCGTAAACCTGCCGAATATGGAAATGGCAGTTACGGGCAGCGCGAAGATATGCGTTATCCACAAGAACGTGGAGGGCGTTATCAACAACATCACCGCGCCTATCTCCGCGGCGGGTATGAACATCGAGAATATGCAGAGCAAGTCCAAAAAGGACTACGCGTACACCTGTCTCGACGTTTCGGGCAATACCTCGGGTATCGAGGATAAGCTCAAGGCTGTCGAAAATGTTGTCGGCGTTCGCGTTATCAAGTAATTTAACGCATAATAATGTATTAAATCTCCCGTCACTGCGGCGGGAGATTTTTTCGAGGAGGAACAATTATGCCAAATCCCTATCTTCCGTCATGGGAATACATTCCCGACGGTGAACCGAGAGTATTCGGCGACAGAGTGTATATTTACGGTTCTCACGACATCGCGGGGTCGACAAAATTCTGCGACTACGTTCTGAAATGCTGGAGCGCTCCCGTCAACGACTTAAATAACTGGGTCTGCCACGGCGACATTTTCCGCACAATGGAAACCGTCGACTGCCCCGCCGATACCGACTGGACGAACGGCTCAAATCAGCTCTACGCTCCCGATGTTGTGGAAAAGGACGGGAAGTATTATCTGTACGCGTATATCGTAAACTCTATCGGCTGCGTTGCGGTAAGCGACAAGCCCGAGGGACCTTTCAAGCTCTTGTCGAAATACAAGTACACAATTCCCGACGAGATATGCTGCAACGGCTGGTTTATCGACCCGGGCGTGCTCGTCGACGACGACGGCAGAACGTACATCTACTGCGGCTATCTGCGCTCGTTTATGGCTGAGATAAACAGCGATAATATGTACGAGGTCATTGACGGAAGCTGTATCGAGCATATTATCCCCTGCGAGAAAACCGAAAACGGCGGCTTTACAGACGAGGACAGTCTGTTTTTTGAAGCGTGTTCCCCAAGAAAGGTCGGAGATACATACTATATGATATACTCCCCCAAACGCGGAAGCCGCCTTGCCTACGCCGTATCGGATAAGCCGACCGGACCGTTCACCTACAAGGGCTATATCGTCGACAACGGCATTGATTATCCCGGCGGAAACGACCACGGCTCTATAATGCAGATCAACGGTCAGTGGTACATTTTCTATCACAGAATGACGAACGGCACTATAATGTCGCGGCGCGGCTGCGTTGAGAAGATCGAGATACTTCCCGACGGAACTATCCCTCCCGTTGAGATGACCTCTCTCGGCTTTGAAAACTCGCTGAACCCGTACAAGATAACCCCCGCCGAGATAGCCTGCGTGTTAAAAGGCGGCGCTGTCGTCACCGAAAAGAACGTATTCGAGCGGCTTATCACGGGGATAACCGAGGGGTGCGTTATCGGCTATAAATATTTCGATTTCGGCGAGGACAACGGCAGTAAAACTATGGAGCTTTCCGTAAACACAAACGGGCTCGGCTGCGACTGCATTCTTCGCGTTCTCATCGACGGAGAAAACGGCGAGGAAATAGGACAGTTCCGCATAGGCAGAGACGGCGGCATAGTCACCGAAAGAGTTAAATTAGTCACGGGCAGACACAGCGTGTTCTTCAAGATCTCGACCGAATACCCGAACGACTGGTCGGGCGAATCATTCAGAAACAGGTATCTTTTTGAGTTGAAGTCGTTTGTATTTATGAAATGACCCGATTTCGTTTTCCCCCGCCTGCGGCGGGGGAAAACATAACTCAAAAAAATCAAAAAGTACTTGACAAATCACATAAAAATATTTATACTGTATACATTAGGCTTTTAACACCTATGAATACAAAATTGAACAGTGAAAGGAAAAAACTATGAAAAAGAAATTACTGACAATTCTCGTATGCGCGGCGGTAATGCTGACCACCGCGTGCGACAAAAGCGGAATAACCTCCACTCCTTCGGACAGCTCGTCCACTTCAACCAAGAGCTCGTCTGAAAGCTCGAAGAGCGAGAGTTCTTCCTCGGAAAGCTCGACAGCAGAGAGCGAAAGTTCATCAACGGAGAGTGAAAGCTCGACGACAGAAAATGAAAGCTCGACAACAACGGAGAGCGAAAGCTCCGCTCCCGAGAACGGCGCGACCGAGACCGACGGATTTGTTCACGGAAATGTGGCTCAAAGCTCCTACTCCTCGGAGTTCCTCGGCATCAAAGCGGATTTCGCCGACGGCTGGGTATGCGCCGCCGATGATATGCTCGCGGAAAACAACGGCGTTTCCGATATGTCCGCCGAAAACGTAAACAGTGCGCTTGACACAAAAGCTATCCTCTACGAGCTTATAGCGACCACTGAAGGAATCTCAAACGTAAACATCGTCATTGAGAACCTCAACATAACAAACGGCGGAAAAGCTCTCTCGGGCGAGGAATATATCGAGCTCGCGTTCGACAATGTAACTGCTTCATTCAAGAACCTGGGAATTGAGGAAGTAGACGCGGAAAAGTCGAAGATAAACTTTTTGGGCAGCGAAATGGCGTGTATGAAAACAAAGCTCGCAAGTCAAGGACAGGAAATGGTTCAGGTTATGATCCCGATAAACAAAGGCGCATATATGGGAATAGTTACGTTCTCCGGCGAGACCGAGGACGATATAACCTCCGCTATGACGATGTTCAAAAGCATATAAACAAAAAAAGAGCCTGTTTATACAGGCTCTTTTAATTTTACTTCAACAGCTCTTTAAGTCTTTCCATTGCTTCCTTGGTTGCCTCGTGAGTGCCGAACGCGGTAAGTCTGAACCAGCCGTCGCCGTTCTTTCCGAAGCCCGCGCCGGGAGTTCCGACAACTTGAATTTTCGTCAGAAGCATATCGAAGAAATCCCACGAACCCATACCGTTCGGACATTTCAGCCAGATGTACGGCGAGTTTACGCCGCCCGTGTATTTAATGCCCAGCTCGTCGCAGGTAGCGGCGATAACGCGCGCGTTCTCCTGATAATACGCGATATTCTCCTTGCACTGCTTCTGTCCCTCGGCGGTGAACACAGCCTCCGCGCCGCGCTGAACGGGATAAGAAACGCCGTTGAACTTGCTTCCCTGACGGCGCGCCCAGATCTCGCAGAGCTTAACGTCGTTGCCCGCGCTGTCTTTCTGAACGAGGTCGTTGGGAACTACCGTGTAGCCGCAGCGCGTACCCGTAAATCCCGCGGTCTTGGAAAGCGAGCAAATCTCGATAGCGCACTTTTTAGCGCCCTCAATGCAGTAAATAGAACGCGGAACGTCGTTTTCGGTGATAAACGCCTCGTAAGCCGCGTCGTAAATGATAACGGCGTCGTTCGCCAGCGCATAGTCCACCCACTCTTTGAGCTGAGCGGTTTTGTAAACCGAGCCCGTAGGATTGTTCGGCGAGCAGAGGTAAATAAGGTCCGCCTTTACAGACTTGTCGGGCATAGCCGCAAAGCCGTTTTCCTCGGTTGAGTCCGCAAAGATAACGTTGTTGCCGTTCATAATGTTAGAGTCGACATAAACGGGATAAGCGGGGTCGGTAACAAGCACGACATTGCCGCTTCCGAAGATGTCGATAATGTTTCCGCAGTCGGATTTCGCGCCGTCGGAAATGCGTATCTCGTCGGCGGAAACGTCCGCGCCGAAGCTCTTGTAATACTTGGAGACCGCCTCGCGCAGAAAATCGTAGCCCGCGCCCGAGTCCTCGTAGCCGCGGAACGTCTCGCGCTTGCCCATTTCGTCGGCGGCCTTCTTCATAGCCTCGACAACAACGGGAGCAAGCGGACGCGTAACGTCGCCGATACCCATTCGTATAAGGCGCTTAGCCTCCTCGGGGTGCTCCTCGGAGTACGCGCGGATACGTTTTGCTATCTCAATAAAGAGGTAGTTCTTCTTCAATTTAAAGAAATTTTCGTTTAGCTTTGCCATAGTATGTCTGTCCTTTCAGAAAATATTATTGCTCCGCCAATTAAATATTTCCAAACCTCGTTTTTTAAAACGGGTTTCCAAAGGGCGCAGCCCTTTGGCGGGGGCTGGGGCGGAGCCCCACATCCTCCCTCTCTCAAAGAGAGAGGTATCCGAAAATATTTAATTGGAACATCAATATACTTTTATTAAAACACAATTTTCTTCATTTGTCAAGATTAAAAACGGATTTTCCGAGAATAATATATGTATATTTTTCCTTAAGACGTTGTTTCCGTGAAAATTCCCCCGTGACCGCATACGCTTTGAACCGCTCCGCTTTGTGCTGTATTGCCACATATCGGAAAAACTTTGCTATTTTTAGAGCGTTTTTTAGTTAAATATCACAAAAAAATCAAAAGAACGTCTTTTTTTCGATTTGGGGCTTTAAAAATCAAGTAAAGTATGCTATAATATAAAAGTGTGAGTGTGTGCTTATGCGTGACCGCACATAATGATATGAATTTCAATGCTAATTTAGTTTGATACATATATAAATTTTTAATGAATGTCTCGCAGAGGAAAGCCGAACGGTTTGCCGCGGCAATAGCTGTGCGCCTTGTTAAACGGCGAGTACTTACGGTCGGGACAGGGGGAAGTGTTTTTTTGGAGAAATATGTGATCAGGGGCGGATCGAAGCTTTCGGGCGAGGTCGTAGTCAGCGGCGCGAAAAATGCCGTTGTAGCGATAATCCCCGCGACGATCCTTTCAGACGAGCCCTGCGTTATTGAAAATATACCCAATATCAGCGACGTTACCATTACCCTGCAAATTATGCAAGAAATGGGCGCGAAAATTCGTATGCTGAACAAAACGACGGTGGAGATAGATCCCCGTCCGCTGATGAATATGTCTATCCCGTATGAAAAAGCAAAGCTTATGCGGGCAACGACCTATTTCCTCGGCACACTGCTCGGAAGATTTCATTCGGCGCACGTTTCCATGCCGGGCGGGTGCAATCTCGGCGACCGTCCCATAGACCAGCACCTCAAGTGCTTCTCGGCGTTGGGAGCGCAGTGCGAGATAGACGGCGGTATGATAAACCTCCGCGCGGAAAAGCTGGTCGGAAACCAGATATTCTTTGACAAGAATTCCGTTGGAGCAACGATAAACGGCATTATGGCAGCGGTAAAGGCAGAGGGTCTTACCGTTATCGAAAACGCCGCGAAAGAACCGCACGTTGTCGACCTCGCAAACTGCCTTAACTCAATGGGCGCGGATATAATCGGCGCGGGCACGGACGTTATTAAAATACGCGGCGTACGCGAGCTTCACGGCACGACATACAGCGTTATCCCCGACCAGATAGAGGCGGGAACGTTTATGGCGGCGGCAGCGGCGACGCGCAGCAACATACTGATAAAGAACGTTATCCCGAAGCACCTTGAGCCCATTACAAACAAGCTGCTTAAGATAGGCGTTCAAGTCGAGCAGTACGACGACGCCGTAAGAGTTATCGGCGGCGAAAATTACGTCGGCACGACTATAAAGACCCAGCCGCACCCCGGTTTCCCGACCGATATGCAGCCGCAGATGTCGGCTGTGCTGACCTGCGCAAAGGGCGCGTCTATGGTAACGGAGAGCATTTTCGACAACCGCTTCCGCTATGTTGACGAGCTGCGCAGAATGGGCGCGAATATCTCGGTAGAGGGCAGAGTTGCCGTTATCGAGGGCGTAGAGCGCTTAAAGGGCGCACCCGTAAAGTCCACCGACCTCAGAGCGGGCGCGGCGCTGATCGTTGCGGCACTGAGCGCGGAGGGCGTATCCGAGATATACGACATCTTCCACGTTGAACGCGGCTATGAGAATATGGAGATCAAACTGCGCGGACTTGGCGCGGATATCCGCAAGGTAGACGAGCCCGATCCCGTATCCGATCCCGCAGTAAAAAAGGCGATCTAAAATGGCAAGAATTTACCCGATCTGTTCCTCAAGCGAGGGAAACTCAACATTTATCGGAACCCGCGGTCACGGTATTCTCGTGGACGCGGGCTGTTCATTTCGTGCGCTCAATAACTCTCTCGGACTTATAGACACCGATATGAGCGGCATTGAAGCGGTTTTTATAACTCACGAGCACACCGACCATATCAAGGGTCTCGAGCAGATACTAAAGCACACGGACGTTCCGATTTTCGCGACCCCCGCGACTGCCGACGCTCTCCGCGAGCTCAAAAAGATACCGGAAAACGCGGTAATCTACAACGCTTACGACGGCTATCAAAGCGCGTCGTTCGAGGTGAGCTGCTTCAAGACCTCTCACGACGCGGCGGACAGCGTGGGCTATAAAATACGTTACGGCGGCGAATATTACGGCGTATGCACCGACACGGGATTTGTTACCGAAGAAGCGGAACAGGCGCTGAAGGGCTGTCTCGCCGTGCTTCTCGAGAGCAATTACGAGGAGGATATGCTTCGGCGAAATCCGAATTATCCGCCGATCTTAAAGGCGCGTATACTCGGAGAGCAGGGTCATTTATCAAACGTTCTTTGCGCGGAATTCGCGGAAAAATTAGTTCGCGGCGGGACACGTCATCTTATACTCGGACATCTCTCGCGCGAAAACAACACTCCGCAGACCGCGAGAACGCATACCAAAAAATTTCTCGAGGAACGCGGACTTCTTGAGGAACGCGATTTCACGCTGAACGTCGCGCCCGTGCAGACAACGGGAGAATACATAGCGGTTTAAGGCGGTGATTATTTGGGCAAGTCAATAAATCATACAAGGTTCAACGCGTTGAAATTCCTGTTTCTGGCGCTGTATTTTGTAATACTGACAGTCGAGAGAGCGATAAGCCTTGTAGTGTGCTTTACCTCCGATATGTCCAAGCTCGACACGCTTGACTATTATATGATGGCGCTTACTATCTTCGCGATTTTCGGCGCGTATGTAATGGCGGTAATGAAATGCACCGATGCCGCAAAATCCCGGGACGACGAAGATTTTGAACCCAACGAGGACGTTTTCGGCAACCTCGCCATAGCCGCGGGAATTCTCCTGCTCGGCGGAATGGTGCATACCAATGGCTCTATCCCCGTTATGCAGTTCATCTCCTACGGAATGATACTTATCTCTATGGCTTTGCACACCGTGCAGAATATAAATCTCCACAAGGGCGCGGATAAAAAATGGCTGTCGTTTGCGTATATCGTGGCGTATTCGATGTCGATACCCGTTGTGTATCATACCTCAATTGACCTCGCGTATCTGTTTATACCGATAGAAGCGGTGGTCTCCGCGGGAATGGTCGCGCTGTTTACGATAATGCTCTCGCGCTTCTACGACGGCGACGGCGAAAGCGATTTCTCCCTCCTGCCGTTTATCGTTGCGCTTTTCGGCGACTTTACGATACTCGTCCTGCGCTGGCACGAGGAAGTTAATATGTTCGTGCTGATATTCGTCTGTGTGACCTCGGTGCTGTGGTTCGCGGGGAATATACTTTGTATCAAGAGGAAATAAAAAACGGGGCTGCGTATCAACACAGCCCCTTGTTATTCTAATTAGGTTATTTCATTTTCCGTTTTCCGAGCCTATCCCACATCAAAACCACCGCAATTCCTGCGGCTATCAAAGCGATAATAACCGGGAGCGGAATGGTCTGCTTGGGTTGTTCCGATACAACGCCTATGCCGCCGTATTGCCTCTCCAAGATATTGTCGGGTAATGTGGTGTTAGATGTTACTACTCCCACCGTACCCGAAAGTATGTTATATACCTCGTCGATTGAATACATTTTGCCGTCCGTAAGACCGGTAAAATCAGGGCGTTGTCCGAATGGGATCAAATAAACGCTGCCGGAAGAAAGCGTAACACAGACAAAATTTGTAAAGTATAGCATAGTAGCGTCTATGCAAATCACGCTCTTTATTTCTTCGGTGCTGTCGGTAAGCAAATCGTTTATCGCAGAATTTGCTTTATCATACAGAATAGTTTCCGAGGTTTTTTCCGGAGTAATTTCCTCGTATCCGATAGCCTCCCATTTGCCTTCATCGTTTTGTATAACCTTGGTGACGGCGTACCGGGTAGGAAGCATCCACGAGTAATCCGTTGAGACCAATTCAAAAATATCCGTCCCCTCGTACAGCTCATTGAGAAAAGTTGCCGAAGCGACACGGTACAATTTATATGCCTCGACGCCGGAACTGTCGCGGGTGCTGCTCGAGGAGGTAATACCCGCTGCATCCGTAAAATAATCTCCCCGTATATCTTTCATTACCTCATCATATTCTCCGCTGTCGAAAACCTCTGTAAATCCTCGGCAGTCCGTTTCCGCCAAGTCATCCGCAAAACAATGCACCGTAAGCGACATCGATAATACCGCCGATAAAACGGCTGCGATTACTTTTTTCATAGCAATTCCTCCTCATTCTGTTATTTTGTGTACGTCATAAATTCGCAAATAAAATTATTATATTCCCCATTACAAAACGATTCATAAGAACAATGATAATTATTGCCGTTACTAGGGTTAATATAATCAATATTATATTGAGTGCTACCGCTGCCATCAACAAATTGAGACCCGCGTATCAAAAAAGTATGTCCACCTGATCCCTCAGTCGGCTCGCCAAAGGCAACCAGTGCTTCATTTCTGCCAGTACGATTGCCAATAACCGAAAAATCCATATATCCGATAATAAAGTCTTTTTCGGATAGTGCAACATATTTACAACCATTTGCGCACTCTAACTTATTACCACCTACATTATATGTATCACCCTTAATGTATTTTACAACGTCATATTGCGTCCGTGTTGAAGATGGGGCAATGGTTTTTCCGCACATTTCGGCACAAGCCGCCCAGCACCAATTGGATTTTGCCTGTATAACCGGAGCAACCGGAACGACATAATTTACCACAATTGCACTCGCAGGTACCGAGGCACAGGATAAATAAATCCCAATACATAACAATAACGAAATAACTTGTAAACAGATTTTCATAATTAACCACCTTTTCTTAAAAATATTAAACCACCTTTGAGATGACCCAATTATATTTATACTATCTGTGCTTCATATTGTCAATATCTTCGGAAGAAAATTTTGATAAGTTTTTCAGTAAAAAATCATAATTTAAACAAATCACAGTACAAAAAGCCATCTGTCAAACGGCAGATGGCTCTTTACTTTTTTTGGCGTGACTTTATCGATAAGCCGAGTTCTGTCGTGTATGATCATCTATCTAGCCCCGCCGTCGCCGACGGGATCAAGCCACCTTTCAACGGGGCGCGCCGAGCAGACGCGTTATCCCCCGCACCAATCGGTGTTGCATCGGATAGGGTTTACATGGCAGTACGCTCTCGCGCACTC
The DNA here is from genome assembly GCA_014799395.1 of Oscillospiraceae bacterium. GTDB lineage: Bacteria > Bacillota > Clostridia > Oscillospirales > Ruminococcaceae > CAG-115. Next base: position 52,033 of record JAAVID010000046.1, on the reverse strand, counting down.
CGGTGAGCTCTTACCTCGCCTTTCCATCCTTACAGTTCAATCCCGTTAGGGATTGAGCCTGCGGTATATCTCTGTTGCACTTGCCCTAAGGTCGCCCTCGGCTGACGTTATCAGCTACCCTGCTCTGTGATGCTCGGACTTTCCTCATTGCGCTCTCACGCACCGCGATCATATAATAAAGTCACGATTAGATTATAGCACATTTTTTCGGCGTTGTCAAGCGTTACAGGGCGTACCCTATTATCGGCTCGCCGAATATAACGGGTCTGCCCTCGAAATGCTCTTTCAGTCCGCTCATAATGCCGTCATCTTCAAGAGTATCGCTGTTAAGATGAATGACAACGCTGTTGCCCTTCTCATCTATATCCACCCCGCCGTAATTCAGCTCGGGAAAGCTCTCCTCAAGCTCCGCACGGTATTGATCCGCGAGCGAATTAAGCTCGTTCTTGCTGTATACGACCTCGATAAATTCCACGCAGTCGTGCTTCTCCAACAGGAAATCCAGCTCGGAGTTATATGCCGGCGTAACATAAACAAACATCTTCTTGCCGTCCTCGCTGAACGACCTGCCGCCGTAGTAATCGGGATAGCTTATTCTTGTTCCGCCGTCGAATTTTTGGTTCAAGTCCGCGCTCGCCGCAATGACCGCCTTAGACCTCTTATCGGAAAACTTGTCATTCTTATCCGAACAGCCCGCGCACAACAGCACCGCCGCCGCAAGCAGCAACGCAAATAAACGTTTCATTCCGTGTACTCCCCTCTTTTGATTTTATCGACATTATATCATATTTTAACATAGCCGTCAAGTGCAATTTACATAAAAACTTCACATTATTTCTCTTGACAATATTTTATCATTGATATATAATATATTCGGAAAGACAGCATTTATTGGACTGACACGGTAACAGCAGCCGCAGCGAAATTATACAAAGGAGTAAAAATGAATTATACATTCGATCCCGTTAAAGAGCTTGCCGAAAGGATAGGGCAGTCTAAGGGCGAGGACAAGCGCCGTCTGCTTCTGGAAATGTGTGAATACAGAACCGAAACGGCGGACGCGTTCTTCTCGGAAAATCTCGGGATCGCCAATAAGAATATGATGCCGTATTACTGTTACAGCCGCTGTGACGTCATCTCCGACTTCGCGGCAGATCTGCTTGACAGCGTTGTGGACAAGATCATATCCGCGGACTGTCAGTACTCCGCCGAGTTGTCGGGGGAAGCGTTTGTCGCGCTCAGTCTCTCGGCGTTCAAGCAGTCGGATAAAATGCTCGCCGTTCTGAGGAAGATCGGGGAAAACTATGCCAAGATCAAGTCTATGGAAATAACGTTCCTCGGACACAATTATATCCCGTTTTTCCGAAACCTTGCTACGGAAGCATATGCACACTGCTGTGAGAGCAACTTCGTCCGCTTGCTGAACGATCTGCTTATATTGACGGCGGTGCGTTCGGGTTTTGAATTTTCGGGAGCGGTCAAGTCGCTTTATGACGACTATCCGCTGACTTACGGCTGCGCGGCATTTTTCGTGTACTTCGCCGAGGACAATGCCGCCGCATATGAGCGTTTCGGTACTTCCGAACACATCACCGAAATATTGAACACTATGAACGGCACATTTTTTGACAAACAAAAAAACCGATTTTATCAGGGTATTCCGTATTGGTTTTACGGTATCCGTCAAAAGGTATGGGGAGCGTTCCTGCCGCTTAATAAGCCATTGGATATTCGGTGGGTGCGGTTTCTGTGCCGCATTTCTGACGAGAGCCTGAAACGATATTACAACACCGATCACCTGCGCGGAGTATATCGAAAATTTGACAGCATTTTGATAAACCTTATTATCCCCGGCGACAGTGAGAACAACATGCTTTTGCGAGAGCATTTCAAACGCTCGGCGGCGGAGGGAGGCGCTCCCGTTTCGTTCAAAGCGCTTGCGGAACTGGGGTTCAACGATTGGGAGACACTTGTCGATAATATCTGCGCCCATATCTGCGGCGGCACCGCCAACTATTTCACGCTGTACAACGCCTTTGCGCTAATGAATATCCCAAAGACGGAAAAGCTTGCGCTCCTCGAAAAAACGGAGCGGTATCTCCTCGCAAACGATAAGAGCGTAAAGCTTAAAGCTCAGCGCGAGGAGTTTTCCAAAGAAATAACGCTATACAGACAAAGCAAAAACGGGCGTCTGAAAAATAAAGTAACAGTATAAGCCGTTTTTGGCGAACTTCACCCGTTTGTCACAAATTTTAACAAAACGTTCGGAATTTACACAAAATCTTCACGTTATTTCGCTTGACAAACTATTGTTATTGATATATAATTATACTTGTAAAAGGGAATGTTTAGCATAGTAATGCGGTAATATTGACCATATACGGCACATAATGTGCATTATATATAAATAAGGAGAAAAGGTAATATGGACGTAGAAAGCTATCACTTGAATTTCGTGAACGAGGAATACGGCGAGGACGGAATTCTCAAAAAATTTGAGTTAAAGTACCCCGACAATTTCAATTTCGGCTATGACATTATCGACAAATTCGCCGAAATGGAACCCGACCGCCGCGCGCTTATGTGGGTAGACCTCGAGGGGAACGAGAAGCTGTTCACATTCGGCGACCTGTCAAAGCTGTCGAACAAAGCGGCGAATATGTTCCTCGATATGGGTATCAAAAAGGGCGACTGCGTAATGCTCACCCTCAAGCGGCATTATCAGTTCTGGTACGCCTTGTACGCGCTTATCAAGATAGGCGCGATCGCGATACCCGCGACTCACCTGCTCACCCCGAAAGACTTCACCTACCGTTTCAACGCGGCGAACGTAAAGGCGGTCATCTCGACCTCTTCGGGCAAGGTCGGGCAGTATATCGAGGAGGGCGAAAAGCTCGCCGACCACGAGATAGACGTCAACTTTATGGTGAACGGCTGCCGCGATGGCTGGATAGACTTCGATAAGGAGATCGAAAAATATCCCGACACAATGGAGCGCGTCGACACCAAGGCGCACGAGCTGTTCTTGATGTACTTTACCTCGGGAACGACGGGCTATCCGAAAATGGCGGTGCACGACCACGCCATGGCGCTCGCGCATATCCAGAACGCAAAGCACTGGCACAAGGTCGACCCGAAAGGAATTCACCTGACGATCTCCGACACGGGCTGGGCTAAGGCGGCTTGGGGCAAGATTTACGGTCAGACCGCAATGGGAACCTGCATTTTCGTGTACGATTTCGACAAGTTTATCCCCGACAATATGCTCCGCATTATCGAGAAATACAAGATAACCACGCTCTGCGCGCCGCCTACGATGTTCAGATTTTTCATTGCCGAGGGTCTTGAAAAGTTCGACCTGTCGAGCCTTAAATACTGCAATATCGCGGGAGAAGCGCTCTCCGCGGAGGTATTCAACAAGTGGTACGAGCATACGGGCTTAAAGCTTATGGAGGGCTTCGGACAGAGCGAGAGCACCTGCATTATCGGCAACCTTATCGGAACTACTCCCAAGCCCGGCTCAATGGGCAAGCCTATGCCGCTGTACGAGGTAGACCTTGTGGACAGCGACGGCAACACCGTACCGCCGGGAGTAGTGGGCGAGATAGTTATCAAGGGCGAGTACTGCAACACCCCCGGACTTTTCCGCGGCTACTACAAAAGCAAGGAGCTTACCGACAGAGTATGGTATAACGGCTACTACCACACCGGCGACACCGCCAAGCGCGACGAGGACGGCTATTACTGGTATGTCGGGCGCAACGACGACGTTATCAAGTCCAGCGGATACCGCATAGGTCCGTTCGAGGTCGAGAGCGTTCTTGTAACGCACCCCGCGGTGCTTGAGTGCGCCGTAACGGGAACTCCCCACCCTATCCGCGGCGAGGTCGTAAAGGCGACTATCGTATTAGCTAAGGGCTACGAGCCAAGCGAGGAGCTTAAAGAGGAGATACAGAACCACGTCAAGCGCAACACCGCGCCGTACAAATATCCGCGCGTAGTAGAGTTTGTGGACGAGCTTCCCAAGACCGTCAGCGGAAAAATTCGCCGCACGGAAATTCGCAAGCACGATTTTGACAACGCGAAAAACGACAATAAATAAACCACCTCGGAGCCTGTACACAGGCTCCGTTTTCGTTTTCTCTTGACTTTGAAGTTTAAATGTTGTATAATATGTACAACCGATAAACTTACATAAGAAAGGACATAAAACTATGAACATATGGCATGATGTAAACCCCGCAAGAATAACCCCCAACGACTTCCTCGCGGTAGTCGAAATTGAGAAAGGAAGCAAGAAAAAGTACGAGCTTGACAAGCAGACGGGCTTGATAATACTCGACCGCATTCTGTACACCTCCACGCACTACCCCGCGAACTACGGCTTTATCCCGCGCACGCTCGCGGACGACGGCGACCCGCTGGACGTTCTTATCCTCTGCAACGAGCCTATTGACCCGCTCGTGCTCGTGCAGTGCTACCCGATAGGCGTTATCACCATGCTCGACAACGGGCGCAACGACGAAAAAATAATCGCTATCCCGTTTGAGGATCCGACCTTCAACGCGTACAGAGGTATCGAGGCTCTGCCCTCGCATATCTTCCAGGAAATGCGCCACTTCTTCTCGGTCTACAAACAGCTCGAGGACAAAGCGACCGCGGTCGACGAAGTACAGGGGCAGAAGAAGGCTGTCGAGGTCATTCAGCAGTGTATCGACAACTACAACGAGATATACGCTCCCGATCACCCTTTCGAGCCCGAGCATAAGACAAGCGGGGCGAAAAAGTGATACTCGCCAGTCAGTCGCCGCGCCGCCGTGAGCTGTTGGCGTATATCGAACCTGATTTCCGCGTTATTCCCGCGGTCGGCGAGGAGCATATCCCCGACGGCGCTACTCCCGAGCAGGCGGTGCTTGCGCTCTCCCGTCAAAAGGCGGAGGAGATCGCCGCGCGGTACAAAGACGAAATCATTATCGCCGCCGACACGGTAGTCGCGATAGACGGGAAAATTCTCGGCAAGCCGCACAGCGAAGCGGAAGCGTTTGAAATGCTGAGCACGCTTTCGGGGCGCGTACACAGCGTGTTTACGGGAGTGTGCGTGATATTCGCGGACGGCGGTATTGAGAATTTCGCCGAGGAAACAAAGGTCGAATTTTACCCCCTCACCGACGAAGAAATAGCCGCGTACATAGCAACGGGCGACCCAATGGACAAGGCGGGCGCTTACGGTATTCAGGAAAAGGGCGCGGCGAACGTCAAGGGAATAGTCGGCGATTTTTACAATGTAATGGGCTTGCCCGTCGGCAGGCTTGCACGGATTTTGAGAGGGCGTATATGATACTCACCGAGTTTCATTTTGATTTTTTCCGCGACAAGGTCTTGTTTGGGGAAAGGTGGTCGGAGCTGCTTTCCGCGCTCTCAAGACGGCGTATCGTGAATATTTTCGGCGTGTGGGACAATATAGACGGCGAATGGTTCGATGACGCGCCCACGCTCGTTGAATTCGCTCACGGAACACTCGCCGTAAACGTGCGCTCCGAGATTTATCTCGCGCTCGCGTGGAACGAGATTTTTTCGACGGAAAAGCCGCGCTGGTTCTCCGAAAATATTGATTTTCCGGGTTGGCAGGAGGACTTGGATTGGCGGGAATATTCGCCGTTGTCGATATTTAAGGGTGCGGAAATTCTGCGCGTTGAGGTCATTGAGGGCGAAAACGCGCTGAACGGTCTGCGCTTTGAAACGGACAAGGGCGGCTTTTCGATAATTGACAACGGAGACGTTATCGCGGGTATTCCGCACGAATAATAACACAAGGAGGGAACGGCTTATGAGGATATATTTAGCAAAGCCCGACTTATATTTTTTTGATGAGTATAACGAAATGATGGCGGAATGGCAGACAAGCGGCACTCAGATCGCGCCGTGGTTTCTGGATAAGCCGTTTGAGAATTTGGAGGATTTCGCGGAATTTATTCAAATGTTGGACAACTGCGAGAATGCCAACCTTGACAAGAAATACTCGTCAACGACCTCATATTTTGTAACGGACGAAAACGGCAGACTGATCGGGGCAGCGTCCCTGCGCCACTACCTGACCGTCGATGGTTATAACACATGGGGTCATATAGGTTACGGAGTAAGACCGAGCGAGCGGCGAAAGGGATACGCGACCCAAATATTGAAAATGGTGTTGGCAGAGGCGAAGGACAAGAAAATTCAAAGAGTGCTGCTCGGCTGCCACTCCTCAAATGTCGGCTCTGCCAAGGTGATAGAAAACTGCGGCGGCATTCTTGAAAATATCGTTGACGACCCCGATGATAAAAACGAAACGATAAGGCGATATTGGATAGACAATAAATAAGAAAGGGAACATAAATGCAGGAGATAAGAAAAGTCACCGAAAAGGATATTCCCGAATGTGTACAGCTAATCAGACGGAGCTTTTTCACGGTGGCGCAGGAGTTCGGCTTCACCGCCGAGAAAGACCCGAAGTTCACGGCGTTTGCCACAACGGAGGAGCGCCTGGATTACCATATGCACGTCGAACAGCGCCCGATGTACGCCTGTGTTGTCGACGGAAAGATCGCGGGGTATTACTCGCTGCACATTGCGGACGGCGAGATCGAGCTGTCAAATCTCTGCACCGATCCCGAGTACCGACACAACAAGATCGGCGAAAGTCTTATGTATCATTCGTTCGACAGAGCGAGGGAACTCGGCTTCTCGGAAATAACTATCGGAGTTGTGGACGCGAACGAACGCGTCAAGCGTTGGTACGAGAGCTACGGCTTCACAAAATCGGGGGAGTGCGGCGCATATCAGACGTTCCACTGTATTTTTATGAAAAGACTGCTTTAAGAAAGGACAAACTATGAGCAACAAAAAACTAAAACTAAGCTACAATTCCCCCGTAATTCTGACGTTCGCGGCGGTCTGCCTTGTGACGCTGATACTGGATTGGATAACGAAAGGCTTTACCAACCGACTGCTGTTCGTCTGCTTCGGTCACCCCAACCTGTTCGACCCGCTGACCTATCTGCGCGCGTTCAGCTACGTTTTCGGTCACGCGAGCTTCTCCCACTTCGCGGGAAATATGACCATGCTCCTGCTCGTCGGACCTATCGTCGAGGAACGTTACGGCAGCTGGAATTTGTGCATTATGATGGGCGTGACCGCGCTCGCAGGCGGAATACTCAATATGCTGTTCTTCAACACGGCAATTCTCGGCGCGTCGGGTATCGTGTTTATGCTGATAATCCTCAGCGCGTTCACAAATATGAAAAAGGGCGAGATACCGCTCACGCTTATTATAATCGCGGCTATCTACCTCGGACAGGAGATTTATTCGGGCATTGCCGTTGAGGATAACGTCTCGCATTTCGGTCACATCTGCGGCGGCGTTTCGGGGCTGGGCTTCGGGACGTGGTTCTATAAGAAAAAGTTCGAGATGATGAGATAACCGAAAGGAGCAACTATGACCTGCTATCCCATAAACGACCCGAATTTCGGGACTATCACTTTTGAGGGAAATTGGATAGGGTGGGTATTCCTCGGCGTTGTTATACTAGCGTTAGCCGTGCCCGTCGTAATGCATTTCTATAAGGGTGTTGTGCGCGAGATAGTTATCGTAAAAAAGCGCGAGACTGTCCGAGACCTTTTCAATCCCGAATCAAATCCAAACAGCTCCTATGTCGAAATGCGTATGACAAGCGTGGACTATCGAATCAAAGGCAAAAAGATGCTGCACACCAAATTCTGTGCAGACGAACTTATGGACGAGCTGACCGTCGGCGAGACATATAAGGTACACATACACCTGAACTACATAACCGAAATAATCCAATAAAACCAAAACGGGATAACATTTGTTATCCCGTTCTTAGTTTTATCTAGCCGCAAGCCCGTTCTGCTTAGCCGCCTGAACCGCCTCCTCAAGACCCTCCGTGCGCCATGACAGCGCCGTGCGGTCTATCTCCTCGCCGTTATCCCAGAACACGGGGCAGATATGATATTTAAGACAGTACTCGGTAACGCTCGAAATGTATTTAACGCGGCTTGCAAGCTCCTTGTCCTTTTTAAGACAGCCGTACTCGCCCATAATCACGGGCACGCCCTTGTCGATAAAGTTCTCCTTGAGCTTCTTCATCTGACCGTCAAGGTACTGCATATCCTCGTCGGTGCCCCAGGTTTCACGATAGCCCCAATCCGTGCCGAGCTCCGCGATAGCGAAATCGGACGGCGAGTAATAGTGTACCGAAAGTATGGTCTTGTTATCGTCGGGCATTACGATACGTCCGCAGGAGCTGTCTATGTCCGTCCAGTAACCCGCAAGCAGAAGATAACGATTTTTGTTGTTCTTGCCCGAATTACGGATAAGCTCGGTGAACTCGGCGTTCATTTTGTTGATAAGCTCGCAGCCCTTGTCCGTGCCGAGGTCGTCAAAGCCTATCTCGTTCATAGACTCGAAAATCAGCTTGTTCGAGTAATCGCCGAAACGGTCGGCTATCTGCGTCCAGATCGCCTTGTATTTCTCCATTGTGCCGTCGTAGTCGACGGAGGCTTGGCGTATCCAGTCGCCGTCGTGGTGAAGATTTATGATGACGAACATATCCTCCTCAACGCACCAGTCGACTATCTCCTGCACCCTCGCGAACCACGGCTCGCGGATAATGTAATCGGGAGCGGCGTCGGTATGCTCGCCCCACGAAACGGGAACGCGTATCGTGTCAAAGCCCTGCGACTTTATGTATGTGATAAGCTCGCGCTGTGTAAGCGGGTTTCCCCACGAGGTCTCGTATTTCAGGTCGTCGCCGTTGCCGTATACCGGGTCGAGGGTATTGCCGAGGTTCCACCCCATACCCATTTCGTCTACAAACTCCTGCGCCGACTTTGCCGAAACTGTGTTGCCTTTAAGGTCGTTACCGTTATTGCAGCCCGTACAGCCAACGGCGATCACGACCGCCAAAAACGCGGATAAAAGTTTTTTCATAATTTCTCCTTTGCGTATTTTTTTATATTATATCACATATCGGCGATTTCAACAATCGGGATTTGAGAGTTTTCACACAATTTTCACTTTTCTTTTTCTGTATTAAATCAGAAATTTGCGATCCCAAAGTGCTACCCAATTATAGTAATTTTTGTCATATTAAAATAAATTCCTTGTGCAATTTTAACAAAATATCTGTATAGCGATTGAAATTTTTTGCGAAAAATGTTATAATTTTTATTAGTAACAAATCTCTGGTAAAGGAGTTTTAATATGACAACAAATAAACACAAAAACCAAAAAACCTCAATACGAACGCAAATGATCATTATGGTGAGCCTTGTGTTCACCCTGCTGATAGTGGGAACCGTAACGGCGGGGATAATCGCGGGCTACGTCGGTATCGAAAAAACCGTAAACGCCGACCTCGTGACTATCCAGCAGTTCTCCGAGCATACATTCTCCGTTGCGCTCGAACAGGCGTTCGACGAAGCGCTCAAGCCCGCCGCGGAGTTCGACAGGACCGTCGCGCTCGGCACGCATAACGCCTTGAAGTACGCGGATAAAATGCTGGAGGACAGCTTTTTCCGCGAGTGCGGAGTGGTCTTGAAAACGGGCGAGACCCGCTCAAGCTACGACATTTTGTCCGACGCCCGCATACCCGAGCTCGACTGCGTTAAGAAAGTGCTCGCCGGCGAAACCGAGGACGCGAAGATCTCCTCGACGATAGACCTCGGCGGAGAGCTGCGTTTTATCGTCGCCGTACCGTGCAAATCGGGCGCGTTTCTGCTCACGGTGGACGGCTCGTATTTCAGCGACCTTATCTCCGACAAAAAAATCGGCACAACGGGTAATATCTTCCTCATCGACAACGACGGCAAAATGATCGCAAACGCCGATCCCTCGGTAGTCTCCGCGCAGACCAACTATATCGAAAAATCGGGGAACGACAAGTCTCACGCCTCCACCGCCGAGCTGTTTAAGAAGATGATGAGCGGCGAAACGGGCGTATCCAAGTTCAACTACAACGGCGTAAAAAGTATCTGCGCGTACGGAACAGTAGACGGCTCGGACGGCTGGGCATACGGCGTTGCCGCGCCCGAAAGCGAAATGCTGTCGGCAATGGTTATGATAATCATCGCGCTTATCGTTTGCTCGCTGGTATTCCTCGCGGGCGGTATCGTTGCTATCTCCGTGTACGCGACTAAGATGTCCAAGCCCATAATGCAGATGTCCAAGCGTATGACCCTTATGGCGCGCGGCGATCTGTACACGCCTATCGACAGCATAAACCGCACCGACGAGATCGGCGTGCTCGCGTACGAGTTCGGCGGAACCTTGGTATCGCTGAAGTCCTATATCCGCGACCTCGGCGAGGTTCTTCACGAAATGTCGCGCGGAAATATGCTCGCAATGCCGCAGATCGAATACGACGGCGATTTCAGCTCTATCGAGAAATCCTTGAAGAAGATACAGAAATCCCTGAACCACACGTTCAGCGAGATAAACAAATCCTCCAACCTTGTCGCGGAGGAGGCAAACCAGGTCTCCGCGGACGCGCAGACCCTCGCGAGAGGCGCGGCGGAGCAGACCGAGGTAATTCAGTCGCTTATGGATATGCTCACAACGCTGTCCGAGTCCTCGGCAAATAATTCCAGAACCACCAAGAACGCCGCGGAGCACGCCGTAAAAGCGGGCGATCAGGTCAAGTACTGCAACGAAAAAATGCAGAACGCGGCAGACGCTATGGCAGAGATAACCAACTCGGCTTTGCAGATCGAAAAGATAATCGCGACTATCGAGGATATTGCGTATCAGACCAACATTCTCGCGCTCAACGCCGAGATAGAAGCGGCGGCGGCAGGCTCCGCGGGCAAGGGCTTTGCGGTAGTCGCGGACGAGGTACGCAACCTCGCAAACAAATCCGACAAGGCGGCAAAGGCGACAAAACAGCTTATCGACAGCTCTCTCGAGTCGGTAAACCGCGGCTCGGAGGTCGTCAATATGGTTTCCGAACAGCTCAACGAGTCCACCGAAGTCGTGCTCCGTGCCGTTGAGGATATGAAAACCGTTGACGAGGCGGTTCAGCGCGAGGAAGAGAATATGCGCGAGATCTCCGAAAACATCAAGCAGATCAACCGCGTAATTCAGTCCAATAACGCAACCTCCGCCAAGAGCGCCGAGACCAGCCGCACACTCTCCATTCAAGCGGAAAATCTCAAGTCGCTTATGTCGAACTTCCGTTGTACCGAAAGCGATTAACAAAACACATACAGCTATCCCCCGAAAGTTCTCTTTCGGGGGAATTTTTATTTAGATTAAGCCGATCGGAGGTGCGGTTCGGATCAGCCTATCTTTTTTATCGGTCTTAATATCTGATACCCAAGACCCTCGGGATAATGCCGCTGATAACATTGGCATTCGTCCTCGTTCCATTCGTATTTGCCGAATTTGCTTATGTCGTAATTCCAGGCGAGCTCCTCTACTCTGCTCATAACGTCGCCGTTGTCTTGCAAATAATCAAACGGCGGGTGGTAGAAAACAAGGTAATAGCTCGCGGGGATTTCCCGAAGTTCAAAGCCCTCGGGAATTTTTCCGCTGTAATCGTGAGGTACGCCCGTGCCGTAAAAATACCTGCGTTCTCCGTTCGCGTTCCGCCAGCCCGCTGTATGTCCCGTAACGATCACGTCGCATACGTTGCTGAGACTGTCGACTATCCCGCAGACCTTATCGCAGTCGTGATTTTGCCAGAATTCTCCGTAATTCCTCGCTTTGTCGTCCCATATTCCAAGGTATTTGTGAGCGGGGATATACTCGACTTTAACGCGAACCTCTGATAAATTATTGCTCATAGCTCTTTCTCCTTTCGGGTAATGTTCGGGAGCGAGAACGACTTGTCTGATCGGAATAGGTATCGGAACGGGCTCTCTCCGATAGGACGCAGGGGTGCACCCGAACGCCGCCGAGAAAGCCCTCGTCAGAGCCTCCTGCGAAGAATACCCGCACCTTACCGCAATATCGATGATACGCTCATCCGTATCGCGGATAGCAAAAGCCGCGCGCGCAAGCCGTCTGCCCGCTATATAGCTTTTTATCGTCATACCCGTGATCTCGTGAAACCGAACCGAGCAGTAATACGGCGAATACCCTATCTGCTCCGACATTTGCAGCAGCGACGGATTTTCGCACAGATTGTCCTCTATCCAGTCTATCATCTTTTGAATTGCTTCGTTCCATTCAAACACGCCGTCCACTCTCCCTGTAAAAAATATACCACAGCTTCAAGGAGAAAATCTTGATTTAAGTTGCGAACTTTACTCTACGGCTAGTGCGCCGTCTTTAACGACAATATGAATAGTGTCGCCCTGTTTCAGCTTGTCGGCAAGTATCTCCCTTGCTATAAGCGTTTCGAGATTTCGCTGCATATACCTCTTGAGAGGTCTCGCGCCGAAGCTCGGGTCGTAGCTCTCGTCAACGATAAGCTGTTTTGCCTCGTCGGAAATTTCAAGTGAAAGCTGCTTGTCCTTTAAGCGCTTTGCGAGGTCTGCCGACTGCAAATTGATAATGCCGAATATCTCCGTTTTGGTAAGCGGCTTGTAGAATACGATCTCGTCCAGACGGTTGAGGAACTCGGGGCGGAACGACTGTTTGAGCAGTTTGTCGACGTTACTCCGCGCTTCTTCCGTTATCTGCCCGTCCTCGCCTATGCCGTCAAGAATAAACTGCGAGCCGAGGTTGGAGGTGAGTATGATTATCGTATTCTTAAAGTCGATAGTGCGTCCCTGCGAGTCGGTAACTCTGCCGTCATCGAGAATTTGCAGCAGCACGTTGAACACGTCGGGGTGCGCCTTTTCCACCTCGTCGAACAGTACGACGGAATACGGTTTGCGGCGAACCGCGTCGGTGAGCTGACCGCCCTCCTCGTAGCCTACATATCCGGGAGGCGCTCCGATCAAGCGGCTGACGGTGTGCTTCTCCATATACTCGCTCATATCGAGACGGATAATGTTGTGCTCGTCGTCAAACAGCGACTCGGCGAGTGCCTTTGCGAGCTCCGTTTTGCCCACGCCCGTCGGTCCTAGAAACAGGAACGAGCCGAGCGGCTTTCTCGGGTCGTTTATTCCCGCGCGGGAGCGCATAATGCTCTCGGTAACGCGGCTGACCGCCTCGTCCTGACCCATAACGCGCTTATGCAGAGTATCGGAAAGGTGGAGTATCTTCTCGCGCTCGCCCTCGACTAATTTCTCAACCGGAATACCAGTCCAGCGCCCGACGATACGCGCGATCTCCTCGTCCGTCACCTTATCGCGGAGCAAGGAATTCGCCTTTGCTTCCTCGGCAATGTCCTCCTCTTGTTTAAGCTCCTCCTGCAATTTCGGGAGCTTTCCGTACATCAGCTCTGCCGCCTTATTCAGGTCGTTCTCGCGCTTTGCCTTTTCAATGTCGGCGTTGGTCTGCTCGATCTCCTTGCGCAGGTCTTGGACTTTGGAAATGGCGTTCTTCTCGTTTTCCCATTTTGCTTTCATAGCGTTGAAGCTATCACGCTTATCGGCAAGCTCCTTTTGAATATCCGCCAAATGCTCCTGCGAGAGCTTATCGGTCTCCTTTTTCAGAGCCGCCTCTTCAATTTCAAGCTGCATAATACCGCGCGAAATTTCGTCAAGCTCCTGCGGCATACTGTCCATTTCGGTGCGTATCATCGCGCACGCCTCGTCCACAAGGTCTATCGCCTTGTCCGGGAGGAAACGGTCGGTGATGTAGCGGTTCGAGAGCGTAGCCGCCGCGATTATCGCGTTATCGTGTATCTTAACGCCGTGGAAAACCTCATACCGCTCTTTAAGTCCGCGCAATATCGAAATGGTGTCCTCAACCGTAGGCTCGTCGACGAGCACGGTCTGGAAACGGCGTTCGAGAGCGGGGTCTTTTTCGATATATTTAGAGTACTCGTCAAGAGTAGTCGCGCCGATACAGTGAAGCTCGCCGCGCGCCAGCATGGGCTTTAACAGGTTGCCCGCGTCCATTGCGCCCGAGCTCTTGCCAGCGCCGACTATCAAGTGCAATTCGTCAATAAACAGGATTATACGCCCGTCCGATTTCTTGACCTCGTTCAGCACGGCTTTAAGGCGCTCCTCAAACTCACCCTGATACTTCGCGCCCGCGATAAGCGCACCCATATCCAGACTGAACAGCTTGCGGTCTTTAAGGTTCGCGGGAACGTCGCCGCGGACTATTCGCAGCGCCAAGCCCTCGGCGATAGCGGTCTTGCCGACGCCGGGTTCGCCGATAAGGCACGGATTGTTTTTCGTCTTTCGCGAGAGTATGCGGATAACGTTGCGTATCTCCGAGTCACGGCCGATAACGGGGTCGAGCTTGTTCTGCCTTGCCAGCTCCACCAAGTCCTGACCGTATTTTTTGAGAACGTCGTAGGTCTCCTCGGGGTTCTGCGAGGTCACGCGCTGATTTCCGCGTATCTCCTGCAAGGCTTTCAGCAGCGCGTTCTTGTCGACGTTAAAGCTCTTGAGAATGCCCTTGACGTCGCTGTCGGGAACTTCGATAAGCGCCAGCAGCAAATGCTCAACGGAAACGTATTCGTCCTTTATGCGCTCCGCCTGTTTTTCCGATTCGATGAGGGCTTCGTTCAATTCGTGCGAGACGTAAATTTCGCCCCTGCCGCCCGTAACGCGCGGCATTCCCTCGACAAATCTCAGCGCCGCCGTTTTTATCCCGTTAGCGTCGATACCCATTTTCGTGAATATCTGCGGCACCAGTCCGCCCTCGTCCGCGAGCAGCGCATATAGTAAATGCATCTGCTCAACGCAGTTGTTCTGATACGAAACCGACAAGTCCTGCGCGGACTGTACGGCTTCCAGTGATTTCTGAGTTAATTTGTTAGCGTTCATAAAGTTGCCTCCTCCAAAAAATTTGTATTCAATTACAGCATTTTTTCTGCATGAAAAAGCTATTCCAATCTCAAGTATTGAGAAAATGCCTTGCGAATGTCTTTGTATGCCATGTCATATCTCTCTTGCGGACGTGTCCACCCATGTTCGGATGAGATGAGCGAAACGCGGAAGTCCATAAGTCGGTTTGTCAGCGGCATCAAATTTTCTTTTAGATTAGTATATTTGCTTATATAGCAGATAACAAGCGGCATTTCCTCCATAATAAGTATTTTTTGCTTTTGGTCGAGGTTTTCAGCCGCGTGGTCTATTATTTTCAACAGCCTTTCTCCGTTTTTGTCACATTCGGTCTTCGTATCGCTAAGCACCTTCAAAAAATTTGAAAACATACACCAACAGTCATACTCTCCAGTATCATATCGTGTATAATACATATTTTCCAATTTGTCGAGTATTTCTTGCCTCCACTCCTCTTCCGTCTCGCGGGAGATGTTCGATTTATTGTATTCCATCATCATTCCCGGCTCTTCCCTAGCCATATGGAATTTGAAGCCGTTATAACTGCAAAAGAATTCCTTTGCCTGCTGCATACTTAACAAAGAACACACCTCCACTGATTTATAATAACAAAAATACCAAAAGCTATATTATTACATTTTGTTGTGAGATCGCTTGTTTGTAGAGCCGATTGACGGCGGTTTGGGCGGAATTCTCATCCGGCAGCTCGGCGAAATATGCTTTCATTGCACCGTCAAACATTGCCATATATTCGGCGACCGCTGTTCCGAGTTCGTCGTCGGTGATCTGATTGCTCGGCATATTCAGGGTTCGTTCGAAACGTCCGTCCGCTATCGTGTATACTATATCATTGGATAATTTATCCGCGATATACTTCTGCTCCAGCGCCGCCCAACGGCGGAAAAATCCCATAAGGTCGGCGATAAGCTGCGCGTTCTGCGTGCGGAACGATATGCGGAGCTGTCCTGCGCGCTTGCCGTTCTCGGAGTATATCTCGACCGAATATTTCACGGTCGGCTTGTAGCGGTATTTCAGCGACGTCCGCGCCGAGAGCGTGCTGCCCGTGGGCTGCTCGGTGAGCATAAACTCGCCGTTCATTGACCGCGCCAGGCTTTGCAGTATGTCGCGCAGCCGCATTTCGGGGGTCGTATACGCCACGCGCTCGGCGAGTATGCGGTTTATCATCGCCGAACGCGACATTCCCTCCGTCCGCGCGAGAGCGTCCACCGCGTCTACAACGTCGTCCGACAGCACAAGGCTGTATATGCTTTTGTTCACTTGCTCACCTCCGGGAAATTTGTTCTCTCTGTTAATAATTGTAGCATAATTTTAATAATTTGTCAAGCGGATTTAATAAAAATGTGTACAAATTTTTGAGGGGATTTTTGGAGGGGTTTATTGTAGGTTGTGAAATGGAAAGCCCCCGTTTGGGAAAACGGGGGTAAATTTATGTATTTTTTTGAGTTGTTTTTTTTATCTTTTTCGGACATTCTGCGTTTGCGGGAATGTGCCACGCTGACCCGGGCTTATCCTGTGTTACATTAGGTATAAGACCCGCCTTGCACCATTTTCTGATAGTGTCTTGTGAATATCCCCAAAGCTTGGCTGCTTCTGCTGTACCTATGTCGGACATTTTTTCACCACCTTAATAAAATTTTAATATGTACAACTATATTTTTCTTGAAATTTTTTTAGCGGAAATTATCTTATAATCATTAAATTCAGTACTATCACCGCCGAACATTTGAAAAATAAGTATAAGTTGTTTTGCATTCAAAACTTTAATTTGCTCTTCTAAGTCATAATCTTCATTAAGATCGTATGCGTCGCCGTCAATATAAATACGTTGTCCTCTTACCTCCGCACCATAACCATTTTGTGCAGTATAATCAAAAAAATAGTAATCGTGGTATTCTTTGTCTTCTAAATAAACAATATCACTGTAAAACTTTAAAGAGTTCGGAGATCTTAAACTGTTTTTTATCGATCTTGCATAGATTAATGCCATTTCTTCATTATAAGATAAATGATTGTTTATTACAAAAACTGTAATAAGCACAGCTACTACAAGAACAACCGCGGATATAATAACTATCTTTTTTCTTTTCTTCTTTGTTGGCATAACCATAGTAGCCGCTGTATTTACACCCTGTACGGAATTTTCTGTTATAGGTTGCTCAAAGGACGGAATTTCTTCTTCGGGAACATTTGTAAGATCGGTATGGCAAATCGGGCATTCATTGTTAATAACGGCAATATGCTTATGGCAGTTCGGACAAAGTTTTGTATTCATATAAACCTCCAAAATTTCTCGCTTTTTGGCGATTAGGGTATGAATAAATTATATCATAATATTTTCGTACTGTCAAGTGGATTTTCGTAAAAAAAACTAATTTTCCATTATGTAATCCACCTTATAATATGACTAAGAGGTGAATTTTATGAGTTATGTAGATTATAAAGAAGTAGGAAACCGCATAGCAGCCCGCCGCCGTGAATTAGGTTTAAAACAGTGGCAAGTTGAGGAAAAAGCCAATTTAAGTTTTAAATACTTATCAAATATTGAACGCGGAATGACTGTTATCAGTATAGATGTACTTATGAGGCTGTGCAGTGTTTTACAAACAACTCCTGATGTTCTCTTGGTTGACACCACATCGGACGACGACAACGATTACCAAAAATCCATGACAAGCCGTCTCCGCCAAATGTCCTCTCAGCAAGCGCGTCTCGCGCTCAGCCTTATGGACTGGATACTTTCGCAAAAGCTGTAAAAAAATCCCCCTTTAAAAGGGGGATTTTCGTTATGAAAATCGGATCAGGCGATCTTCATTCTTTTTTTGACGATACCGATAATAAATACGACCGCCGAGCTGAGCAAAAGATTTATCGCAAGCTCGACAAGGAAATTCCAGCCGACCATACCGACTACCACATACATCAGCACGTTTTCCGCCATATCGTTTGCCGCCGCCAGTCCGTTGACGATCTCCATAAAGAACATAAAGCAGCCGAGCAGGAAAATTCCCGTGTTGACTATCGGCGCGGTTATTCCCGAAATGATGACCGCGGCGGTGCGGTTTTTCTTTTCGATCAAGGTGTAAACAACTCCCGCGCACAAGCCCGCGAGCGTGCCCTTAAGCAGCACGGTGACGAGCGTTGCCGGAACGCTTATCGCCATAAACGCGGCAACGTCGGGCGTAAACATAACGATAACTCCGAATACAAATCCCAGCCACGTTCCCGCTTTCCAGCCGTACAGCGCCGCGCCGATGATGATCGGCACAAGCGTCAGCGTAATGCTGAACGGTCCTAACTTGATACCGATCGCGAACAGCTGAAGCACCGCTACAAGCGCGGTAAGCATTCCCATTCCGACAATGGTCTGTGTTTTCTGTGTGTTCCACTTGGTCTTTCTCGGTTCACCCGAATTGAAATTGATCTCCATAGTTCCTCCTTGCTGACACTCGGCAGTTTTGCCGATGCATCGCTGTTTTTACTGTTACCTGTTCTTCTTGTATATCTCCAGCAAGCCTTCTAAAATCAGATTTTCATCTAATGTGAAGTCGGTCTTGCATAGAGGCTTTATTACGGACGAATAGCCGCCCGTCGCGACGACGGTGCATTTTTCGCCTATCTCGCGCTCAAAGCTCTCGATCATTCCGTCGAGCATAAACGCCGTGCCGTTGAGCAGTCCGGAGCGCATACAGTCGATAGTGTTTGTACCGATGACCTTTTTTATCGGCTCGCCCGTTACTCCGACAAGCGGCAGAGTGGCAGTCTTTGCGGCAAGAGCCTCCGAGGATATTTTCACGCCGGGAGCGATTATGCCGCCGATGAACGCGCCCGTTTTATCGACCGCGAGAATTTTCGTCGCCGTGCCGAGGTCGATGACGATCGCGGGGAGAGGGTAACGCTCCTTTGCGCCGACCGCTACCGCCGCCATATCCGCGCCGAGAGAGGCGGGCTCGTCGATCTTGATGTTCAAGCCCGTTTTTATTCCGGGTCCTACCGTCATTATCTTG
Source organism: Oscillospiraceae bacterium (assembly GCA_014799395.1). Taxonomy (GTDB): domain Bacteria; phylum Bacillota; class Clostridia; order Oscillospirales; family Ruminococcaceae; genus CAG-115. Next base: position 33,101 of record JAAVID010000046.1, on the reverse strand, counting down.
CAGCCGCAAATCTTCTCGACTGCGGCGCGGAGCTGTCCCGTTACGGGCGGCACTACCGATGAGATTATCGCGCCGTTTATCTCGCCGAAATTGATACTGTAAAGGCGGAGTATATCGGCGAGCAATATCGCGTACTGATCCGCCATTCGCGACCGGTCGGTGGAAATGCGCGACTCGAAAACAAGCTGTTCGCTGTCGTCAAAGCCGCCGAACTGGGTGTTGGTGTTGCCTACGTCTATTGTTAGTATCATTGTTTTATTTCTCGACCTCCAATATCATATCAATATGCCTTGTTGGAAAACGGTTATTATTTATTATACCATAACGGGTATTGTTTGTCAATAGGAACAGCAAAAGCTCCACTGCTGTGGGGGAGCTCTTGGTTATCAGAACTCCAGCGCCTCGCCGCCGCCAAGATAAAGTATCCTGTCGCCGAGCATTTCGTCCATAAGGTCGAAGCCGCGGAAGCCCGTGCAGTGGCACGCGTATACCTTTTCCGCGCCCGACAGCTTTATCGCGCGCGACTGCGCCGTGACGTAATCCGCGGAGCAATTAAGCGCCTTGGGGTTGCTTCCCATAAAGTGGAAGCCGCCGATTATCGCGAGTATCGGAATATCGTGCCAGCGCCGCTGAACGGTCTCGAGCATATTCGCCGCGCCGCAATGGAAACAGCCTCCGACCAGCACCAACCCGTCCGCCTTGCGCTTTTTCGGGAAGATGACAGCAAAGCTCTCGTCCGAGAAGTTGAACGGCTGCGGCTTTTTCTCCTCCTCCGACATTACGAAATAGCTGCGGTCGGGGTTTATGCTTTTCTCGTCGAAGTCCTCGCAGCTCGCCAGATAAAAGCCCTCGCAAACCTCCGAAAAGCTGTTGAACAAAACCAGATTGTGAGCGTACTTCTTAAAGAACCCTCTGCCCTGCCCTACCGCGGACTTAAACAAGCCGTTTTTTCTGAACACCTCTTCCTTAGCGCCCGCGCGGAGATAGATGTCCGCGCCCGGGTTGATCTTCATTATCTGGTCTATACCGCCCGTGTGCGCCAGGTGGCTGTGCGTGAGCACAACAGCGTCGATGTCGTTTATCGGCAGGCGCATACGCTTTGCGTTTTCGACCGCCTTTCCCGTAAGCCCCGTGTCGATAAGGTAGTTTCTGCCGTTGTATTCGACAAACAGCGACATACCCTCCTCAAAAAACAGCTTTTCATTAACCGCCGTGTTTTCGATAAGACAAATTATCCTCAAGAATTTTCCCTCACTTTATATTTTATTGCGGGTCTGTGACTTTACCCAAAAAGATTATCTGATCTTCCGCGCTGTCGTAGATCATAAACGCGAACGGACGGTCGAGCGTGACAGATTTTTTCTCGCGCTCAACGGGCATTGCCGAGGTATCCTCAATTAAGATCGCAGTCACGGCGGCAGCCTTGGTTCCGTTTTCGTCAAGCTCCAGCTTGGTCTTTTGCAGTATATCCGAAACGTGTAACGCCACTTGGGAGATCCCATAAAAATCCGCCGCGTTTTCGTCGAATATCTCCGACAAGCCGAACGCGTTTAACGTTTCGGTAAGCGGAATTTCCGTCTCGAAATTCAGTCTCGGCATACCCGCGTAAACGTCAAATTCGTAGCTCTCGCTTTCAAGCAGCGACGGAATGTCAAGGCTCTCTATCGTGAAATCGCCCGTTTCTTTCGGCAATATTCCGATAAATTCAAGACCGTTAAGATAACCGCAGCTGAACGCCGTTGCCTTGTCGTTCTCGAAATAGCTCCTTACGCTGTTGCGCATAAGCGGTATGTCCTTTGTCGAACCGTCGGGCAGGGTGAACGGCTGTTTGTCGTCCTCGTTTATCGTCCACGACGTTCTCCACGCGCTCTCAAAATAAATCGTGTTGATGAGCACCGCCGCGATGTCGTCCGAGTAATCGTTGATTATCGTCGGTATCATTTTGTGGGTCTTGTCGCTGACCCAGCCGTTGATCTCGCCAAGCGCGTTTGTCTTGTCGCCGAAGTCGATATTCCGGACCTCCGCCTTGAACTTCTCGGACAGCCTGTTTTTGTAGTCCTCATTAAAAGGTATACTCTTGTTCGCCCAGAACGAGTTCGCTATCTCGAAAACGTTTTTCCAGTCGGTGTCATAATCCGACTCGTAATTATATTGGCTCTCGACTATCTGCATATAACCGTCGACAAAATCGGAATATTTATCCGTGCCGAGGTATGTATCGAGCGCGGTCTTTGAGCCGCCGCCCGCGCCCTCCGCAAGCAGTCCGAGCGCCATATTCAGCGACAACGGGCTGAACATACTGTTATCCTTGTCCCGACTTATCACGTCAAACAGCTTTATCGAGGTCAGCATATTATCGGCGGTGAGCTCGACGGGCGGAATGTCAACGCTTGCCGAGCTGCTTACCTCTATTGGAGCGGGGATACTGCTTTCCTCGGGAGAGCTGCTTTCGGTATGCTCCGAGCTGCTCTGCACGGGGTCTTTCGTACTGCTTGACGATGAGTTTGTCGATGAATTATCCGAACCCTCTCCGCTTGTGGAATTAACGGTGCTGTCCTGTCCGCTTGTCAAGGGCGCGTTTTCGGTACAGCCCGAGAGACTTGTAAGCGCGAGAATTACTGCGATTATGGAAATAAATTTTTGTTTCATTTTTTTACCCCCTTTACGGTTCTGTTACTTTGCCGAGAAAGACTATCTGCTCTTCCTCGCTGTCATATATCATAAATGCGAAAGGACGGTCAAGCGTGACCTCCTTTTTCTCTTTCGGCATTGGCATCATATTGCCGGGAGCTATCGCTGTCACCGCGGCGGCTTTTGTGCCGTCCTTGTCGAGCTCGAGACGGGTCTTTTGAAGTACCTCGGTAACGCAAAGCCGCTCGTCCGATATTCCCGAAAGATCTGCCGTTTCAATGTTGAACAGCTCGGACAGTCCCGCCGCGGAAAGCGCGTTGTTCAGCGGAAAGCTCGAATCGAATCTCAGCTCGGGCATACGCGCTATAACGTCGTAGTCCTTGGTTTCGCTTGCGAGCAGCGACGGAATGTCGAGGCTCTCTATCGTGAAATCGCCCGTTTGCTTGGGCAGTATACCGATAAATTCCGTGCCGTTTTTGTAGCCGCAGCTGAACGCTGTCGCCATATCGTTCTCGAAATAGCTGACGTAGTAGCTGCTGCCGTTTTTCACCATAAGCGGAATTTCCTTTGTCGAGCCGCTGAAATGCGTGAACGTCTGCTTGTCGTTTTTGTCAAGCGACCACTCGCGAACCCAGCCCGACTCAAAATAAACCGTGTTGATAAGCACCGAGACAACGTCGTCACGATAATCGGCAAGAATTGACGGTATCATCTTATTCGTCTTTTCCTTGACCCAGCTGTTTATTTCGTCGAGCGTTTTGCTTTTATCGGCGAAATTGACGTTGTTTATCTCCGCGCCGAATTTTTCAACCAGCGCGTTTTTATAGTCCTCCTTGAACGGATAACCTTGGTCAGCCCAGAACGAATTTGCGATCTTAAAGGCGTTGTTATAGCCTTTGTCCTCTTTGGACTTGTTATTATATTTGCTCTCAACAAGCTTCATATAGCTTTCGGCAAACGCGCTGTAATCGTCCGTGCCGAGGTATTTGGCGAGGGCTTCTTTTGAGCTTCCCTCCGCGCCCTCGGCGAGCATACCGAGCGCCATATTCAAGGACAACGGACTGAACATACTGTTCGCCATATCCGTGCTTATCAAATCGAATACCCGAATCGAGTTGAGAACGTTGTCGTCCGTAACCTCAATCGGAGACAGCGCCGTATGCTTGGATTTTCCGATAACTATGCCGTCATCGCTTGCGTTATTGCCGGCGGAACAGCCCGTCATTGACAGCGCGAGTATAGCCGCGAGTATGGAGATAATTCTTTTTTTCACCCGAATACCTCCTACGGCTCCGTTACCTTGCCGAGAAAGACGATCTGATCCTCCGCGCTGTCGTAGATCATAAACGCGAACGGACGGTTGAGCCAAACCTCTTTTATCTCGCGCGGGTCGGGCATAATCGCGCCGCCTGACATCATCATTTCCGTGACCGCGGCGGCTCTTGTGCCGTTTTCGTCAAGCTCCAGACGGGTCTTTTGCAGAACCTCTGAAATGAAAAGCTCCTCGTTCGAGATACCCGAAAGGTCTGCCGTGCCAAAGCCGAAAAGCTCCGACAATCCCGCCGCGGAAAGCGCCTCCAGAAGCGGCAGAGTGGTATCGAATGTCAGCCTCGGCATTTGCGCGGAAACGGCGTATTCATTCGTTTCGCTTGCGAGCAGCGAGGGTATGTCAAGGCTCTCTATCGTGAAATCTCCCGTCTGCTTGGGGAGTATGCCGATAAACTCCAGACCGTTTTTGTAACCGAACGCGAACGCGATCGCCTTGTCGTTCTCGAAATATTGCTCGCCGTTGTTGTGCATAAACGCAAGCTCCTTTGTCGAGCCGTCGAGCAAGGTGAACTCGTCCGTATTTCTCGCGTTATAGCCCCACCAATTGCTCCAGCCCGACTCAAAATAAACGCTGTTGATAAGCACCGCCGCGATGTCGCCCGAATAATCGCTCAAAATCGACGGGATCATTTCGTGAGTTTTTTTGTTGACCCAGCCGTTTATTTCCTTGAGCGTTTTGTTTTTATTGCCGAAGTCGACATTGCTCACCTCCGCGCCGAATTTCTGCGCCAAGCTGTGCTTGTAGCTGCTCCTGAACGGGAGGTCCTTGTCAGCCCAGAACGAATTCGCTATCTCGAGCGCGTTTTTGTATTCGCCCTCGTCGCCCTTGTTGACGTTGTACTTTTGTACGGTTTTCATATAGCTTTCGGCGAATTTGCCGTAATCGGACGTGCCGAGGTATTTGTCGAGAGCTTCCTTTGAAGTTCCGCCCGCGCCCTCGGCGAGCATACCGAGCGCCATATTCAGCGACAAGGGGCTGAACATACTGTTCGCCGTGTCCGCGCTTACCGTGTCGAAAACGCGTATCGAATTCAGAACATTGTCGTTTGTTACTTCAATTTGACTTAAAGCCGTATGCTCCGATTTTCCGATGACTACGCCGTCGCTCGGAGCCTCGTAAGGTTCTTCGTTAGAGCACGCCGTCATTGTTATTGTGAGCAAAGCCGCGATAACGGAGATAATTCTTTTTTTCATACGCTCACCCCCCTTACGGCTCTGTGACCTTGCCGACAAATACTATCAGCTCTTGGTCGGGGTCGTATATAACAAACGCGAACGGACGGTCGAGAAATACCTCTTTGCGTATTTTCGGCTCGGACGGAGCGGCGGTGATACCGTTCGTCATTACCGCCGTAGCCGCGGCAGCTTTTGTCTTGTGCTCGTCAAGCTCCAGCCGCGTTTTTTGCAGAACGTCCGATACCCACATCGGATCCTCTGACATACCCGAAAGGTCTGCTATGTCGCGGTCGAATAACTCCGACAGACCCGCCGCCGACAGCGCGTCCGCGAGCGGAAGTTCGGTATCGAACGTCAGCTTTGGCATACGCTTCGTGACGTCATATTCATAGCTCCTGCTCTCCAAAAGCGACGGAATGTCAAGGCTTTCTAACGTGAAATCGCCCGTTTCTTTCGGCAATATCCCGATAAACTCCAGACCGTTTTTGTAAGAGCTGCTGAAAGCGGTCGCTTGGTCGTTCTCGAAGTACGCGCCGCCGCTTTTGCGCATAAGCGTGAGCTCCTTTGATGAGCCGTCGAGGAGAGTGAACGCGTCTTTATTTTTGGTATCGTAATCCCATTCCGAGCTCCAAGCGCTCTCAAAGTAAACCGTGTTTACGAGAATTGCGACGGTCTCGGGCTCGATACTCTCCAGCAGGGTCGGTATCATCTTGTGAGTTTTGTCCGATACCCAGCGGTTGACCTCGCTTACCACCTTGTCGGCGGCGTCGAAGTCCATATTGCGTATCTCTGCGCCGAATTTTTGAGTGACCGCGTTCTTGTAGTCCTGCTTGAACGGGAATTTGTCGTCGCCCCAGAACGAGTTGGCGATCTCAAAATAATTTTCGTCCTTGCCGCTCTTGCCGTTGTATTTATCCTTTGCGAGCTTCATATAGCTCTCGGCGAACGTGCCGTAATCGGACGTGCCGAGGTACTTGTCGAGCGCTTCCTTTGAAGTTCCCTCCGCGCCCTCGGCGAGCATTCCGAGCGCCATATTCAAGGACAGCGGACTGAACATACTGTTCGCCTTGTCCGCGCTCACCGCGTCGAACAGACGGACGGAATTCAGCACGTTGTCCTCCGTCACCTCGATAGGCGACAGCATATTCTGCTCGTGTTTTCCCGCGACCATTCCGCCGGCTGCGGGAGCGTCGGTTTTGCCGCAAGCCGTCAAGGACAGCGCGGCAGCCAGTACTGCGATAATTCTTTTCTTCATTCGGTATTCCCCCTTGCTGTAATACGGGAACACCGACGAAAAACGCGAACATTCTTATTTCGGCATTCCCTCTCCGTGCTTCTGCACGAATTCCTTTATTGCCGCAAAGCTTTCCGCACTGATACAATGCTCTATCCTGCACGCGTCCTCGGAGGCTATATCCTCGGGAACTCCCATAGAGGTAAGCCAGCTTGTAAACAGCAAATGCCGCTCGTAGACGCGCTCCGCTATCTCCTGCCCCGATTTTGTGAGCGAGATATAGCCGTTCTTATCAACGGAAATACAGCCCTCCTCACGGAGGTTCTTCATTGCGACGCTTACCGACGGCTTGGAAAAATCCATTTCCGCGGCAATATCTACCGAGCGCACCTCGCCGTTGCGATTATGCAAAATCAAGATAGTTTCAAGGTAATTTTCCTTGGATTCAAAAATTCTGTCTTTCATAGTTCCGCCTTTTCATAATAATTCTAATGCTTAAACCTATTGTACCACTTTTCGGCAAATTAGTCAAGTACTGCGAAATTACCGGCGGGTCACGCTCTTGTATATAATACCGAATAAACTTCCAATAGGTTTCATTTTTTTTAAAAATTTTTTACATACTCAGCATACGCGCGATTACACTGCCCTCGTACACTATCGGGTACTCGCGCAGGGAGAATATCACTCCGTCGACGGGAGCGGTTATTTCCTGCTCCACCGTGCCCGTAATCGGTGTCACTATCTCGCCGATGACCGAGCCTTTGGCGAGCCACATATTATGCTCGGCGGTCGGAATGAAGATCCCGCTGCCCGAGGAGTGAACAACGTGCACCGCGCCGTCCGTGGAGACCATAGGGTGCGAAATGCCGTGCTCCTCCTCCGACCAGATACCGAGATTGTGCATTAAATTGAAAATGCCGTGCAGGAGCTGGTCGCAATATTCGAGGTCGATACGCTGACCGACTCCCATTTCCACGACGAGAGTTGGAACGTCCGCCGCGATAAGCGACTCCGCGAGAGAACCGTCGCCGACCGCGCCCGACTCGTGTACCCACACCATATCGGTGTTGAGCATTTTCGCGTATCTCAAAAGATAGTCGCTGTTCTCCGGGCGGACGCGCACCTGCGGTATCTCGCGGATAAAGATGTTGCTGGCGTGTATGTCCACGCACATATCCGCGCCCGCAATGTCCTCAACGAGCTTTTTCGCGATATTTTCGGCGATAGAGCCGATATTTGAGCCCGGGAACACACGGTTCATATCAAGTCCCGTCATCGGGACGGCTCTCGAGACCGACTCCATTCCGAGCGGATTTACCGCGGGGTATATCTCGACCGTTCCCGTGAGGTTCGTCATATTCGCAGTGAGCTTTTTCACGAGCTGATAGCAGATATACTGCCCCTCCAGCTCGTCGCCGTGTATTCCCGTGACGATAGCGATACGCTTGCCGTTCTCGGCGTTCACGCCGCGGAGAGTGTTCTTTTTTATCGTAAGCTCCTCGTCCACGTTCAGCTTTACGGTGACTATATTTTCGATCATAGATTTCTCCTGTTCTTGTAAATCGGAATTTACAATTTTATTGTTCCGCCAACGAAAGCTAACGAAACGCTTTTACATATTTTTCCTTAGAGAATAGCTCAACAGCTTTTGGAAAAACTATATTTTATTAACCCCTAAGGAGAAAATTTATGAAAAAGCTTGTTTGTATTTTATCCGGTTTCGCATTACTGACGGCAGCGTTTTTCCTGCCGTCAACCACCGCATACGCCGCCTCGGCAAAAGCCGAGATACTTGTGGAAGCGGAGACGGGGCAGGTGTTGTTTTCGCAGAACAGCGACAAAAAACTGCCTATGGCTTCGATAACCAAAACTATGTCTCTGCTTATCTGCGCGGAGGAAATAGAGGCGGGAAATCTCGCGCTTGAGGATAAAGTCAAGGCGAGCTCATACGCCTCGAGCGCGGAGGGCTCTGTTATATGGCTTAACGCGGGCGAGGAAATGACCGCGGCGGAGCTTCTCGAAGCGGTGATAGTCAGCTCCGCGAACGACGCTTGTATCGCCCTTGCCGAGCATATCTCGGGAAGCGAAGCGGCGTTCGTCAAGCGAATGAACGAACGCGCCAAGGAGCTCGGAATGAAAGATACCCGATACGCAAACTGCGTGGGCTATGACGATAATCTGCACTATTCGACCGCGCGCGATATTGCCGTAGTCACCGCCGAGCTTATGAAGCACGAGGTTTTCCGCGGCTGGATGCTGACGTGGCTGGACTATCTGCGCGGCGGGGAAACTCAGCTCGTCAATACCAACAAGCTCATACGCTCTTATAGCGGTATTATCGGCGGAAAAACAGGCACTACCGACAACGCGGGGTGCTGTCTTACGGTGTGCGCGGAACGCGGCGATATGCGGCTCGTCGCGGTAACGCTTGGGTGCGCGGACGACGACGAGCGCTTTTCCTCCGCAAAGGAGCTGTTGGATTACGGGTTCGGCGGGTTTGAGAAATTCACTCCCGAGACCGACTATACGAAAATCAAGCCGATAAAAGTAGTACGCGGCACCGAACGGGAGATAGACCCCGTTATCAAGTCGCAGGGCGTGGAGTGCGTTATCAAAAAGGGGCGCTCCGCCGATGTTAAGTACGAGTACACGTTCGTCGAGCAGTGCGAGGCTCCCGTTGAGGCGGGGCAGTTCCTCGGCGAGTATCTGGTAACGCTGGACGGAGCGGAGGTGTTCCGCTCGGAAATGATAGCGACGCGCGATATTCCGAAAATGAATTTCTGGAAATGCTTGTGGCTTATCGTCTCGGAGATGACTTCGTTCTGATAAATTCGCGCCGCCTTATTCGACGGATTTCAAGGACTCGACCATACTGATCTTCTTCAAAACTCTCGTCATTATCAGATTGACTATAAGCGAAAACGCAACGGTAACGAGAAGCGCCCAGATGTAGCTCGGAACGTGAATGTTTCGTCCGAACATGACCTCGTCTATCTCCGCCGTGTTGATCACGAACAGGCAGAGCGCGTGACCGAGGAATAATCCGACAACGCCGCCCATTATCGACAATATGATGTTCTCGCGGAACACATAGCTCGAGACCTCCGCGTCATAGAAGCCGAGGACTTTAAGCGTTGCGATCTCGCGTATGCGCTCGGTAATGTTGACGTTGGTAAGATTGTACAGCACCACAAACGCGAGCGCCGCCGCCGAAACTATCAGCACTATCGTTACCAAGTCCATAATTTGAAGCGTATCGTGAACGCTCGACAGCGAGCTTGCGTTCATTATCACCGCGAGAACGTTGTCGTTTTTCAGCATATGCTCGGTAAAGCCGTTTTGAACGTCCTTGTCACGCGAAATGCCGTTGTCGAAATAGATCATATTGTAGTACGGCTCGCTTCCGAAAACCTCCTTGTACAGGTCCTCGGAAAGATAGAGATAGTGGCTCGTGTACTGCTCGGTAATTCCCGCTATCTTTACCTTTTTGTTTACGCCGTCGCTTATTTGCAGGGTGATCTCGTCGCCCTGCTCCGCGTTTAGGAGCTTTGCCGCTTTTTCGGTGATGACCGCGCCGTCCGACAGGGTCAGCTTTTCGCGGGATACGCGCTCGTGCAGGTCGATAAACTGCTCGAACAGCTCCGTATTCTCAACCGCGGTAACGTAGACCTGAACGTTATTTCCCGAAAACTCCGTGCTGTACTGCTTGATCAGCGCTCGGGTGTACTTGGTGTTTTCGTCGTAATCAAGAAGCGTGTCGTAAATGCTTTTCAGCTCCGAAGGCTTTATCTCATCGTCATATGCCATATAGCCGCTGTATTGGTAAATTTCGTCATACTGTAAATCTACAATATCGGATATCGAGTCCTTTAAACCGAAGCCCGTTAAGGACAATGCCGTACAGCCCGCGATACCGACTACCGTCATAAACATTCTGCGCTTGTAACGGAAAAGATTTCGTCCGCTTACCTTGGCGAAGAAGTTCATATTGTTCCAAAGGAAAGGTATGCGCTCGATAAGCACACGCTTTCCCGCCTTGGGGGCTTTCGGTCTCATAAGCGAAGCGGGGGTCTCCTGCAATGCCTTGTTGCAGCTGAAAAATACCGTAGCCGCTATCGCCAAAACCATAGAGCCTATGGAAACTATCATATTTTCGGGAGTAAACAGATAATGAATATCAACGATATTGTACATCATTGAATACGCGTAGACGATAACGCTCGGGAAAAGGAAACAGCCGCCTACCGCGCCGATAGCTCCTCCCGCCGCCGCGCCCGAGACCGCGTAGGTCATATAATGCCGCATTATCGCGCTGTTGGAATAACCGAGCGCTTTGAGCGTTCCGACCTGCGTGCGCTGCTCCTCGACCATTCTCGACATTGTGGTAAGGCACACCAAGCCCGCAACCAGCAGGAAGAACACGGGGAATATCGCCGCTATCTTGTTTATTCTCTCGGAATTTGACTCGTATTCCGCATAGCCGACGTTGTCGTCGCGCTTGAAGATATACCACTCGGCGTTTCCCGCGTCGGATATTTTCTCCCTCGCATCGGCGAGCTTCTTCTCCGCGTCGGCAATTTCACGGTTGAATTCGTAAAGTCCGTCCTCGTATTCGACAAGACCGTCCTCGTACTTTTTCTTAGCTTCCTCCAGCTCCGCGAGACCGTCCTCGTACTGCTGTTTTCCGTCCGTCAATTCGAGCTTTTTTTCCGCGATAGTCGCCAAGCCCTCGTAATATTGCACCTCGCCGTCGGAGAGCTTCTGCACACCGTCGGCGTACTCCATGAGACCGTCGGTATATTCCTGCATACCCTTGACGTACTCCGACTTGCCCTCGGCGAGAAGCTCGGCGTTTTTCAGATATTCCTCGAGACCCGCGGCGTATTCCGCGAGACCGTCCGTTATCTGCCGCTCGCCGTCGGAGAGCTTTTCCTTTGCTTCCTCGAGCTCAGCTCTGCCATCGTCTATCTGCTTCTGCGCGTCGTCTATCTGACGAACGCCGCCGCGATACTCCGCCCAGCCCGCGTCGAGCTGACTTTGAGCGGCGTTGAGCTGAGCCTCGCCCTCCGCGATCTTCTTCTCGTTTTCGGCTATCTCGCGTTTGCCCTCTTCTATCCGCGCTTCGCCGTTTACGACTTCCTCCTCCGCACGGGTAACGCCGTCACGCGCCGCCTGCATTGCCGCTTTCGCGCGAATAACTATCTCGCTGTCCGGACCGTACTGATCCTCCAGCGCTCCGAGTTCGCCCTCGTATCTTTCAAGAAGCGCTCTTGCTTCCTCGAGAGCAGCTTTGCCCTCCTCAAGCTGGCGCTCGCCGTCCTCGACTTCCTGCTTTGCGGCTTCGAGCTGGGCTCTGCCCGCGCTGAGCTCCGCGCTGTTTCTGTCTATCTCTCCCTGCGCGTAGTAGAGCTGAGAGCTTCCGCTGCTCAGCTCTTTTCGCGCTTCATCGAGCTCCGCCTGAGCGTCGTCGAGCTCTTTTTTGCCGTCGTCGTACTGCTTTCTGCCGTCCTCGAGTTCTTTCTTCGCGTCCTCTATCTGAGCCTTTGCGTCGTCGAGAGCTTTTTTTCCGTCGGCGAGCTGCTGTTCGCCGTCCTCGATCTCTTTTCTTGCGTCCTCGAGCTGTTTTTTCGCGTCGTCCAGGAGGGGCTTGTTTTCTTCAAGCTCGCGCTTGCCGTCCTCTATCTCCCGCCACGCGTCGGCGAGTTCCTTTTCCGCGTCGGCAAGCTGAACCTCTCCGTCCGCTATTTCCTCGCCCGCGTCGGCAAGCTCCTTTTCGCCGTCCTCTATCTGCTTCTTTGCGTCGTCGAGCTGTTTTTTCGCGTCGTCAAGCTCGCGCTGACCGTCCTCTTTTGCCTCGGCGAGTTCCTTTTCGCCCTTTTCGATCTCCGCCTGCGCGTCGCCTATTACCTCGTCGTAACGGATAACGCTCCGCTCTTTTCCGAGCTGTTCGAGCTTGTCGGATATTTCATCGCGCAGGGCGGCGTATTCATCGGAATAGCTCTGCATTCCGCGAAGTATGTCCGACTTTATGTATATCTCGGTGTAGACCTCCTGAGTGAAATGCTCCTCGGGAACTATCATAAACGCGTCAAGAGCGCCGTCGCCGATATTCGTGCTTCCGCGCTGAGTTTTGGAGATGTACATCGGGGTATTGTATATCCCGACTACCTTGTATTCTTTTCGTTTCAGCGGAAATTCCTCCGCGTCGGTAAGATCCTCAAGCGTTACCGTATCGCCGACGCTTATTCCTCTGCCGAGAATGTTGTAGCTTACTATGCACTCGTCGTCTTTTGTCGGCGCTGTGCCCTCGATAATATCCGCCAGATTTATCTCGTCGGGAGTTTTCGAGTACACGCGCGTTAAATATTCAAGTTCGTTATCGTGCATAGCGAGATCGGTATATTTTGACGTGTACACGCCGTCCACTCCGTCTATCTCCGCGATAGCCTTTGCGTCGTCGTCCGTAAGCCCGAACGTTGACAGCACGCGCAGGTCGAACAGATTTTGCTTGTCGTAATAATCGTCCGCGGAGACCTTCATTATCTCACAAGTCGCGCGGACTCCGCTGAAAAATCCAACTCCGATAGCGCATATCAGAAAAATCGACAGAAAGCGATTTCGGGACTTGGATATTTCGCGTATCGTGTTCTTATTTACCGCTTTCATTTTTCCTCCGTTACCATTCGATGTCCTCTACGGAAGTGGGGTTGTCGTTGAGCGTCATCTCGGCGACCTTGCTGTTTTTTATCTTGATGACCCTGTCCGCCATGGGAGTTATCGCGGTGTTGTGCGTAACGAGAATTACCGTCATTCCCTCTGTGCGGCAGGTGTCCTGCAACAGCTTTAGTATCATCTTGCCCGTGTTGTAATCGAGCGCGCCCGTGGGCTCGTCGCAAAGCAGCAGCTTTGGCTTTTTCGACAGCGCTCTCGCAATGGAAACGCGCTGCTGCTCGCCGCCCGAAAGCTGCGCGGGAAAGTTATGTATTCGCTCGCCGAGACCTACCTTGGCAAGTATCTCCTCGGCGGGGATGTAGTCCTTTTTGGTCTGCGCCGCTATCTCGACGTTCTCCTTTGCCGTGAGGTTCGGAAGCAGATTGTAGAACTGGAAGATAAAACCTATGTCAAAACGGCGATACAATGTGAGCTGTTTGCGGTTGTATCCGTCGACCCTTGCGCCGTCGACCGAGATTATCCCCTCGTCGCAGGTATCCATACCGCCGAGCATATTCAGCACGGTCGTTTTTCCCGAACCCGACGGTCCGACGATAACGCAGAGCTCGCCCTTTTCAATATCGAACGTCATTCCGTCCGCCGCGTTTATTGTCACCTCGCCGACGTGATAACGCTTGTAAACGTCTTTCAGAGTTACAAATGCCATAGTATATCCTCCGTTAAAAGAGATGTTTTTTATTTTCGTATTCTTCGACCTGCTCTTTGCTCATAGCGCCGACCGTGTTCTTTTCGATACGTTCAAGCTCGCGTTCGCGTTCTTCGGCGGACAGTTTATCCGCGGTTTTAAGCACCTTGTCGAGTATTATTTCGCTGACCTCTTGAGTTTTCTCGTTCTCGGGAAACAGTTGGATAGTCACCGAATCCTTGCCCGTAACGCGCTTATTCACAAAGAACGTTACGATCACTCCGACAAACCCGACCGCCGCCACACAGCCCGAAATTATTAACGGAAGGTCTTTCTCCAAATCGTCCTCCGAGACCGACCAAGCCATAACCAACGCCGTAACAAAACCGACTATGAGCATTACAAAAAACAGCATCATCAACATCTGTATAATGCGCTCACCGCGCGGAACTTCCTCAACTCCGCGGAGCTTTGCCGGAAGCAGTGTAAGTATCGGTACAGCTATCAGCGGCAGCACGCTCAAAATTATCCCGAGGACAAGAAGTTTATCCGTTCCGAGCTTTACCGAATAACACGTCACCATAATTCCCGTGAACATCAGCACGACCGACGCGACAGCCGAAATACAGCCCGCCTTGCCTAATTTCTTTTTATCACCCATAATTACCTCAATAAAAACGGCACCGCACTGCTGTACGGTGCCGAATAAATTATCTCAGCCGATCATTATAATTTTACATTTTCACACCGAAAAATATGTTATATTTTGTTAAAAAATGTGTGAAAACAACGTTATCCGCCGATCTTGTCCTTGCCTCCCATATACGGACGAAGAACCTCGGGAATATTTACCGTGCCGTCCGCGTTGAGGTTGTTTTCAAGAAACGCGATAAGCATTCTCGGCGGTGCGACAACGGTGTTATTGAGCGTGTGGGCAAAGTACTTTCCGTCCTTGCCGTTTACGCGTATCTTCAAGCGGCGAGCCTGCGCGTCGCCGAGGTTGGAGCACGAGCCTACCTCGAAGTACTTCTTCTGACGCGGCGACCATGCCTCAACGTCGTAGCTCTTGACCTTAAGGTCGGCAAGGTCTCCGGAGCAGCACTCGATAGTGCGCACGGGAATGTCCATACTGCGGAACAGATCAACGGTATTCTGCCAGAGTTTATCAAACCACATCGGCGACTCCTCGGGCTTGCAGACTACTATCATCTCCTGCTTTTCAAACTGGTGGATACGGTAAACGCCGCGCTCCTCGATACCGTGAGCGCCCTTTTCCTTGCGGAAGCAGGGAGAGTAGCTCGTCAATGTTCTCGGGAGAGTTTCTTCATCTAAAATGGTATCAATGAACTTTCCTATCATCGAGTGCTCGGAAGTACCGATAAGATACAAGTCCTCACCCTCGATCTTGTACATCATAGCGTCCATTTCCGCGAAGCTCATAACGCCCGTAACGACGTTGGAGCGGATCATAAACGGCGGAACGCAGTAGGTGAAGCCCCTGTCGATCATAAAGTCACGCGCATACGAAATAACGGCGGAATGCAGACGCGCAATGTCGCCCATAAGGTAATAGAAGCCGTTGCCCGCAACTTTACGCGCGGAATCGAGGTCGATGCCGTTCAGCTTTTCCATTATCTCCGAGTGATACGGAACCTCAAAATCGGGAACAACGGGCTCGCCGTAACGCTTTATCTCAACATTCTCGCTGTCGTCCTTGCCTATCGGTACGGACGGGTCGATAATGTTCGGGATAGTCATCATTATCTTGTTTATTTTCTCATTGATAACGGGCTCCTGCTTTTCGAGCTCCGCAAGCTCCTTCGCGAACTCCGCGACCTGCGCCTTTGCCTTTTCCGCGTCGTCCTTCTGACCGTTCGCCATAAACTTGCCTATCTCCTTGGAAATGCGGTTCTTGTCCGCGCGGAGAGCCTCGGCGCGCTGGAGTGTTTTGCGGCGTTCAAGGTCAAGCTCGATAACCTCGTCTACCAGAGGGAGCTTGCTGTCCTGGAACTTCTTCTTGATGTTTTCCTTTACCGCGTCGGGATTTTCCCTTAAAAATTTAATGTCTATCATTTTTCTATCTCCTTAATTTTCTTGAAAATGCTTAAGTATGCCCTCAAGCTGTTCTTTATCGTTAAAGCAGATCTGCAAAACGTTGCCCTTTTTGCCCTCGGATATTTTCACCTTTGTGCCGAGCTGTTCTCTCAGACTTACCTCGACCTCGGTGTAGTAGGTCATTCGCGGCTTTATTTCGTGCGATTTATCCTCGTACTCCTCTTGGAGACGTTTGGTCTCGCGCCTTGCGATAGCCTCTACCTGCCGCACGGATAACTCGCCCTCGGCGGTCTTGTGCGCAAGCTCTATCATAAGCGCTTCGTCCTTGATTTTTTTCAGCGCCTTGCAGTGTCCCGCAGACAGGCTTCCGTTGCGCAGAAGCTCCTGAACTCCGTTTGGCATCGCAAGCAGTCCGAGACTGTTCGCAATTGACGAACGCGCCTTTCCGAGTGCCCTCGCGAGCTTGTCCTGCGTCATATCGTACTTGTCGATCAGCTCTTTGTAGCCGAGCGCTTCTTCAATCGGGTTGAGGTTTTCGCGCTGCAAATTCTCGATCATCGCTATTTGCATTGCCTGTTCCTCGGTTATATCGTCGCGTATGATAACGGGAATTTCGCTTAATCCCGCCATTTTCGCGGCTCTCCAACGGCGTTCTCCCGCGATTATCTGATAACTCCCGTCCGACAGCGACCTCACGATAAGCGGCTGTAAAACGCCGTGCTCGGTTATCGACTCGGCAAGCTGCTTTAAGCTCTCGTTGTCGAAATTTTTTCGCGGCTGATCCTTATTCGGCTCTATCTCGGTGAGCCGAAGCGTCGTTCCGTTTTCGCCGCTGTCAACGCTGTTGTCAAAGAACAGATCGTTAAAGCTGCTTTCAGTTTTTCTTGGCATTTACCTTCTCCATTTCACGACATTTTGTTAAAACTTCCTTTGACAACTTTGCGTAGGTCTCCGCGCCCTTGGAGCTTTTATCGTAGAAAATAACGGGCTCGCCGTGGCTCTGCGCCTCGGAAATGCGGACGTTGCGCGGTATCTCGGTCTTGAATATCGCCTTTTTGTCGAACGCCGATTTTATGTCGTCCTTTATCTCGTTTGACGAAAGCAGACGCTTGTCCACCATTGTGAAAACAATGCCCATTATCGTCAAGTCGCGGTTGAACTTCTGCTTAACGGTCTTGATCGTGTACATAAGCTGCGCCAAGCCCTCGCGCGCGAAGTGCTCGCACACCATCGGCACGATTATCGTATCACAGGCAACGAGAGTATTCACCGCCAGCACGCCAAGCGACGGCAGACTGTCGATTATGATTATGTCGTAATCGGCGCGTATTTGCAGCACCGCCTTGCGGAGCTGCATATTTTTCTGCTCCATATTCGTCAGCGCGGGCTCCGCGTCGCTGAGCTTAGGATTTGCGGGCATTATCGAAATATTCTTGTAGCGCGTCGGGATAATCGCTTCCGCGGGGCGGCAGTTTCCGGTAACTACGTCGTATGTAGTGTGGTCGAGCGTCTTTTTCTTTATTCCAAAGCCTGTTGTCGAGTTGCCCTGCGGGTCGAAATCGATAAGCAAAACCTTTTTGCCAAGCGCTCCGAGACCTGCCGCGATGTTTACGGCAGTAGTCGTTTTGCCAACTCCGCCCTTTTGATTAACAACTCCAATTACAATACCCAAGATTTTTCCCCCTTTGTCAAAATCATTACTTATTTATTATAACACACTTATCGACAAAAGAAAAGCCCTTTTTACAAAAATGTTCCACGTGGAACATTTTTTCGGCAAATTGACCGAAAAATGTTCCACGTGGAACAATTAAATATTCATCTTCCACCGAAACTGTTCCACGTGGAACAATTCACGGTGAACAATTGACCGCGAAATTTATATATTTATCGGAAATCTTATAGTATACTCATAAAATCTGTCAGATTTTTCCGTCGTAAGCTCGCACGGGACTTTATCCTCCTTAATACGCTTAAGCAGCGCATTCAGCGAATTCATATACAATCTCGGCGGCGCGGTTATCGGGAGCTTTTTCTTTTGCTTCTTCTCGCGTTTCTGTACGCCGTTCAGCACTTGGCTGACTAATTCCTCGGTCTGCGAAAGGTTTAAGTTTTTGGTGACGACCTTTTCTATCGCGTCAAGTCTCTGCTCCACATTTTCAATACGAACCAGCGCGCGCGCCTGTCTTTCGTTAAGATTACCCATTATCAGCATTCGCCGCTCGGTATCGGTGAACCTCAAAAGGCGGAGCTTATTCGCGATGGTGGATTGCGCTTTTCCAAGTCTCGCGGCGGCGTTCTCCTGCGTTAATCCGTAAAACGAGATAAGCTTTTCAATTGCGAGAGCCTCCTCAAAATAACTTAGATCCTTACGCTGAATGTTCTCAATAAGCGCGAGAACAGCCGACTGCTCGTCATCGACGGACATCACAATACACGGCACCTCGTTCAGACCCGCGAGCTTAGCCGCGCGCATTCTCCGCTCGCCGCTGATTATCTCATAGACCGCGCCCTTTTTCCTCACGCATATCGGCTGAATGATCCCGTTTTCCTTAATGCTCTGCGAAAGCGACAGAAGCTGTTCCTCGCTGAACTGGCGGCGCGGCTGCGACTTATTCGGCAAAAGCTCGCCGAGTTCCAGCATAACTATCTGCCCCGCGACCTTGTCCTTTTTTCCGAAAAATGTGTTCATAATATACCTCCTGTGTTTTGATAATTCAATTGTAACACCAAAGGGAAATTATTTCCACAGAAAGTTATCGCATTTCCCGACAGCAATCAACTCCGCGCAACAAAAAAAGCCCCGTCAGAGGGGCTTTTTTGTGATATTCGCGTAGCCGCGCGGATATTTTGTCGGAGTTTGCGATATTTTTTTGACAAGTACAAGCCGCCTGCCATCGCCATTCGGGAGCTTGTAATCGGTCGACTTATCGAGCTTTCCGCCGAGCTGTTTTATCGCGTTTTCAGCGGCGGTAACATCTTCATTAACAGACTTCAAAGCGACAAATTCACCGTCGACCTTAACGAACGGCAGACAAAGCTCCGTCAAAACGGGAAGCGCCGCAACAGCTCTCGCGGTCGCGAAGTTGTACTGTTCACGGCGTTTTCGTCCGAGCTCCTCGCCGCGCGCGTGAATAACCTCGGCATTCGCGCCAATCTTCCCGAGCGCAAGCTCCAGATATGTACACCGCTTGCCGAGACTGTCACAAAGGGTCGCCTTCAAGTCGGGGCGGACGATAAGCAGCGGCAAAGACGGAAATCCCGCGCCCGTTCCCACGTCAATGAATCTCGCACCCTCGGGAATTTCGACCATTTGAAACGGAAGCACGCTGTCGATAAAATGCTTCATAACAACGTCCTCAAACCCCGTTATCGACGTTAAATTCACGTTTTTATTGTACTCCACCATAAACTCGCACAGCGTGAGAAATTGCTCCGCCTGCTTCTCGGTAACGGAAATACCGGCGCTGCCGAACATCTCAATTATTCTCTTTGTCATTGCGCTCCCCCTTTCCCGCAAGCCAGATCAGCAGCACCTGAACGTCGGCGGGATTTACCCCCGAAATACGCCCCGCCTGTCCGACGTTAAGCGGCTTGTGCTTATTCAGCTTCTCCTGCGCCTCCAGACGCAAGCCCTTTATCGTCTTGTAATCAACGTCGGTCGGGAGTTTTTTCTCCTCCAGTTTCCGCATTTTTTCGATTTGTTCAAGCTGAATTTTAATGTACCCCGAATATTTCATCTCAATTTCGAGCTTGTTGATGAGCGAGAATTTCAGCTTCGGGCGCTCCGCGTCAAACACGTCGAAGTCGGAGTAATCCAGCTGCGGACGTTTCAGAAGCTCGTAAAGACGTATTCCCGCGGTTATCGGCGACGTTCCCTTTGCGGTCAGCAGCGCGTTTACCTCGTCCGTCGGGTGAATGGTCACGCGCTTTATTCGCTCCAGCTCGTCCTCAACGGTCTTGCAGTCGGACTTGAACCGTTCAAATCGTTCATCGGTAACGAGACCGACCTCGTGACCTATCGGCAAAAGTCTTTCGGGAGCGTTATCCTGACGAAGAATAAGACGGTACTCGCTGCGCGAAGTCATCATTCGGTACGGCTCGGAGCAGCCCTTTGTCACAAGATCGTCGATAAGCGTGCCGATGTAGCTTGTCGCTCGGTCGAGAATTATCGGCATTTTACCCGTTATCTTCCGCGCGGCGTTTATTCCCGCGATAATTCCCTGCGCCGCCGCTTCCTCATAGCCCGAGGTGCAGTTGAACTGCCCCGCGCCGTACAATCCCGAAATTTTCTTGAACTCCAAGGTCGGCAAAAGCTCCAACGGGTCGCAGCAGTCGTACTCGATAGCGTACGCGGGGCGCATAATCTCGGCGTTCTCAAGACCCTTTATCGTCCGCAGAAACTTCAATTGAACGTCCTCCGGCAGACTTGAACTCATTCCCTGCAAATAGTACTCGTCTGTATCCAATCCCATAGGCTCGACAAAAAGCTGATGTCTCTCCTTATCTTTAAAACGCACTATCTTATCCTCGATACTCGGACAGTACCGCGGACCTATTCCCTCAATTCTCCCCGAATAGAGCGGCGAACGGTCAAGATTTTCGAGAATAACGCGGTGAGTTTCCGAATTGGTGTAGGTAACATAGCACTCGGCGATATTCCGCATTTCACGCGTATTATCGAACGCGAACGGCATAATATCCTCGTCGCCCTCCTGCTTCTCCATTACCGAAAAGTCGATAGAGCGCTTATGAACACGCGCGGGAGTTCCCGTCTTAAATCGCCGCATTGAAACTCCGAGCGTTTTCAGGCACTCGGTAAGCTCCGTGCTCGGAAGAACGTTATCGGGACCCGCCGCGTAGTTCAGCTCACCGATATGTATTTTGCCGTTAAGATACGTTCCCGTAGTGATTATCGCAGCCCTGCACGGATAAACCGCACCGAGCTTCGTCCGCACGGCGGTAATTTTCCCGTCCTCAACGTCCACCGCCGTGACCTCGGCTTGCTTGATGAACAAGTTCGGCGTATTCTCCAACGTCTGCTTCATATACGAATGATACTTCACGCGGTCGCTCTGAACCCGCAGACTGTGAACGGCGGGACCCTTTCCCCTGTTCAGTATGCGCGACTGGATAAACGTAGCGTCCGCCGCCCTGCCCATTTCGCCGCCGAGCGCGTCGATCTCGCAGACTATCTGCCCCTTAGCCGAGCCGCCGATACACGGATTGCATGGCATATTCGCGATACAATCCAGCGACAGCGTAAAGACGGCGGTTCTAAGCCCCAGCCGAGCCGCCGCCAAAGCCGCCTCGCACCCCGCGTGACCCGCGCCGATAACGCAGACATCGTATTCTTCAAGTATATAATTCATTGAAAAAACCTTTCAAGTGTACAAAATAATTTAAAAATGTTCCACTGTGGACTGTTCCACGTGGATATTTAATTTTTAAAAATGTTCCACGTGGAACATTTTTCATATTGCAAAAATTTTTCCCGAACCACAGCTCGGGAAAAATTATTAAATCAAAATTACTCCTCGGAATCATCGGAGGAATCTTCCTCGCCGTCCTCAATGTCGTCATCGTCAACAGGCTCGTCATCGGGAATTTCCTCGGCAGCCTCCTCCTTGAGCGAAGCCTCGACCTCCTCCTCGGAAACCGTTTCCACCTCCTCGGTCTTTTCCTCGTCGTCATGCTGAGTGCGCGAGAACGTCACAACTCTGTCATCTTCGCCGAGACGCATTACGCGAACACCCGAAGCGGTGCGCCCCATAACGCGCAGATCGTTCGCGCGAATACGGATAATAACGCCGTCCGCGCTTATCAGAATAACGTCGTCATCGGGACCAAGCGTACGAATACCGACAATATAACCCTTTTCATCGGAAACGGGGTAGTTCTTTAAGCCCATACCTCCGCGCCGCTGTAAACGGTAAGAAGCCGCCGCGCACCGTCTGCCCATTCCGCGCTCTGTAACGGTGAGGATAGTCGCGTTTTCGTCGAAAATCTTCGTCGCGCCGACAATGTAATCATCGCCGCGGAACTTGATTGCCCGAACGCCGCGCGCCGTTCTTCCCATTACGCGAATGTCGTTCTCGTCAAAACGGATAGCCGCGCCGTTTCTGGTAGCCGCCATAACGGTGCAGTCGCCCTCGGTGAGGAAGCCGCCCGCTATCTCGTCGCCGTCGACCAGCGTAATAGCTCGAAGTCCGCCCTTGCGGATATTCTTGAACTCTGAGAGCTTCGTGCGCTTTACAAGACCGTTCTTCGTAAGGCAGATAAAATACTTGTTCTCGGCGAAATCAATAGTCGTCATCATCGCCGCGACCTTTTCCTCCTCGGACAATTGCAGCAGATTAACAATATTCATTCCGCGCGACTGCCTGCTCCCCTCGGGTATCTGATAGCATTTCAAGCGGAACATATTGCCCTTGTTCGTGATAAACAGAATATTCTCGTGCGAGCTCGCGATAAACATACTGTCAACGAAATCCTCGTCGCGCTGCTTCATTCCCGAAACGCCGCGGCCGCCGCGCTTCTGGATATTGTAGACCTCGGCGGGCTGGCGCTTGATATAGCCCATATTCGTGAACGTTACAACGCAGTCTTCCTCGGGGATAAGATCCTCAATATCGACCTCGCCGCTTACGGGCTCGATAGCCGTGCGGCGCTCGTCGCCGTAGCGCTTCTTCACAGCGGAAAGCTCCTCGCCGATAAGGTGCAGCAGCTTGCTTCTGTCCGCCAGCAGCTCCTCCATAGACTTGATAAGCTCGCGCTTTTCCATAAGCTCGTCGAGAACCTTACTCTTTTCCATACCCGTCAGCGCTCCGAGCGTCATCTTCACGATAGCGTCCGCCTGAACCTCGGTAAGCGAATAAGCAGCCGCGGGGAAAATTCCCGTCGACGAAACGTCAACGTCCTTAAAACGCTCGATCAACCGCTCTTTACCTTCGGGAATATTCTTACTCGAACGCAGAATAGCAATGACCTCGTCAATAAAGTCGATCGCGATCATCAGACCCTCAAGAATATGCTCGCGTTCCTTAGCCTTGTCAAGGTCGTATTGCGTGCGGCGCGTAACTACGTCGATCTGGTGGTCGAGGTAGTATTTCAGCATATCCATAAGCGTCAGCGTTTTGGGCTGACCGTCAACAAGCGCAATCATAATAACGCCGACAGTGTCCTGCAATTGAGTATAAGTGAACAGCTTGTTCAGCACGACATTCGCGTTTGCGTCGCGTTTAAGCTCAACAACTATGCGCATACCGCTTCTGTCCGACTCATCGCGAACGAACGAAATGCCGTCAATGCGCTTGTCGCGGATAAGGTCGCCCATATTCCCCAGCAAACGCGCCTTGTTCACCATATACGGAATTTCGCTTATGATAATGCGCGTGTGATTGTTTTCCTCAACTATCTCGGTCTTACCGCGCAGGATTATCTTGCCGCGCCCCGTATAATACGCCGAGCGAATTCCGCTGTAACCCATAATAATACCGCCCGTCGGGAAATCGGGACCCTTAATGCAGCCCATAATTTCCTCGATAGTTACCTCTGGGTTATCGATCATAAGCAAAAGCGCGTCAATGACCTCGCTCAGATTATGCGGCGGGATATTCGTAGCCATACCAACTGCGATACCGTTTGAGCCGTTCACCAGCAAATTCGGGAAACGCGACGGCAAAACCTTTGGTTCAAGCAGCTTATCATCGTAGTTTGTCTGAAAATCGACAACCTTTTTGTTAATATCGGAGGTCATTTCGTTGGCAATTCTCGCAAGCCTTGCCTCGGTGTAACGGTAAGCCGCGGGCGGGTCTCCGTCTATCGAACCGAAGTTTCCGTGACCGTCTATCAGCGGATAACGCATTGAGAACGTCTGCGCGAGACGAACAAGCGCGTCGTAAACCGAAGCGTCGCCGTGCGGGTGATACTTACCGAGAACCTCTCCGACAGTATACGCGCACTTGCGGAACGGCTTGTCCGAAGTATTTCCCGCCTCGTTCATCGTGTAGATGATACGGCGGTGAACGGGCTTAAAGCCGTCGCGAACGTCGGGCAGGGCTCTCGAGGTGATAACCGCCATCGAGTACTCGATAAACGATTTTTTCATCGTCTCCTCAAGCCCGATATTATGGAGTTTCTCCAAACTGAAATCTATATCCAATATATACCTCCGTCTTAACTCTCAGTCTCTAATTTCTTATAAAGAAAATCTCTCACGGTATCCTGCTGTTCTTTTGAAAGACACCGTTTCGGAAAGCAATATATCTGCCGCCGATTGAATATCAGCAAAAGCGAGTCCCCGTTTTCGTCAAAGTTGAGAAGATCGTCGCCGAATTTGAAAACCGTTTTCAGCGGCGTGATTATCTCCTCGTCCTTATCCTCGTCGATCTTTACGCTTACCTCGTTTTCCTTGGGCTTGATTATCGTCTCAACCTCTATCTTTTCGGGATATATCGTACAGCGGTATTCCTCGGGGTTCATATCCTTTAACGCGGTGAGTATCTTTTTTCGCATTCTCGACTTATCCGTCAGACTGTAAAAGAACCCAAACGCGCAGAAAACGAACGCGAAATACAGCGGAACATTCGACGGATTAAGAAAAATTCCGCCTATGACCGCAACAGACAAAAGCGCGTATGCCGCCAGCGCCAGCTTACCCTTTTTACTCGCGAAACGGTGCTGAAAAGTTTTCATTGCGCTGTCCGTTTCCTCAAGGGTATTGTCGTAACTGAAGCTGATTATCGGCTCTCCCCTTTTATCCTGCTGTTCTTTATTAAGATCGGGTAATAAACTGCTTGAAATAACGATCACCCCTTAAATATCCAGATTTTGAGCGAGCTTCGCGTTCGCTTCAATAAACTCGCGGCGCGGCTCTACCTTGTCGCCCATAAGAATTGTCAGAATTTCGTCCGCCCTTGCCGCGTCCTCAACCGAGACGCGGAGCATTGTGCGAGTTTCCGGATTCATAGTGGTCTCCCAAAGCTGAATGGGATCCATCTCGCCAAGACCTTTGTAGCGCTGTACGTCGACTTTACCGCCGTCTCCGCCAAGTTCGGCAATGTACGCGTCGCGCTCCTCATCGGAAAACGCGTACCGAACCTGCTTGCCTTTTGCGACCTTAAACAGCGGCGGCTGAGCGCAGTAAACGTGACCCTGCTCGATAAGCGGTCTCATAAAGCGGAAGAAGAACGTCAGCATAAGCGTGCGGATATGCAGACCGTCAACGTCGGCATCCGCCATTATTATAACGCGCCCGTAGCGCAGCTTGGTTATGTCGAACTCGTCCGCAATGCCCGTTCCCAAAGCCTTAACGACGGGAAGCAATTTCTCGTTATTATAGACCTTGTCAACGCGCGCCTTTTCAACGTTCAGCATTTTGCCCCAAAGTGCAAGTATAGCCTGGAAACGTCTGTCGCGACCCTCCTTAGCCGAACCGCCCGCCGAGTCTCCCTCGACGATGTAAATTTCGGTGTGCGTAGGGTCGCTGTCGGAGCAGTCCGCGAGCTTGCCCGGGAGACCGTTGCTGTCCATTATGGACTTGCGCTTTGCCTCCATTGCCTTTTTAGCAGCGTCGCGCGCCGCCTGCGAATTCGCAGCCTTATTAACGATTATCTGAGCGGTCTCGGGGTGTTCCTCGAAATAGTAGGTAAGCTGCTCCGTCGCAATCTTATAGACCGCGGGCTGAACCTCGGGATTTCCGAGCTTGCCTTTCGTCTGACCCTCAAACTCGCACTCGGGGAGCTTAACGGAAATTATCGCGTTGATAGCCTCGCGGATAGCCTCGCCGCTGTACCCGTTGAACGGCTTCTCCTCCTCGCCCTTTTTGGAGGGCTTTTTCTTTGCTTTGAACTTATCGTTTTCCTTATAAGTCTTAGCGAAATCGTTGACTACCTTGCTCAAAGCTCGTTTAAATCCAAGCTCGTGCATACCGCCCTCACCCGTGTGAATATCGTTCGCGAACGAACGGAAAACCTCGCTGTTGAAATCAGTCGTATACTGGAACGCGACCTCGACAAGAACATCGTCGACCTTGCCGCTGAGGTAAATAATATCGGGGTGGAGAACCTCCGCGCCGCGCTTTTTGTTGAGCCATTCGATATATGAGCGGATACCGCCCTCGTACTGCATTGTTTCCTCAACGATATTGTTTTCGTCGCGGAGGTCGTGCAGAGTAATTTTCAGTCCGCCGTTCAGAAACGCCTTTTCGCGCATACGCTCGTTAAGCGTTTCGTAGCTGAACACTGTGGAGTGGAATATCTCGCCGTCCGGCTTGAACGTTACCTGCGTACCCGTGTGGTCGGTATCGCGGACGATCTTTATCGGCTCGGTATATTCGCCGCGGTCGAAGTGCTGAAAATGTACGTTTTTGCCGTCGTGTATCTCGACTTCAAGCCACTCGGACAGCGCGTTTACAACAGACGCGCCCACGCCGTGCAGACCTCCCGAGACTTTATATCCGCCGCCGCCGAACTTACCTCCCGCGTGCAGCACGGTAAACACGAGCGTAGCCGCGGAAATTCCCTCGGCGTGGTTAATGCCCGTCGGAATACCTCGACCGTTATCTATAACGCGGATAATGTCACCCGGAAGTATCGACACGTCTATCTCGGTGCAGTACCCCGCCAGAGCCTCGTCGACGGCATTGTCGACGATCTCGTAAACAAGGTGGTGCAGACCGCTCTCACCCGTCGAACCTATATACATACCGGGGCGCTTACGGACGGGCTCAAGACCCTTCAACGCGACAATATCGTCCGCGCCGTAATTATCCAATACCTTTTCATCTTCAGCCATAAATAACTCCTTATCTCAAATCACCTATATTATATATAGTATACCACAAATCGGCGTAAATTTCAAGCATTTTAAGGCTTTTTTGTAATATTTTTCAATAAATAGATCCTTTATTCACGCCAAATTATCCGCAAATTTGACAGCGTTTTTTAGGCATTTGAACAAGGCATTTTTTAAAAAGCACTTGACAGTATAAGAAAATAAATATATAATATAATCAGAGGTAAGTTTTGTTGTAAAAAGGAGGTTTTCATTATGACAGAAAAAGAAAGACAAGATACTAAAATGGCAACAATTTACCAATTGAGATTGATTTTTTCAAACGGCGAAAAGAAAAACTATTCAATCGAAGAAATTGTTGAACTGCTTGATAAACTTGCACTGGCGAAAGAGCAGGAAATTTGATAAATATTCAAGCTCCGAAAGGAGCTTGTTTTTTTGTACTTGACTTTTGGCGGTCAAATATGTTATAATTATGGTAATCAAAAGTGAGGTGACATAATGAGCCCCAGAACAGGCAGACCCACCGATAATCCAAAACCATATAGAGTTAATGTTCGCATTGATGAAAAATGCAAAAGCATTATTGAAAAATATTGTAAACAAGAAAACGTTCCTCAAATGGAAGCTGTCAGACGAGCTATAAGAAAACTCGAAGCTGATTTAAAAGATAAATAATTTTTAAACGCTTTGTATTTGTACAAAGTGTTTTTTTATAAAAATATATAAAAAGTACTTGACTTTTGGTGTTCATATATGTTATAATTAAGGTGTTCAAAAGTGAACAAAAAATAAACCGCTGCCCCCTCTCGAAAAGAGCAACGGTTTACCTTAACGAACAAGAAAACCCTGTCCATAAATATTATACTATGAATAGGGTGTTCTTGTCAAGTACATTTTGAAAGGAATTTTTAATTATGGAAATTTGGCGAGGAATTTACGAAACATACTGCGAGAAGAACCTGAATATACAGCCCCCCGATCCTTCCGCGCACGAGTATTTCAGAACAAACGGAATAGAAGAAAAATACGGTATGACAAAGGAGCAGATAGAGGAATTTGAAAATTTTCTCTCCGAAATAATAATCGACGCCGAAAGGCGAGGTTTTTACGCCGGAATGAAAATCACCCTGCGGCTTATCTCGGAATAAAACAAGGGAGCGTTCGCTCCCTTTTATTTTCCGCGTTTTACAATAGTGCTGTGCGAGACGTTTGAAATGTACGTCTTGTCAACCGTGACGACAAAGCTCTTCGGCATATCCTCCGAAACGTTGACTATCTTCCCCTTTTTCTGACACGCGTTCAGATAATCGGCGGTCACGCGGCTGACCGAGCATTCCTCAATGTCGAATATCCCGACAACGTCCTCCAACTTCACCGAGACGTCTCCGCCCAGAAAAAGAAACATACTACCTCATCTCCGTAAACGTACCGCCGTCCGCCGTCCAGATCTTTCCGCCCGACAGCGAGGACAGGTCGTCAATATTACAGCAAGTAATAAATACCTGCGATTTTTCAATATTGTGAATTACGAAATCCCGCCTTACGCAGTCCAGCTCGCTTAAAATATCATCGAGGATTATCACGGGGTCGGTCTTGTTTTTGCGGCGGATTATCTCAGCCTCGGACAATTTAAGCGCCAGCGCCACGCTCCTTACCTGCCCCTGTGACGCGAAATCCCGCGCCGCCATTCCGTTGATAAAGAAATTAACATCGTCGCGGTGAATTCCCGCCAAGGTGTAGTGGAGCTTCATCTCCGCTTCGAGATTTTTCTCCAGCTCGGCGAGGTATTTTTTATACAGATTGTCTATACTGTCAAAATTTATACTCTCGGTCTTGAAAACGGAGCTTATATACTCCATCGTGAGCTTCTCCGAGCCGTTCGTCAAATCGGAATAAATATCCCCCGCGCACTTTTTCAAGAACGTGAAATACTTCAGCCGCCCGTATGTTACGTTGATACCCTCCGCGGCAAGCACCTCGTTCCAGGGGACAAGCTGCGCCATAATATTTCGTGTATCGCCGTTATTGAACGACAGAATATTATTGCGCTGTTTCAGCCCCTTGTTGTAGCGCGAGAGCTTTTTCAGGTGCGTTTTCGTCTGCATAAGAGCAACGTCGTCAAGATAATCGCGCCGCAGCTCGGGAGAACCCTTTATCAAATTTAAGTGTTCCGGTATAAAAACAACGTATTTTAACACTCCGTATAATTCCGCAGCGTCTTTCATTTTTATTCCGTTATACTTTACCGATACATTATTTTTACTGATAGTATAATCAATAATATTTTCACGCTCGGTAATATCATCACGAAAAAACAGCTTGACCGCGACCTCCGCCTTTGGATCGTCCGCGGGAATATACTGCGAAAAACGAACACGCCGGAAGCTGCCGCCCAGACAAACCGAAATAGCCTCGCAGAGATTGGTTTTGCCTTGGGCGTTACGTCCGACGAAAATGTTCAGGTTTTTATCGAGCTCGAGCTCCGCCTCGCCTATATTCCGAAAATTGCGTATATACAGCTTGGTAATATACATTATTCCTCGGGATTTGCAGCTTTTTCAGCTTCTGCGGCAGCGGCGCCCTCCTCATCGAATACTACCTTGTACTTCTTGTTCTTGTATTCGATAACGTCTCCGGGCTTTATCTTCTTTCCGCGCTTGGTGCAGCACTCGCCGTTTACGTTGAATTCGCCGAGGTCAATGAGTATCTTAGCCTTTGCGCCTGTTTCGGTAAAACCCGAAAACTTCACGAGCTGATCCAGTTTGATCGAAGGTGTAATGATTTTAAGTTCTTCCATATTTACCATCCTTATCTTTACTTAGTTTTAACAAAATCTTTTATTTTAAACGCATGGGAAGCAGCAGGAACGTAAATTCCCTGCCCTCCATAGGATTGATGATAACGGGCGATACCGCCGAGCCCGTAAAAATCAGCTTTACCATATCCGTATCGGAAGCCTTGAAAGCGTCCAGCAGGAACTTGGCGTTAAAGCCTATCGTTATCGGCTCGCCGTTATACTTTACCGAGATCTTGTCGTTGACCCTGCCGAGCGCCGTGGAACAGCTCACCGTCAGAGAATCTCCGTTGAACTCGCAGCGCACGGGAGACTTGTTCTTCTCGTTGATAAACAGCATAGAGCGGTCGAGAACCTCCATTATCTCGCGGCACTTTATCTCGGCGTATACCGTGTCTGTGCACTCAAGGTGCTTTCTGTATTCCATAAACTCGCCGTTTATCAGACGGGAGATCATTGTATACTTGCCAATCTCAAACGAGATCTGATTCTTTTCTATACTGATAGTTGTATTTTTATCATTTTCATCTGAAAGTAAATGAACCAGATCATCCAAAGTCTTAGCGGGAACTATAAATTTTGTGTCCTCGTAAGTCAAAGGCTCGCGGCGAAGCGCTATTCTGATACCGTCGACCGCGACGACATTCAGCACGTTCTCCGAAATATCGAACAGACAGCCCGTAAGCGCGGGCTTTGTATCGGTAACGGCGCACGCGTACTTTGTCTGGTTTATCATGCTCTTGAGCGTTTTCTGCGGCATAGTAAATCCGTTTTCAACGCTCGCCTGCGGAACGGGAGGATACTCGTCCGCTCTCATACACATAACCGAAAGCTCCGAAGCCCCGTTGACGATAGTCGCCATATTGTTATCGCTTATCTCAAAATCAAGAACGCCCGACGGCATTTTTCTTATAATATCCGACAGCATTTTCGCGTTTATTACGGTACTGCCGTTTTCACCGTTTTCAACGGTCACTTCCGTCCTGATGCCTATATCGAGATTATATCCCGTGATAGACAGAACGTTATTATCAAGCTCCATAAGCACGCCCTCAAGAACAGCGATAGTGGACTTTGACGACGCTGCCTTTGAGGTAGTCATAACAGCCTCAAGAATAGTGTCTTTTTTACAGCTGAATTTCATCTCGGAAATTCTCCTTTCAATTATATGAGCAATACGCGGTCAAAACGCTTCCGTTTCCGCAATATCAAATTTCTCAAAAAAACGATTTTTATTATTATTATATTTTAATAACAATAATAAGGGCGGTGGAAAGTGTTAAAAATTTTCCGATTCCGTTTGTAAAGCGGGATCGCAAGGACAAATTTTTTAACCTCTCAATATTGAAAAAATATTGAAATGTTAAAAGTCCGTGCATATTTCAACAAGGCGTTGAAATAAAAACAATAACCTGTTGAAAAGCCCTCGAAAATTCAACCGTTCATCATTGATTTGTCTTGATATTTTTAATAATATCCTCGACAATGGAACGGAAGCCGCTGTCGCGCTCCATTTCCTCCTTGACGGACTTTATCGCGTACACGACGGTGGAGTGATCGCGCCCGTTGAACTCCTGCCCTATCGACTCATACGGCAGACCCGTCACGTCCTGAATAACGTAGATAGCGACCTTTCTCGCCTGGGAGATGTTTGCGGTCCTCCTCTGGGAGCGCATTTCGTCGGGCTCTACATTATATATCTTAGCGACCTCGCCGATTATCTTATCGACGGTCACGGGGATAGGCTGATGATCGGTAACTATATCCTTTATGACATTCTGAGCCACCGCGATAGTCGGCTTGACCTGAGAGACCATATACAGCGCGTTCAGCTTTGTAACAACGCCCTCTATCTGTCGGATATTTGATTTGAGCTTAGTCGCTATATAGTCGATAACGTCCTCGGAGATGTTGAAGTGTAAAAGCTCCGCCTTGCGCTGAATTATCGCGAGCCTTGTCTCATACTCGGGAGGCTTTACGTCCGCCGCGAGACCGCTTGAAAATCTCGTGCGCAGTCTGTCGGAAATGGACTTTATTTCCTTTGCGGGTCTATCCGACGTTAAAACGATGACCTTATTCTGATTGTACAGCTCGTTGAATATGTGGAAGAACTTCTCCTCGGTCTGCTCCTTGCCCGCGATGAATTGAATATCGTCGATAAGCAGTGCGTCGGCGCTTCTGTACTTTTCGTCGAACACCTCGACGTTATTCGCGGAGATCGAGTGGAGAAATTCGTTTGTAAACGTCTCCGCGGGGATAGATATGATGTTAATCCCGGGGAAGTTCGCTTTCATTTCGCTCTCGATAGCCGACAGCAGGTGCGTCTTTCCGAGACCCGAGTCGCCGTAGATAAACAGCGGATTGTATTTCTCGTGCTGTTTTTTCGATACAGCCTTAGCCGCAGCGAACGCGAGGTTATTTGACGGACCTACTATAAAGTTATCAAAGGTATAGGTTATCTTCTTATCTATCGCGCCGACCGTTTCGGTTATCGGTTCGGTTTTGATAATGTCGGAAATAGGCGATTTCTGTACGGGGATACTGTCGTCAACAATTATCTCAACGCCTATCGGAACACCGAGAATTACCTTTAACTGCTCTTCGATATACGGAAGATATATTGAATTTAAGGTCTCCCTTTTAAATTCGTGGTTAGTCGCGAGCACAAAGGTATTATTTTCCATTTTTATGGGCACGAGAGGGTCAAGCCACAGCTCCCGCGCGGCGCCGGATATTTCGTGTTCCTTTACGCAGTTATCCACTACGCATCTGTAAATATCCGAAAGAGAAGTCAAAGGGTTCATTATTTTTTTCACCATTCCATTAAAATTAAAATATCCAAAAAAAATTCACAAACAAACAGAATTTCATATAATAATTATACCATAACCGACAATTTTTTTCAAGCAGAAATAACGCCATAAAATACGGAATAAACTGTGAATAATTAACAAATACATTCATCATATATAAAAATTTTTGAAAATACCGAATTTTTTACAGTCTGTCCACGAACTTTTAACATTATTCGGTTGAAACTAAAAAATCCAATTATACCCTCGGGAAAGTTGTACTTTACTGTTGAAAACTCTGTTGAATATGTGAAAAAGTCCTTTATTTATGTCATTTTTTTCTTGAAAAATCTTTTCGTTTTATATTTTTCAGTGAAACTTAACATTTACGATACAACAAAATATACAGATTGTTATTATTTTATTTATTCAAGATAATAATGTTAAAATGCTATTTCAGTAATCATTATCATTATTTAGTTGAAAATAATTTGTTTACAATTTTTCAACGGCTTTTTCGGGATATTTTTCTACATTGAAACTGTGTAAAATCGGTGATTTATGTTGAAAACTATGTTGAATATGTTAAAAAACCGCTTTATTAAAAGAAAAATTTATTAAGTGGATAAGTTATAAGTCGGGTTGAATGTCGGTTGATTTTTTGAGGATAACTTTTTTATTAACTTCTTGCAGTGGAATGTTGAAAATATTTTTTCATTTTATCCGAAAGTAAAGCGGTAAATTATAGTTTTATTGTGTTGCCGCACGGGTAAGGTTTAATTTGTTGTCAGCGGTGGTTTGGTTTCTTTTTATTTCTATGTCGACACACGGTGCAAGAGGACACCCTTCGGGAAAGAGGGGACTGGGTCTCGTGACGAATAGAGGACGTGTTACATGCCGCCCCCTCTCTCCCTACGGGTTTCCTCTTCC
>JAAVID010000045.1 GCA_014799395.1 Oscillospiraceae bacterium | reverse complement strand
TTGAGATCTGTTTTGCCGCCGATTGAATTTCCTGCAATGCGTTTTTGAGCTGTTCAAGCTGTTTTCCCTCGCTCCACGACGCGATATACGGAAACGAATATTCCGAGGTATCCAAGCCGTATTTTTCAGCCACCATAAAAGCGACCGATTCTGCTTGCACTTCCTTTTCGTTACGCGGAGATTTCGCGGTAACTATCTCACTTTTCGGGTCGTGCAATAATTTATGGGCGGTTTCGTGAAAAACGGTTTTCAAAGTCTGCGCGTCGCTCATTCCCGTTTTAATAACGATCTTGTCCTCTGCCGGACTGTAATAGCCTTTCGAGCCGCCGCGAATATCCTGAAATTCGACCTCGATACCCGTTACTTTTCTTATCGCCGCGAATACCGCCTCTTTACGCGCCTGATCTACATCACCCGTCAGCTCGCTCACGGGTTCGGGAAGTTCCTTTCCGTCCGTCTGCGAAACGTCGAAAACGTACACGGTTTTGAAAGCCATTCCGGTAAGCGGCGTTTCTATCGTTTCCATTTTCTCGGTTCCGTCCTCGTTGTAAAGCTGATTACCGAGTTCATCAAACGCGGGTCTTTGCGTTTCAACAAACTGATTTGTTTTATACGGCGCGGGCGCGAAAATAGCGATTCCTGTTTCGCCCTTGTTGATATGCCGACCGAGTTCCTTCCACTTTCCAAATGCTGCGACAAGAGTGGCATCGGGGCGCTGCATATTTATAAGCATTGTGTTCCGCGCGGAATAGTCGGTAAATTTGGACGCGAATTTCAAATACTCCTTGTAACGCTCCGACTCGAAAACCGCCTTAACACCCTCGTCAATACGCTGAATCATCTCGTCCATTTCGGACTTCTTTTTCTCGGCAAATGCCGCACGTTCCTCGGCAGAATATTTCTTTTTTCTAGCCATAATTTTTCCTCCTTATCTCGATCTGCGCTTCGGTTCGGTCGGCGCGGAAATATCCTCCGCCTTTACTTCGGGAATAACGGGCGGCTGTTCCTGTTCTTTTTGATTGTGTTCGATAGAATACGAGATAGCGTTCGCGGTACATTCAAGCGCCGTTCCTATATCGTCATAGCTGTGCAGTTCACCGTTGGAACACCATTCCTCGTAAATCTCGTCCAATGTATTTTTTGACGTCATAAGTGCTGCATACTGCTTTTGAGATATATCGGGATTTTCGTTTTCAAGGTATTGTGTAATATTGTCTTTCCAGACTATCTCATAAGCGGACTCTATCACAACGTCAACAGGCTCTCTGCGCATATCCAAAATAAATTTATCGTATTCGGCTTTGACCTTATCATACAAAACCTCGCTCAGCTTCACGCACTCAAAATCGGCGCAAAGCTCGTCAAACACGCTCCCAGACATATCGTGAAGATATTCGCCCATTTCATTGGTGATGTAGTCGCGCAAATCCAGCCAATCCTCGCGCTTCATAGCCTCATTCACTTTGACGGCAATTGTTTTGTCGGAAACAGTTATCGCCGCGCCGCGTCCCAAAGCACCCTCCAATCGGTCGGCGCTGTCAATATCGTAGCAATAATTAAAGCCCTCGCAAGCACGGAGCGGATAGCCCATTCTGCCGAGTTCCTTTACCACGTCCTCGGCAACTCCCAAACCCGCATAATTGGTAGGATAAATAGCACCTGTGCGAACTAAGTCCAGCGCTTCTTTGTAGGTGCTGTTACGAACCCCACCGCCGCGAAAACTTTCGCAGCGGTTTCGTGATACACGCCCTTGTCAATGCTGTCAAGAAAATCATCAAGATATTTTTCGTTCTGTTTGGAAATCGGCGCATAATCCGATATTCTGAAAAAATCGTTGTAATCAATTTTGTTTTTTTCAAGTGCAGCGGTCAGCTTGTTTACAGTATTTGCCGACAAATTCCCGTCAAGGACTTTGCCGACAAACTCGTCCTTTAAGCCTGCCATAAACGATAACGAACAATCGGAATAGCCGCCCGTTATCGCCTTTTTGAGCTGTTCTTTTGATAATCTGTCCGAGATTATTTCAAGACTTTCATCTCTGTTTCTGATCATACAAATCTCCTTTCATCTTCTGAATTTGTGCTGCGGCTCATCATTCTGCGGAGGAATATTTTTCGGACGCGGATTTATTTTATCCGCAATGTCGAGATCGTCCTCTTGGGATTCTTCCGACGGCTTGTCCACCACAATGATAGGCTCATCATCGACTTGTTTTTTGCTCAACTCGGCGTTTACAAATTCGAGCCGAGCCTGCATTTGAGCCAATTCCTCCGCACGTTCAAACGGCTTAGCCATGCTTGCCTTAGCTTCTTCAAGGTCGTTTTTTGCTTTGTCAAGGCTCGCGGAAAGCTGCTGAATTTTCTGATTTATCTGATTTCCTGCAAGGTTCTCGATACGGCGAACGTTTCCCACATCATTACCGAGCGATACCTCGCAAGTGTAATTCAGTTTGCCGTGAAGTACCGCAACGCACGGCGTTCCGCTGCTGAATAAAGATGTATTCGCGGGATTTTTCTCAATAGTAACGCCAAATCCGAAATATTTTCCGATAGCGACGGCTTCTCCCGTTGTCGAACACTTGACGATAGCCGCTTCAATTTCTTTACCCGCGTCGGTTCTCTCGTCAACGGTCTTGCCGCCGATCTCGATTTTAAATTCCGCGTTATCCGGGTGCTGTTCCTGAAATGCCTTTAAATCGGCGCTTGCTTTCTGCAATAAATCCGCGTAATTATCAATTGTCTGCGGTAGTCTGCGCTCCGCCAACTCCTGCATTTTGAACACGGATTTTTTATGCTCGGCTTCGAGTGTTTTCAGCATAGCAATATCGTTGTCAAGCTGAATTTTCTCTTTTATCATCGGGTTTCCACTTGCTATCGCTTGCATTTGCGAATATGTAAGCACCATCTCGTCAACGTCCTCCGAAACGCGCACAGGGTCTTTTGAGGTCATTATCTGATTGATAAATTTCGCCTTATTCGTGATAATGCCCATCATATACGCGTCGAACGTTTCCTCGGTCAGATAGTGGTAGATACCTACCTCGTCAAACATATTGCCTTGACGTATTCCGCGACCGTCCTGTTGTGTCAAATCGCTCGGTTTCCACGGAATATCCAAATGGTGGATAGCACAAATACGATCTTGAATATTCGCGCCCGTGCCGAGTTTTGAGGTACTTGCAAGAATAAACCGCTTTTCGCCCTTGCGGAGCTGTTCGAACATCTCCGCTCTAGCCTTATCGGTTTTCGCGTCACCTGCAAAGCATATCTCATCACGCGGGATCCCGCGCTTTACAAGGTCATTTTTAATGGCTTCGTATATCGAAAAATGCTCCGAGTCCTCGTTTATAGCTATATCACAAAATACTATCTGCACTCCTTTCCGATCCATTGTATCACGGTAATTCTGCTCCAGATTATCCAGCAGCTTCATCACCTTGCTGTCGGGCGCAGGTTCCGCGTCCTTAAAAATACAGCGGCTGTCCAATCCGAGCAAACGTGCCTCGTGTGTAATTTTCAACATATTATCCACACTTGGGTCAACGTTGCCGTTATGTATCGCCTCAGAACGCGCCGCCAACTGCTTCATATATGCTTTTTGCCGATCATCGGGCTTTGAGCTTACTACAATAGGCTCGCCCGTTTTTAATTTCGGCACGGGAAGTTTTATCATATCGGGCGTTTGAATATCTGCAAATTCCTTGTAAATCTGCATAAGCTCGGGAATATTTACGAATTTCGAGAACCTGTTTTTATTCTGAAATCCGTTTCCGGCAGGCTTTATCTCAAGCTGCGATACCACTTCACCGAATGTACTCGCCCAATCGTCAAACGTCTGCAATCCCGCTTTGGTGAGCAGATCGGGACGGAGGTATCTCTGCATAACATAGAATTCGACCATGCTGTTGCTAACAGGAGTCCCTGTCGCGTACAAGATGTTATTACACCCGTATTTTTCGTTGAGATACTGCGTTTTCATCAGCATATCCTCGGATTTTTGCGCCGCCGTTGTCTGCACTCCGGCAACGTTGGACATCTTCGTTGCGACAAAGCAATTCTTGTAGTTGTGGGCTTCGTCACAAACCAAATAATCAAAGCCGAGCTTTTCAAAACACAAAGAGTTGTCTTTTTTGGAGGAAAGCAGCTTTTCAAGCCGTTCCTCTAGTTGTCTTTTTTGCCGTTCGAGAGCCTTTACGGACACTCTGTCGGTATCGTCCACTTCTTCAAGCGCGTCCATAATTTCATTCAGTTCCCGCTCCATAAATTGTTTACGGTACTGATCGGACATAGGGATACGCTCAAATTGAGTAAACGACATAATAACCGCGTCATAATCGCCCGTAACGCAACGTGCTATAAACTTTTGGCGGTTATCTTTTGTGAAGTCCTCCGGTCTTGCCACAAGCAGCTTTGCATTCGGATATAATCTCATCCACTCGCTTGCCATTTGCAGCGTAAGGTGTTTCGGCACTACGACACAGCCTTTGTTAATAAGACCGAGCCGCTTTTTTTCCATTGTCGTCGCGATCATCTCAAAAGATTTTCCCGCGCCGACACAGTGAGCAAGCAGCGTATTGCCGCCCAGCTTGCCGCGAAGTACCGCGTTCTCTTGGTGAGGACGTAATTTTATGGCGGGGTTCATTCTGGGAAAACTTTGGTGACTTCCGTCATACTCACGACCGCGAATAGCGTTGAATAAGTAGTTATATTTCTCAACGTATTTCTCGCGCCGTTCTATATCCTCCCAAATCCATGACTTGAACGCTTCTTTCATTTGCCTAGCCTTTTCTTTGGCGAGCTGCGTTTCTTTAGCGTTCACCTCATACCAGACCTTGCCATCTTCTTCCTTTCTGTCGCGGACAACAATATCCCTCTGATTGAGCAGGTTTTCAAAAATATGATAGCTGCTCATTCGCGACGTGCCGTAGATACTGTTTGCCGCGACCGATCTGTCCTGATATTTTCCCTCAATTTTGTACTCGCCCATTTTGGTGCGGACAACGGGGTGACCGCCCCATGCGCTTGTATCTGCCTTTGCGTATTCGTGAAGAAATTTATTGTAATCCTCAACGTCTATCCAATTCGCTCCGATACGCACGGATATTTCTCCGGCTTCAAGGTCTTTGGGTATTACCTTTTCGAGCGCGTCCACATTCCGCTGAAAACTTTCATCAATACGCTCGGTAAATTCCCGTGCAATTTTCAACTTTTCGCGAACGTTTCCCGATAAATATTCCGACGCGTCCTCATATCCCGAAAACGGCTCATCGTCTTTTATCTTGGCGGGATTTCTGTAAATATCCGCGCCCAGATCGCTTATTACCTGTTCGGAAGTTAAGCCGCAAAGCCGCGCCATATACTCAATATCCACTCTGCCTATGCGGTCAATGGCTACTTGCAAAGCCTCCTGCGGAGTTTCCACATTTGTAATTACAACTTCGGGCTGAATGGTGCGCTTGGAAAATATTTCCGCTTTTTCCACGGTTTTCTTCTCACTGTCAACAATTTCAAGAGCCGCCAGCGTGTTGTAATCATCATCGGCGCGGAAACACCGCTCGTTCGCGCTGTCGGTAATATTCCCGTATGCTTTGCGGAAATTATCGTAGACGGAATTTAATTCCGCTTGTAACTTTTTAAGTTCCTGATCTGAACAACCTGCTGCTTGCGCGTCGATCAGAGCCATTGTTGCTTGACGGATTTTGTGCATACCCATCATTCGGTCAAGCGTTCTGCCCGTTTCCGCAACTTTTGTCATCACCTCGTTTTCGCGGAAATATAACTGTCCGTCAACTATGGTATGCGTGAAGTTTCTTACAGAGGGGTCGGCGGGAATTATGTCCGCTTCATCTCGCTCCTGTTCTTCGGCGCGAACCGTATCAATGCTGCCTTGTATTTTCGCGATAGCCGCCTTGATCTGCTCGGAAAGTGAAACGCTTTCATCGGCTATACAAGTTGTTACCTTGCTGTCCTCGCCGTACTTCCCTTTCATTCGCTCGTCAAACGCCATTTTTCCGAGAACCATATCCGGATTATCCACGAAATATTTATTGCACGGAACGCCGTCTGCCGTTTCGGAAAAATATACCCAATCAGGAACCTCAACGGTAAGCGTATCGCGCTTTTTGAGGAACAGAATATCCGTAGTGACTTCCGTTCCCGCGCTCTGCTTAAATGCCGTATTCGGTAAGCGAACCGCGCCGAGCAGATCACACCGCTCCGCGAGATAACGGCGGGCTTTCTCGTTTTTCTTGTCCATAGTGAATTTGCTTGTGACAAGCGCGACAACACCGCCGGGCTTTACCTTGTCAACGGACTTTGCGGCGAAGTAGTCATGAATTTTAAAATTCAGCTTATCGTATTTCCTGTCCGTGACCTTGTAATCTCCGAACGGAATGTTGCCGATAACCACATCAAAGCTGTTATTATTAAAATTCGTCTGCTCAAATCCCTTGACCTGAATACGCTCGTTAGGGTAGAGCTGCTGTGCAATTCTTCCCGAAATGCTGTCTAATTCGACACCATACAAGCGGGAATTATTGCGGATATTGTCGGGCATTTTCGAGAAAAAATTTCCCACGCCCATACTCGGCTCCAGAACGTTGCCGCCCTCAAATCCAAACTGTTCCAATGCCTGATACACACCGTCCGTAACTTCGGGAGGTGTATAGAAACTTGTAAGGGTAGACTCTCTCGCCGCCGCGTATTCGTCGGGCGAAAGCAATTCACGGAGCTGCTGTTGCTCACTCTCCCAGCCTGTCGGCGCGGCTTCACCGAGATTTCCAATGCCCTCGGCGGCTCTGTCGGTAGTAAACGCTTGCGGAATACCGCCCCAACCGACATACCTCGCCAATATTGACTGTTCTTCGGGAGTTGCGTAACGGTTCTCGGCTTCAATTTTCTGCAAGGTACGAATTGCTTCGACATTTGCATTAAATTTTGCCTTTGCACCGCCTGTCACAACGTCTTTTTCATTGAAATGGTATGTAAACGGAGTGCCGCTTTTGGGTTCTTTCTTAGCCGCGACGATTTTTTCGGGAGCGTTCACGGTGGGCTGATCGGATTTCTGTTCCGATTTCGGTTCATCAACCGTATCCGATATTTCCTCCGTTTTTTCAGAGGATTTCTCAGGCACATCTTCCGTCCGGTTTTCGGGAACAGAACTTTCCACATTCCCTAATGCCTCCGCGACCATTTTATTAAGTTCGTCCGCTACCTCAAAATCGTAATCCGCGTCTGCAAGTTCAAAAAATCTA
The DNA here is from genome assembly GCA_014799395.1 of Oscillospiraceae bacterium. Taxonomy (GTDB): domain Bacteria; phylum Bacillota; class Clostridia; order Oscillospirales; family Ruminococcaceae; genus CAG-115. The sequence continues at coordinate 2,689 of JAAVID010000045.1, read as the reverse complement.
TTGTAATCGGAAATCTCGGCAATCTCACTTTCGGAAACATCAGCTAATTGTGCCGCCGCGAATTTCAGATCGACCGCGCTGTCCATTTCCCAGACACCACCGTCAACGGGAGTGAGATCGGGCGCATAAATTGTGTAATCTATGCCCTCGTCCGTCTGCATAACGGCTATATAATTTTCACCGAAAGTATTCCAGAACACCGCCTCGTCCTTGCTGTTTTCATCGGGAACGGGAGCAGGCTCGTCAAACTCTACGCCGTATTCTTCAAGCACTTTTCGCTCACGTTCAATTATAAAATCTTCCGCTCTGCCGTACTCGTTTGCAATAGTTCTTTTTGCGTCCCTAATTCGCTCATCAATGTCCTTTTGCGTAATGTACCTATCCTCGGAAATCAGCTTGTCAACTCGCTCCGCGACCTCATTCCATTTCATAAGCACTTCCGCATAAGGGTTTGACATTGAACCGCGCCGAAATCTCAAACCCTTTGAATTGTGATCGGCGCTATATCCGCTTCTGCCTGTTCCACCGTCACCATACTCGTGTTTCAGAAAATCCGCTTTTTCCTTTGCGGTATGTTCCTCCCCAAAGAATTTTGCAATACGGAATTTGCTATGCTGAACATTGCCGCCGCCTTTGACCAGCCAATCCTTTTCGTCCTCGGAGATGAAAAATTTCGGCTCAAACTTGAAATCCGTCTTTGTGAGAAACGCTTTGCGCGGTATCTGTAAATCTTTCAGACGGCTCATCAATTCTCTCGGCTTATGGAAACGAAACCGCAATATTTTATTGTTTTCCTCATAGTCGGTTAAGAATTTTTCCATACCGTCAATATAGCCTTGCAAAGTGTTTTTATCTGCCAAACCCGCCTTGATCTTTGCGTTATCTTCGGGAGAGTTCCACGAAAACGGAATAAAATAATTATTCCGATATTCCTCGCTGAAATCCTGATGAAGATACCACAAATCTGCGGCAACGTCCGTCAACTCGTTCTCTGCCGCGCGGTCGATAATATCCTGTTCACAGTATTCCCCGCGCTCCAACAGCGCGGATATTTTTTCCGATACCTGCTCCCAAGTGAGATGAATCTTCTCGCCGCCGGGAAATGCCGTGTTGCTGATCGCGGCGGTAATTCCGCTCTCATCAAACCAAGCCGCCAACAGTGCCGAGCTTGTAAAATCTCCCGAAACATAGCTGTAACCTCTGCCGTCCTCATCATATCCGGAGCAAAATTCTTTACGGAGAAATACGGCATTTTCGGCATCGGATTTCCCCCTTTGGAATTGTGCCACGATTCGCTCCAGAGTTTTCTGATCGTTGCCGCCGCACTTGACAATGTAATTTATCATCTCGTCATTCGGCGCGGAGTTGGAATATGCGACCGTCTTTCTCGGCGCGGGCTTCTTTTTCGGTTTAGTTTTTTCGGGCACCGATTGTTGAGGATTATCCTTTACCACTGCCCTTGGAACGAGATACTCAAAACCGCGTTTTGTGAGATTTTCTTTCCAATGACCGATTATCCCGCTTTTCGAGCGAATGGAATTTTTATCGGTATTTTCAAAGCCGATTGAAAAATCTCCGCTTATATCCGTTATCCGCCATATCTCGCCCTCAGATTTTACATAATCTCCAACTTGCAGCTCATCAACGGTCTTGGGTTTTTCCGACGGGATAAATTCCAACGAATTCTCGTCGGACTTTTCCTGTACGGAATTTGTCGGCTCGGACAAGTCATAGTCACCGAATAATGTAAGCTGTTCGGGTTCATCATCAATAGGCTCGTCCAGAGGTTCAACAATTTCATCTTCGGGCTTGAAGAATTTATGCTCATCATCGGAGGACGATATAAATTCAAAGCCGTGTTCGTTCATCAGATCGTACCACTTCTTGTCAAGGGTATTGTACAAGTTCCGCTCTTTGCCCTCGGAATTTTTCAGCGAAATAAGGTAATCGCTTGTATGGAGGACTTTCCATTCCTCGCCGTCAATGCGGATAGTATCGCCGTCGATCAGTTCCTCCGCATTGGCAACGATAAGCGGTCTGCGCTCGTCAAGGTATTCTCCCTGCTTGATCATTTTCGCGGTAAGGCTCTGCACCAAATCCCACGAAAGTCCGGATTCTTTGTAGCGGTTGAGATAGTGACCCTCCCAAACAACAACTCCGTTATCGGTAGTTTTAAAGCCGCCGCGATATTTGCCTATATCGAACTCCGTGTAATCGTGATTAAAGGCTTTTTTCATCAATTCCGCGCGGTCGGTGCTGCTTGTATTCTCTGCGAAAAATTCCGCGATCTGCTCACGCTTGATTTTGAAAAATCTGTCGTATTTCAGAATACCGAATATCAGCTTTTCATCGGTAAGCGGCGGCAGATCGGAGGTTTCGATAATTGAATTGTTAATGATAACCTCATCTTCATCGTTGGACGGTTCGTCCTCACCGTCCGAATAATCGTAACTCTCCGTCGGTTCTTCCTCAACAGGCGGCTCAACGGATTCTCGTTCATTGGGAACGCTCACGTCAATGAAATCCCGCGCTTTCTCGCGGTTCTCCAAAGCAGCGCGGATAAGTCCGCAAATTTCCTCGGCTTGGGCAACGGAGAATTTATCCGCATGATATTTGTCAAACTGCTCCACCGCGTCAATCCGAAATTCGGCAGCTTTCACATCGCTCAGAATCCAACCCGCCGTTTCGT
>JAAVID010000044.1 GCA_014799395.1 Oscillospiraceae bacterium | reverse complement strand
TAGCGCTTTTTCTGTTCCGCCGCTTCGCGGCGGTGCGGGGCTTTGCCCCTCGGTTGCGCTTCGCGCAACCACCGCGCTGGCGCGCGGTATTCCGGGCTTTGCCCGGACCTAGCAAGTGCTCTGCCCTTGCATCCTGCCAAAGGGGCAAGCCCCTTAGGAATCCCGTTTTTTAACTTTTCAATAAAATCAAAATTTTTTCTTCAAAAATGAAACCATTTTTGAAATTGCTTGGTATTACTATATGAAAGCAATAATTTCCACAACGAAAGCGAGGACTGTGTATGAAAAAATATTTAACTGTATTCGCGGTTGCTGCCGCTTTATCTTTCGCGGGCTGCTCTTCGGGGGAGAGCGTTATGACGGGCGGCTCAAGCGCTCCTAGCGCGCTGAACGCTCCGTCCGGTTCGAGCGTGACTGCCGGGGGCTCGGAGAGCGCAGCGGGTTCAAGTAGATTTGAGGGAACGGATATAGGCGGAAAAAAGGAGAGCTTTTTCGACAAGATCGGCGGGCTGTTCGACGAGGGCGCTAAGGGCGTGACCGACGGCTTTTTCGACGCGGACTATGCCGTCGCGGAAGACGCTGCGACTACGGCAAAGCCGTCCGAGGCAGGCGGCGACTATATGGGCGTTGACATTCTCCCCGATGACTGCGTTATCAGCGACCCTCCCGTGATACCGCCGCAGTCGGGTCTGCTTACGGGCGGCGAATGGAACGACAACTCGCACTGGGCGGACTGGAACGCTCTGTACGGTTCGCAAGAGGACTGGAAAGGTTACAAAAACGACTGGAAGATCGCCGACAACTACCGCCTTACCGTGACGGTCAAGTCGGACGGACAGCCGTTTGAGGGCGCTAAGGTAAAGTGGGGAGACGGAATGTCGGCGGTCACGGACAATAAGGGCAAGGCGTATCTGTTCTCGGACAGCGACGTTCCGCCGTCGAGCGTATATGTGAGCGGTAACGGTGATGTTGCGGCGGCAATGCAGGTCGACTGGGTGCCGAATGAACACGACCTTACGCTTTCGGCGGACATAGACGGCGAGGTCTCGCCGATAAAGCAAAAGCTCGACCTTATGATAATGTGCGACACTACGGGCTCTATGGGCGACGAGCTGGAATATCTTAAGGTGGAGCTGGAGGATATTGTAAAAAGTATCAAGTCGCAGAACGCGAATATCCCGACGCGCGTCTCGGTCAACTTTTACCGAGACAGCGAAGATGAATACGAGGTTCGTCAATTCCCGTTCAGCGAGAACATTGACGAGGTAGCCGAGGCTATACGCGATCAGTCCGCGAACGGCGGCGGGGATTTCCCCGAGGCGGTGCATACCGCTCTCGACAGCGCCGTAAACAAGCACGACTGGGACGAGGACAGCGTGAAGATAATGTTCCTTGTGCTGGACGCTCCTCCTCACGACGACGCGCAGATAATCGACAGCGTTAATAAATACGTCGCGCAGGCGGCGGAAAAGGGTATACGCATTGTGCCGATAGCGAGCAGCGGTATCGACAAGTCTACCGAGTATCTGCTCCGCGCTATGGCGTTTACTACGGGCGGAACTTATACGTTTTTAACAAACGACAGCGGCGTTGGGTACGGGCATATCGAGCCTACCGTCGGGGCGTATAATGTTGAAAAGCTCAAGGATATGATGATAAGGATCGTGAACGGATATTTGTCGTAAGGAGTTTGTATGAAAAGGCTGTTTATAATATGTATGGCAATTATGTCGGTTATGACCGTAAGCGGCTGTCGGGATAATCGAATACCCGGCGGCGAACACGACGCAGCTTCCGCCAAAATATCGGTGCAGGCGGGCTGCATTCTCGAAGAGAGAGAAGAGCTTACGGGCGGCGCGGTCAAGCTGCGCGAGTGGCTGAACGGATTTGAGACCGAGCCCGTTAAAAGCGTTCCCGATGACGAACGGCTCAGATACACGATAGCGCTGACTTTCGGCATGAATCCCACCAAGCGCTATGAATACCTTGACTGCGGAGATGAATACTACCTGTGTTCGGGAAACGAATGGTTCTCCGTTGAAAATCCGTCGCCCATACCGGTCGGTTACGCAGGGGGCGATTTGGGGGTCAACGTTTGGGGTATCGTCAAGGTCGAGTACGCTCACTGTGCCGAAATAACGGAGCTTGACCTGTCGGACAAGGAGAAAATGACGCTTTCCGAGTGGCTCTGCGGGCTGAAATACGAGCGCCGGGAGTTCGCTGAGGGAGAGACCCCGGGAGACAGCGAGGGCGGAGAGGCTTACTCGTTTACGTTTGAGGACGGGGGATTATCCTATATCAACAACGGCGGAAACGAGTGTTATCTGCTGTTTGAGGGTGAGTGGTACGCGGTGCTCAATCCCTCGAAGTTTCCCGTTGATTTTTGATTACAGTATTTCCCGTTAATGGGAAATTTTCTCACCGTTTTCCCTGTCCGAAAATTCGGGCAGGGATTTTTTTCGGGAATGGCTTTGCGGCGCGGTATTTGTATAATCCGCGCTTTTGAGGGGTAATGTCCGAAAATTGGCATTTCGCATTGCAGAGCCGTTTTCGCTGTCAATTGTTGAAAACCGCTGTTTATGTTGAATAGATTGTTGAAAACTTTTTGTGCAAGATAAACAAGTATAAGAGCTTTGTTTCGTGAAATATACGTCAAAAAACAGAAAATTGTGTTTGAATTGATAAAATTTGAAAAAGACTGTTGACGAGAGCGAATTATTGGGATATACTAGAACTAAGAGAAAGGGAGACGCCGATATAAATATAGATATAAAACGGCGAATACTCGGGCGGCTTTATTCTCTTGACGCTAAACGGCATCAGAAAGAGAACTTAACGGGCGGTTTCCGCCAAAGAAAGGTTGCTCGCTGAATGAACACAATGCAATGGAGGTTGTTATTATGTGCATGAAAGACATTGAAGTTAAAAACCAGGTTGGTTTACACGCTAGACCCGCTACATTCTTTATTCAGAAGGCTAATGAGTACAAGTCTTCTATCTGGGTTGAAAAGGAAGAGCGCAGAGTAAACGCTAAGTCTCTGCTGGGTATCCTTTCGCTCGGTATCGTTGGCGGCGCTCAGATCCGCATTATCGCTGACGGCTCCGATGAGCAGCTGGCTGTTGACGGTCTGGTTAAGCTGGTTGAGAGCGAGTTTGCTGAGTAATTTGCTCGGTCACAAAAAGCATTTGGGGCGGAATCTGCGTTCTGCCCCTTTATTTTTAGGCAATACCGCACAATTATTGTCGCTCGATTGCGCAGACAGATTTTTCGGCAGATTGTACAATGAGGACGACGCAAGGCTGTATGCCTTGCTAGGACGAATTGTGCAATATGCCGAAAAATATGCAAGCAAGCGGGCGGCAAAGCCCGAAGGGCGGTAATTGTGTGGTGTTGCCTTTATGGTGAAAAAATGAGGAAGATTTTTTTGTGTGTTCTGCCCGTTCTGCTGGCGCTTATGCTGGCGGGGTGCGCCGCCGTTCCCGAGAATTACGGCGAGATAAAGAAAGCCAAGGAGCTGTATGAGAAGCTGGATTCCGCGCGGGTGGTCATGGTGGACAATATCGGCGGCGGGGAGCTTATGGATTTTCGCTTCTATATAAATAAGAAGGACGAGATGGTTTTTTCTTATACGAGCTTTGAAAACGGCGACAGGGCGTACAGCGACGGCTTGCAGTTCTTTTACAGGACGGAGGGAGACGAGGGCTGGACGGCGATTTCTCCGAGCGACGAGGCGTATATCTACAACATCTACAACCGCAAGTACCGTTATCCTTACGCACGCGGGGGGCTGTTCTTCCTTGACGGAACTTCGGTGAGCTCGGCGGAGTTTGCGGAGGACAACGGGGAGAAAGTGATAACTTATGTTTATGACTGCGATAAGCTCAACGATTATGCCGTTACCAAGCTGGACGGGGTGTCGGCGTTTTCCGCGCTTACCTGCGTTTACCGTATCGACGGGGACGGGTATATCACGGAATTTTCCGAAAAGGGCACGCTGACGGACGATGAGGAGAACGTTAGGGATATAGACTTGACGTATCGTATAACCGAAATGAATGGGATAAGCGTTATTGAAAATCCCGTAGATTATGTTCTTTCCGAGTAAAAAAAACGGCAAATTGACGAAATTTTTTGAAAAAGGTTGCAAAAAGGGTTTAAATATGTTACAATATTTGAGTTGATTTGATTTTGTGACCGAGGTTTATTTATGACTATTACCGATAACAAGCGGCAGACGGAGCGCCCTGCCGTTAAGAAAACGCTCTACGACGCGGTGGCGAATATGGGAGAGCTGTTTTTTGAGGCGCTTCTTGCTATACTTATACTGTTCTGGCACGGTATACTTACGGTCATTGCCGCTATTCTGAGAGGGTATGACAGAGTTAAGTTCCCTCTTAAGAGGCTTCTCCGAAAGATAGGCGATTTTTTTAAGTCGCCGTTTTTGCGTTATGTTAAGGCTATGAAAATGGGAAGCGCGGAGGTCGCTAAGGCGCGCGAGGAAAAGGGCGCGTTCGGGGCGGCGCTGGCTTGGATAAAGTTTATATGGAGACTGGTGTTCGGCAAGCGCGGGTGGATAGTTACTATCGCGAACTGGGCGTTGCCGATCTGCTCCTGCGTTTTCCTGTTCAACATCGTTACATACGCGAATAATCAGAATTACGCGCTTAAGTTGACGGTAAACGGCGATTTTATAGGCTTTATCTCGAATGAGACGATATTTACCGACGCGGAGAAGATGGTGCAGAAGCGTATCAACTATACGGGAAGCAACACCGAGATAATCACGTTTGAGCCGAGCTATGAGGTAGACCTTATCGGAACCGGCTCTACGCTTACGAACTATCAGCTTACGGACAAGCTGTTGGAGATGCTGGACGCGGATATTGAACACGGGTACGGTCTGTACGTCGGCGACGCGTATTACGGCACTCTGCTCGAGCACGACAGGGTTGACGCGGCGCTGAATGCTTTGCTCGACGCTTACCGCACGGGCGAGGACAAGGAACGCGTCGAGTTTGACCGCGACATTACATATACCTACGGACTGTATCTCTCGGACAGCTTTGTCACCGAGGACGAGATAATACGTCAGCTTACCTCCAAGAGAGAGGTCGCTTCGTATTATACCGTTGTGGACGGGGATTCACCGAGCTTGGTATGTGATAAGCTGGATATGACCTATGAGGAGCTTGGGCGGCTCAATCCCGACTTTAACGAGGACACGGAGCTTCATACGGGAGATCAAATTCAGATAACGACGGACGTGCCGTATCTTACGATAATCATTACGCGCGAGGAAAGGTACAACGAGCCGATACCGTACTCGACAAGCTATATCGACGACAGCACGCTCTACGCGGGCAATACCTACGATGACACGGACGGCGTGGACGGCGTGCGCTTTGTAGTGGCGAACGTTTCTTATATCAACAGCAACGAGATAAGCAGGCAGGTGCTTTCGCGTACTACCGTTACGCCGCCTGTGACGAAGGTCGTTGCGGTCGGCACTAAGCCGAAACCCGACACCGCGGCGCCGGGGCAGTCGATAGCCAACGGAAAAATGCTGTGGCCCGTGGGCGGCGACGGCGGCACTATCACCGAGCTTATTGAGGCGGACGGCGGTTACAGCGGTCACAAGGGAATTGATATAGCGGCGGGGTACGGTACGCCGATATACGCCGCGGAAAAGGGCGTTGTCGTTTCGTGCTACTGGGGCGATTACAGCCGCGGAAACTATATTGTAATTCAGCACGACAACGGCTTGCAGACCTACTATTACCATTGCAGCGACCTTGATACCTATGTCGGCGAGTATGTCACGGCGGGAGATATGATAGGGCGCGTCGGAATGACGGGCTGGGCTACGGGCAATCATCTGCACTTTGAGGTCAGACTGGGAGAAAACATTATCCTCAATCCCATAGATTATCTGCAAAGGTATTGATTTCCAAATAATTTATATGGAGCGGGTGAAAACGACAATGACACCCGCTTCTTTTTGTGACAAGTTGACGAAAATTAACGAAAACGGTTGCAAAAAAAGTGTGAATGTGCTATAATTTTTTCAGAGGCTTATTTTACGCGTTCTCCCCCGCCGGAGGCGGGGGAGAACGCTGTTAGAGCAAGTTGGGAGTTGTTATGACTTTTACGGATAATAAGCAGCGGACAGAGCGCCCCGCTGCGAAAAAAACGCCCTACACCGTGATAGCGGATATGGGCGAGATGTTCTTTCGGGCGCTTCTTGCTATACTTATACTGTTCTGGCACGGCATACTTACGATAATCGCGGCTATTCTGCGCGGGTATGACAGGGTGAAAGATCCGCTGAAAAGAGCGCTTGGGAGTATTCGCGACTTTTTTGTAATGCCGTTTGTCCGCTACGTTAAGGCAATGAAAATGGGCGGCGCGGAGGTCGTTAAGGCGCGGGAGGAAAAGGGCGCGTTCGGGGCGTTTATCGCGTGGTTCAGGTTTATGTGGAGGCTGGTGTTCGGCAAGCGCGGGTGGTTTATCACTATCGCGAACTGGGTGCTTCCGATATGCTCCTGCATTTTTTTGTTTAATATCGTTACATACGCGAACAATCAGAACTACGCGCTTAAGCTGACCGTAAACGGTGATTTTATCGGATATATCTCGAACGAGACCATTTTTACCGACGCGGAGAAAATGGTGCAGAAGCGTATAAATTACACGGGAAGCGGTACGGAGATAATCACGTTTGAGCCGAGCTACGAGGTCGACCTTATAGGAACGGGCTCTACGCTTACGAACTATCAGCTTACGGATAAGCTGCTGGAGATGCTGGACGCGGATATTGCGCGGGGGTACGGACTGTACGTTGGCGACGCGTATTACGGCACTCTTACCGAGCACGACAGAGTTGACGCGGCGCTCAACGCCCTGTTGGACGCTTACCGCACGGGCGAGGACAAGGAGCAGGTAGAGTTTGACCGCGACATCACTTATACATACGGGCTTTTCCTTGCGGACAGTTTTGTCACGGAGGACGAGATAATCCGTCAGCTTACGTCTAAGCGTGAGGTGGCTTCGTATTATACCGTTGTGGACGATGATTCGCCGAGCTTGGTATGTGATAAGCTGGATATGACCTACGAGGAATTGGCGCGGCTCAATCCCGATTTTAACGAGGAGACCGAGCTCCACACGGGCGACAGGATACAGATAACGACCGACGTGCCTTATCTTACGATAATCATCACGCGCGAGGAAAGGTATTACGAGCCGATAGATTTCTCGACCGAGTATACCGAGTATTCGGATCTTTATTCGGGCAACCAGAAAGTGGTAACGGAGGGCGTGGACGGCGAGCGCTTTGTTATCGCGAACGTTTCCTACATCAACGGCAACGAGATAAGCAGGAGAGTGCTGTCGCGTTCGACGGTGACCCAGCCCGTGACTAAGGTCGTCGCTATCGGCACCAAGCCGAGACCCTCGGACGCGGCTCCGGGACAGACTATCGAGTACGGCAAGCTGCTGTGGCCCGTGGGCGGATATGACGGCGGAATTATAATCGAGATGGTATACGGTCACGGCGGTTACGCGGACTATGGCGGTCACAAGGGTATCGATATACAAGCCTCTTACGGTACGCCGATTTACGCGGCGGCGAACGGAGTTGTCGTTTCGGCGGTGTTTGACAACGGCTGGAACGGCGGGCGCGGAAATTATGTCACGATACAGCACGACGACGGCGGTCTGTCGACAAACTACTACCATATGAGTTATGTTTACGCTTACGCTGGTCAGCGCGTCACGGCGGGCGATATGATAGGCGAGGTCGGTATGACGGGCAGAGCCTACGGAAATCACCTGCATTTTGAGGTGCGTATCGGCGGAGACGGAACGGGCACATGGCTCAATCCTATCGACTATCTGCCTTGGCATGAGCGCGCTCCCGGAACGGCGGAGTGGTAAAATCACGATAAAAACCTCCCGAAAGGGAATGCCTTTCGGGAGATTTTGTCTGTTTTGTTTACGTTGTTATTACCGTGTCGTAGGAGACGGCAGTGCCGTTGGGATAGTAGTCGTCTTCGGTTTTGGGGCGGATATAGCCGAGGGCGGAGAGCTCATCGGTCAGAGCCTTTGCCTCGCTGAGGGACAGGGTGATGCTCCGTCTGTAATCGAGAACATAACCGAGGTTGGTTTGAGTGAAAAAGCCTATCGGGTAGGGCTTTTCTTTGATGGTCGTATGGCTGGCTGCTTCTATCCACAGGTTTGTCGTTGAGTCGTTGGAGGTGTTACCGAAAATTATGTCGATTACCTTCATATCGGCTCTGCCTTTTATGATATGCTCCGTGCAGAGCTTCATTACTTCGTCTGCCTGCTCGGCGGTGAGGCGGTCGGAGATGAACTCATAGTACTGACCGAAGCCGTTTTCGTAGTCGTGCGCGTAGAAGCTCATTTCGTAACTCGCGCCCTCGAGGAATTTCGCGTCGGGGCGGATTTTGATAAGTCCGAAACCGCCCGTCTTTATCGTGACGACAAGGAGAACCGTGAACACCGCGGCTGTCGCGGCGTATTTGCCGATCCATTTGAGGAACGAGAGCACGTTTATCTTCGCGCGGCTTACTATTATGCTGATGATGATATAGATAACTCCCGCGATAAGTAAGCCCCAGAGCGCCGCGCTGCTCATAACGAATACGGAGAAAACCGTCACGCAGCCCGTGAACATTATTATCTCGAAGAACAGGCGGCTTGCTATCGGAGTGCCGACGGTTTTCGCGTCGCGTTTTACATAGATAAGTCCCGAAAGGAGCATTATGGCGAGCGAGATAACGCAGTTGACGGCGCAGTGCGCGATCATATCGTCAACGCCGAGCATATACAGAAAGCCCCAGTAGCCGAGGTCGAATACGGTGTTGACGTTGCCAAGGCGCATATATTGCGCGCCCGCGCTGCGGTATACGATGTTGTTGATATAGGCGAGCGGCATTCCGTTGATTATGCCCATTGCTATTATGGAGAAATACGAGCTTTCGGCGAACGCTCCGCAGCAGCACGCGCAAAGCACTGCTATCGCCATTATGAACAGGCTTGCCGCCAAAGCGATGAACACTATCGTGAATAACGATTCAAGCGTATCCTCCTCCATACGGCCGCCGTATATCGCATACGCGTAAATCACCTTTATGCCGAAGCCGACAAGGGTGGACAGGATAAGCGGCGCGGTCTGCATAAAGAACAGGGCGAGGAGCTTTGAGAAAAAGCGCTCGCTTGATCTTATCGGAAGCGCCAGCGATACGTCGCAGAGCTGCTGGTTGTTCATATCGCGGAAAACGTTCAGCGCGGTGAAGTAGCCGACTATAACGCCCGCGCCCGTGAAAAATATTCCCCAGAACGACGGATAAAACACGCCTATGGTCTTATTGTTGATGTGAAGTCCGTAAACTTCCGAGTTAAAGATCGCCAGAATAAACGCCACGCCGAACAGTACATAGCTGATTATCGCGAGCTTTTTGTGGACGCGTACCTCCGCCAAAGCGGCGCGGGCGATCTTTTTGAACGATATTTTATATGTTGTAGCTGATGTTTGAGCCATAGCCTCTCGCCTCCAGTTCGTAGATAAATATTTCTTCGAGGGTCAGCGGGATAAACTCGCTTATCTCGCAATTGAACGCGTTTATTTTCGCGGTGATCTCCTCCTCCGAGCCGCGCACCACCGCCTGCGCTACCGAGCCCATAACGGAATACTGCATAACGTCCAGCCCCGCGTTTTTCAGCTCATCGGGCGTTACCGCGCCGCTGCTGCGGGCGAGCTGTATCTTGCCGAAGCCGCTTTTGATGTTGTCTATCTCGTCCGCGAATATCATCTGACCTTGGTGGATAAGCATTGCGCGGTCGCAAAGCTCGTTAATTTCAACTATATTATGAGATGAGACTATCATGGTCGCCTGTCGGTCGATAAGCTCGTTGATGATGATCTGCTTGATGAAGCGGCGCATTGCGGGGTCAAGACCGTCGAAAGCCTCGTCGAGCAGCAGATACCGAGTATTGCAGGAAAGTCCGATTATTACTACCGCCTGGCGCTTCATTCCCTTTGAGAATTCGCTCATACGCTTGTTGCGGGGGAGTTGGAGCTGATTTAAAAGGCGCTCGTAGATCTCAAAGGAAAAGCTGTCGTAATAGCTTGCGTAAAATTTCGCAAGACCGTCGAGGGTGAACTTTGTGTACTGTACGGTCTCGTCGTTCACGAAAAATATTTTAGACTTTGCGATGGGGTTGTCGAAAACCTCCTCGCCGTCTATTTTTACGCTGCCCTGCTCGGTTCTGTACACGCCGCAGAGCATACGCAGGAGGGTGGATTTGCCCGCGCCGTTCGATCCCAGAAAGCCGTAGATACAGCCGTCGGGAATGGTTAAAGTGATATTGTCGAGAGCTTTGAAGCCGTCGTTTATGTCGGCTTTGCCCAAGCCCTTTTTGGCGAACACCATACTGACGTTGTTTATCTCGATCATTGTATGTCTCCTTTCAGCCGGTTTATCGTTTCGATAAGCGTTTCGGCGGGTACTCCCGCTTGCAGCGCTTCGCGGGCGCTTTCCTCGAAGCCGCGGGTGAGCGTTGATATTGCCTTGCCGTCCTGCGGCGCGATAAAGCTCCCCTTGCCCGCGAGCGTGTAGATTATCCCGTCGCGCTCAAGCATTGAATACGCCTTTGTGACGGTGTTCGGGTTAAGTCCGAGCTGCTGGGCGAGGGTTCGCGACGGGGGGATCTTGTCGTTTTCTTTGAGCATTCCGCGGGCTATCTCGCTGCATATCGCGCGGCATATCTGCTCGTATATCGGCGTTCTGCCCGTTACGTCTATACTTATCAAGTGCTTACCTCCTTTTATAATGGTCTGGAGCGTTTGACTGAATATTTCGTATGTGCAATTTCGGCGGGCGCGCTTGTGCACGTCCGCCCGAAACCGTACTTCCGCAGCCGATGGGAATGTATTGCTTTGTATGTGGCTTTTAATGCGACTGACTGCGGTGAACTAAATGCACTATTTATACTAGTGCATTTAGCGTGATTTTATTATACAGTATTGTCTCGGGGTTGTCAAGGGGTTTTTGAATATTTTTTTGATTCGGGTTTGGTTATACATTATAATGGAGTATATCGGGGCTAATCATACCAAATATCGGGGTGCTTGAGAAAATTAAAAAAATTTCTTATTTTTTTGAATTTTTTTGAAAAAAGCCCTTGACAAAATTGAGTTATTGTGATAAAATAGAAAGGCACTCGAAAAAGGGTGCGGGGTAAAGGGTCGAAAAAAGAAAAATTTTGAAGAAAATTTAAAAATTTTTCAAAAAAGGCTTGACAAACTCCGAAAGCTGTGGTATAATAATCAAGTCGC
>JAAVID010000043.1 GCA_014799395.1 Oscillospiraceae bacterium | reverse complement strand
TCGGGGTCAAGCGCGTATTTGAGAAACTTTTCTTCGGGAATATTTATCGGAAGATTTTCTAACTCCATTATATCACCCGTTTCACCGTTTGTCAACCCCATTTTCGTTAATTCTCCAATACCTTGACGACATCGCGCTTGTCAACGGAACAGGTATCGTAATCGCCGCCAATATCAATATCAATATCAACGATATAGGAATCGTCAAATATCTCAACAACGGCGGCTTTTCTGCCGTCTTTCAGCAGAACGTTATCGTATAAACTTACAAGCATATCCGTCTCCTTATCGGATGATTTGTTTTTTCCCCCTCTTCGGCGGGGAAAAACTTATTTACTGTCCAAATGAACGTCCAGCTGTTCAAACGGAATCTCAATGCCGTTTTCGAGGAACGCGGCGCGGGTCTGCTCGGTGAGGTCGAAGTAGACCGTCCAGTAGTCGGAGGTATTGCACCACGCGCGGGCGGCGATGATTATCGCGCTGCCGCCGTGCTCTTTCATACGCACGAGAGGTTCTTTGTCCTTGAGGACTAACGGGTGAGCTTCGATAAGACCGAGGATAATGCCTTGCGCGGTCTCGAAATCGTCGTTGTAGGAAATGGAAAAGGTCATATCCACGCGGCGGGTGTCGTTGCCGTTGTTGTTGACGATGACCGCGTTTACCGCGAGACCGTTCGGCACGAATATCGCCTGATTTGAACCCGAATTCAGCCGGGTGTGAAGTATCGAGATCTGCGAGACCGTACCCTCAACGCCGTTGGTGATAATGTAGTCGCCTATCTTGAACGGCTTGGTTATCATAAGCAGAAAGCCGCCCGCGACGTTCGACAGCGAGTTCTGGAGCGCGAGACCGATAGCCACGCCCGCCGTGCCGATAACGGTGATTATCGAGGTCGCGGGTATGCCGAGAATGTTCAGAACGATCGTTATCAGCAGGACGTACATCACTATTTTCGCCATCTGCGTGGTGAATTTCGTGACGGTAAGCTCCAGCTTGGTTTTCGACAGTCCCTTTGACAGAAGCGCCAGCGTCAGCTTCGAGAGGAGAAGCCCGGCGATAAGAACGATAAGCGCGAGGATAATGGTAGGTATCGCGGCGAGTATGGCGCTGCCGAGACCGCGAAAAAAGCTTCCGAACGCCGAGAGCGTTTCCTCGGGCTTTTCAATAAGGTCGTGAACCGTTTCGTTGAGCGTTACTTCATGGGTCTCGGCAGTATCAGCCGCGAGCGTAAGCAAATTCATGCGAACTCCTTGTTGAACGCCGATACGACAACGTCAGCGTCCGCGTCGCGGATAAGCATTGAGATCTCGTCAACGCCCGTGGTTATCATTAAGATCATAGCGTCAAGGCGGTTGAGTATCTCGAATACGCGCGCCGCAAAGCCGACGGTCTCAGCCATTTCGCCCGTTTTGATGACTATCTTGCGGTTGCCGCTGTTTATCATCGGCGCGACTACGCCGTTATCGCGGAGCTTTTTCACCGCCGCGAGGAGCTTGGGCATATCCTCGTCGTTCACGGTGAAGCCGAAGCTGAATATCTCGGAAGTGGGTGCGGTCATGGAGATCATATCAACGTTTATCCCCGCGCCTGCTACCGTGCGGAGGGTGTCCTCCATTACGGTCTTGTTGAGCGGCACGTTGTTGAATGATACCGCGGATACGTTTTCGGTTACTTCAATTTTCATTTTTTTCTCCTTTCTCAGTCGGAAATGAGGTCGCCCATAGCGTACATTCCCGCGGGCTTGCCCGAGAGGAACACCGCCGCGTTTACCGCGCCGACCGCGAATACCTCGCGCGACTGCGCCGAGTGCGAGAGGGTGATGACCTCGTCGTGACCCGCGAAGATGATGTCGTGCTCGCCGACTATCGTTCCGCCGCGTACCGAATGCATACCGATCTCGTCCTTGTCGCGGGGCTTGCGGACGGAGTGGCGGTCGTAAACATAGTGCTTGGAATTGTCAAGCTCCTCGTTGATAGCCTCGGCGAGCATTATCGCCGTGCCGGAGGGCGCGTCCTTTTTGCGGTTGTGGTGCTTCTCGACTATCTCGATGTCGAATTGTCCGCCGAGTACCTGAACCGCCTTTTTCGCCAGCTCCGCGAGGAGGTTTATGCCGAGCGACATATTGAACGTGAAGAACACGGGTATCTGCTCGGAAGCGGAGGTTATGGTCTGCTTTTCCTCGTCGGAGTAGCCGGTCGTGCCGATGACGAGGGGAACGGCGTTCATTTTGCAGTAGTTCAGCAGGTCGGAGAGGGCGGAGGGGTGGGAAAAGTCGATGATGACGTCGGGCTTTTCGGGGAGGTCGAAAACGCTTGTGTAGACCTCGAATTCGGCGTATTTGCCGCCGAATTTGTCGATGCCGGCGCTGACCGTGCAGTCCTCACGCTCGGCGATAAGTCCGGCGATAACGCGTCCCATATGTCCGCAAGCTCCTGTAATAGCAATTTTAGTCATTTCAGTACTCCTGTAATTTTAGTCAACTCCGCGCGAAGCGCGAAATAAAAAGTTTTCGCCAAGCCTTTTTCAAAAGGCTTGCGGAATGCAAGGGCAGAGCCCTTGCCAGGTCCGGGCAGAGCCCGGATAGCCGTGCGTAAGCACGGCTGTTGCGCACGCAGTGCGCAACGCGGCGCGTAGCGCCGAGCTCCCCAAGGCGCTAAAAGGGTGTGGGGAAAAACAAGAGTTTTTCCCCACATCGGTGAATTTGCCAACAGGCAAATTCGCCGATCAATCGTTTTTTTCTGCCGGGGGCAGAAAAAAACGATCCGCGCCCCGAGCAACATTTCGCCGTTGCAGTTTCTAAATAATTATTTACTTAATGCACCCCACAAGCCCCAAACTCTCCATAACCACCTTGAGCTTAGCAACCATCTCGTCCGTCATAGAGCAAAGGGGCAGACGGCATTCGCCCGCCTTGAAGCCCATAATATTCAGCGCTTCCTTGACGGGAATGGGGTTCACGTCCATAAACATAGCCTTGTCGAGCGCGAGGAGCTTTTTCTGTATCTCCAGAGCCTCATCGTGCTTGCCGTTGAGGAAAAGCATTATCTCGTCGTGCTTATCGCGGGGAACGACGTTGGAGGATACCGAGATAAGTCCCTTTCCGCCGAGCGCGAGACAGCACAGCGCTTCGTCGTCGTTGCCCGAGTAGATGTCAAGATCGGTGTACGCGGAGAGCTGCATTACCGTGTCCATACTGCCCGAGGCTTCCTTGACCGCGGTGATGTTCGGGTGCTTCGCGAGCTCCTTGTACGTATCGACCGCGATATTAACTCCGGTTCTCGACGGAACATTGTACAGCATACTGGGTATGCTCACGGCGTCCGCGATAGCCGTGAAATGCTTTATCAGTCCGCGCTGCGAAGCCTTGTTGTAGTACGGCGTGACCTGCAAAAGCGCGTCCGCGCCCAGTTTTTCGGCTTCCTTTGACAGCTCGACCGCGTAAGCGGTGTCGTTGCTTCCCGCGCCCGCGATAACGGGAACGCGGTGGTCAACGCGCTCGATACCGTAACGAATGACCTCGACGTGCTCCTCGTCGGTCATAGTCGCCGATTCGCCCGTTGTTCCGCAGATGACAAGACCGTCGATACCGTTGTCTATCTGAAAATCTATCAGCTTGCCGAATTCGTCATAGTTGATCGAACCGTCGGCGTTCATAGGCGTAGCGATAGCGGTGGCACAACCCGTAAAAATAGTTTTATTGCTCATAAATAAATCCTTTCGTTATTAGAGCGTGTTCACATTAACGCTCAACGCTCGTCTTTCGGCGGATTTTTCCGATTGCTGCGTCAAAACTCCTTGACGTACATAAAGTACGCCTGCGTCGTTTTTCCTTGCACTCGGAAAAATCCGCTTCGAAATCCGAGCATTTCGGTTAATGTGAATACGCTCTAGAAAGCAAATCAGTCAAGATAACCCTTAGCAGCCAAAAGCTCCGCCATTTCAACAGCGCCGCCCGCAGCGCCGCGGAGCGTGTTGTGCGACAGGCACACGAACTTGTAGTCATACTGCGTATCGGGGCGCAGACGGCCGATAGAAACAGCCATACCGCCCTCCAGATTGCGGTGGAGCTTAGCCTGCGGCATATTGTCCTCCTCGAAATAATTGAGGAACTGCTTGGGCGCGGAGGGCAATTTCAGCTCCTGCGGCTCAGCCGCGTATTCAGCCCAAATTTTCTTAATTTCCTCAATGGAGGGCTTGTTTTCAAATCTTACGAATACCGCCGCAAAGTGACCGTTCGAGACGGGTACGCGCAGGCACTGCGTGGTTATCTGCGGCTTTTCGCATTTAACTATCTCATTGCCCTCGATACGACCCCAGACCTTAAGCGGCTCCTGCTCGGATTTTTCTTCCTCGCCGCCGATGTACGGGATAAGGTTGTCGACCATTTCCGGCCAGGTCTCAAAGGTCTTGCCCGCGCCGGAGATAGCCTGGTAAGTACAAGCAAGCACCTCGGTAATGCCGAACTTTCTCAAAGGCGACAAAGCCGGAACATAGCTCTGGATAGAGCAGTTGGACTTTACCGAAATAAAGCCGCGCTTAGTGCCGAGACGCTTTCTCTGCGCGTCGATGATAGCCGCGTGGTCGGCGTTGACCTCGGGGATTATCATAGGCACGTCGGGAGTAAAGCGGTTCGCGGAGTTGTTGGACATTACGGGGCATTCCGCCTTGGCGTAACGCTCCTCGAGAGCCTTTATCTCGTCCTTTTTCATATCCACCGCGCAGAACACGAAGTCCACCTTGGAAGCGATCTCGTCTACGTCCGCGGTCGCGTCGTTGACGATAATATCCGCCATATTCGAGGGCATGGGGGTGTCCATATACCAGCGGTCGCCTACCGCGTCCTTGTACGTCTTTCCCGCCGAACGCGGAGAAGCCGCCAGCGCGACTACCTTAAACCACGGGTGGTTCTCCAGAAGCGTAGCGAAGCGCTGACCTACCATTCCCGTCGCACCGATAATTCCTACTTTAAACTGTTCTTTCATAGCCGTTTCCTCTCTTTAAGAAAAAAATAACCGATGATAAACTCATCGGCAATGCTTTATAATGCGATCGTATTTGCGATAGCACTCCATCAAGCAGCCCCGATGACAGCCGTACGCCTGTTAAACGTACAGCCGGATATGCACGCTGCGGAACGTACACTCCTCGGCGGTACTGCCTTTCCTGCCGCGCTCTCCGTAAAGCGTTTATGCGGCAATACTCTTCAGCCCCGCGCCTCTATCATTACATTATTCATTGTATCATATTATGCGCTTTTTGTCAATATGTTATTGTGCTGTTTTCGGAGAATTTATTGCACACGAGACCTGCGGCTTTGGTTATTATGTCATATTTTGGTTGACAAACTTTGTCGTATATGTTATAATAAACTTGCCGGTGACCTCACTCGGACATAAGCCGAAAGGGGGTGCGACAAATGAGTGCTGTATATAACTTCATAATCTCCGTCATAGCGGGTGTCTACGCTTATTACATCTGCAAGTGGCTCGATGGAGAGAAGTAAGCCGGTGAGCCGAGCAAAAGTTCCCTAGCAAAGACCGACCCTCCCGTATGTAACAGATACAGGAGGGTCAAATCTTTTTAGGTGGTCAAATTGAGCACCATATAACTTCATAGTCATATTATAACACATCATTCACGATTTGTCAAGGGCTTTGCAAAATTTTTCCGGCAAAGCGGATATATCATAATTTAAATTGACAAATTTTGTCGTATATGTTATAATTAAAATGCCGGTGACCTCACTCGGACATAATCCGAAAGGGGGTGCGACAAATGAGTGCTGTATTTAACTTCGTTATCTCTGTCATAGCGGGTGTTTATTCTTATTTCATCTGCAAGTGGCTCGATGGAGAGAAGTAAGCCGGTGAGCCGAGCAAAAGACCCATAGCAAAAACCGACCCTCCCGTATCTGACCATACGGGAGGGTCAATTTTTGGGTGTTCCAATTGAGCACCTTTTAACTTCGTGATTATATTATAACACATCATTCCCGATTTGTCAAGGGCTTTGCAAAATTTTTCCGTCAAAGCGGATATATCATAATTTAAATTGACAAATTATGCCATATATGTTATACTTGCCGGTGTTTAATCGAGCATTGTCCGAAAGGGGATGTGGAGATTGGACATAATGATCAACTTTATCATTTCCGTCATAGCAGGTATCTACTCTTACTTCATCTGCAAATGGCTCGATGGAAAGAAGTGATCCGGTGAGCATAGCAAAAGTTCCATAGCAAAAACCGACCCTCCCGTATGGATCAGATGCGGGAGGGTTGATTTTTGGGTGTTTTGATTGAACACCGGTTAGTTTAATTATATTATAACACAATATTTCCGATTTGTCAAGGGCTTTGCAAAATTTTTCCGACACCGGTCAATTTCTTAGTAAATTATAACATAACCATTCCGTTTTGTCAAGGGATTTGATGAAACAATAACACAGCTGCAAACTTCTGCGTTTGTCATATTTTGGTTGACATCATTACAAGAATGTGCTATAATTAAAACGCCGGTTTTTACCTAAAGGAGGTTTTTCATGACCAAACAAGAATTTATGGAGAAATTATCTTCGACAGGTTCGTTGTCACTGCGTAAAGAATATTCTTCTGGAGAGATTGAAGAAAAAATCCACAAAGCATATCCTTACACATTTGATGTCAGCGAAATAGTGAAATTTTTTCTAATACTTGGGGGAGTAGTTTATAAACGTTGTGAAAAAGGATATGATGACAAGTTGACCTTTGAACTGCGTTGGTTATACCCTGTTGAGTTTTGGTCAGATATAAATTGCGTTGTTAATGCAGTTGGTTTAGTGGAGAATTGCTCTGGCAGAATAGAACACTTTTTCATATCAGAGCATGGCAAATTCTATAACCAAGACCACAAACTTATCGCGGAAGATATGGATGGGTTTACAGAATATATTACCACTGTCGAATATGATTACCATCCCGAAATAACACAGCGCACATACGATATGCTGCGGTTTTTCGGTTGGTATGAGGGCAGGCATATTGACACAACGGAATTCGAACGGGAAATGAACCGGCGCGGAATTAAATTGTCGGAAAAGCAGCTTGAGTTTTTTGCTGAATTTAGTGGCTTGATCTTTATGTTCGACAGCGATCATTGGTATTTTGATACATTGGAAATAATTTTGACTAAGGAAAAATATTATGCCGAACCGTCCAATGCCGCAAATGAGTACAAAACGATTTACTGTGGCGGCACTATGGGCGGACCGCTTGCGGTCAATCCCGACGGCATTATAAACTTTTTTTGGGGATTACCTCAAGGCAGAACAACAATGGAATGTATAAATCATCTGTGTGAAAGTGTTTCGGAAAATTGCAAATGGCTCGCTCCAAATCGTGACGATGAAACTTAGAGAATGTGAACACGCTCCGGTATCCGAAGCGATCTTTCTAAGCGGTCTGTCATTGACAAATTATTCATATCGTGATATAATAATAAAAAATATGAAATACGAAACGGAGCGACAATGTTAAAGAGCGATTTTTATTACGATCTTCCCGAGGAACTGATAGCGCAGACCCCCGCCGAGCCGCGCGACAGCTCCCGTCTGATGAAGATCGACCGAAACAGCGGCGCGGTCACGCACGACCGTTTTTTCAATATATGCGATCATCTCAAAAAGGGCGACTTGCTGGTAATGAACGACAGCAAGGTGTTCCCCGCGAGAATTTACGGTACTAAAAAGGACACGGGCGTACCCTGCGAGTTCCTGCTGTTAAAGCGGCTGGGGCTTAACGAATGGGAGACCATGGTAAAGCCCGGGCGGCGTTTAAAGCCGGGAACGTCCGTGGAGTTCCCCGAGGGGTTGTCCGCGGAAGTCCTCGATACTCTTGAGGGCGGAAATCGGCTTGTGCGGTTCGATTATACGGGTGATTTCTATGATATTCTCGACCGTATCGGACAAATGCCGCTTCCGCCGTATATCACGGAAAAGCTCGCCGACAAAGACCGTTACAATACGATATACTGCCGAGAGACGGGTTCGGCGGCAGCGCCTACGGCTGGGCTTCACTTCACGGAAGCGGAGTTCGCAAAGGCTCGTGAAATGGGCGTCGATACGGCGTATGTGACCCTGCACGTCGGGCTGGGAACATTCCGCCCCGTCAAGGAGGACGATATTCTCGACCACAAAATGCACACCGAGCATTACGAGATACCCCCCGAGACCGCCGAGAAGATCCGCGACTGCAAGGCTCGCGGCGGACGCGTCATCGCCGTCGGCACGACCTCGTGCAGAACCCTCGAAAGCGCCGCCCAAACGGGCAAGGCGGTCGACGACACAAGCATTTTCATCTACCCCGGCTACGAGTTCAAATGCATAGACGGGCTGATAACAAATTTCCACCTCCCCGAAAGCACGCTGATAATGTTAGTCAGCGCCTTTTTAGGCAGAGAAAAAACCCTGTCCGCTTATAAGCTAGCCATCGAAGAAAGGTATAGATTTTTCTCATTCGGGGATTGTATGATAATAGTATGAGGCAGTAGGGAGAGTGGGGCAGTCGTGAGGCTCCGCCTCACACTCCGCTCAAGGGGCAAGCCCCTTGAGAATCCCTGTTCCCAACACTTTGGGCGTTTTATTTTTTAGGTTGTCTCTGTAAGGTTACAACGCAGTTCTCGGCTGTATAAATTTTCAATGTTGTCTTTAATTGTTTATAGCCAAGAGCAACGTAGTTACCTTACAGAGACAACGTCATAATAAAATCGCTCAAAGTGTTGGGAAATGGGATTCCTAAGGGCGCAGCCCTTAGGCGGAATGCAAGGTGGTCTCCCCCGGTGGGGGAGGTGTCACGAAGTGACAGAGGGGTTGACCGACAGACCAGAGCCCTTGCACTGACTTACTGACTATACTGACTATACTTACTCAAAAAAACAGGAGGAGACCGGCAATGATAATAGACGCTCACGCGCATATATTTCCCGACAAGATAGCGGAGAGGGCTGTCGGGGGGATAGGCGGATTTTACGGAATGAAGGTAGACTACGACGGCACGCTCGGGGCGCTGCTGAGCGAGGGCGCGGCAGCGGGAGTTGACAGGTTCATCGTGCAGTCGGTGGCGACCGTGCCGGAGCAGGTCACGGCGATAAATAATTTTATATCCGGGTGTGTGGAGAAGTATCCCGATAAGCTGATAGGGTTCGGGGCTTTGCACCCCGATTTCGGGGATATTTTTGGTGAGACCGAGAGAATAATTTCGCTTGGATTAAAGGGAATAAAGCTCCACAGCGACTTTCAGCGGTTCAATATCGACGACGAACGCGCGTTCCCGATATACGAGGCGGCGCAGGGGAGACTTCCGATATTGTTCCACGTCGGCGATAACCGTTACGATTATTCCTCGCCCGAGCGGCTGTTGAGGGTCGTTGAGAAATTCCCCGGGCTTACCGTTATCGGAGCGCATTTCGCGGGGTGGTCTATGTGGGATAAGGGGGTAAGCCTGTTTGAGAATTCGGGTATTTACGTCGACTGCTCAAGCTCGCTTTACGCCATGACCCCCGAACACGCCGCCGAGCTCATAAGAAAAATAGGCGCGGACAGAGTAATGTGGGGCACGGACTACCCGATGTGGAGCGCAAAGGAAGAACTGGAGCGCTTCGATAAGATACCTCTCACCGATGAAGAAAGAAAACTTATATTAAGCGAAAACGCGCGCAGACTTATAAGCTAGGTTTCGGCTTTGCCGAAACCCTCTGCGTTTTTGGCTCGAATTGCCCTAATGGCAATTCGGTTTTGCTGCGCAAAACACGCCAAAAGCCGCCGAAATTCGAAAAAAGGAGCTGCCTCTATGAAAATAAACTGGAACTCAAAATACTTTACGATAGCGGTATACGCGACGCTGAGCGTTATCGTAAGCTCGGTCGCTGTAATGCTGATATTCAATTTTGAAAAGGTATCGGAAAAGCTGGCGTTTGTAACGGCGGTGGCTACGCCGCTTATAATCGGCGTTTTCTGCGCGTATCTTCTCAATCCTTTAATGATGAAGCTGGAGAACGGGCTGTTCGGAAAGTGGGCGGGCTCGGACAATGAAAAAGTCCGCGGACGGGCGAGAGCGTTCTCGCTGACCTTAACGATGGTGCTGGTGCTGGCGGCATTGCTGCTGATGATAATTCTGGTTATCCCGCAACTGGTGACCAACCTTATCGCGATATTCAACAATATGGACAGCTATATCGCGACGGCTCACGGGTTTATAACGAAGATCTCGGGCGACTATCCTCAGATAGCGGAGTTTCTGGGCAACCCTCTGGACGACTTCGGCAAGTTTATAAACGGTATCTGGAACCGGTACTCCAACGAGCTTCTGGGCTTTGCGGGGAACGTCGCGAACGGCGTGTGGGCGGTGATAGACACGCTGAAAAACGTGTTTATCGGGCTTACGCTGTCGGTGTATCTGCTCGCGAAAAAGGAGATGTTCGTGGGGCAGAGCAAGAAGCTGGTGTTCGCGTTTATCCGCGCGGACAAGGCGCAGCGTTTTCTCGGCGTGTGCAGGGAAGCGAGCAAAAAATTCCTCGGCTCGATAGTCGGCAAGATAATCGAGGCGTTTATCGTCGCGATGTTCGTGTTTATCGGCTGTACCGTAATGCGTATGCCGTACGCGCCGCTTATCGCGGTGATAATGTTCATCTTTAATCTGATACCGTTTATAGGTCCTTTTATCGGCTGTATTCCGTGCTGTCTGCTGCTGGTGCTGACGGAGAACCCACTCAACGCGCTGTGGTTCGCGATATTCGACACGATATTGCAGACGCTCGACGGCAACATAATAGCGCCGTGGATACTCGGCGATTCCACGGGGCTTCCCGCCGTGTGGATACTCATTTCGATAATTATCGGCGGCGGGCTGTTCGGTATGCTTGGAATGCTGCTGGGCGTTCCCGTCTGCGCGGTCATTTATATGCTGTTCAAGGACTTTGTGGAGGGCAAGCTCCGCAAGAGGAAGCTCCCGCCGAGCACGGACAATTACGTCGGCGACGTGGGCTATATAACGTCGGATTACGTCTATGAAGAACCCGACTCTCCCTCGCCCGAGCCCGAAAAGCCCGTTAAGCTGCCGTTCAGAGAGATGATACGCCGCAAGCGGGTGGAGTTGTCGAAGAAGCACCGGGAGAGGGATAAGGATATTTTTTCTAGGAGAAAGTAGGCTTACTGCCGTGGGGGTTAATATGCTGTTCGCGGTGGTTTCGTTTCTTTTAATTATTATGTCGTCTCACGGGTGCAAGGTTTTATTTGCTGTCGGCTGTGGTTTCGTTTTATTTAATTAAATTGTCGTCGCACGGTGCAAGAGGACACCCTTCGGGAGAGAGGGCGCTGGACATC
>JAAVID010000042.1 GCA_014799395.1 Oscillospiraceae bacterium | reverse complement strand
AGAGGGGAAGGTAATCGGAAGAGGAAACCCGTAGGGAGAGAGGGGCGCCATGTAATGTGTCCGCTATTTGTCACGATGTCCAGCGCCCTCTCTCCCGAAGGGTGTCCTCTTGCACCGTGCGACGACATAGAAATTAAAAGAAACGAAACCACAGCGGTCAGCATAGAAAACTTAACAAACTACAACGTTACCAAGAAAAATTCTAATTTACAAGACACTCAATATCCCGAAACATAATATGCCTTTACAAACTCCAAATTCTATGCTATAATATAATCAAATAACTTTTACGGGAGAGTACAAAATGGCAATTATCACCGACGAACAAAACAAATTTTTCAGGCTCGTGACCAAAAACACCGAATACCAAATGAAAGCCGACAACTTCGGCGTACTAAAGCACCTATGGTACGGCAAGCACGTCAACACCGATATGGACTACCTTTTGCAATACCCCGAGATCAGCTTTTCGGGGAATATCTACGAGGCGGAAAATGACCGCACATATTCGCTGAACACGCTGCCGCTTGAGTATTCCTGCGAAGGCAACGGCGACTTCCGCGTGTGGGCGCTGTCCGCCGAACACCCCGACGGCACGCGCGCCCTAGACCTTCGGTTTGCGGACTTTGAGGTAAGAAAGGGGGGATACGCCTTCCCGGGATTGCCCGCGGTCTATTCTGACGAAAATGAGACGGAAACGCTTGAGGTGACGCTCGAGGACGCGTGTTCCAATATCTGTGTGACACTGTTTTACGGCGTGCTGGAGGAACTTGACATCATAACCCGCGCCGCCGTTATCACGGGCGGCAGGGAGACCGTTTACCTCGAACGCGCCGCAAGCCTTTGTCTTGATATTCCGCGCGGCGAATGGGAATGGGTCCACTTCCACGGACGGCACGCAATGGAGCGTGTTACCGAGCGCGCTAAGCTCGTCCACGGCGTTCAGGAAAGCTCCTCGGTGCGCGGCGCTTCGAGCCATCAGCAGAACCCCGCCGTGCTTCTCTGCTCTCCCGACTGCACCGAAACTTCGGGCGAATGTATCGGCGCGGCGCTGATGTACAGCGGGAGCTTCTCCGCGAAGATCCAGCTTGACGAGGTAGATCAGACGCGCCTTGTAATGGGCATAAACCCCGACCAGTTCCGCTGGGAGCTGAGATCGGGCGAGAGCTTTTATACTCCCGAGGTCATTCTTTCGTACAGCGCGGACGGAATGGAAAAGCTCTCGCACAACTTCCACAAGGTGATACGCAATAACGTCTGCCGCGGTCAATACAAGCTCGCCGAGCGCCCCGTACTTATCAACAACTGGGAGGCTACTTATTTCGGCTTTGACGAGGAAAAGATATTCAATATCGCGAAACAGGCTTCGGAGCTGGGTGTTGATTTACTGGTTCTGGACGACGGCTGGTTCGGCAAGCGTGACAGCGACTGCTCGGGTCTCGGGGACTGGACGGTCAACGAAAACAAGCTCCGCGGCGGTCTCGGAAAGCTCGTTGAACGCGTTACGGGGCTTGGAATGAAATTCGGTATCTGGTTTGAGCCCGAGATGATCTCCGAGGACAGCGAGCTTTACCACGCTCACCCCGAATGGGCTATGACTATACCGTCACGAAAGCCGATACGGAGCCGTTTTCAGTTAGTCCTTGATATGACTAATCCCGAGGTTCGCGAATATTTATTCAACTCGGTCAGCGCGGTTCTGAAAAGCGCCGATATTTCTTATGTCAAGTGGGATTTCAACCGCCATATCGCGGACTGGTACACTCCTACGCTGGGGAAAGATAACCTTGGCGAAATGCCTCACCGCTATGTTCTCGGGCTGTACGAGCTTCTTGAACGGCTCACAAATGCATTTCCGAACGTGCTGTTTGAGGGATGCAGCGGCGGCGGAGGACGCTTCGACGCGGGAATGCTCTACTACACTCCGCAGATATGGTGCAGCGACGATACGGACGCGTTTGAGCGCACGACGATACAGTACGGCACGTCGTTCTTCTATCCCGTTTCGGCGGTGGGGTCGCACGTTTCCGCCGTGCCGAACCACCAGACGGGCAGGGTAACGCCGTTTGAGAGCCGCGCCGCGGTCGCGATGGCGGGGAGCTTCGGCTATGAGCTCGACTTGAACACGCTCTCCGACGACGAGAAAAACGCCGTCCGCGGGCAGATAGCGCGGTTTAAAAAATACGGCGAGCTTATTCACAACGGGCTTTATTACAGGCTCTCCGACCCGCTTTCGGATAAAGTCGCGGCGTGGGAATTCTCGGACGGAAAGGACGCGCTGGTGCAGGGAATGGTTTTCCGAACCGCGCCTACCTCGCTTCAGCTGCTTGTGAAGCTCCGCGGACTTGACCCCGACAAAAATTACCGTCTTGACGGCACGGACTTTACCGCGTCGGGCGCGGCGCTGATGAGCGGCGGCTATCTGCTCCCGAGGACGTGGGGAGACTATGTTTCGTTTGAACTGTATTTTAGGCAAATTTGAAATGAGGTGTTATTATGATATGCAATTCAATACAAAAGCTGATAGACTACGCGGTGCGTACCGACCTCACCACAACGGAGGACAGATATGTTGTCCGCAACAGTCTTATGGAAATTCTGAAGGTCAATAACTGGGAAGAACCGCAGAATACCGATAATTCTCAGACTGTTGACGAGATACTCGGCGAGCTGGTTGACTACGCGTGCGAAAACGGCATAATCGAGGATACCTCGGCGTACCGCGATTTGTTTGACACCAAGCTGATGGGCGCGGTAACGCCGTTTCCGCGCGAGGTAATCCGCGAATTTTACGCGCGGCTGGAGCGTTCGCCCGAGGAGGCTACCGATTGGTATTATGAGTTCTGCAAGGCGCTGAATTATGTCCGCGCGGGGCGTATCGCAAAGGATATGAAATGGACTTACGAGTCGGCGTTCGGTACGCTTGACGTAACGATAAACCTTTCGAGACCCGAGAAAGACCCGCGCGATATTGCCGCGGCGAGGAACGCGGTCGCTTCGTCCTACCCGAAATGTCAGCTCTGCCCCGAGAACGCGGGCTTTGCGGGACATCTTACTCACCCCGCGCGGCAAAATCTCCGCCCCGTGCCTATGAAGATAAACGGGGAGGACTGGCAGTTCCAGTATTCGCCATACGGATACTATAACGAGCACTGCATAGTGTTTAACGAGCGGCATATCCCGATGAAGATAGACGCGTCCGTTTTTGACAAGCTCTTTGATGTTCTTGATATTCTTCCGCATTATTTTGTCGGGTCAAACGCGGACTTGCCTATTGTCGGCGGCTCGATATTAAGCCACGAGCATTTTCAGAGCGGACGGTATACATTCGCGATGGAGAGAGCGCCTATCGCGAAAACGTTCGCGCTCGGGAAGTTCCCCGAGGTGAGCGCGGGTACGGTGAAGTGGCCTATGTCGGTCATTCGTCTGCGTTCGGCAGACAGGCGACAGCTTGCGGCGGCGTGCAGTCACATACTCGAAAAGTGGCGCGGCTATTCCGACCCGTCGGCGGTGATATTCGCGGAGACGGACGGCGTTCCGCACAACACGGTAACGCCGATAGCGCGCAAAAACGGCGGCGAGTACGAGTGCGACCTCGTGCTCCGCAACAACATCACGACCGAGGACAGACCGCTCGGACTGTATCACCCGAACCCCTCTCTCCACCACGTCAAAAAGGAGAATATCGGGCTTATCGAGGTAATGGGACTGGCTGTGCTTCCGTCGCGGCTCGCGAAGGAGCTCACGCGGCTCGAAACGGCTATGCTTTCGGGAGAGGACATAGCAAAGGTTCCCGAGATAGCTTCCCACGCGGAATGGGCGAACGATATTCTTGCCCGCCGCAGTGACTTCAACGCGGACACGGCGCAGGGGATAATCCGCGAGGAGGTCGGCGCGCTGTTTGAGCAGATACTCCGTGACGCGGGCGTGTTCAAGTGTACTCCCGAGGGAGAAAAGGCGTTCGCGAGATTTATTGATACATTATAATCGTTCAAAATTATTCAAGGCCGTATCGTTCATTCGATACGGCTTTTGTGATATGTTCTTGTGACTTTACACAATATTCAACACAATATTTTGTGCTTATCTACAAAAATAAAAAATTTTTCAAAAAAAGTGTAACATTTTGCCTTTTTTGACGTTTTATATAATAGAGGGGCAAATAAATCGAACCCCGAAACTTAAAGCGCAGAAGTGTGGGGGCGGAAAATTTTTCTCACCTGCCGAAAAATATTTCTCCCAATTATCCCGCCCTCAGACTTGTACGCTTGTACATATAACGGAGGATAGCAAGATGAAAAAATGTCATATCGCAGTCATAGCTCTCTCGGTCTCTATCGCGTTCCTATCCCTTTTTGTCGGAAATGCCGATACGGGAACGGACGGCTATGATGTCGTTTCAACAGCAGCGGAGTAATCGTCTCACTATTATTTCAGCCTACTTGTAATTATATTCAGCCTTAAACTATTCTCTGATAAGAAAAGCGGAGCGTTTGCCTCCGCTTTTTCTTTTTTGTTAAGTTGATGTTCTTATAGGCGATAATTTACCGCTAAAATGTACAAAAATTTTCTTAATGTATGTGTATCATCACGAATTATCAAAAACTTAGCTAAAACCACTTGACATTTATTGAAATATCAATTAAAATAAAATAAAAGGCTGAATGCCGATACAACCTGCGGTTGAGTTCCGATGTTTTCTCATAAATACTTATAATTGTTTTTTCACGCGGCGCGGGTTATAATGAGGGTGCAGGCAAATTGCGTGCAATAATTCATTATAACGGGAGGAAACATTATGTTTAATCAGGTCGACTTTGGAAAAAGGGTAAGGGAATTACGGACAAGGAACAACTATTCGCAGAAAGAAATCGCTCTCAGGATAGGCGTTTCGGAGCAGGCAGTAAGTAAATGGGAAAACGGCGAGTGTCTGCCGGACGTTTACAATTTAAAGCTGCTGACGCAGATACTGCGCGTTTCCGTCGATACGCTTCTTGATACCGATATTCAGACCGAAAAGGTCGTTGAAACGGTAACGATAGGCGGAGCGCGTTTTGAGATTATCGAAAAACCCGAAACTATCCTCGCGGGGAAAATGCTTTACGCAAAGGATTTCCCGAGCGCGGAAAAGTTCAATGCCGCGATAGACGCGGTCACGGAGGAGGAAAAGCTGTCCGCGTTTGACAAATTATCGGATTGCGCGCTGCCTATCTACGATATAAATCTCAGCGTGAACTTCTGGCTCGCCGTGAAATACCGCGCATACGGCTATGTTCGGGAGGTTCTGACCGAGGATCAGCCCGAGGGCGTGGACGTGTTCAAAAACCCCGCTTCGCTGTATATACGGGTGTACACGAATAAGGCGGCTGCGCAGCTTATCAGCAAGGAGCAGTGCGAGATATGGGAGCTTTTCGCGTATATACGGGAATACTTCATGCCCGCTCACGGCTTTGAAATGGCTCAAAACGGTGCGCAGGAGCTGGAGGTATTCGACACGTTCGAGCATAGATCGGGTTACGCTTACATGCCCGTCGTAAGGAAGTAAAATAATTCGGTTTGACGGACGGGAAAAGGCAACAGACAAAATGAAAAAAATTTCTTGAAGAAAGGATAAAATATATGCTTTACATTGGTATTGACTTGGGAACCTCGTCCGTCAAGCTGTTGCTTATGGACGAAAAAGGCGCGATATTGAAAACCGTTTCGCGCGAATATCCGCTGTTCTTCCCGCAGGCGGGGTGGTCGGAGCAAAATCCCGAGGACTGGCTGAAAGAGTCCGTTGCGGGAATTCGCGAGCTCACCGCCGGCGTTGACAAGTCGCAGATCGCGGGGATAGGCTGCTGCGGACAAATGCACGGGCTTGTAATCCTCGACGAAAACGACAAGGTGATACGCCCGGCTATCCTCTGGAACGACGGAAGAACGAGCGAGGAGACCGACTATCTCAACACCGTTATCGGCAAGTCGAAGCTCTCGGAATACACGGCGAATATCGCGTTTGCTGGATTTACCGCGCCGAAGGTTCTCTGGGTGAAGAAGCACGAGCCCGAGAATTTCTCGAAGATAGTAAAGGTAATGCTCCCGAAAGATTACATAAATTATATGTTTACGGGAACGTTCTGCACGGACGTTTCGGACGCTTCGGGAATGCTGTTGTTTGACGTGAAAAACAAGTGCTGGAGCAAGGAAATGCTCGACATATGCGGCTTGAAAGAGGAACAGCTCCCGAAGATATACGAGAGCGCGGATACCGTCGGCACGCTTAAAGAGAGCGTCGCCGAGGAACTGGGCTTATCGGCTTCCGTGAAAGTGTGCGCGGGCGCAGGCGACAACGCGGGCGCGGCAGTCGGCACGGGAACGGTCGGAAACGAGATATGCAATATCTCGCTCGGCACTTCGGGAACGATTTTTATCACCTCCAAGGACTTCCGCGTTGACCCGAACAACGCGCTTCACGCGTTCGCTCACGCGGACGGGAATTTCCACCTTATGGGCTGTATGCTCTCGGCGGCGAGCTGCAACAAATGGTGGCAGGATAACGTTATTTGTTCGACCGACTACAACGGCGAGGAAGCGAAAATTCCAGCAGAGCTGCTTGGTAAGAACCGCGTGTTCTTCCTCCCTTACCTTATGGGCGAGCGTTCTCCGATAAACGATACGGAAGCGCGCGGAACGTTTATCGGTCTGTCGGCTGACACCGACCGCGCGGCGATGAAGCTCGCGATACTTGAGGGCGTGGCTTTCGCGATGAGGGATTCGTTTGAGGTCGCGAAGTCGCTCGGACTGAATATCGAGATAAGCAGAATTTGCGGCGGCGGCGCGAAGAGCGCGCTCTGGCGGAGAATATTCGCGAACGTTCTCAATATCGACATCTGCACAGTCGAGACCGAGGAGGGTCCCGGCTACGGCGGCGCGATACTGGCGGCGGTCGCCTGCGGAGAATGGAAAACGGTTCAGCAGGCTTCTACGGAGCTGTTGAAGATAAAGGAGACGGTATCTCCCGAACCCGAGCTTGCCGCGCTTTATGAGGAACGCTACAAGCAGTTCAGGCAAATTTATCCGACAATAAAGGGACTTTTCCCCGTATTGAATAAAATATGATTGCTTTTTCGCGCCGTTGGAGCGGAAAAGTATGAAATAAAATCTTTTGGAGGTATTTGATATGCTTACTAACATTCCACAGGTGAAGCTCGGAATTATCGCCGTGTCGCGCGACTGCTTTATCATCTCGCTTTCGGAGCGCCGCAGAGCGGCTGTTGTCGAGGCTTGTGGCAAGTCGGGCATTGACGTTTACGAGTGCAAGACCACCGTTGAGAACGAGCTGGATATGCTCAAGGCGGTCGACGAGGTGAACGCGGCGGGGTGCAACGCGCTTGTCGTATTCCTCGGAAACTTCGGTCCCGAGACTCCCGAAACGCTTATCGCTAAGAAGTTCGACGGTCCCGTTATGTACGCCGCGGCAGCGGAGGAAACGGGCGACGACCTTATCAACGGGCGCGGCGACGCGTACTGCGGTATGCTCAACTGCTCGTATAATCTCGGTATGCGTCATCTTAAGGGCTACATTCCCGAGTACCCCGTGGGCACAGCGGAGGATATTGCGAAGATGATAGGCGAATTTGTTCCTATCGCGCGCACGCTTATCGGCTTGTCCGATCTGAAGATAATCACATTCGGTCCTCGTCCGCAGGATTTCTTTGCCTGCAACGCGCCTATCAAGGGCTTGTATGAGCTCGGCGTTGAGATCGAGGAGAACTCCGAGCTTGATCTGCTTGTATCGTACAAGGCTCACGCGGACGATCCGAGAATTCCCGGGATCTGCAAGGAAATGGCGGAGGAAATGGGCGAGGGCAAGTACTACGCCGAGATGAACGCGCGTATGGCTCAGCTTGAGATAACCCTGCTGGACTGGGCGGAGAAGCACAAGGGCTCGCGCAAGTATGTCGCGTTCGCCGACAAGTGCTGGCCCGCGTTCCCCGAGGCGTTCGGATTTGAGCCGTGTTATGTGAATTCACGTCTTGTATCGCGCGGAATTCCCGTTTCGTGCGAGGTCGATATATACGGCGCGCTCAGCGAGTACATAGGAATGTGCATTACGGGCGATACGGTAACGCTTCTTGACATTAACAACTCCGTTCCCGCCGACCTGTACAAGCAGGATATTGAGGGCAAGTTCCCGTATACTCTTACCGACACGTTTATGGGCTTCCACTGCGGAAATACCCCCGCGTGCAAGCTCTGCGCGGACAGAGCGGTCAAGTATCAGCTTATTCAGCACAGACTTCTCGAGCCGAAGGATTCCGAGCCCGACTTTACGCGCGGAACTCTGGAGGGAGATATTGCGGCTTCGGACATTACGTTCTTCCGTTTGCAGTGCGACAGCGAGGGCGTGCTCCGCGCGTACGTTGCGGAGGGCGAGGTACTTCCCGTTAAGACGCGCTCGTTTGGCGGTATCGGCGTATTCGCTATCTCCGAAATGGGAAGATTTTACCGCCACGTTCTGATACAGAAGCGTTATCCGCACCACGGCGCGGTCGCGTTCAGCCACTGCGGAAACCTTATCTTCGAGGTGCTGAAAATGCTCGGTATCGGCGATATTGCGTACAATCAGCCTAAAGCTCTCCCCTACCCCACCGAGAGACCGTTTTGATCAATGAATTAACGGAGAACGGCGACCTAAACAGGTCGCCGTTTTGTGTTATAAATTTACGGTTTTCAGAAAACCACAACTTTGTTTTTGCCCGTTTTCTTGGCTTCGTAGAGCGCGGTGTCTACGCGGGTGCAAAGTCCGTCTACGGTGTCGTCCTCTCTTGCCTGAGTAACGCCGAGGCTGACGGTCTGCTTTCTCGCGAGCGGGAACGAGATGTTCACGAAGCACTGACGGACAAGGTCGGCAATGAGCGCCGCGGAGGAGACGTCGGTGTTGTGGAGGAGCATCATAAACTCCTCGCCGCCCCAGCGTCCTGCCGAGGACGAACCCGAATACGCCGACTGCTTGTTGTTGAGGATATTCGCCAGCGCGACTATGACATTGTCGCCCTCCTGATGACCGAACGTGTCGTTGACCTGCTTGAAGTTATCAATATCGAGCATTATAAGCGAGAACTTCTGATTTTTTACGTTTGCGAGACTGTCCGCTATGCGCGACTGTATCTCCTTGCGGTTGTAAAGACCGGTAAGTCCGTCGATTATCGCGGCTACTTTCAACTTGTCGTTCATCGTTTCGAGCTTCTGGTTGGTCTCCTCGAGCTCCTGCGCTACGACGCTTACAAACGTTGCCATACGCGATACTACGGGTACCTTTGACTGGAGGTTTTCGTCCATGGGAACGGTCTTGACCTCGGAGTTTTTCTTTTCGCCCTCGCGCATTGCGGCGATAACGAGTGTTACGTTATGCTGATTGAGATTCTCATTTGCGCGTATGAACTCGCCGTGAGAGAAGAAGCCTACGGACGGCGCTATCCCGCCGAGCGGATAAATTTCAAAGGTCGGCTCGGTGTCGCCCCAGAACGCGCGTCTTGCGGCGCAGGAGAAGATATGTATTACATCGGGGCGGAATTCCGCGATCCTGAGGCTGTCCTGCTTTATGCTCTCGACGATAGTTACGGGATCTCCGTATGACATACGGACTACCGAACCTACGTCGATGTCGGAGCTCATAGTTATTGAATCGTCGGCGTTGCTCGACACGGGGGTGCGGAGTATCGTGGTGTTGTTGTGCTCGTAGAACAGCGGAAATTCAAGAGTATTGTAAAAGAAATTTTCGTCGTTTTTGATGTTGAGGTACTTTCTGTAAACGCGGTACGCGGGAACGCCGTCAAGCTCCTGCAAAACGGAGCCGTTCGATTTGGTGACGATGAACTTTCTGCCGAGCGGCTTCCAGCCCGTTGCGTTGATGGACTCGACATAAAAATCCTCGCCGCCGTAAAACAGTATCAGAATAGACTTCTCGGAAAAGCCGTTGCCCTTTGAGAATACGCAGGAGTCATCGCTTGTGATGTCGTCGCTGCACGCTACCGCGCCGAATATCTGCACGTCGGGAGCGACGTCCTTTAAGCCCGCGCAGAAGCGCGTGGTAGAGCCGTCGGGGATAGTGAAGTACATCTCGATGGCTTTTACCCACGGGTTGAGCTTTGTCTGTTCGACAATGGCGGCGGTTATCTCGTCGGTGGACATTTTTGTCGTATCGTATTGAAATAGTTTGATCTGCGTTGTCTCGCGCTCGAATACCGTGCAGACAACGGATATGCTGCCAACGAGCTGACAATCAACGATATTTCCGCTTGTTGAACAGCCGAAGTAGAGATCGTCGGGGAAAACGCTCTCGATAGCGCCGCTGACCTCGGCGAAAACCTCGGGACGGAGATCCTCGGTGTACATCTGAAACACGCGCTTTTCCGTTTCGGAGCACTGCTTTTTGAACTCCGACAGCTTTTCGGCAAATGATTTTGAGTCGGTATACTCAAATTTAACCTGTTTCATAAAAAGCTCCAATCTAAAATTTATTTACGATAATACTATGTAATTATACCATAAACTCTTACAAAAGTCAAGCGCGCGATTTAAAACGCGAAAATCGAAGCGCGATAAAAATGCCGAGGCAATATGTCTCGGCATCGGATCGTTTAAGTGGTATGCTTCTCGTGAATACGCGAGGTTTTCTTTTTTCTCTTCTCGAAGTACATCAGCTTGTCGGACTCCTTAACGAGGTCGTCAAACTCTATGCCGTCGGGGTCGCCGCATATGTACACGCCCACGCTCGCGGAAACGAGGTAGGGTTTTCCGGAGGACGCGTTGTAACTGTCAAGGAGCGAGGTTATGGCGTTCCGCAAAGCCGTCTCGTCGAGATGTCCCTCGTACACCGCCATCATCTCGTCGCCGCCGAAGCGGACGCACACCGCGTCCTTGGGAGCGCTCAGCCTGAACGCCTCCGCGGCGGTCCTTATCGCGTTGTCGCCCTCGTCGTGACCGTAGGTATCGTTGATTATCTTAAGCCCGTCAAGGTCGACAAGAGCCGCGGAAATAACGTTTCCGTTCTCCTTTGCCCTGTTGATAACGCGCTGAAATTCCTTTGTGAAGCCGTTTCTGTTGTACAGCCCCGTGAGGTTGTCGAGCTTGTAAATTTCCTCAACGCGGTTTTGCAGATAGTTGTGATAGCGTATGTTTCTGTGACCGCCTATCGCGTTGTTGAGCGCTCTTACCGACTGCGGCACCTTGCTGTAATTCGCGACGTCGTCGCTGTGAAAATGGAAGCACACATACCCGAGCGGAACGTTAAGATAATTCAGTCCGAAAAACAAAAGCGGGTGAGTTGTCTCGAGTATCGAGTTCATATGCGGGAAAATGTCCTTTCTCGGGAACGAGGTGTAATCGGTGTAGCGGGTATTGTCCGAGCAGAAGAAGTGTATCATCTTGTCGCCGTAAGCGTCGCCGCGGTCTACGGTGCATATCGGATTTATGCGTTCGTCAAAGCACTCGGGAGTAAGCGCGCAGTCCACGTCATAAAACCGCGAATCGCGAATGATATTGCTCAGTTCCTCCATACTCTTGCAGGATATAGCCTTAGCGACAAGCGAATACATATTGTACTCCTCGTTCTGATAACGGAAAAACCGCGAGCTGAGATCAAGGTAATCCCGCATAGCGTCCACTGGCTTTATCCCGCAGCACCCGCACGATTCCGAAAGTATCATAGTCGGCGGTATCTTGACAACGCCCTCGATATGCTCGCCGCCCAGACATCTGCCTATTATCCCGGCTATCCTCTCCGCGGCTTTGTCGTAACTGCACATACAAGAGGTTATCTTCGGATTTGACATCATTATCTCGTCAATGCCGTCGAAGCCCGTGACGATAACGTCCTCGGGTATTTTGTAACCGCTTGTGATAAGCTCGTTCACCACCGCGACCGCCATGGTATCGTTGGCGCAGATGATGGCCTCGGGAACGCGATTTTCGGCGATGAGCCTCTTTGTGGCTTCCGTCGCGGGGAACGACCAGAAATCGCCGTAGCTCACCATACTCTCCCTGTCGAACTCAATACCTCTTGACCTGAGAACGTCGGCGAAAACGTCAATTCTGCTCTCGGAGAAGCTGTTGTCCTTGATACCCGCCATTATATGCGGTCTGCGGACGTTATGCTTGTCGAGAACGTGTTCCACTACATTTCTGAATCCCATCTCGTAGTCGAACTCGGTGCTTATAGCGCCCTCGTATTCTCCGTCCACGGTAATAACGGGCTTTCCGCCGTCAATGGCTTTCCTGACAAGTCTCTCGACGAGCTCCTTATTTTTCAGCTTCTCAACGCAGATAACCACCACGTCTACATAATCGAGGTCAAGCAGGTCGTAAACGCACATTTCCCCGTCCTCGGTAGTGGTACCGAAGAACAGCTCGGAGCAGGTAGCAAACACCATAAGGCGGCAGTCCTCGAATGGCAGAGAGTTATTGAGCGCCACAATGAATTTCCGCGATGAGTCATCGTTAATTTTCGGTATGCACAACGCGATTATCCGTTTCCCGTTTATCAAGGTAAAGCCCCCTATTCATAATGCTGAACGGCGGTATGAAGCCGCCTATTGTTATTCTCGCGAAAAACTTTTCGCAATGTTAAATATATTATAGCACATTTGCCAAAAAAATTCAAGGGGTTTGATAAATTTATAACAATTTTTTATTTCGACATTGTTTCCCGGCCACGAACATTCACCGCAAGCGTTTTCGAGGAATTATCTTCGCAACCCCTTGACAAATTCGGCAAAGTATGGTATAATATCTAGGTAATATTAGCCGGTGTGTTGGAATTGGCAGACGAGACGGACTCAAAATCCGTTGGTGGCAACATCGTGTGGGTTCAAGTCCCACCACCGGCACCATGAAACATTGACAAAAAAGATATTATGCCCACAAAAGGCTGTACACGCATTATGTGCTTCGCACAAAAAGCTGCTATTTGTGGGCATAAATCTTTTAAAAAACAGAAATCACCGTCCGTAGATATTTTCGACACGAAAATGGACTTGAACCCTCCCCATGTAAAATTTTCCGGTTCGTTTTTGTATAAGTCGTACAGAACGCCTGTGAATGCTCTCTCAATTATGAGAGGTCATCCACAGGCGTTTTTTTATTTTCAGAATCTTGACAAAAAAGATTTGGACGGGACTTGAACCCGTTTAGCAACAAAATTTTTACGGTTGAATTTATGCAACTCGCACAAAGAGCCTGTAAATT
>JAAVID010000041.1 GCA_014799395.1 Oscillospiraceae bacterium | reverse complement strand
GTTGTTAAGATCGAACTCGCGCACGGAGCTTTTATAGTCCACGACCCGCACATATACCTTGTCCTCTTCCGAGAACATATCAACGCGGTCTATCCTGCCTATCACCGTGACCTCTATGCCGTTCTCGAGCCTTATTACCAAAGGCTTTGTCTTGATATAGCGCTTGCTCTCCTCCGCGGCTTTCGGCTCGTCCGTCCTGCTGCACCCGCTCTCCGAATACAGCTCCGCGGGAGGTATCGCAGACGGCTCTCCCTCGTTGTCGATAATGTATTTCGGCTCCTCGTCCGTTATATCCAGCTCGAAGAACTTCGGGCGGTACTTTCTCGCGAAAAACTCCGCCTGCAAGGTGATAAGCACGTCCGCGGAGGAGTTCGCGATATTGTTGAACAAAAACTCCGCGCGCTTGTCGTCGGAGAACTCGTTTGCGGTCTCCGAGCGGCAGTACTCCGCCAGATATTTTCGGGAAAGCGCGTACAGCTCCGGACGCGTCAGCTTGAAAAAGCTGTCGGGGTCGCCGCTGTAATCGCTCAGAACGTGCTCCAGCACAAAATGTATGGCGTCGCCGCGCTTGGCGGTGTTGAAGCTCCGCGGGCTTTTTTCTTCGATACCGAGACCGTAGCGGCAGAAATAGCCGAATTTGCACGCGCTCAGCTTTTCGATCGCCGTCGCGCCTATGTAATCGGGCATAAGCCGCCGAGCTGTCTTTGCCGAGATGTGGTGGCAGCCCGAAAAGTCGCTCTGCTCCGTTGTTCTGACTTTCCTTGACCTGCGTATATCATCGAGCATTGCCGTGAAATCGGCGTTTCCGTTTTTCTCGAGCGCCTTTTTCAGCACGGCGTTTTCGCGCCCGCCGCGGCTCAGACCGAGAGCGTAGCGCGACTTTGCCGCCTTTTCGGTGCGGCAGTAGAACTTATTGCCGAGCTCGGAAGTACGTATGATCTTCGCGCCGGGGAATATCCCGAGTATCCCGCCGATAACGTCGGAGCGCTGAACAGCCTCTCCCGAAGCGTCGCACTGCGGACAGCTTACGCACAAAAACTCCGACGGAAGCGATACCGCCTTGTACGCGCGGTACAGCGACAGGTAATACTGCTCCCTCGCCGATTTGAGACAGCGCTCGCCGAAATGCGTTATATTGCCGCGCAGAAGCTCGGTCTCGTACTGCGAGAATATTCCGCTCTGCGGCGCAGGCGTGGGAAAGCTCTCGTAGGTCGCGCCGATTATGAACGCCGCCTTTATGTTATCGGCGCGCGTTCTGTCTATATCGCCGACCAGCACGCAGTCCACAAACTGCGGCGGCTTTGCGAGCGTTGCCGCCGAGCATATGTCGCGGAACAGCCTGTAATAGTCGTCAAGTGAGACAGGAACGCCGCCGAGCTCCTTGTGAAGCGAATCGAGTATCTCTATCAGCGAATTCCACAATCTCTGATAAAGCGCGACCATCTCCGAATTGAGCCCCTCGCCGTCCTCGTTCATACAGCGCGAGAACAGCGCTCTCTGCACTCCCATATCGTCCGTGAGAAATTTGTACAGCAGCTCGGTAAGCTCCGCGCCGTCTATCGTTCCCTTGGGTATCTTTCGGCGCAGATCGAGCAATGGTTGAACTACTCCCTTGCGTATCTCCTCCGCCTGCTCCATATCGATGTCCTTTTCGAGACGGTTGTTTTTGAACGTGAACGGCTTTTTGAGGTGCGGAGTTTCGAGCGCCCACTCGTAAACATAACTTTCAAAAACGTCAATATCCTTTGCCGACAAGCCCACGCGCTCGCCCTTTTCCTCGTCGTATTTGCTGAAAAAGCCCGTTTTAACGCAGCTCAGCACCGTATCGACGCCGAAGTCGCGCAGGGCGTTCAGCGCCGCGATAACGGCGTTTATCAAGGGCTGATACAGTATCGGCTCGGGAGAGTCGGTAAAAACGGGAATGTCGTATCTCGCAAACGCGCTCTCGACGTATTTTCCGTAGACCTTCGCGTCGGTACACAGCACGGCTATCTCGCGGTAGCGCCAACCTTTTTCGCTCACGAGACTGCGTATCCTTGCCGCGGCATACTCGACCTCCTCGTAAACGCTCGGCGCGCTCACAAGCTCGACGCCGTCTCCGACGACCGCGCTCCTGCCCGTCGTGAACAGCCGCTCCGACAGCTCGCGCATCTGAACGGACATTCTGTCGGGTATGCCGTCGGTTATCGTTCTTATCCCGCAGCCGTCCTCCTCCGCCTGACGTTTAAGGCGGTTTATCTGCTCTATCGGAGTTCTGAAAACCTCCCTGCCGCTGTCGGGCTCCGCGGCGAAGCCAAAGGTCACGTTTTCCGCCTTTCCGATGATCCGGCGAAGAAACAACAGCTGGTCGCTCGTGAAGTCGTTGAAGCAGTCGACGAAAACACTCGCGTTATCATAATCGGTAAAATCGCTTTTGGCAATAATATCCGCAGCGAGACCCGTAATATCCAGCCTGTCGATATAGTCCGAGATAAGCTCCTCGTACTGCCCGTACAGCATACCGACCTCCGAGAGCTTTCTCACCAGGGGCGAGTTTTTGTCGAGCTCGAAATTCGTCTCCTCAAGATCGCGCGCGGTGATGCCCGCCGTCTTGAACATCGAGACGGTCTGCACCATTTTCTCGCAGAAGCCCGGGCGCCGGGCTATCTTTCCGAGCGCCGAGAGCGCGGTCTTGTTATCGTTGACGGTCTTGTGCATTACTATGCTTTTGACAATATCGTCCGCGGGCAGGCGCGTTTCGCCGCTCTTTTCGAGTATTTCCCACGACAATGCCGAAAAAGTCGTTATTCTGACCTCCTCGAAGCGCGATAGCAGCCCCTTGTCGTCAAGTATGCCGTAGACAGCCTTTTCGGTCTCGTACTCGAACTGCTCGGGAACTATGTATACGATATTCTTTTTCCCGCCGCTTTCGAGCAGGGAGACAAGCTCGCTCCTTACTCTTGCGGAAATATCGAAATTCGCCTTTGCGATAATGAATGTTACCAAATCGTCCGCTCCTTATTTACCTTGTAGACAAACTCCCTGCCCTCTTTGCCGACATTTTCAATGACCCCGGCGGTGCGCAGGACCTCGGTGCGCAGCGACGCGCGGCTTTCCTTCGCGGCGGCGCAGAGCTGTTTTTTCGTGAATTTTTCGGGGAGCTTGTCCGGGAGAAATATTTCGTAATCGCGCGG
Source organism: Oscillospiraceae bacterium (assembly GCA_014799395.1). Taxonomy (GTDB): domain Bacteria; phylum Bacillota; class Clostridia; order Oscillospirales; family Ruminococcaceae; genus CAG-115. Next base: position 5,271 of record JAAVID010000041.1, on the reverse strand, counting down.
TATATCCAGCCGAAGCTCCTCCGTTATCTCAAGGGGTATCTGCTTTATAAGGCACTTCTTCCGCGCCGCCTTGCTGCGCATATCGGGAACGTTTTCGCCGCGGAAATACACGCGCTTTTCGGTTTTTAACCGCACCAGAATGACCGACAGGTTTTCGTGAGTTAAAAACTCGCGTATCGAATACAGCTCCTCGAAAATCTTTAACTTGGAGTACTGTTTTCGCGGCTGAGTTTCATCGGCTATCTCACCCGTGTCCTCGCCGATGAAAACCGTCCTGTACTCGCCGATAACGGGGTGGACGACCGTTACGCGCGAATACTCCAGAAACGTCCTCAGCTTTTCCTTCAGCCGATAGAGCGCCTTGGTCTGTATCTCGAAAATGCCGTCCTCGCTTACCGCGTCGGCGAAAAAGCTGCCTATCTTTATCTCCTGCTCGTCGGAATACGGCGCGTAATAGTTCTTCAGCACCGCGTGTATCAGCTTTTCGTTCTGCGTGCCGACCGAGCCGTGAAAGCCCTTGTTGTCGTTCATCAGCGCCGCTCCGAGAGCCGCCGAGAACCTTTCCCTATCGCCGCTGTTCAATATACCTCGCCACCCCGTCGTTGTCGTTGCTTTCAATAATTATATCGGCGGCGCTTTTCAGCGCGTCCACCGCGTTCTCCACTGCCGCGCCGACGTCCGCCGCTTGTATCATTGAAATGTCGTTATTGTTGTCGCCGAAGCAGACTATCTCGTCGGCGTGAACGAGCTCGGCGAGCCGAAGCACGGCGTTCGCTTTCGACGCGCTTTTGTCGTATATCTCGTACCATACCGTATCGTCGTAGGTGTCCTTCTGAATGTTGCGCGAGAAGCCGTTTTCGCTCGTGAACACCTTGTCGAGCAATGCGGTATCGCGCGGGTCTATCACCGTAAAATAAAAAATATCCCCCTCAAAAAGCGCCTTGTAACTGCTTACGGGGCGAAGCCTTTTATCGCCCCGCCGAATATTGACGTAGCCTTTAACGTCGTCAAGACGGTCTTCGAGATAGGACACCTTTTCCTCGCCGTTGATGAACGAATACACCAGCGGCGCTATATTTTCGCTTACAAACATCTCCCGCGCCATCCGACGGCACTCCTCGGAATATGTGTTTTCGATCAGGCGATTGCCCGTGCGCGGGTCGATGATAAAAACGCCGTTGAAGATTATCGCCGGACAGCTCAGCCGCAGTTTTTTGACCAGCGGCGCGGCGCTCGCGTATGAACGCGCCGTGGCGTAGGTGAACATCACACCGCGCTCTATAAGCGCGTTCAGCGTGTTTTCGGTATACTCCGAGATCGAGGTATCCGAGCGCAGAAGCGTGCCGTCCAGGTCGGTAATGTACAGGGTCATAGTCAATACTCCTTACAGCCGTCCACCGCAAAGCGGTGATCGAGCATATATTCGCGCAGCTCCGCGCTGTCCGGGAAATACTCCCCCTGCCGCTGAATTGAGATACACCCGCAGGCGTTCGCGCGGACGACCGCCTCGCTGAGCGGTATTTCTTCAATGACACCGCTTATAAGCCCCGCCGCGAACGCCTTGCCCGCGCCGCGCGTATCGACTACCTTGTCCGCGCGGAATGTCGGCGTGTAGCCGCGCTCCTTTGCGCTGCGGTAATACGCGCCTTTTTTGTCGAGCGTTATAACTATCTTCGGCACTCCGAGCGCGAGATAATGCTCGGCTATCTTTTCGGGGTCGTCGAGACCGCACAGCGCCCTTGCGTCCTCGGCGCTCGGGAGAAATATCTCGGACAGCGCCGCTATCTCGTTTATCAGCGCGTATTTATCTTCTCCGACACTTCCGGGGTCGAACACAACGGGCGTTTCAAGCGCCTTGAAGCCCGCGCAGACCTCGCGTACTATCGCGGCGTTTTCGTCCGAACGCGCCGCGAATTCTCCCGTAATAAACACAGCCGATATATCGCCCGCCGACGGAGCGCTCGCCGCGTTTACGCCGAGCTTCTCAAGACCCTGCAAAATGCTGTATTCCCGTGAGCTTACATATTCCACAACCAAACCCATAAATACTCCTTAATCGTCAAACATTTTTATATTGCCGTCGGGATACGCGAATCCGACAAAGCCGCCCGCCTGAAGTTTATTCAGGAACGCGCCGAGCTTTTTCGGCTTCTTGAAGATAGAAACGTCGTACTCGCCGCGAAGCTCCTCGGCTTTCGCGTAGACCTCCATAAAATTATCCTCGTAGAATGCCGCGAGCTTTTTCTTTGCGGAGGACGCGCGGTTCTGCTCGGCAAGTATGCTGAAAATGCGCTCAAAGCCTATCGAGAAGCCGCACGCGGGTATTTCCTCGCCGATGAATTTGCCTATCAGCTTGTCGTAACGTCCGCCGCCCGCGACGGAGCTTCCGAAGTTCTCCGAGCGTACCTCGAATACCGTTCCCGTATAATAGCCCTGTCCGCGCACGAGCGAGATGTCGAACTCAACGCCGTAGCTGCCGTTCGCTATCGCCTTGCTGTCCGCGATTATTTTTGACAGCCGCGCGGTCTTTTCTTCCCCCACTATCTCGGTTATTTTTTCGATAGTCAGCGGAAGCTGTGAAAGAACCTCCGAGAGCTTGTCCGCGGGCTTGCCGAAGCCCTTTTCGGCGAGCTCCGCGGCTACGCCCTCCGCGCCTATTTTATCGAGTTTATCGAAGCTCACGCATACCGTCGCGAGCTCCTCCTCGGGAAAGCCGAGCGCCGACAGCATTGCGTTGAGCACCGCGCGGTCGTTCACGCGGACGGTAAAGCCGCCGATGTCGAGCGCCTTGAGCGCCTTGGCAGTCACGGCGATAAGCTCGATCTCGCACTCGGGCCCGCTGTCGCCGATAACGTCTATATCGCACTGCATAAACTCGCGCAGCCTGCCCTTCTGGGGGTTCTCGGCGCGGTATACCTTGTCCATCTGGATAGCCTTGAACGGCATAGGCAGGCTCTGTCTGTTAGCCGCGAAATACCTTGTCAGAGGCAGGGTGAGGTCGTAACGCAGACCCATATCGCACAGTTCCTTTTCATCGCCGTTTTCCAAGGCTTTTTGGAGCTTATCGCCGCGCTTGAGTATCTTGAATATCAGATTGAGATTGTCGCCGCCGTCGCTTTTGTCAAGGTTTTCAATATCCTCTATGGCGGGGGTCATTATGCGCGAAAAGCCGTTCTCACGGTAGATCTCCGAAATGGTCTGCTGTATGCTCTCGCGAAGCTCCGCCTCCTGCGGCAGATAATCGCGCGTTCCTTTTACGCTTTTTATTTTCATTTTGCATATCCTTTCCAATTCATATTGACAATTAAATTATATCATTTTGCCGCCGCTTTGTCAAGCGATTTGCGCGGCTTTTTTAAAGCGGATACGGTATCACTAAATAAATCATTATCCCGGCGCTCAATATTGGTCAATATTGCTATTGCGAAATGTTCCTTTATTTGGTATAATAGGTGTATAATGTTATATTATGCTTTGATTTAAAGAATGGAGGAAATATTATGTTTTGTCCCTATTGCGGAAAGGAATTGGACGACGGTTCAAAATTCTGTATATACTGCGGCAAGCGCGTTGACGAGGAACGCGCCGAGGAAACGGCTGTCGAGGCAACCGAAAGCGTTCCCGAAGCCGCAGCGGAGACTGTGGAAAAAGCTGTCGAGACAATGGACAGCATTCCCGAAGCCGTAGCGGAGACCTCGGAAACGGCTGTCGAGGCAACGGACAGCATACCCGAAGCCGTGACGGAGACCGTGGAAGCGGCTGTCGAGACAACAGACAGCATTCCCGAAGCCGTGACGGAGACCGTGGAAGCGGCTGCCGAAACGACCGAAAGCATTCCCGAAGCCGTAGCGGAGACTGTGGAAACGGCTGTCGAAACTGTTGCGGATACTGCGCCCGAGGAGGTAGCCGTTGAAAATGACGGCGCTGTCGATGTTTCGGCGCTTGTGAAGAATAAAAAGGTGCTGATAATCGCGGCGGCGCTGCTGGGTCTGGTGCTTCTGGTCATAATCGCGGTGATCTCGAGCGTTTCGGCATCGTCGGGCGGCACGGGTATAAAGGGCAACTATCTTGTCCAAGAGGACGGCGGCGAGGGCATCATTATCTATAACGGAAATAAAGTAAAACGCACAGACATCTCAAAGGATGCGATCATCAAACTAACAAGCCTTGACAACAGCAAGGCGGTGCTCGATGACAACGGCAAGGCGCTGTACTATCTTAACGGCGACAAAATAAGCAAGATAACCGAGGATTACGACTTGCGGATGGTTCTCTCCGATGACGGCAGCACCGTCGTTTATCTCTATGATGGCGCCCTTTACACTTACAGGGACGGCAATAATAACAAGATAGCCAATATCGAAAACGAACTTGTTGCCTTTGTCACCTCTCCGAACGGCGATACGGTTGCATACGCCGAAAAAGACGGCGACAAGGTATCTTCATACGCCTGCAAGGGCGGCAAGGTCATTGACCTCGACACAAAGATGATACCGCTCTCAGTGAGCAACGGCGGCGGCGTTATCTACGGGCAGGACAAAAATAACAGGCTCGGCTATATCAAGAAATTGAAGCCCGACTCCTTTGAGAGCATTAAGAGTATGAATTCGATGTTCGCGCCCATCTTCTCATCGGATAAAAAGCAAGTCCTGTTCACTTCGGACATTGGTACATATTACTTCGATACCTCGCTCAAGGAGGAGATCAAGGTGACGGGCAACGCCATAAGCTTGATTTATCCCGCGGGCGGCGTTTGGGCATATGACGATTTCAAGAGTTTTATCGCGTATTCCGACGGCAAGGTGATACACTTCACACGCAAGGGCAAGGATTTCGACAAGGAGACGCTCGCGTCATCGATCGACTTCAGCGACTACCGCCTCTCGTCAGACGGGAAAACGCTTGTTTATCGTACAGGTAACGACCTGTACAAGGTGAGCGTTGCCAACCCCGAGAAAAAAGAGCAGATAGCAAGCGAGGTCATTATGTTCGACACGAACGATAACCTGAAGAGAATATACTTCAACGACTGTTGTCTGCCACGCAAAATACAAAAAATTGACAAGCAAAATACAAAAAATAAGCCGCCGAAATCAAGAAAATCGGCGGCTTATATTTTCATTAAATGGCTTTGTTAAGCCAAATCCCACAGAGTGGAAATGTAAATGTGGAAAACTTCGCGACAAAATTCACACAATGTTGAAAAATTTTTTTGTTTTTGTGAATGTTGCACAATTTCAGTCATTTGACAAGAAGTGCAAAATATCAGCT
>JAAVID010000040.1 GCA_014799395.1 Oscillospiraceae bacterium | reverse complement strand
GACAAGTTTTTAACCGTGAGATTTCGTTGGAAAAAGAATTGAAATATAACGGCAAACGTCCACAAACCCCTTTGTTATGGGATTTTTCCGTTTGTCTTTATTATACCATAAGGGCACTTGTTCGCGAGTTTGCTCATCAACGGCGGTGTGGATATTGTTACGGTATCGGGCGCGCTGGGTCACTCGAATGTAAGCACAACTGAAAACATTTCAAAAGGACACACTAAGCAAAGCAGCCTGTGTTCGATAAAAATCCGACTGTGCAAGCAAGTGTAAAGTCGGATTTTATTTTTCCGACGATTTGACAGCCGCTGTAGAAAAAAATGTAATGTGTATCGGAATACGCTGCCGAATCATAAATTTTCAATTGGCATTGCCGAATTTTTTTAAAATAATTTTTATAACTTTCGATTTGGGGTATTCCCGTGAACCGTAAAAAGTGGTATAACTATATTGTAGGGAAATTGTTTTCCTCAAGCTCCTTGAAAATTTAATAATGCGTTGCTGAATAAAGCGAAGGGTTCGGCAATGTATGAAATATGCTCAAGTTTTTTTGCGCAACGGCTGTCATTACAATGAACCGGCGAAAGCCGAGGTAATGACCGCTTGCATAAACAAGCAAATTGACATAAGCAATATTGTGTGTTATAATGTCGAAGAGAGGAGTGAATAAAATGGCAAAAAAAATGAAAAACGACAATCCACGAGGCTCGACCGAGCTTCGCGGAACGCTTGCCAGAGCGGTGCGCCTGCTCGAATATCTCAGAAAAAATACCGATAAGGATCACCCGATATCTCAGACAGCGCTTTTGCGTGCGGGCGGTGATGATCATATTTTCGGCGCGAAAAAAACGCTTGCAAAAAACCTCGTAGTGCTTGCGAACGCGCTGAATACCGACGAATACAACGGGCTGAAGCCGGAAGAGGACTGGCGGCTGAGTTTCAGGGGATTTGATGATCATTATGCAAACGGCAACTGCGACAGCGATGATGACAGCGACGACGCGATGATCTCCGATGTTACGGGCATTTACTTCAACCACATTTTTTCGGAGGACGAGCTTACCGCGATAATAAACGCTCTGAACACGAGCAAAGCGGTGAGCAAAGCCAAAGCCAAGGTTATTATTGAAAAGGTGCTGAAAAATCTTGCAAGAGAGGAATACAAGAAAAATTACGAGAAACAAGCGTATGAGCTTGACTTTTCGGAACCGACCGACAGCTTGCCGGGCGCGGACGAGGCGCAGCTTGCCGAAAACATCGCGTTCATACAAAAGGCGATAAGCGGCAGGCTTAGAATAAAGTACGTTTACAACAGCATATACAGCAGCCAAAAAGGCGAGCTAAAACCCAACGGAAACATCGTTCGGAGCGTAAGTCCACACTATATCGTATGTGACAACGGACGTTTGTTTATGTACGGCGGATATGACAACGGAACGCCGTGTGTTCACCGCGTTGATTTGATGACAGAGCTGGGCATTTCGGGCAAGGGAAACAGCACGATCCGGTCTCTGGATAAGAACAGCATCGGGCTTGAGGAAAGAAACGAGGCTTTCAGAGCCCTGCACTTGTCCGCCTCATACAAGAAGGATTGGATAACCATAACATTCAAGTGGAGCTGCCGCGACGAAAAAACGGACAAGTTTATTTGCACGGCGCTCTACGGCGCGTTCGGAAACGCGTTCAAGATAGACGAAAACGGTCTCGTTACGGTAAGGGCAAGCAGGTTCGGAATGAAGATATTCGCGCTGCAATACGCGGACTATGTAAAGGTCGAAAGTCCTTCCGATCTGGTGGAAGATATCGCGGGATCGGTTCGGGGGCTTCGGGATAAGTATTTGTGATGAAATTTTTTCGGAAATATTTTTCGGTTCTCGATTTGGGGTACTTCCGTGAACCATGGAAAGTGGTATAACTATATTATGGGGAAAACATTTCCTATAAAGTTCATTGAAAATTGAATAGCGCATTGGGGAATGAGGCGAAAATTCAACAATGCGCCAAGTTTATTTTATGAGGAGGAAACGATTATGGAGAATATTAAAGACCTGTCGAAAGCAGCCGAGGAGCTTTACAGCGGAGAGGTCAAGACGATCTTCGGTATGCTGAACGATATTCTTGAGCTGTACGAAGCAAGCGACTGCTTCAATCGCATACCCGGCACAGATGACGGTGAGGACGCATGGGAATATTTCGAGAAACGCGTTGGCGATGTCAGAAAAAAGCTGGCAGCCGATTGTCGTGGAAAGAGCCTCGATGAGGAGTACCGAAAACTCGAACGGATAATCGGCGAGACCGAGGATTTTATCCAAAGCCATTCCGTGCCCGGTGTGGCAGAACGCTGGAAGGATATCAATCCGCGGATAAATTACTTTGATTGCGTATTCGAAATAATCGAGAAACAGGGCATGGAAGAAGCGCAGCTTCTGAACAGCATGGGAATGCTCGCTTTTCTCCCGAGCGATGACGATATCAAAGCGAGGAATGATTATTTCGAGCAAATAAAGACCGCGAATGACCGTGACGATTTGCAGTATTCGGAAGAACGCGTATTCCAAGATGAGCTGCTTCGGACATTGGCTATGGTGTTCGAGAACGATTTCGGCAGCGAGGATAATTCCCGGGGCGCATGACCCCGGGATATTATCTCGAATTGTTAGGCGGAAAATGTTGCGAAAATTCGTCAAGTATGGTATAATCATATTGGCGGATAAAGTATATTATGGGAGGTAAACAGTTATGGCGTACAATAGCATTGAAAAATTTTTGGAGAATCCTTGGGAATATAACTTCGAGTTTGAGTGCGGCGATGAAGAATATGCAAATCTTGACGCTTTAGAACGGTATTTCATTTATAAGATCACACCCGGAAATACCGTCTATGACGGGGTTAATTCCTTTATTGATAAGCATAGCCAGTTATTGAATATCTACGACGCTGATGGCAGTGGAAAATGCTTTTACCCATTAATTCATAGTATTTATGAAAAACTTTGGGGTTGGGAAAGAAACGAAGTAACATTCGGGACAATTGGCAGTTGGGAGTCGGAGGTATTGTGGGGAAGTGATACGATGAACTCTGTACAGACGGTTCTTAATAGTTTGGCTAAACAATTAGCAGATGATATTAACGATCTTCCTACTAAAAAAGGGCATTTTTCATTTAACTATATTATGGAATGCTGGCTTTTAAATAATGAATTCAAAGATCGTCTTAATCAGCAACAGAAGTTTAAAGATTATATTAACGCATACCATACGCTTGGCAATTTTGTAATTGTTCCGGCAGGCTTTAACGGGTTCAGAGGAACAAATAAATCACTATGCGACTATTGGGATTTGTCGCTTGATTATCTTCAAAAAAACGAATATGGTGATTTTAACCCCGATAGTCATTTTACCAAGTATATCAACTTTTTCTTTTTGTGGGATTATGTAAGCAAAGGCGACGGCGAGTACACGGTAAGGGATATCAGTCCACGTGATATGAAAAACAAGGATGAATTTGTGGGATTTTTTAATAAAGCAATCGGCTTTATAAATCGCCGCGGCATTTTCATGACAGCTATGCTAAAGCTAGCTGCGGATGAAAAATATCGTGAAACTTATCAAAAGCTGCAGGCAGATATCTTTTCTAAGAATGATATCTGCTATGAAGGTTTAAATGATGTAATCGAAAGGATCAAGGCACATGCCATAGTCAAGTCCGCCAACGGCTTACCTTCAGGTGTAAGTGACCTTTTAGATATGCTAACCTGAACAAGGAGGTAAAGATGACCTACGCAATGAGCGACCCCCACGGCTGCCTCGACATTCTCAAAAAGAACGTCGAACAGCCCGATCTGTCGGGCGAGAACCGCCTGATATTACTCGGCGACTACATAGACCGCGGACCGCAAAGCGGTCAGACGCTGCGGTATATCTACGACCTTCAGCGGGAGCACGGCGCGGAGAAGATAATCGTTCTGCGCGGCAACCACGAGGAGGAATTCCTTGACTGGATAAACACGATCTCACACCCCGACGGCATTTCGTTCAACAATTGGCTCGCGTATGACAGAGGGCTGAATACGTTCAGAACTTTGGTGACGGCGGAGCAGTTGGAGGAATTCAAGCGGTTCTCCGCCGAAGCAAAGGGCGACGAGCTTATCACTCGCCTGAACGAAAAAGCCGTGCAGATGATACTCGAAACGAACGGCGATCTCATCAAATGGCTGCGGAAGCTCCCGTACTATTACAAGACCGAAACGCAGATATTTGTGCACGCGGGCGTTGACGAGGAAGCCGGTGAATGGTGGGAAACAGGCACTCCGAATTATACTTTTGTCGGCAAACCGTTTGATCTCATCGGTATCGGAGAGTTTTGCATGGATATTATCGCGGGGCATATCGCGACCTCAAGAATTTCGGGCAAGAAAGACTTCCACGATGTGTATCACGACGGAATGTCGCATTACTACATCGACGGCACGGTTATTGTAAGCGGAAAAATTCCCGTGCTGACATACGACGAAAAGAGCGGAAAGTACATTTATTGACGGCGGAGGGCTTATGGAAAAAAGGGCGTTGAAAATAACCGATATTGCGCAGATGATCTATCTCGCGGAAGGCGTGCTGAGCGCGGCGCGTTTTTCCGTGACCGATGAAAATGGCGTTATGCTGCACTTAGACAATGCGATAAAACAGCTCGAAAACGACCGGGAAAACAAAACGGAAAACCCGGTCGAGCAGCTTCTTCACAGCGTTCACGACCTCAACGACGCGATTGAAACAACACCCGAGGAGATATTGACAACGCTGTCTCCCGTAAAGAGCCGTATTCTGGGATTGTTCAGAAACGGCGAGGTCATCACCGAATTTTACCCGTCCGACGAGATGTACGCCGCCCCCTCAGTACCCGATGAATGGCTGTTGGAGCTGTTCGCAATGCGCGTAAGGGATAAAATTATTTCTTTCGTTATGCAGGAACAGGCGGCAAAGAGAGCTGCCGAAAAGGGGAGCAAATGATATGGCGGAAAAGGAATGGGAAAGAATAGCTGTAAAGATCGAGGACATAGAGCAGATGATCCTGATGTCCGATAAGGTATTGGACGAGGTAATGATGGGATGTATCAGCTCTTATGATGAAAACGGCGCTCCTTTGCCAAGCGAAAAAATAAAAGAGCAGGGCGAAAAAGATTTCAGCAACGGTGCGAGGAAGTTGGTCTGGGATATCGTGCACGAAAAGTACAAAATTCTTGACGAAGTGCTCGCAATCACCGCAAATGATCTGGAGAAAAGGCTCGCACCTTTGAAAAAGCGTATTCTCGGCATTTTCCGCAGCGGAGTATTAGAAGAATGGTATCGGTTTTATTATTATGCCGACGACACCGTGCCCGACGATTGGCTGTTTACGATGTTCCTTATGAGAGTAAGGGACAGGATGATAGTTCTCGGTGCGCAGAGAATGCATAACGATGACGAAGAAAGACGGGCTGAAAAGGAGGACGTATGATCTATTTAACGGGAGACACCCACAGAGATTTTGACCGCGTTTTCGATTTCTGCGCGGATAACGACACCACGCCGGACGATGTCCTGATAATACTCGGCGACGCGGGGATAAATTTCTTTCTCGATGAAAGAGATTACAAGTTAAAAAAACAGCTCTCAACGCTTGAGGTCACGCTGCTGTGCATACACGGCAATCACGAGGAGCGTCCGTTTATGATCGACAGCTACATCGAAAAGGAATGGCATGGCGGAGTGGTTTTTTACGAGGAGGAGTTCCCGAATCTGCTGTTCGCGAAGGACGGCGAGATATACGACCTTGAGGGCAGAAGCGCGATAGCGATCGGCGGCGCGTACAGCGTGGACAAGTTCTACAGACTGCAAAACCACTTGCCGTGGTTCCCGACCGAACAGCCCACCGACGAGATCATGGACGACGTGGAACGCGCTCTCGACAAGGTAAACTGGAGAGTTGACGCGGTGCTGTCTCACACAACTCCGCTGAAATACGAGCCTACGGAGGAATTTCTGGATAGCATTGACCAATCGACGGTCGACAGCTCCACCGAGGAATGGCTAGATGTTATAGAGAACAGATTGAGTTACGAGCGCTGGTACTGCGGGCATTTCCACTGCGATAAAAAGGACGGTCGCATAACTATTTTATATGAGGATTTTGAGGAGCTTTTCTGACGCGGGCGGTAATTATGACATTTGAATGGGAAGACATCACCGATGAGCTTTTGGAAAAAGTAGTCTGCTTTTCTGTTAACTGGACGATTGGTATGGGCGAACCGGGTGATTTTGAAGCGATTACGGAAAACGGACAGATTTATTATGCCGAGCTCAATTCGCGCAGCAATTCGCCCAAGGCAATTAAACTTCCAAATCGTTTTTTGGGGGTACACCCCAACACAAGTTATGAGGAGCAAGAGATCGGGAAATGGCGCTGGGTAGACGCAAAATACGCTCGTATATATATCAGAAAAGATCAGTATGACAGAATTTATCCCGAAATAGAAAAACTGGGCGATCAAGCATGGATATCCGGGATAACTTCGGTAAAAAAACTTCTTGACCCACAGAATAAACTGCCAACATTGATATTCTCGGAAACGCAGGCGATACGGGACAAGATAAAAAGAGAGCGCAGGGAATACGAGGAATGGAAAGCCAAAAACAGACTTGTCGAGGGTGAGGATTTCGAGTGGAAAGAATTCGGTAGCTATGACGGGAGCGGCTTTGACTGCGGATATTATCTGCTCCTTTTTAAAGAAAACGATGACGGCACTATCTCGGGAAGCAAATGGACGATAGTTTGTCAGCGCGAGCAATTTCAAGAGGGCAGTTTCAAATCTAACGCTCCCGTTGAGGCTTACAACCTTTATTACAAGAGATATGAAAATATGGGCGGGATATTGAATTATCCCAATGACGGGAAAAGAGCCGGCACAGAGATATACCAATACACCACACTGACAGACCACCCTTACGATTACGGAAGATTTCACCGCACATATTTCACGCTCGAGGAAGCAAAATCCGCGGCGATGACAAGAAACGAAGCAATAGGCTGGGGGAATTATTACAAGACAAATCTGCTTAAAAGAAATTGGTCTGAAATGACTGTCGACGAAGCCAAGAAAGACTATTTCAGAGCGGTAAAAAGAGCAAAGGAATTGCAGCTCCTTTTCCCGAGGATATGCAGCGAGGTCTTTCGGATACTGAGCAAATACGATACTCCGGGCAACGCTATATCCGAGATCGCCGAGACCCTCGGGTTAAGCGAAAACGATGTTCGTATAATTTGGAGATTTTTCCCCGACTGCTCGCTGTTTACCGAGCGCGGGCTATCGGAAGCGGAAAAAATACTGACGGAGGCGAGAGAGTTTTATGACGTTTAATTGGGAGAACATTGCGGACAAAGTTCTGTTTGTAGCTTACAGAGACGGCGATATGATAACGGTGCTTACGGAGGACGGTCGGGAATATCTGCTTACATTTGATGAATTCGACGGCTTGGAAAAAGAACGGGAAATACTGGAGCGTTTTCTCGGTGAACAAGTTGATATCGACGGTGATTCCGAGGCTTTCCGCGAAAGCGAAAAGTGGTTTTATAAGTGGTTGCCGTTTGCGTATTTTTTTGTTAAAAAAGAATTTTTCGGGGAATTTTCCTCGGAATTTGAAAAGCAGAGCGTTAAGCGTTATCTTACCGCATTGGATACGGCGAGAGCATTGCTCGACCCGAACGGTGAATATCCGCGAATGATAATCCGTCAACAAAGACGACCCGAAAAATGGGAAGCGCTTACTGTCGAACAAAAACAGATAAAGGATATAGAGGAATCGCTCAAAAAAACCGAGCGCGAAATCTCGGAAAACAAACAAAAATATATCTTTCTTGACGAATTAAAGGCAAATATAGAAGCAATAATAACCAAGCACAAAGCGCCCGAGCCCGTTATTCTGCCGTTTGAATGGGAGGATATTACGGAAGCTGTCACGCGGAAATTCGTCTTTATTGAATTCAGAAAAGCCGATACTGTTTTGCCGTGCTGTATAAATGCCATTACGCAGGACGGATGTGAGTATGTCGGAGAATTGAACGAATGGGAAAAGGAGGACAATATCCTCGAACGTTTTTTGGGTGATGATATGGAGCTTGATACCGTTACCAAAGACACCAAGGGCTTTCGTATGCTGGGGAAATGGCTGTATAAACAGATATCGGGAGAGCAGATTTTTGTGCGTAAGGATTTCTTTGACCGATTTATTTCCGAGTATGAAAAGCAGGATAAAAAGCGTTATTCCGCTTTGATCTCGGCGAGAAAACTGCTGAATTCGGAGCATAAGCAACCACGAATGATGCATTCGGCAACACTGTCGGCATACGGCGATTAGGAATGTTAGCGGCGAAAAAATTTATCTTCACGTGAATATGGAGGTCTGTTATGAGCAACAAGAGATTAAACGAGGCTGAGGAGCTGTTCGGAATACTGTCCGTCGACTTCAAGGACAAACTCGGATACAGGGCGGAAATACATGACATCGAGAAAATGTCCTCCGTTCAGAAATGGTTTATTTATGACAATTACGCGAAGCGCGACGCAGATGTTGTGATAAAAAACAATAAACTTCTCGGAGAAATACTCGGTTGGGATACCGATATGTTGGACGCGATTTTCTCCGCGAGACAGATTATAAATACGCTGTTAAGAACGATCGGACAGGAGATAAACGCCTATGATATGCTTGACGGCAGAAAAGAAATTTATTACATAATAGACGGCAAGGCAATTACACAAATACTGCATAACGCGGGAGAAGAGCACGTCAGAATGTGGCATAATCGTTTTAAGAAACATTTTGAGAAATTCTGCGAAAACGTACACACCATAGGGAATTATATGCCTTGTCCCGATAACGTTTTTAACACCTTCAAAGGCTTTAACAGGTGGCATTATAACGACAGACTTGATCTGCTGTATACCGATATTCTTGAACGTAAATGCAAAAATAAGCGCGGTGAATACATCATGACATCGGAGCAACAAACGCAATGGAAAGCGTGGTTCGACGAAAATGAAAAAAAGCTGTTCCTTACCGATATATTGGACGCGGAAAATCTCGGCGAGCTCGGGAAATTTCACATAAAGCATATGACTTTCTCGAACGAAGAGCTTAAAGCGCTTCCCGAATTCCTGCAAAAAATAAACAAATTGATAGAATTACGCTCCAAAATTATCGGAACGCTCTGCACAAAGGGCATTTGCAATATATTGACCGAGTGTTATAAAGACATACTTTCCGAGTTTGAACGCGGAAAAGTCTGTTTGCAGGTATCCGACGACGGAAAGGGTTATGCTTGGGTGGCTCCCGAGTGCGAGAAACAGTTCGATAACTGCGGGATCGCGAAATTGTTTCCTTTTAAATATTTCGACGAAAAGCCCATTGATAAGCTGACGGGCGAGGTCTCTTGTAAGGCGGTGTTTGAATATACATACCTGTCTTTGTATGACTGCTATCTTAACAGTGAGATCGGTGCGGGAATGTGTTTCAGCATTGATACGCTCGAGGAGCGCGCAGTTTATTTCGCGTTTAAGGAGTGCGGGCTGTTGAAAGAACCGCGTCGGAATAACGCTTAAACGTCGGCTGAGCTCACCCACTGTCTTCTGCCGATACGCAAAGACGACCACTGCACCATCAAAATAGATTTTTATCAAACTCCCGCAATACTCGAATTTAATTTAGACAACGTTTCAACATTTATCGATATTAACGGGAAATTCATTTGCGGAAGCCATAAAAACAGCGAGATTTTCGCGAAATGGCTTCTGGACGTTGAGGGCGAGCTTGAAGATATAATCCGGGAATGGGAGAGCGGATACGACGAATTTGAATTGATAGGCAAAAAAGTTATCTGAATTTGAGCGCGCCGATTTGCGAAAGGAGCTTTATATGGACAACGATCAGCTGTTGAGGAACATTCTTCTGACGGGAACGCCTCGGGAAACCGAAACATTCTTTATCGCTCATCGCAGTGACGTAAACGCGTGTCGTGCATTGGCGGTCGCCTGTCGATTTTGCGGTCTCGAATATGTACGGACGCTAGCGGAAAACGGCGCGGTGTTTGATGCTTCCGATGTGTATTATTGGCTTGCCTTGCTTGATTTTACCGAAGAACAGCGCGAGGCATATTGCACATATGAGGAGGACGAATGTATCGAGGTTGAGCTTACGCACAATGACGATACCACCCGAGTGTTTCGTCCGCTGCCGTTGGAACAGCGAATGGAGATCGTGAGATATCTCGGTGAAAACAGCGAACGAATTCATTTCGATACGGGAGAGCTTCTTTATTTCTCGGTATTATGCAATAACAGGGAAATGAGACTTACCGAGGTCGCTATCCCAAGCTCCGTCAAGGAAATAGGAGAGAACTTTTTTTGCGAGTGCGCTAAACTGCGTTCCGTAAAGCTTCCCGCGGGCATAAAGCGCATAGGTAACAATGCGTTTTCGCAGTGCTACTCACTTAAAGAACTGATTATTCCCGAGGGCACGGAAGAGATAGGAGACAAAGCGTTTTCACGTTGCAAGTCGCTCACCGTAGTGATTCCCGCCTCGGTAAAGACAATAGGGAGCGACATTTTTCTCGAATCCTATAATGTTACGGTTATCGTCGAGCCGAACAGCTTTGCGGAGAAATATTGCAAGGAAAAAAAATTCCGTTCGGATATGCCAAACGAAAGTGCTGAGAAAGGATAAATTATGCAGAAATTAACATTCGTGATCGGCGCACCTGCCGCAGGAAAATCATACTTTATTGAACAGAATTTCAAGGACAAAAACGTCGACATTATAGATATATACGATTATCAGCAACGGGCGTATGATGAGGAGGGATGTTCGGGAGATGACGTTCCGTTCGGGGCGGATTTTGCTTGTCTTAAAATGGCAAACGATATGCTGTTGGAGGATATTATCGCGAAGCTCCGTTCGGGTCGTGACGTTGTTGCGGAGCATACGCTTTTCAAGGCAAAGCGCCGTATTTCTTATATTGAGGAGATAAGGAGATCTGCCGATGTTTTTATAGAGTTCTTTGTGATTTCACCAAGCGACGACCGTTGGGATAACAATCTTATAAAACGCGATTTGAAGGGCGGACTGAAAAGATATAAGCCGTATGTTGACGACATTGAGTTCCCAAATCCCGCAGAGGGAATTGATAAAATTTACGAGGCCGTTGATGATAAAATAACGTTAAGAATGGATGCTCCAATCCCCGAGATCATTGAAACCGCCCACCGAGAGTTAGCCGAGGAAGCCGAGAGCATAAATCGGGAAAACGAAATCAAAAGAAAGCGCGCGGAACTTCTCGAAAGTATGAAGCACAGATCGTTCTGGCACTACTGCGAGGTCTGCGGAAAAAAGAATTTAGGGTCTAACCCCCAAACCGTGTAAATATCAATATTCGACAAATTAAAGAACGATAAGAATCGTTCAACTATAAGCTTCTCGTTTCCCGCGCTGCCCTATTGGCGTACGCCAATAGGGCAGCGCGGGAAACGGCGCGTCAGGCAGCGAACCTATCCTCGAAATAAATCGAAAGCTGTGAATAAGCCAAGCCCCAGTCATGGATCGGCATAGTCCACTTTTTGGATATTTCCCTGACACTGAGATAGATCACCTT
>JAAVID010000039.1 GCA_014799395.1 Oscillospiraceae bacterium | reverse complement strand
GGAAATGGGATTCCTAAGGGCGCAGCCCTTAGGCAGGAGTGTGAGGGCAGAGCCCTCACACTACCCACCACTGGCTAGCGTATCTCAAAGTCCTCGGAAACGTTGAAAAGCAGCGAGGTCATACGGCAGTTTGAAAGGTCGTTTCCTTTTTCGTTCATCTGCTGAACTATGCCGAAGATCGAGCTCAGGCTTACCATCAGCTTGTAGAGGTCGTTGGTGTGTTCGCCGAAACAGCCGCTGTCGAAGATGTTGAACATCATATGTCCGAGGGGATAAAAATCCGCGAGTTGGTTTTTGTAGACGCTGAGTTTTCCGTTTTTCGTTGCGAATTGAACTTCCTCGGAGTACGCTATCTGATTGAACGCGTTTTCGGCGCATATCTCGGGCAGGAACGAAAAGCATTCCTCGGCGAGGGTCTTATCGCCGAGCGCGTCAGCCAGTTTGTCGGGGAGAGCGTCGTAATCCTCCTGCGACTGCACCTTGCCGAACAGCTCCAGCGCCGTTTTTACCTTTTCCCTTATTATGCCGAGCTTGTTTTCGCCGTAAGGGTAGGGGAGAACCGTTTCGGGTTCTTGCTTTATAAAGAAAAACTGCTTTTGCGAGGCGAACTGCGTAACGTTCCACTTCGCGGCGATTTCTCCTACAAGCGCGCCGAGCTCCGCGCTCGGTACGTCGTTGATACGGCATTCGCCCGTTATCTGTTCGTCAGCGCCGACTGCCTTAGCCGCGTATATCTTCACATAGCACAGCTTCTGATTGCCGAGCCGTTTCGCAATATGCTCCTTGAGCAAGTCCCAGTACACGGCGGTTATCGCCTTTGCGTCATCATCTGTGCTTTCGCCGTTTCCGACAACGTTGCTCTTGTAAACTCTCCAGCGGTGGGTATGCCCCGCGAATTTGCTTTCAAGCGGCACTCCGTCCTCCTCGCGTTTCATTAACGCGATACCCTGCATAAACGCGAACAAAAACGAGCCGGTCGCCATTCCGATAGCGGTATCGGTATCCTTGCCCATTCCCGCGCAGCACTCGAAAAGCGGTTCTTCCCAGTCGGGAGATGTGATATGGAAATTGAGAATCGCCATTTTTTCTTCGAGCCGGTCTATTTCGGGAGTGATCGTGACATTCCATTCGGGGCAGAATATTTTCCCGTCCCGTATCTCGTCCTTAGTTTCAAGACACCCGTGCAGGCTCTCGAGAACGCGCTGCACGGGGTCTTTTTTGTGATGTTGTTCAAATCCGGAAAATAATCCCATTAAAGCTCCTTGATTATCTCGCCCATAAGGTTGGGAGTTGCGCTGATAGCGTTGGACTCGTCGGTGTCGATATGCATAGCGTCGGCAAAGCTCTCGCTTACGCGTACAACAACGTCGCCGAGGACCGCAGTCCTGCCGTTAGTATTGCACTTTACCCATACAGTGTCCTTGTTCTTAACGCCAAGCTTGTCGGCGGTCTCGGGGGTAAGGTGAATGTGGCGCTTAGCTACGATAACGCCCTCTTTAATAGTGACCTCGCCCGCGGGACCTTTCAGAGTGCAGCCGGGAGTTCCCGCGATGTCGCCGCTCTCGCGGATAGCGATGTCAACGCCGATAGAACGCGCGTCGGTAGCGGAAAGCTCTACCTGGTCCGCGCTGCGGCACGGACCGAGAATAGATACGTTAGCAAGCTCCTTCTTGGGACCTACAACGGTAACTCTCTGCTCGCTCGCGTACTGTCCGGGCTGAGAAAGATCCTTTTTCTTGGTAAGCTCCGCGCCCTTGCCGAAAAGCACTTCGAGGGTCTCCTTGGTAACGTGAACGTGTCTCGCCGATGTTTCGATAAGAATTTCTGCCATTTTAGTTTCCTCCAAAAAATTTTTAATAAGTTTTGAGCATTTTGCCCAATATTTACTATTCCATTATACAACTTTTTTTCGGAAAAATCAATAAAAACTCTTGATTTTTTTTAAATTTTATGATATAATTTGAAAATGATAGTCAATATCAATTTGCGGAGAATGTTATGGACAAATTTTTTTATGAATGTGACGGCGTTAAATTAAGCGCATTTTTCAGTGAAAGCTATGACGGACTTGTTTTAGGGGAGGGCGAGGGTGCGCTCAATGAACTATATATACCGAAAATGATCGACGGTATTGTTGTCAAAGCTGTTGCGGGTGAATTTCTTGAATGTCTGCGAGGGTTTGACAGGGTAATTATTGACAAGGACAACGAGATTTTTTCGGTCGATGACGGAGTTCTTTTTAATAAGGACAAGACCGAGCTTATATGTTATCCGCCCGGAAGAACCGATGAAATTTATTGTGTTCCCGAGGGTGTAAAAATGGTATGCGACTGGCTCCATAGATAATGAGAATTTAAGGAAAATCGTTCTTCCGGCAGGCTTGGAGTATATTGAACAATATGCGGTTACGGGCTGCAAAAATCTCGAGGAGATAACAATACCGAAAAGCCTTAAACGCGTGTATATGAAAGCATTCATGTGGTGCGAAAGATTAAGTAAAGTATACTATGAGGGCAGTGAAGAAGAGTGGAACAAAATTGACTTCACAATGTTCAATGACTACCTTACAAATGCGCATATCAATTATAACTGCCGAATATTTAAAGGGGAAAACAAATCATGAGCGACAACAGCTACAAAACCAAGCAGCGCGACGAGATAGTCGAGTTTTTCAATCAGCACCGAGGGAAGTGCTTCACAGCGAAAGAGATAATCAGGAGCGGCGAGATAACATCGGGCGAGGCGACCGTTTACAGAACATTGTCCAAGCTCGCCAATCAGGGCGTGCTGAAACGCTTTACGGACGGCGACGCTTCGTGCTATCAGCTTAACGAATCGGAGCAGTGCGAGAGGCATTTTCACCTCAAGTGTGAAAAATGCGGACGGCTTATCCATATGGACTGCGGGTTTATGGCGGATATGAAACGGCATATCGAGAGCAGTCACGACTTTATCGTTGACATCGGCAAGACCGTTATTTACGGCTTATGCGGCGAGTGCGCAAAGGAGAACAATGCTTAAACGACTGATAATTCCCGTACTGCTTGTTATGCTGTTGGGCGGCTGCTCGTCCGCCGAAAAGACCGACAAGCTGCGGATAGTGACCACTATTTTCCCCGCGTATGATTTCGCGCGGCAGGTATTCGGAGATACGGCGGAAATTACGCTCTTACTGAAACCCGGAACGGAGAGCCATTCCTACGACCCGTCCGCGCGCGACATCGTCAAGATCGACAGCTGCGATCTTTTCATCTACAACGGCGGAGAGTCGGACGCCTGGGTGGAGAATATGCTAAGGTCGGTAGACGTGAACGCCCTGCGAATGATGGACGCGGTGGAAGCCCTCGCCGAGGATAACGAGGGCATTGCCGAGACAGAACACGACGAGCACAACGAAGATGAAGAATACGACGAGCATATCTGGACTTCACCGAAAAACGCCGCTCTTATAGTCGAAAGTATCCGCAATGCCGCCGTAAAGCTCGCTCCCGAAAACGGGGAACTTTACGAGAGCGCGGCGGGGGAGTACATTGCCGAAATAAACGCGCTCGACGAAAAATTTACGGAACTGCTGTCGGGTGAAGAAAGAACATTCGTTTTCGGCGACAGATTTCCGCTTTTGTACTTTTTCCGCGAATACGGATTAAAATATTACGCGGCGTTCCCGGGGTGCGGAAGCGAGACCGAGCCGTCCGCGCAGACGATCGCGTTCCTGACCGAAAAGCTCGAGAGCGATACCGTGCCGACCGTGTTCTGTATCGAGCTGTCAAATCGAAAGCTCGCGGAAACTCTCGCGGACGAAAACGGTCTGCCCGTCGCGGAATTCCACACCTGCCACAACATCACCGCAGACGATTTCGCGACCGAGAGCTATGTTTCGCTTATGGAGAGAAATTATCAAATGTTGAAAACCGCGTTGACTAACGGAGGTTAATTATGGGACAACTGGCTAATTTACCAAATATCGGAAAAGTAATTGAGGAACAACTGAGCGCCGTTGGTATCGAGACTACCGAGCAGCTTGTGCAAACGGGCGCGGAAAACGCGTGGCTGAAAATTCAGTCAATTGACAGCAGCGCGTGTATTCACCGCCTGTTGGCGCTGGAGGGCGCTATTCGCGGCATTAAGAAAACCGATTTGCCCGCAGAGCGTAAAGAAGAACTGAAAAAATTTTATTTTTCGCATAAAAAATAAAACCGTCTCATTGCATTCCCGATAACAATGCGCTATAATAAGCGCGGAGGTGTTGATTACGGCATACGTCAAGGATTACGAGCAATTTCTGTATAGATTGGAATAGTGAAAATGGCACTTATAAAGACCGAAAACTTAACGCTGTCATACGAAAATATGACAGTCATAGAGAATATGAGCTTCGAGGTAAATCCGGGCGACTATCTTTGCATAGTCGGGGAGAACGGCTCGGGAAAGAGCACGCTCGTAAAGGCTCTGCTGTCGCTGAAAAGGCCGGTCGGCGGCTCTATCACGTTCGGCGGCGGACTGCTCCGGCGCGAGATAGGCTATCTTCCTCAGCAGACCAACGCGCAAAGGGATTTTCCCGCGAGCGTTTCCGAGGTCGTTATCTCGGGCTGTCTGAACTCGCGGGGGATACGCCCGTTCTATTCGCCGAAGGAAAGAAAAAAAGCCGCCGAGAATATGGAAAAGCTCGGCATTACCGAGCTGAAAAACCGAAGCTACCGCGAGCTTTCGGGCGGTCAGCAGCAGCGCGTGCTCCTCGCGAGGGCGCTCTGCGCAACCAAAAAGCTGCTTTTGCTGGACGAACCCGTCTCGGGTCTCGACCCTATGGTAACGGCGGAGATGTACGAGCTTATCTCGCAGATAAACAAAAGCGGCGTGACAGTTATAATGGTAACGCACGATATGACGGCGGCGCTGAAATACGCGAGCCATATTCTCTGCATGACGGAAGAAAACCGGTTTTACGGCACATTGGAAAAATTTCTTGTGAGCGACGCCGCGGCGTTTATGAAAGGGAGTGCTGTCCGTGGGTGAGATAATAGAGATGTTCTCCGCGCCCGTGCTGGTGAGGGCGCTGATAGTGGGCGTTCTGGTGTCGCTGTGCGCGGCTCTGCTGGGCGTGAGCCTTGTGCTGAAGCGCTACTCGATGATAGGCGACGGGCTTTCTCACGTCGGCTTCGGGGCGCTCGCCGTGGCGACGGTGATGGATTTAGCGCCTATGGCGGTGGCAATCCCCGTAGTGATCTTAGCGGCGTTTCTTTTATTAAGATTATCCTCGAACGGCAAAATAAAGGGCGACGCGGCGATAGCGCTTATCTCGACGAGCGCGCTGGCGATAGGCGTTATGGCGGTCTCGATGTCAAGAGGAATGAACGTCGACATAAACAGCTACCTTTTCGGGAGCATAATCTCCGTGAGCCGCGGAGACGTTGTAACAAGCGTGATACTCGCGCTCGCGGTGCTGCTGATGTTTATCTTCTTCTACACGAAAATCTTCGCGATAACCTTTGACGAGAGCTTTGCCAAGGCGACGGGCACCAACGCCGATCTTTACAATATGCTGATAGCGCTTCTTACGGCGGTAACTATCGTTATCGGTATGCGGCTTATGGGAAGTATGCTTATCTCCAGTCTTATCATTTTCCCCGCGCTCAGCTCTATGAGGGTGTTCAGGAGCTTTCGTTCGGTAACGATATGCTCCGCGGTCATTTCCGTGACTGCGTTCGTTATCGGTATGTTTATCTCGTATATCGCGGATACCCCGTGCGGCGCGAGCATAGTCTGCGTGAATATCGCGGTGTTTGTGATATTTTTCGCGGCGGGCGCGGTGAGGAGCAGAAAAGTATGAAGTATATCGAAAGCGTGAAGTTTCACGGTGAGCTTTCGGGCTATCTTAACGATATTCCCGCCGTGGAATGGCTCGCGGAGAACGGCGAGCTGGAATTGCATTCGGAAGTGACGTTCTTCGTAGGGGAGAACGGGGCGGGGAAGTCGACCCTGCTTGAGGCGATAGCGCTTGCGGCGGGCTTCAACGCGGAGGGCGGCTCAAGAAATTTTTCTTTTTCCACCCGCGACACTCACTCCGGGCTTTACGATAACATCACGCTCTCGCGCGGCATTGTCCGCCCCAAGGACGGCTTTTTCCTGCGCGCGGAGAGCCTGTACAACTCCGCGACCTACATTGACGAGCTCGACGAGATACCCTGCGGCGCTCCGCGTATATCGGAGGGATTTGGCGGCTCGCTCCACGCGCGTTCTCACGGCGAGAGCTTTATCGCGACGGTGAAAAACCGCTTTTTCGGGAACGGGCTGTATATCCTCGACGAGCCCGAGGCGGCGCTTTCTCCGACAAGACAGCTTACCATGCTCGGACTTATCCGGGACCTTGTCGGCGAGAACTCGCAGTTTATCATCGCCACTCACTCGCCGATACTTATGTCCTACCCGAACGCCGAGATACTGTGCTTTTCCGGGGACGGCATAAGCGCTGTCGGTTACAGGCAGACCGAGCATTATCAGATAACAAAGCAGTTCCTCGATAATCCCGAGCGTATGCTGGGGATAATTTTCGGAGAAAACGGTTGACATTTTGGATATTATGTGCTATAATGTCTCTAAGAATAATTGAAAGGTCGTGAATTTATGTCGGCAGTCGGTTTTTCGGGCAATTCTTTCGGATATGGCAATAATGTCGGTTTTCCCGATAATTCAAACGGTAAAAAAGTCAATTTTGAGGACAATATAAGGAATACTATCGACCGTCTCGAGCAGGAGCGCGACAAGTATAAAAAGGAAAACGAGCAGAGCAGATCCGACTTGCTCGACAAGAAGATAGGCAATATCGAGAACCGTATAGAAAATCTTCAAAAGCGCCTTGACAAGCTGAAAGAAAAAGGCGAGTGCGAGACCTGTAAGAACAGACGTTATCAGGACGAATCGGACGACCCGAGCGTTTCCTTTCAGAGCGCGTCCAAGATAAGCAAGGGCGGCGCGGAGGCTGCCGTGCGCGGTCACGAATACGAGCACGTTAATCACAATCGGGCAAAGGCAGACCGCGAGGGCAAGGAGATAGTTTATCAGAGCGTTATCATAAAGCACGGGATATGCCCCGAGTGCGGCGATACATACGTCGCGGGCGGCGAGACCACGACCGTAACGCGCAGCAAGCCCGAACAGCCGGAGGCGGTTCAGCAGGGGCAGGGGTGGACGCAGGAGTTTCAGCCGCAGGAACGTTCCGACGAGCGCTTTAACGTCGGCTTGAGGGATATGGAGCAGAGTATGGGAAATCTGCTTAATATGTTGGTATAATATTGAAAAAGTATCGGAAAAAAGTTCGATCGTATCAGCGGTCGGACTTTTTTATTTTATTTTTCTATTGCTTTTTTCGTAAAAATATTGTACAATAGATAAAGACAGTAACTGTCAATATCTGTAACAACGAAAGGGAAACGCTATGAGCAAGATGACGCTGTTATGCGACAACTGGGAATTTTCCAAAAATCCGATAGATACCGAGTATTCGGATGATTTAAAGTGGACAAGAGTGGATATACCTCACGACTGGCTTATCTACAATACAAAGGATCTGTACGAGACCTCCACGGGCTGGTACAGAAGGACTCTTAACATCAAAAAGGATACGCGCGCCGCGCTGCGGTTTGAGGGCGTTTATATGGACAGCAAGGTCTATGTGAACGGAAAACTTGCCGGGGAGTGGAAGTACGGGTACTCCACGTTTGAGTTTGATATTACCGATCATCTTAATGACGGCGAAAATCTGATAACGGTACGGGTCGATTACCGCTGCCCGAATACGCGCTGGTACTCGGGCGCGGGAATTTACCGCAATGTATGGCTCAAGCAATACGACGAGTGTCATCTTGTGAACGACGGTATCTACATCAGCACCGACGGGAACACCGTTACCGTCACCGCCGAGGTCGAGCGCCCCGAGGGTGTTTCCGTCGCGGAGCTGTCTATCCGCCGCGCGATAATGGACGGCGATAACGTCCTCGCCGAAAAGACCTCGCCGTGCTGCGCGTTCGACAAGAGCCGTATCCCCGCGCTTGTCCGCAGGGAGAAATGCTCCTATTCGGTAAATACCGACGTTCTGGAAGTGAAACCCGTGCTCTGGGATATTGACGCGCCGAAGCTGTATACCTGCGTCTGCGAGGTCCTGCGCAATGGCGAGGTCGTTGACCGCGAGGAGGTCAAATTCGGCTTCAGAACGATTGAATTCACGACCGACAAGGGCTTTTTCCTGAACGGCAGACACGTCAAGCTGCACGGCTGCTGCGAGCACCACGACCTCGGCGCTCTCGGCGCGGCGATGAACCGCACGGCGCTCGGAAGAAAACTCACAACTCTCCGCGAAATGGGCGTAAACGCGATACGCACGAGCCACAATATGCCCGCCGTCGAGCTTATGGAGTTGGCGGACGAAATGGGCTTTCTGATACTCTCCGAGGGCTTTGATATGTGGGAGCGCCACAAGACCGACTACGACTACGCGGGCTTTTTCCCCGAGTGGGTGAGCACGGACGTAGCCTCGTGGGTACGCCGCGACCGCAACCACCCTTGTCTTATCGGCTGGAGCATAGGCAACGAGATATACGACACTCACGCCGACGACAGAGGGCAGGAGGTGACCTCGCTGCTGTCGGGTCTTGTACGCGAACACGACTGCCGCTCAAACGGATATGTCACGATAGGCTCTAACTATATGCAGTGGGAGAACGCGCAGAAGTGCGCGGATATTCTCAAAATAGCGGGATATAACTACGCCGAGCGCCTTTACGACGAGCAGCACAAGGCTCACCCGGACTGGTGTATCTACGGCAGCGAGACCGCTTCCGTTATCCACAGCCGCGGAATTTATCATTTTCCGCTGTCGCAGTCCGTTCTCGCGGACGACGACGAGCAGTGCTCCGCGCTCGGAAACTGCGCGACGGGCTGGGGCGCGAAAAACGTGGAATACTGC
Organism: Oscillospiraceae bacterium; assembly: GCA_014799395.1. Taxonomy (GTDB): domain Bacteria; phylum Bacillota; class Clostridia; order Oscillospirales; family Ruminococcaceae; genus CAG-115. The sequence goes on along the minus strand of JAAVID010000039.1, from coordinate 21,827 downwards.
GTTACCGCCGACCGCGACGCGGAATTCTGCGCGGGTCAGTTCATCTGGACGGGCTTTGACTACATCGGCGAGCCGACCCCGTATTCCACCAAAAACAGCTACTTCGGGCAGTACGACACCGCCGGCTTCCCGAAAGACGGCGCGTTCATCTTCCGCGCGGAGTGGACGGACTATAAAAAAGCCCCGTTCGTGCATATTTTCCCGTACTGGGATTTCATCGACGGGCAGAAGATAGACGTACGCGTTACCACAAACGCTCCCAAGACGGCTCTTTTCTTCAACGGTGAAAAAATAGCCGAGAGGGAAATAGACCATAAACACGGCAAGGAGCTTACTCTCGATACGATAATCGACTATGCGGACGGCGAGCTTACCGCGGTCGCGTACGATGAGAACGGAAACGAGACAGCCCGCGACGTATGCCGTTCGTTCGGCGATACCGCGAAATTTAAGCTCACTCCCGACAAGACCGAACTTAAGGCGGACGGCGAGGATATGATATTCGTGGATATTTCCGCTGCCGACAAGAACGGCGTGTTCGTCGCGAACGCCAACAACCGCGTTTTCGTAAGCGTTGAGGGCGCGGGCAGACTGGTCGGTCTCGACAACGGCGACTCCACAGACTACGAGCAGTACAAGGGAACGTCGCGCAGACTGTTTTCGGGCAAGCTGCTCGCGATGATAGCCGCTAAGACCGAGGCGGGGGAGATACGCGTAAAGGTAAGCTCGCCGTCGCTTCCCGACAGCGAGATAACGCTGAAAGCCGTACCCGCCGAGGTTCGCGCGGGCATTTCCGCGCTGACCGAGAATTTCCATACCGCCGCGGACTGCCCCGACGAGGAACACGATATTCCCGTAAGAAAAATTTCTTTCACAAGCGAGAGCCGTATTTTCACTCCCGACAGGAAAACGATACGGTTCAAGACCGTGGTTTCTCCCGCGAACGCTTCCTACGCCGACGAGATAGAGTACAGGATAACCACCGTTCTCGGTATCCCGTCAAATCTCGCGGAGATAGTGTCCGTTGAGAACGGCGTTGTTACCGTAAACTGCAAGGGCGACGGAGAATTTTATCTGCGCGCGCTCTGCAAAAACGGCACGGATAAATATCATATCGTTACTCCGCTCGCGCTGAAAGGCGAAGGGCTCGGCTCGGCGACATTTGACCCGTACGGCTTCGTTATCGGAGGACTTTTCACGGTCCAGAGCGGCAACGCGGGCAACGGTATCGAACGCGGCGCGGCGTTCGCGTACGAGGACAGCTGGTTCGGCTTTGAGAACGTCGACTTCGGAAGCGTTGGAAGCGACACCGTTACCGTGCCTATCTACGCGAACTGCACCACTCCCGTTCAAATCAGCTTTTACGACGGCATACCGAACGAGGGCGGGGAACTGCTCGGCGAGTTCACCTACCACGAGCCCGCGGAATGGCTCACCTACAAGCCCAACACGTTTAAGCTGTCGAAAAAGCTCAAGGGTCTGCATACGTTTGTAATGCGCTCGAGCGACGGGTATCACGTTCAGGGCTTCAGCTTCGCGAAGCCCGACAAGGAGTTCTCCGAGATATGCGCGGCTGACTGCGACAGCATTTACGGCGATAAATTCACGCGCAATACCGACGACGTAACGGGTATCGGCAACAACGTCCTGCTGAGCTTCGGCGAGTTCGACTTTACCGAACAGCCGTCGGCGGTGGTGATAACGGGCAAGTCAAAGCTCCCCGTAAACAGTATCCACCTCGTGTTCAAGGGAGATACCGAAACGCGCGTGCTTTGCGAATTCGCGGGCGCGGAGGAATACACCGAGCGCCGCTTCGCGCTCGACGGCATAAGCGGGAAGTGCGAGGTATCGTTTACATTCCTGCCCGGGTGCGATTTCGACTTCAAGTCGTTTAAATTTGAGAACCTGTCCATATAGCCCGAAATGCTTGGATTGCGAAGCAAATTTTTTCGAGTACAAGGACGCATTATGCGCTGTGCGCAAAACGCTGCTCCTAGGCGTACTGTATGTACGCCTAGGAGCTTTGACGCAGTACTCGGAAAAATTTGCCGCAAGACAAGCGTTGAGCGGCTATGTGGACAGGTTCTAAGAAATAGGGTGAACCAATGACAATACAGGAAAAGATAACGCAAGGTATGTACCTCGGTATCGAGCTCGGCTCTACGCGCATAAAGGCTTCGCTTATCGACGACACTTATACGCCGATCGCGGGCGGCTCCCACGCATGGGAAAACCGCCTCGAAAACGGATACTGGACGTATTCTCTCGAGGATATTCATAAAGGACTTCAAGCCTGCTACGCCGATCTGAAAAAGGACGTAAGTGAGCGCTACGGCGTGACCCTCTCGAGCCTCGGCGCTGTCGGCATATCGGCTATGATGCACGGCTATATGCCGTTCGACAAGGACGATTTTCTTCTGGTGCCGTTCAGGACTTGGCGAAACACTACCACCGAAAGGGCGGCGCGGGAGCTTACGGAGCTGTTCGGGTTCAACATTCCGCAGCGCTGGAGCGTTGCGCATTTGTATCAGGCTGTGCTTGACAACGAGCCGCATATCGCCGATATTGCGCACCTGACCACCCTTGCGGGGTATGTTCATTATCTGCTTACGGGCGAACGCGCGGTCGGCGCGGGCGAGGCTTCGGGAATGTTTCCGATAAGCGGCGGAGATTACGACAAGGAAATGCTCGGCAAGCTGAATAAGCTCATAAGCCCGAAAGGTATCGAGCTTGAAAAGATCCTTCCGCGGGTTATGACGGCGGGGGAGCGGTGCGGCGTACTCACCGAAAGCGGCGCGAAATTCCTCGACCCCGACGGCGACTTAGATCCGGGAGCGCCGTTCTGTCCTCCCGAGGGCGACGCGGGCACGGGAATGGCAGCGACCAACGCGGTGCTTCCGAGGACGGGCAATATCTCCGCGGGCACTTCGATCTTCTCAATGCTCGTGCTGGAAAAGCCGCTGCCGCGCGTTTATCCCGAAATAGACGTTGTAACAACTCCCGACGGCGCTCCCGTGGCGATGGTGCACTGCAACAACTGCTGTTCGGAGCTTGACGCGTGGGTCGGCATTTTCGGCGAGTTCGCGGAGCTGTTCGGTATCGCGGCGGACAAGTCGGAGCTGTACGAAAAGCTGTACAAAAAGGCGCTTAACGGCGAGCCCGACTGCGGCGGAGTGACCGCCTACAACTGCCTTTCGGGCGAGCCCGTTATCGGCGTGGACGACGGCAGACCTATGTACTTCCGCGCTCCCGACAGCAAGATGACCCTCGCGAACTTTATGCGCGCGGAGCTGTACTCGGCGTTCGCGGCTCTTTGCCGCGGAATGGATAAGCTGTTCAAGTCCGGCGTGTCCGCGGATACGTTTACTGGACACGGCGGCTTGTTCAAGGTCGAGGGCGCGGCTCAGCAGCTGCTTTCCGACGCGCTCAACACTCCCGTTTCGGTAATGAAAACGGCGGGCGAGGGCGGCGCTTGGGGAATGGCGCTGCTTGCGGCGTATTCCGTAAAAGGAAATGGGAAAAAACTGTCCGAGTGGCTTGAAACGGTGTTCGCGGATATGGGAAAACGCACGGTCCTCCCGAACGAAAAAGGAACGCGCGGCTTTGAGGAGTATATGAAGCGCTATATGGGCGGACTTGACGCGGAGAGGAGCTTGAAAAATGCTTGAGAAGTTAAAAAAAGAGGTTCTTGAAGCCAACCTTATGCTTCCCAAATACGGCTTGGTAACGTTCACCTGGGGCAATGTATCCGCCGTCGACAGGGAAAGCGGCATTATGATAATAAAGCCCTCCGGCGTGGAGTATGAAGAAATGACCGCCGAGGATATGGTCGCGGTCAGCCTGGAGACGGGCGAGGTCGTGGAGGGGCGTTACAAGCCGTCCAGCGACACGCCCACTCATCTCGCACTGTACAGGGAGTGGCAGAATGTCGGCGGTATCGTCCATACGCACAGCCGCTGGGCGACTTCGTTCGCGCAGGCGGGCAGGGGGATCGAACCCCTCGGCACCACTCACGCCGACTATTTCTACGGCGAGATACCGTGCACCCGCGCAATGACCCCCGACGAGATAAACGGCGAGTACGAAAAGGAAACGGGAACGGTGATAATCGAGGCGTTCAATGGCATTGACCCGCTGACTATCCCCGCCGTTCTCGTAAAGAGCCACGGACCGTTCACCTGGGGAAAGACCGCCGCGGAGGCCGTTCACAACGCGGTAGTTCTCGAGGAAGCGGCGTTTATGAACTATCACGCGATTGGAATAAATCCGCAGATACGCCCTATGCAGAGAGAGCTTCTCGACAGGCACTATCTGCGCAAGCACGGCGAAAACGCGTATTACGGACAAAAATAAAAATACCCGACCGAGTAGACCTCGGTCGGGTATCTTTAACTAATTTAAAATCACCTTTAAACCGTACAGAGAAAAGGTCGAAATTATAATCCAAACGATATTGGGAATAGGGATTCCAAAGGGGCTTGCCCCTTTGGCGGAATGCAAGGTGGTCTCCCCCGGTGGGGGAGGTGTCACGAAGTGACAGAGGGGTTGACCGACAGACCAGAGCCCTTGCACTGACATTTTCTACTGAAAAATCACTTTCCGGGAGCCATAAGGCGTACCATAACGGCTTTCTGGGCGTGGAGACGGTTTTCGGCTTCGTCAAAAATATCCGCGGCGTGCTGCTCGAATACCTTTGCGGTGATCTCCTCCTCGCGGTGAGCGGGCAGGCAGTGCAGCACCATAGCGTCGGACTTGGCAACGGACATCACGTCGTCGTTTATCTGATAGCCCTTGAACGCGATTTTTCTCTTTTCCGCTTCGCCCTCCTGACCCATGGAAGCCCATACGTCGGTGTACAGAACGTCAGCGTCGGCAGCCGCTTCCTTGGGGTCGGCAACGAGCTTGAAGTTTTTGTAAGCCTTTGCGAATTCCAGCACCTGCGGGTCGGGGTGGTAGCCGTCGGGGCAGGCGAGGGAAACGCTCATTCCGACTTTAAGACAGCCTACGGTGAGAGAATTCGCCATATTGTTGCCGTCGCCGATATAGCAGAATTTCAGCCCGTCGAGCTTGTTCTTGTACTCGCGGATAGTCTGCAAGTCTGCCAGAACCTGGCACGGGTGACAAAAGTCGGTCAAGCCGTTGATTATCGGGATAGAACCGTACTCGGCAAGATCTTCCACCTCGGACTGCTCAAACGTGCGTATCATAATGCCGTTGAGGTAGCGCGACAGCACGCGCGCGGTATCCTGCGCGGGCTCGCCGCGTCCTATCTGTAACTCCTTGGACGACAAAAACAGTGCGTGACCGCCAAGCTGATACATTCCCGTTTCAAACGAAACGCGCGTTCTCGTGGAGGCTTTCTGGAATATCATTCCGAGCGTCATACCCTTTAAGTGTTGGTGCGAAATGCCGTGCTTCTGCTCGTATTTGAGCTGGTCTGCAAGGTTAAGAATGTCTACGATCTCTTCCGTGCTGAGATCAAGCAATTTCAATAAATGTTTCATATCAAATTTTCCTTTCGTGTTTATATAAACGGAAATTATGTGTCGATCCTTGTCATTTCCGTCAATGCCTTGTTTCTGTAAACCAAATCTCCGCGCGAGGTAAAGCCCATACTTTCCCAGAACGCGTTGCCGTCGGCGTTGCGCTCGAACACCACAAGCGCGGTCTTGTTTATCCCGAGCTCGCGCAGAGCGTTAAGAGCGGTATCAACAAGCGCCTTTGCAATGCCTTTTCTGCGGTGACCGGGGCTTACGGCGGTGTGGTAGATATATCCGCGCCGCCCGTCGTTACCTATCATAATCACGCCGACGATCTCTCCGTCCTCCGCGACAAAGCAGGTATCGGGATTGCGCTCCAGAAAGCGCTCTATGCCCCCGCGCGAATCGTCAAGATCATTCAGCCCCATACCTTTGCAGGAGAGCCATAGCGCGTAGACCTTGTCATAGTCGGCGATAGTCATTGTTCTGATGTTCATGGTTTATCCTCTCTGTATTGTGTACTTCATCGGTGTAAACCGCATACCGTCCGTTTCCTGTTCGTCCGACTGCGGAGCAAAACCGAGGTGCAGATAAAAGGGCAGACCGTAAGGCGAGGAGTTGAGCGTTATCTCGGATAGAGAGGGATTTTCCTTGCGAAGATCGTCCAACAAATAATTGAATATCGCGGTCGCAATACCTCTGCGGTGGTATTCTTTTTTGACAAACGCAAGGTTTATATGCGTTTTCGTAACGCGCATACCCATCATACCGATAATTTTTCCGCTATCAAATGCTGCATATATCGGGCAAATTCCGCTTTTAAAACCGTTTATCAGCGTCTCATCACAAATAAAGCTCTTGAATGTTTCAACGCCCTCAGGTTTATAGTCGGGAGCTTCAAACTCCATAAAGACCTCCAGAGCAAGCGATAAAGCCTCGTCGACCTCGGTACACGTGATTTTTCGTATCTCGTATATAGGAACGCGCACATCTGTTTCGTCCGCGCTCGGCGGCTCAAATATCGCCCCGAACTTCGCGGCAAGGTTTTCGTCGACATAATACGCGTCAAGTCTGCCCTCGGAAATAGCCTTATTCCGCTTTGCAATGCGCTCTCTCCATACCTCGTCCGTAACGTCGATATAGTGCAGCTCATAGTCGATATCGCGCGATTTGTAGAACTCCCGAGCCTCGGCGCGTTCGGCTTTGGTCCATACGCCCCAGTCGAGAACCATGTTTATACCGCTCTCAACGATCTCCAGCGACTTCCCGAACAGATATTTTTCCGTTCTCGAAACGTATTCGTCATGCATTTCGCCGGCATACTGCCCGAACATCGCGAGCATTATCTCGTCGATCGAAAGAAGAACCGCGTTGTTTTCCTTGCGGATACGCTCGGCGTAAGTGCTTTTTCCGCTGCAAATCTTGCCGCAGGTCATTATCACCTTAGCCATTGCACTCTCCCTTTAATGAATCGCTGAACGCTTTCAGCTCCTTTTTCTTGTCCTCGGAGAGCCTGTTGTATTCGGTATTGTAGATAGCGCCCTCAAGCGTGTACAGATGTACAAGACATACCTGCGGATACGCTTCCTTGAGCTTTCGGAACGCCTGCATAGAGCCAAGCTCTATCAGCTTTTCGGGAGTGTCGATACCGACCGAGGTCAACTTTCGCGCCATTTCCTTGCCGATGTTCATCATTGCGGTAAGCATAATGTTCTCCTTTATTTCAGCAGCTGCTCCAAAATCGCCAGCCCCTTGTCGATCTCCTCATAAGTGATAGTAAGCGGAGGAAGCAGACGTATCTTAGTCTTTGCGGTGAGCAGCAGTAAGCCCTCGCCGAGAGCCGCCTTTACAACGTCCGCGGCGGTTTTGGTTTTCAGCTCGATACCGATCATCAAGCCCATTCCCGAAACGCTTTTCACCTCGGGGATCCGCAGCAGCTTTTCGCGGATATATTCACCCTTAGCCGCTACCTCGTCAAGAAATCCCTCGGAGTTGACCTTGTTAAGCACCGCCAGACCGCCCGCGCAGCAGATAGGATTGCCGCCGAACGTCGAGCCGTGAGTACCGGGAGTGAGCACGTTCGCGCACTTTTCACCCGACAGGCACACGCCAATAGGCACGCCGCCCGCAAGTCCCTTGGCAAGCGTAGTCAGGTCAGCCTTGTGACCGAAGTAGTCGCCCGCGAGGAATTTGCCCGTTCTGCCGACGCCCGTCTGGACCTCGTCCGCGATAGTAATCACGTCCTTTTCGGCGCAGAGCTTGAATATCTCGTCGACGAACTCTTTCTCCAACGGCATTACTCCGCCCTCGCCCTGGATATACTCGAACATCACCGCGCAGACGGTATCGTCGAGCTTGGCGCGCAGGTCGCCGATGTTGTTTGCCTCAACGTTGATAAAGCCCTCCACGAAAGGGAAGAAGTAGTTGTGGAAAACGTCCTGACCCGTTGCGGAAAGCGTGCAGAGCGTTCTGCCGTGAAAGGAGTTCACAAGCGTGATTATGTTATGTCTACCTTTACCGTACTTGTCAAAGCTGTACTTACGAGCGATTTTAATTGCGCACTCGTTAGCCTCCGCGCCCGAGTTGCCGAAGAACATATCGGTGTAACCCGCCGTTTCGCAGAGCGCCTTGGCGAAATCCGCCTGAACCTTGGTGTAATAATAGTTGGAGGTATGCTGGAGCTTATGCGCCTGCTCGCAGACCGCGTTCACCCAGTCCTCGCTGCAGTAGCCGAGGGAGTTCGTGCCTATCCCCGAGCCGAAGTCTATGTACTCCTTGCCGTTCTCGTCCTCGGCGCGGCGACCCTCGCCCTTGTCCATAACAAGGTCGTATCTGCCGTAGGAGTGCATTACATATTTGTTGAATTGTTCAATAGTTCCCATATTTTTACCTCACGCAATAATCATAGTTCCCGCGCCGAGATCGGTCAGCAGCTCGATAAGAATGGAATGCGGGATACGTCCGTCAATGATGTTCGCCTGCTTAACGCCGCGGCGGACAGCCTCAACGCAGCAGTCTATCTTCGGTATCATACCGCCCGTGATAATGCCCTGTTTTTTGAGGAACGGGACCTCGCTTACGCCGACCGTGCGGATAATGGTGTTTTCATCGTCCTTATCCTCAAGCAAGCCCTTTATATCGGTCAGAAGAATGAGCGACGGAGCGCCCATTTCGGCTGCGATACGCGCCGCGGCGGTGTCCGCGTTGATATTGTAGACCGTGCCGTCCTTGCCGCGCCCGATAGTCGAAATAACCGGGATATAGCCATTATCCAGCGCGTTCCGTATAATTCTGGGATTTACCCCCGTTATCTCTCCCACATAGCCGAGATCGGGGTCGAGCTGTTCCGCTTCGATCATATTGCCGTCCAGACCGCACAGACCTATCGCGGTGCCGCCGTGACTGCCGAGCATTGATACTAAGTCCTTGTTGACCTTGCCCGCGAGAACCATCTGTACGATGTCGACGGTCTCCTCGTCGGTGTAGCGCAGACCGTTCACAAACTTGCTCTCCTTGCCGACGCGCTTTAACATATCGTTTATCTCGGGACCGCCGCCGTGAACCAGCACCACCTTGATGCCGACCGTCGACAGCATTACAATATCCTCCATAACGGCGTGCTTGAGCGCGTCGTTGGTCATCGCGTTGCCGCCGTACTTCACAACGACTACTTTATCGTTATACTTCTGAAGATAGGGCAGAGCCTCTATCATCACGTTTGCTCTTACATCATAATCTATCTGCATTTTTGCACCTCTTTTCAGGTTCTGTATTCAGCGTTTATTTTAACGTAATCGAAGGTAAGGTCGCAGCCCCAGGCGACCGCGCTGTTCATACCGTCGTGAAGATCAACGAGTATCTTGACCTCGTCCTCGGAGAGTACCTCAGCCGCCGTTTCCTCGGAAAAATCCACTCCCGCGCCGTCCGCGCATACCGTGAGCCTGCCCTTGGAGCTCGCCAGGTCTACCGAGACCTTTTCAATATCGAAATCCGCGTCGGCATAGCCCAGCGCGCAGAGAATTCTTCCCCAGTTCGCGTCCGCCGCGAACAGCGCCGCCTTAACGAGATTTGACGAGATCACCGACTTTGCCGCCGCTCTCGCCGCCTTTTCGCTCGGAGCGCCCTTTACTATGCACTCGATGAGCTTTGTAGCGCCCTCGCCGTCGCGCGCGGTCTCACGCGCGAGGTTCATCATTACCGCGTACAGCGCGTTCTCGAATATCTCGTAGTTCTTGTCCTCGCAGATGATCTCGCTGTTCCCGGCAAGCCCCGAGGACATCAGTATCAGCGTGTCGTTTGTAGATGTGTCGCCGTCTACGCTCACCATATTGTAGGTGAGATAATTCACCTTGCGGAGCGCCTTTTCAAGCAGCTCGCCCGCGATAGCGACGTCGGTCGTGATAAACGCGAGCATCGTCGCCATATTCGGGTTGATCATACCGCTTCCCTTTGAGATACCGCCGACATGGCACTTTTTGCCGTCAAGCTCGAACTCTACCGCTATCTCCTTTTTGCGCGTATCGGTCGTCATTATAGCCTCCACCGCGTCGCCGCTGTTTTTCGCGGAAAGCGACTTCGCGAGCTCGGGTATCTTGGCGCGTATAGCCTCGATATTGAGCTTCTGTCCGATAACGCCCGTAGAGCCGACAAGCACGTCGTTTACGTCAATGCCGAGCGCCTCGGCGGCAAGACCGCACATTTCCTCGGCGATCTCAATGCCGTCGGGATTGCAGGTGTTGGCGTTGCCGCTGTTCACGATGACCGCCCGAGCGTAACCGTCCTTCAAATGCTCCTTGGACACGATGATAGGCGCGCCCTTGACCTTGTTCGAGGTAAACAGCGCGGCGGTCTTGCAGCGCTCGGCGCAGTATATCATAGCGAGATCGCGCTTGGTGGTGTTTCCCGCCTTTATCCCCGCGATAACTCCGCCCGCGGTAAATCCCTCCGCGGCACAAACGCCGCCGTCTGTAAATTCGTAATTCTCAAATTTTACCATATATCCTCCCAAAAATTAAACAAATTCTCTCAGCAGCTCCGCGCTCTCTTTCGCGGCATTTACCACAAACTCGTCGATCTGCGCCGAGGTAATATAAACAAACTCCCTACCGTCGTATTTTCGAGCACGGTAGAACGCGGCGATATTTTCTATCTGCTTTTGAATATTATCCCGCCCGTAATAGGGAAAAACAGAGCAGTCATATCCGCGTATTTCCGACAGCTCCGTCAAAGCGGCGCAGGAATTGTCACGGAGAAACGCCGCGTCATTGTCGTACCAATCCGCCTTGACCCGACGAAAAAACTCCTCGCGGTCTTTTCGGTACAGCTCGGGATCGCGCCGCTTGGCAGCCTCATTGATGTCTTTTACCCATAGGACATCGGTGACAAGGTGTGTATAATAGCCCAACATAAGCGCGCGTTCCGACTCGCTTTTGGCAAGCGGAAACATCTTCGCCGCAAACTCGTTATATCCGCAGTCGCGCTTTCTGCCCGTTTTCGTCCAGTGCGTCACGGCAGAGGGCGGGTCAAATCCGCCGTTTCCATCGGGAAAACCGCAGTCGGGCGCGATATTGCCTACGAGGAAATCACGCGGGAGCGAAAATTCGTCCAGAAGCAGGTCTGCCACGCGCAGATGTACAAGCCAGGTCGCCATAAAACTTCCTCCAAAATCGCGTCAGTCGTCTGTCAATCCCGTTTTCTCGTCAATACCCATCATAATGTTAAGGCACTGAACCGCCGCGCCGCTTGCGCCCTTACCTAAATTATCCAGCCGCGAGCAGATTATAAGCCGCTCGTCATTGCCGCTTACGAATATTTCCATATTATTAGTTCCCGAAAGGTTGTTCGCGCCGATAAAGCCGTCCTCGGGTTCGCCCTCCGGCATTACCTTTACGAAGAACGAATCGGCATAATATTCGGAAAGCGCCTTTCTTATGTCGTCCGCGCCGTACTTTTTCGTTAATAACCGAGTATGCAGCGGCAGGGAGACCACCATTCCGCTGAAAAAGTCGCAGATAAGCGGATTGAACGAGGGAGCGTACTCCAGACCGCATATCTTCTGCATTTCGGGCAGGTGCTTGTGCTGCTGAGTAAGCGCGTACTGACGGGGGCTGTCAAAGTCCGAGGGGCGGTCGGCACTCTCGTAGACGGCGATAGCCTTTTTACCCGCGCCGCTGTAACCCGAGACCGCGTGAGCCGAAACGGGGTAATCCGCGGGCATAATGCCGAGCTTTACAAGCGGATACACCATTGAGGCAAAGCCGCTCGCATAGCACCCGGGCACGGCAACACGGTTTGACTTCACGATCTTCTCACGGAAGTCCGCACCAAGCTCGGGGAAGCCGTAAGCCCAGTCGGGATCGGTACGGTGCGCCGTGGAAGCGTCGATAATGCGGACGTTCTCATCAGCCATCGCGACCGCCTCGCGAGCCGCCGCGTCGGGCAGACAAAGAAACGTAAAGTCGGAAGAATTTATCATGCGCTTACGCTCGTCGTTATCCTTGCGCTTATCCTCGTCAATGCGGAGCAGCTCGATGTCGTTTCTGCCCTTGAAGCGCTCGAGAATTTTCAGTCCCGTAGTGCCTTCTTGTCCGTCAATATATATTTTAGTCATTTGTCATTCCTCGTTTCTGCAAGCGTCGTTACCTCGGATAATGCCGGGGGGTTGAGAGGGATAGGGAATTTGGTGCAGGCGATCCCCGCCACAGCGCTCGCGAATTTTACCGTATCGTCGTCGGTCATTTTATTGTACAGGGCGTAAACGGTTCCCGCCTTAAAGCTGTCGCCCGCGCCCAGTGTTGAAACAATGTCAAGAGAGTAGGGCTTGAAGCGCTTTGGAGAAAATCCCTTTCGGCCGTAGAGCAGTTCCTTTTCGCCCATTGTGAATATCACAAGACCGTCGGTGTTGTCGGTGTACGATTTGAAAAGCTCCTCAATGCTCTTGCCGGGATATGCGCTCTCCAGATACTGATGTGATATAGCGTTTATGGCGCAATGCTTGTGAATTTCACTGTCAAAAGCGCAGTCGATAGTCGCGTAGGGCTTGTTGTGCTTTCGGCAGAGCTCCGAGGAAATATCGGGATAAAAGAACGGGTCGATACCGCAGCACTCGGCGTTCTTTATCGAATTCTCCGAGGGCGGCTCGTAGAACGGCTTTTCCCGCCCGAAATGCTTTTCCCATTCGCCGAAGCAGGTGCGCGTGTACCTGTCGATAATAACATAATCGATAATGCCGTCAAAATCCTCGTCAACAAGCTCCGAAAGATCGGCTTTATCGGCGAAATAGCCGCGGATGATCTCACGGTTGGCGTTGCCGATATGACTTCCTCCGAGCTTTATATTACAGCCGAGAGAAGTCAATACCGCAGCCGCTGTTCCCGTTTCTCCTCCGACATGATGATATTTCTCTTTTATTTCGCCGTAACCGTCGGCTTTGGGGAATTCTCCCTTGAGCAAAAACGCCTCGGTCGACATGATCTGCCCATACATATAAATATACTTTTCCATATTTACAGTCCTTCAAGATACTTTTTAACAAATTCGACCTGTCCGAGAACGCTTTCGGGAGACGGTCCGCCGAAGGACTTGCGCTCCTTAACGCAGGTGTCAAGATTTATCGCCGCATAGACGTCGTTGTCGAAAAGCTCGCTCTGCTGCTTGTAATCCTCAAGAGGAAGCTCCTCGAGCGTGGTGTTCTTGGAAATGCAGAGCGCAACAAGCGTTCCCGTTATCTTATAAGCGGTGCGGAACGGCATACCCTTTTTGACGAGATAGTCCGCGCAGTCGGTAGCGTTGATAAAGCCCTTAGCCGCCGCCGCGCGCATATTCTCCTTGATAACGGTCATAGTGTCGAGCATCGGGATAAACGTAACGAGACAGAGCTTGATATTGTCGACCGCGTCGAAAACAGCCTCCTTATCCTCCTGCATATCCTTATTATACGCGAGGGGGAGACCTTTCATCATGGTGAGCAGGGTCATATTGTCGCCGATAACGCGCGCGGCCTTTCCGCGGATAAGCTCGGTAACGTCGGGGTTTTTCTTCTGCGGCATTATCGACGAGCCCGTTGAGAACGCGTCGTCAAGCTCGATAAACTTGAACTCCCACGAGCACCACATAATTATTTCCTCGGAAAACCTCGACAGATGGACCATGCAGATAGCCAGAGCGCTCGCAAGCTCAATGCAGAAATCGCGGTCGGAAACGCCGTCCAGCGAATTCGCCATGGGATTATTCATTCCGAGCAGGGAAGAGGTGCGTTCGCGGTCGATATTGTAGGTAGTTCCCGCAAGTGCGCAGCTTCCGAGAGGGCAGACGTTCATGCGCTTTTCGGTATCGTTCAGCCTGTCGAGGTCACGCAGAAGCATTTGCGCGTAAGCCATCAGATGATGACCGAACGTAATGGGCTGCGCTCTTTGCAGGTGAGTATACCCGGGCATAATGGTGTCGGCGTGCTTTTCGGCTATCTTGCAGAGCGTTTCGATAAGTTTTTTGATAAGCGACTTTATTTCCTTTATCTCGTCGCGCAGATACAAACGTATGTCAAGCGCCACCTGGTCGTTTCTCGAACGCGAGGTGTGCAGACGCTTTCCCACGTCGCCGAGCCGCCGAGTAAGCTCCGCCTCGATAAACATATGAATATCCTCGGCGTTGGGGTCGAACTCCAGCTTTCCGCTGTCTATATCCGCGAGGATCTCCTTTAATCCGCCGATAAGCTCCAGACTGTCGCTCATACTTATTATGCCCTGTTCTCCGAGCATGGTCGCGTGAGCAATGCTGCCCGCTATATCCTGCTTATACATTCTCGCGTCAAAAGCTATCGAGGAGTTGAAAGCGTTTACCTTGCTGTCGACCTCCTTGGAAAATCTTCCCGCCCACATCATCTGTCCCATTTTTCTCTCTCCTAAGTCTTTTAAAATTCGCCCGTGAACATATCAAAGCGGGAAAGCCGTTTCCCGCTTTGAAAAAAATCTTGAAATTGCTTGTTTGCAAATATTATTTGTTTCTCTCGGCGTCGAGCAGAGCCTTGACCTTGATAGGCAGACCGAACAGGTTGATAAAGCCCGCGCTGTCCTTCTGGTCGTAAACGTCGTCCTCGCCGAACGAAGCGAAGTCCTCGCTGTACAGGGTAAACGGAGAAGTTACGCCCGCGTTGATGATGTTGCCTTTGTAGAGCTTGAGCTTAACATCGCCCGTGCAGGTCTCCTGGGTCTTGTCAACGAACGCGTCCATAGCCTCGCGCAGGGGAGTGTACCACTGACCGTTGTACACGATATCCGCGTACTTCTGAGCCAGACCCGCCTTGTAGTGCTGTGTCTCCTTGTCAAGACAGATAGTCTCAAGGACCTCGTGAGCGTGGTACAGGATAGTACCGCCGGGAGTTTCGTAAACGCCGCGCGACTTCATACCTACAAGACGGTTCTCAACTACGTCGAACAGACCGATACCGTTCTCGCCGCCGAGCTTGTTCAGGGTCTTTATCAGCTTTACGCCGTCCATTTTCTCACCGTTAAGAGCGGTGGGGATACCCTTTTCAAAGTGAATGGTGATGTAAGTGGGCTTGTCGGGAGCCTGCTCGGGGGAAACGCCGAGCTCGAGGAAGCCGGGCTTGTTGTACTGCGGCTCGTTTGCGGGATCCTCAAGGTCGAGACCCTCGTGCGAAAGATGCCAGAGGTTCATATCCTTGGAGTAGTTGGTCTCGCGGTTGATCTTTATCGGAACATTGTGAGCCTCCGCGTAGTCGATCTCCTGGTCGCGCGACTTTATATCCCATATTCTCCACGGCGCGATTATCTTCAGCTCGGGAGCTAATGCCTTTATCGTCAGCTCAAAGCGCACCTGGTCGTTGCCCTTGCCGGTGCAGCCGTGGCAGATAGCGTCCGCGTTCTCTTTCTTCGCGATCTCAACCAGTCTCTTCGCGATAGGCGGACGCGCAAAGGAAGTACCGAGCAGATAGCCCTCGTACTTTGCGCCCGCCTTTAAGGTCGGGAAAACGAAGTCGTTTACGAATTCGTCCTGAATATCCTCGATGTACAGCTTGGAAGCGCCCGTTTTCTTGGCTCTCTCCTCGAGACCCTCAAGCTCCGCGTCCTGACCCACGTTGCCCGCAACGCAGATGACCTCGCAGCCGTCGTAAGTCTCTTTCAGCCACGGAATGATAATGGACGTATCAAGACCGCCCGAATATGCTAAAATTACCTTTTTGATATTCTGTGCCATAATAAAAATCTCCTTTTTGGAAAAAATATTTACAATAGTTATTATACACCGTTTTTTATGATTGTCAAGCGAAATTATTCAATAAAACGAATATTATTCCGTTTTATGCGGTTTTTTTAATATTTTTTTGAATTTTCTTTATATTTTTATGAATATTGTTAATAATATTCGGAATTTTGAATTTTTTAAAATAACAAAACCCCGACGGCAAAGGTGTGAACCGTCGGGTATTTTTTATTCGTCCGAATCGTTGCCTACGTAGTAACGAATTTTATATTTGTATGTCTTGTTTTCGGGATCGTCATCGCTTGTTTCATATCCGGTGGAGACCTCGCGGGACTTTTTGGCAGCGTCAAAAAATTCTCCGCCGAGAAAACCGTAAGTAAAATCGAGTATACTGTCGTCTTCCGGAATTTTTTCCAGATCGTATGCGCATATCTCGCTGTACTTTAAAACTATACCGAAATCCTCGCAGTCGGGAGCGGCGGGCATTGTGCTCTTGTCAAAGTTCGGGTCTGTGTTGAATTCCGAATTGAAGTCTGTATAATCATTCCACGTCACGCCGTGCTCGCTGAGCCATGCCCGTATTTCAATATCGTACTTGTTGCTTGCTTTTCTGTATTCGCGGATATTATCAATGAATTCGGGATCGGAGTACTCGGTAATAACGCGGACTTTTTCCCCCTGCGGCGCATCAACATCGCATATCACCGCGAAGTTCTGTTCGTGAACGGGAATTACCGCGCTGAACAATATCTGTCGGAACCCGTCTATGTCCACATAATCGTAGAACTCGCCCTCGATTTCCTCGCCGCCCATAAAGAACTTTACCACAGCGCCCTGCATAGCCGCGTTTACCGAAACCAATGTAAGCGCCGAGACCGCCGCCACAGCCGCCGCGATAACAAGCGGCTTCAAATAAAATCTGCGTTTTGCCATAGATTTATCCTCCTTTTCGATGAGCGACCTTACAGCGGCGATATTCTTTTCAACGCGCTTTTTCGAGGGCTTTATCCCGTCCTCGGGAGGGCAGTTCCTCAGAAATTCGTCAAACATGATCGTAACCCCTTTCGCTCATATATTCTTTCAGCTTAGCTCTGGTGCGGTGAAGATTTGTCCGCGAGCTTTCGGATATGTTCATCGCCTTTGCTATCCGAGAGGATTTTTCGCCGTAGAGATAAAACCGGAGAAATATCTCGCGGTCTTTCGGGGAAAGCTGTTCAATTCCCTCGTTAAGACACTCGGTCATAGCGGAAAGCTCGGCTATGTTCTCGACGGAATAATCGGACGATACCTCAAGCTCCGTAATTTCGTCATACGGCGGCGGAAGATCTCTGAACCGGTTTTTGACGGCGTTTCTCGCGGCGGCTGACAGGTACGCCGAAAGCCCGAGCTTTAAATCGAGCTCCCTGCGGACGTTCCAGAGCTTGTAAAAGACCTCGACGGAGAGCTCGTCAATATCCTCCTCGGAAAGCGCGCCGCGCGAAAAGTTCCGCGCCACGGTACAGACATAGCCCGAATATTTCTTCATCAGCTTTTCAAGCGCCTTTACGTCGTCGGTCGCGAGCGCCCGGAGCAGTTTCTCGTCGTTCATTTTTACCACATTTGCACATATACGCGTATATTTGATCGGTTTTTTCCTCTCACTAATATAGACACCGCATTTCAAAAAATGTTACGGAAATAATAAAAAAATATTAAAAAAAAATTTTGCGGTACTTGACAAAACCGGTGTTCATTGATATAATATAATTATGAATGCCCGATTTTTGGAAGAACGGGCATATTTTAGGAGGGTTTGATTATGAAAATGAACGAAAAGCTGGACATTCTGCTCAACAGAAAGCGTATCAGAAGAGTGGACTTTGCGGAGAGCGTGGGCATTACATACCGCGCGTTCGCTTATTATATGAGCGATACCCGCAGACCGAGAAAGAGCGTTCTGGAGAGAATCGCAAAGGAGCTTGACGTAACTCCCGAGTTCCTTGCCGACGACAACGTGGATATGGAGCTTACCCTCGAGGAGCATTTCATAAAGAGAATAACCGACCGCGGAAACGACCCTACCGCGGCTATGAAGTTCCTCGCGCAGTCGCGCGGACTGCTCGCGGGCAACTCCCTCTCCGAGGAGGACAAGTCCAACCTTATGCGCTGCCTTACCGAGATCTACGAGGATTCCCTTAAAAACGGTAAAAAATAATGCGCCATATCATCGAAAAGGCGGAGGAAGTGCTTGAGGAGTTCGGCGGACGCAATATTTTCGAGACCGCAGAGAATTCGGGCGCGAACGTCTGGCGGCGTCCTCTCGGGGGGCTTAAAGGCTTTTATATCTGCGAGAACGGCTGCCGCTATATCGTAGTGAACGACGGGCTTGACAAGGTGACGGCGGCGGTGGTCTGCGCTCACGAGCTGGGTCACGATATGCTTCACCGGGAGCTGTCCGCCGGCGGTATCCGCGAAAATACGCTGTTTTTAAGCAGCGACAAGACCGAGCGCGAGGCAAACCTGTTCGCGGCGTGTGTGTTGATCTCCGATGAGACCGTTCTTGACGAGCTGTCTTATTGCAGCAGCATAGACGCGCTTGCGGCAAGTCTCGGCTTTCCGTTCGAGATAGTTATGTATAAGCTGGAAACTATGAATTACAAGGGATATAAATTCAATATCGGCGATATAAAAAATAATTTTCTTAAATAGGAAGTGAACGGATTTGGATATTAAAGCGGCTTTGAGAACGCTGACCGAGGAGATCGGCGTTTCGGGCGACGAGTTCTCCGCCTCCGAGAAAGCGGCGGAGCTTTTGTCGCAATATGCAAGCGATGTAAGCGTTGACGATTTCGGCAATGTTACGGGCTTTGTCAAGTGCGGCAGACCGGACGCGAAAACGCTTCTGCTCGACGCGCATATCGACAGGGTGGGCTTGATCGTGACCTATATTGACGACAAGGGCTTTTTAAGCGTAGGCGCGTGCGGTTCTCCCGATATAAAAACTTATCTCGCGCAGTCCGTTACCGTTCATGGAAAAAAGGCGGTCAAGGGCGTTGTATCCACGCTCCCTCCGCACGTCTCAAAGAATAACAAAGCCCCCGAGATCGGCGATATTTCCGTTGACGTCGGAATGACAAAGGCGCAGGCGGAGGAAGTCATTTCCTTGGGCGACCGCGTTACCGTCAACTCGCGCTTCCGCGAGCTTGGCGGCTTGGTCTCCGCGCCCGCGGTCGACGACAGGAGCGGAGTGTGCGCCATTCTCGAGGCGCTGGATATGCTGAAAGGCAAGCCGCTGAAGTACGATCTGGCGGTCTGCTTTTCGGCGCAGGAGGAGACGGGCGAGCGCGGCGCGAAGCAGGCGGCGTTCCGTATTAAGCCCGATGAGGCGCTTATCGTCGACGTGTCGTTCGGCACAACTCCCGACAGCGATCCAAAGGATACCGCAAAGCTCGGCAGCGGCGTTATGATAGGCTTTTCCGCGTGTCTCGACAAAAAAATGTCCAATACACTCCGCGAGCTTGCGAAAAGCGAAAAAATACCGTTCACCGAGGAGATAATGCCGAACTCCACCGGCACTAACGCGGACGCCGTCGGAGTTGTCGGAAAGGGCGTGAAATGCTGTACCTTGTCGTTCCCGATAAGATATATGCACACTCCCGTCGAGACGGTCGACCCGAACGATATTTCGGCGACTGCAAGGCTTATCGCGGCGTACGCGGGAGGTGAGACCGATGATTGAGAGACTTCGCGGGATATGTCGGATAAACGGCGCGTCGGGCGATGAAGCGAGAGTACGCGAGTTTATCAAAGCGAATATACGCGCCGACGAGGTTTTCACGGATAATCTCGGAAATCTTATCGCGTTCAAAAAGGGCAGGAAAACCAAGCACAAGATAATGTTCGCCGCACATATGGACGAGGTAGGCTTTATGATAACCGACATTGACGAGGACGGGTTTCTCAGCTTTGACGCGGTGGGAGGAATAAACCCCGCGGTCGCGCTTGGGCGCGGAATGACGTTGGAAAGCGGCGCCGGCGTTATCGGGACTAAGGCTATCCATCAGCAATCGGCGGACGAGCGCAAAAAAATTCCCGATTTCGGGGAACTTTATATCGACATAGGGGCAAGTTCCCGCGAAGAAGCGGAAAAGCTCGCCCCCCGCGGAAGCTATGCCTATTTTGACGCGGACTTCTTTGAATTCGGAGACGGCTTTGTCAAAGGCAAGGCTATCGACGACCGCGCGGGCTGTCTTATTATGATGGATATGATAAACGGCGAGCCCGAATACGACGCGTGGTACGCGTTTACGGTGCAGGAGGAGGTCGGAACGCGCGGAGCGAAAGCCGCGGCGTTCACCGTTGCCCCCGACATTGCCATCGTTCTCGAGACCACCACCGCCTGCGACATCGCGGGAACCTCGGGCGCAAAGCGCGTGTGCGAGCTCGGCAAGGGCGCGGTGGTGTCGTATATGGACAGGGGAACGGTGTATGACCGAAAATTGTATTCGCTGGCGTTCGAGACCGCCAAAGCCAACAATATCCCCGTGCAGACCAAAACGCTTGTAGCGGGCGGCAACGACAGCGGCGCTATCCACGTCAGCGCGGGCGGAGTGTGCACCTGCGCGATCTCCGTGCCGTGCAGGTATCTCCACTCGCCGTCCTGCGTTATCAAGCTGAGCGATCTCGAGGCAGTAAAAAAACTCGCGGAGAAAATGCTGTCGGCAGTCGAACTATGATAAAGCGTGTAACTAACGAAGAAGAATTAAAAAAACTTCCGAAACACGGGACAGAAGCGCAGAAAATTCGCGCGCTTCTGCTTTCCTATGGGCTGAAATACGATTTCTGCCGCTTTTATGCCGGGGAATTCCGAAAGGGCTTCGCGTTCCTCGGCGAGCTGAACGGCAGCTTTGTGCTGTCCGAGGTCGGAAAATGCGGCGAGGAGCTTGCGGAGTTCCTGGCGTTTTCGGGTTTTTCGGAGGTCTTTTGCTCGGAGAGCGCGGGAGAGATTTTATCGAAGCTGTTGAAGTGCCGTCCGCAAAAGGTGAATATTATGAGATTTGAGGGGGTCGGCGTTCCGGAGGTATTGACCGAGCCGCCGCTCGATAACGTTTACGCGGTACTGAAAACCGCGTTCGACATTGAATACGAGCCCTGGTATCTCGATATGTCGCACAGAGTGCGGCACGGCATTGCGCAATTCCGTATGCTGGAGGGCTCGGTGCTCGCGATCCAGCACAACATCAACGGCGAGGCGCTGTTGTCGCAGATAGCGACGACGCCGGAAACGCGCGGTCGGGGAAACGCGCGGCGGCTCATTTCCTCGGTCTGCGCGGAGCTTTCGGGCAGCAAGGTCAATGTTATATGCGAGGACAGATTACTCGATTTTTACCGCAGGTGCGGATTTGTTCACGACGGTTACGCTTGCCGCATTTTATCATAGTATCGAAAACGCTTCCGGGCTTCGGCGGCGTTTTTTGTTTTTTTGCTGAAAATTTCCCATAAATATTGACTAAATTTCAAATTTGTGGTACAATATATATGTATGATTATGTATAGGAGAAGTTAAAAAATGGGAAAAGGAAAAGTAATCGTATTGGAGGGCTTGGACGGCTGCGGAAAGACTACTCAGCTGGAGCTTGCCGAGCGTTATCTTAAAGACCTGGGAGTGAAGTGCCGCGCGGTCAGCTTTCCGAATTACTCGTCGACGAGCGGCAGGCTGATAAGCGAATACCTGGACGGAAAGATACCGTGCGCAGACGATAAAGGCGCATACGCGGCTTCGGCAATGTACGCGCTCGACAGATATATCAGCTATGTGACCGACTGGCGCGAGGCTTACGAGAGAGGCGAGGTTATACTTTCGGGACGCTATACCACCTCCAACGCCATTTATCAGCTTACTAAGGTCGAAGACCGCGAGCATTTTCTCAACTGGCTTATGGATCTTGAATACGTCAAGCTCGGTCTGCCCGAGCCCGATATGGTGATATTTCTCGATATGCCGATAGCGGTCTCGCAGAAGCTGCTTGAAGAGCGCTATCTCGACGACGGCGGAAAAAAGGACATTCACGAAGCGGACATTCGCTTTCTGGAGGAATGCCGGAAGAGCGCGATGTACACGGCTGATATATGCGGCTGGCAGATAAT
>JAAVID010000038.1 GCA_014799395.1 Oscillospiraceae bacterium | reverse complement strand
GACGAATGGGATAAGCTCGGCGTTGACAGCTCGCTGCTGACGGGTATCGTTATCGCGCGCGCGGAGTTCGCCGAGCAGCACCCCGAGGCGGTAAACGAGTTCCTGAGCCGTTACCTCGCGTCGGTCGATTTCGTCAATAACAACGTCGAGGAAGCGGCGGAACTGGTCGGAAAGTACGATATAGTTCCCGCGGCGGTCGCGGTCAAGGCGATACCCGAGTGCAATATCGTGTGCATTACGGGCGAGGAGATGAAAGCCAAGCTCGGCGGCTATCTGCGGGTGCTTTTCGATAACGCGCCGCAGTCGGTCGGCGGAAAGCTCCCCGAGGACGATTTCTATTACGCTTATGAATTTCCCGGATAATGAAAAAGCTCAAAAAATTTTTGTTGACGGCGGCAAGCATACTTTTCTGGCTCGTTATCTGGCAGATAGCCGCCGTAATGCTCAACAGCAAAATACTGCTGGTATCGCCCGTTGAGGTCATAAAGAGACTTTGCGGGCTTATCCCGACCGCCGAATTTTGGAAAAGCGTGCTGTTTTCTTCGGGAAGAATACTGCTCGGCTTCGCGCTCGGGCTGTCCTGCGGCTGTATCCTGGCGCTCGCGGCTGGGAAGATACGGGCGGTGAGGATACTCTTTTCGCCGCTTATCGGCGTTATGAAGTCGATACCCGTCGCGTCGTTCACGATACTCGCGCTTATCTGGATAGGCTCAAAGGACTTGTCCGTGCTGGTGTCGTTTCTGATATGCGTTCCGATAGTTTACGCGAATATGCTGGAGGGTATCGATGATCTCGACCCTAAATTAAAGGAAATGGCAAAGGTGTTCAATATCCCCGTTTGGAGACGGTTTGTCGTTTATCTTTCGCAGCTATTGCCGTATTTCCGAGCGGCTTCAAGGCTTGCCATAGGGCTTTGCTGGAAGTCGGGAGCGGCGGCGGAGGTCATCGGCATTCCGCGCGGCTCGATAGGCGAAAAGCTGTTTGAGGCTAAGGTCTATCTCGAAACGGCTGACCTGTTCGCGTGGACGCTGACGGTCATTTTGTTCAGTTGGCTCTGTGAAAAGATATTCACGGCGCTTGTCGGGCTTTTGCAGAAGCGTATTGAGAGAATGTAGTCCCTCCCGCCGCAGCTAAAAATTAAAAAGTTTTCGCCAAGCCTTTTTCAAAAGGCTTGCGGAGTGCAGAGGCAGAGCCTCTGCGCAGGTTTGGGCGGCAGCCCAAAACGCCGTGCGTAAGCACGGCTGTTTCGCGAAGCGAAACGGAGGCGCGAAGCGCCGCACCGCCGCGCCAGCGGCGGCTCCCCCAAGGCGCTAAAAGGGTTTGGGGAAAAACAAGAGTTTTTCCCCAAATCGACGATTTTGCCGACAGGCAAAATTGTCGATCAATCACTTTTTTCTCCCGGTGGGAGAAAAAAGTGATCCGCGTTTTGAGCAGTACAGCGCCGGGGCAGTTGGATAGTAATCCGGTCGGCTTGAAGTTGCTCTCATTGTATAGTCGTGTTCGGGGCGGGGATCGGTTTTTTCTGCCCCCGGCAGAAAAAACCGATTGATCGGCGAATTTGCCTGTTGGCAAATTCACCGATTTGGGGAAAAACTCTTGTTTTTCCCCAAACCCTTTTAGCGCTCCGGGGGCTCGGCGCTACGCGCCGCGTTGCGCACTTCGTGCGCAACAGCCGTGCTTACGCACGGCGTTCCGGGCTTTGCCCGGACCTAGCAAGGGCTCTGCCCTTGCATTCCGCCAAAGGGGCAAGCCCCTTTGGAATCCCGGTTTTTTAGCTGCGAGCCGTGGGCTTGATATTGGAGGTGAACCTATGCTGAAAGCCGTAAACATCACGAAAAAATTCGATATTCCCGTAATTGAGGGCTTTACTCACGAGTTCGCCGACGGCAAAGTGACCGCCGTTGTTGGAAAGTCCGGCTGCGGAAAAACCACGCTGCTGAATATCCTTATGGGACTTCTCGAGCCCGACGGCGGAGAGGTCATCCGCGAGGGCAGGATAAGCGCGGTGTTCCAGGAGGACAGACTGTGCGAGAACCTCACCGCAAGCGCGAATATCCGGCTTGTGACGGGCAAAAAATTCACAAAGGAAGAAATAGCCCGCGAGCTTGCCGAGGTGGGTCTCGACTGCGCCGACAAGCCCGTCCGCGAGCTTTCGGGCGGAATGAAGCGCCGCGTGGCGCTTGTCCGCGCGCTGCTCGCCGAGTACGACATATTGTTCCTCGACGAGCCGTTCAAGGGTCTCGACGAGGAGACCAAGCGCACGGTTATCGCCTATTTCAAGCGCAAAACGCAGGGCAGGACGGTGGTTCTGGTCACTCACGACAAGGAAGCAATAACCGACGAGATCATTGAGCTTTAGAGCCGCGGTAGAAGTTCAGAATGCGTTCCATCTGCTTGTCCATATTGAACGAGCTCCGATTTTGAGCATTGTTTTGAACGTTGTCCGCTTCAAGCCATTTCGCGATAGTTGAAATATCGTCGAAGTTCCCCGTTATGCCCTTTTTGCTTTTCCATTCGGCGAGCTTGCTTTCGTAACGCGTAACGTTATCAATGCCATAACGGGTGATAAGCTCGTCTCTTGTAAGTGGATTTGAAGAATCAAAAGAATTAAAAGAAGGAGAGGGAGAAAGCGGCGAAGCCGCTTCTTCCTTTTCTTTTTCTTTAATTTCTGTTTTATCTTCTTTTTCTCCCTTTCTATTTCTGTTGTTATCCCGTGTGTTGGCAAGCAAGTTGGCAAGGTCGTCAACGGGCTTGTCGGTCTCGTCGTCGGAAACTCCGTCAAGTATCGTTATTATGCTGAATTTCGAGGTAGTCTCGATCGTTATCTCGTTTGTTGATTTTAAGTGAGAAAGGGCGGTTCTGGTTTGTTGGACCGATAGTTGACAGCGCGCTGCGAGCTTGCCTATGCTTGTTATGAACTGCCCCTTTTTCAGCGTTCTGCCATTGTACTCAAAATCCTTCCAAGCCGCGTTGATATGCAGTTCTAAGTACACTCTAAGCGTACCCTCGTGACCGTACCACGGCTTGTTGGTTATGTCCCTCGGTATCTTTATAAATCCTTTGCTGCTCATTGTGTTGCTCCTTTCGATTTTTTTCACTTAAAAGAGTAACATTGAACCAACTGCAAAAAACTGCACGATTTGCAAAACGGGGTCAAGGGGCGGAGCCCCCGCACTCTCTCGCTCTCTTTGAGAGCAGAAAAATTTTTTTTAAAAAGGTATTGACAAATTTGTATTGATGTGATATATTGTATATATGAGATATGCACAATGTCAACAAAATGAACTTTGACGTATTCTCAAACCGGTAATCTTTGCAAAGGAACGCCGCCAAACCCGCTTCGGAAGTGCACAGCCGGGCGGAAAAGGCGGCGGAAAGGTAAACTAATGAACATTATAATCACAAATTCGGGCGGAGTGCCCATATACG
This sequence comes from Oscillospiraceae bacterium, assembly GCA_014799395.1. GTDB lineage: Bacteria > Bacillota > Clostridia > Oscillospirales > Ruminococcaceae > CAG-115. The sequence goes on along the minus strand of JAAVID010000038.1, from coordinate 7,476 downwards.
AGCAGATAGCCTCGCAGATAAAGGGCTTGATACTCGGGGGAAGTCTGCGCGAGGGCGACGCGCTGCCGTCGATGAGGGCGCTCGCGCAGGATCTGCGCGTAAGCGTTATCACGACCAAGCGCGCGTATGAGATACTCGAGAGCGAGGGCTTTATCCAGTCGTTTACGGGGCGCGGGAGCTTTGTCTCAGCCGCCGACCCCGAGATGATGCGCGAGAACAATCTCCGCGAGATAGAGGATCACCTCGCCAAGGCTTCCGAGATAGCCAAGCAGAGCGGAGTTACCAAGGAGGAGCTTACGGAGATACTCTCGATGTTCTACTCCGACTAGCTCTTCCGAACAGGAGGATACTATGGAAAATTGCATTGAAGTAAAGAATATAACGCGGAATTATCCGCAGTTCAGTCTGAAAGACGTGTCGTTCAACGTGCCGTGCGGCTCGGTCGTGGGCTTTATCGGCGAGAACGGCGCGGGCAAGTCGACCACGATAAAGGCGATACTGGGCTTGCTGAAGAAAGGCGGGGGGAGCATTACCGTGCTCGGCGAGAACGCCGACGCGCTCACTCCCGCGACCAAGGAGAAAATAGGCGTGGTGTTCGACGGGCTGTCGTTCCCCGAAAACCTTACCGTAAAGCAGCTCGACAAGGTAATGAAAGGCATTTACAAGACCTGGAGCAGCGAAAAATTTTTCGGCTATATGACGAAGTTCGAGCTCCCTCTCGACAAGAAATTCAAGAGCTTTTCGCGCGGTATGGTCATGCGTTTGTCGATAGCGGCGGCGCTGTCTCACGATACTCAATTGCTTATCCTCGACGAGCCGACGAGCGGTCTCGACCCCGTAATGCGCTCGGAGATACTGGATATTTTCCTCGATTTTATGCAGGACGAGAGCCACTCGATACTTATCTCGACACATATCACAAGCGACCTGGAGCATATCGCGGACTATATCTGCTTTATCCACAAGGGCGAGATAGTATTCACCGAGGAGCGCAACGAGATGATAGAGCGTCACAGAATACTCAAATGCACGGACGAGCAGCTTGCTCAAATCGAAAGATCGGATATTATCGGCGTGCGCAAGGGAAAATTCCAGAACGAGGTCTTAACGGCAAACGCGCAAAAATATCCCGATATTCCCTCCGATACGCCGAGTATCGAGGAAATAATGGTGTTTTATGTAAAGGAGTGAGCCGCGATGAGGGGTATATTATACGGCAATTTTTTGCTGAACAAAAAATGGTTTATAGCGGCGGCGGCAACGGCGGTGCTCGGAACGGCTGCCTGCGCGGGACTGCAAGAACTTACGCACGACGCGGGAGTTACCGGAATGATGTTCCTCGGAATGCAAATGATAGTTGTGGGCGTGGTGATAGAATGGCTCGCGCGAAATCTCGAAAGCAACATCAAGTGCAGATTTACCGACTTAACGCTCGCGGGCGGAATATCGAGGAACACGTTCGTGATGTCCGAGCTGCTGAAAAATCTCATCTCGATAGGGATAGGTCTGGCGATGTGCGTGATAATGCAGCTTGTTATGAGCGCGTTCGACAAGAGCTTTTTCACGCTCGACACGGTGAAGATGACCGCGTTGCTTACCGTGTTTATAGGCGCGATAGAGTGGACGGTCAATCCGCTTGTTATCGACTTTAAAAGCGCGGAAAAGGCGGGACTTACAATGGGCTTGATACTCGGGTTCGGACTGGTAATGCCGGTACTGGTTATCTGCAATATGTTCGCCGAGGAGACGGAAAATTTTGTTAGCGGCTTTTTCGAGCTGCTTTCGGGCGATTGGCTGCCGCTTATCGTACTGGGTATCTCCGCGGCGCTGTACGCTATCTTCTACTTCGCGCTGCTCGCGAGGGTGAGGAAAGGAGACGTCTGCTGATGAAGGGCTTGGTGTTAAAGGATATTTTCGGCGTGAGATTTCAGATGTTCGGCGCTGTGGCGCTTATGCTCCTGCCGTCACTTATGCTTATTCTGGGCGGCGGGGGAATGGCGGTCGCCGAGGGAATAGAACCTCCTCCCATTGAGCTCTCCGTGCTGCTGTACGGTCTCGTAAATTATATCTCGATAACCCTCTGTTCGTCGTTTCTGGTGAATACTCTCGGCTTTGACGAGCGGAGCGGCTGGGCGAAAATGCAGCGCACAATGCCCGTAACGGGCGGAGAGATAATCGGCGCGAAGTTCGCCGCAATGGGCTTGATACTCGCAATGCTTACCGTAATGTCGCTTATCGTGAACATAGTCTGCGCACAGCTTTTCAAGATACCGCTCGAGCCGATGATCGCCCTGCCGTTCGTGATGTGTATGGTGCAGGCGATGTCGCTCTCGCCGACGTTCACGCTCGGCTACCGTTTCGGCGCAAAGGCGACCACGGCGGCGTATATCTGCATTATGGTCCTGCTCGCGGCGGCTATGGCGGTGATAGTGTTTATGGTGTTCGCGGGCGATATAGGCGCGGCGGCGCTGAGAGTTATCGCCTACGCGGTAATGCCCGCGCTTACGGCGGCTGTGGTCGCGGTGAGCTGGATAACGGGCAAAAGGGCGGTTATGGTCGATATTTAACGCAAAGGCGGTGAGACAATGAAGGGCTTGATCTTAAAGGATCTTTACGGCGTAAAGTTTCAGATAATCGGCGCGTTTCTGATAATGCTGCTGCCGATAGTAATAATGATATTCGGTGAGAGAAATTCGTTGTTTGGCGTGGGAGCAGGCATAGCGCTTATGCCAAACGGACTGTTAAATTATGTCGTGATAACCACCTGCTCGTCGTTTTTGCTGAACACGCTCGATTTTGACGAGCGGAGCGGCTGGTCGAAAATGCAGCGCGGAATGCCGCTCTCGGGCGGCAAAATAATCGGCGCGAAGCTCTGCACAATGGGCTTGGTGCTTGCGGCGCTTACGTTGATATTCCTTGCTGCCAATGTTGTCGGCGTGTTTGTTCACGGTCTGCCGATCGAGCCGGCTGTCGCAATGCCCATTTGTCTGTGCATGGTTCAGACAATGGCGCTCTCGCCGACTTTTGCGTTTGGTTATCGGTTCGGTTCTAAGGCGACGACCGCGGCGTATATCGGTATCGAGATAGTACTCGCGGCGGCGATGATATGTCTGCTGTTAATGATATTTGTCGGCAGTATCGGAGCGGCGCTGAGAGTTATCGCTTACGCGGGTCTGCCCGTTCTGACTGCGGCAGTGGTCGCGGTGAGTTGGATCACGGGCAAAAGGGCGGTCATGATGATTGACATTTGAGCCGAAATATGCTATAATATCCGCGGGTGATATTATGGAATATTTTGTCGGCGGCGCAATGGTCGTTATTATAATGCTGTGCATAGGCTTCGGTTGGGGCGATATTGCCGTGCTCGGGGTGACCGTGGTGGGCGCGTTTATCGTGCTTATCGGCGCGTTTTTCGCGTTTTGTCTCGCGGCGCTGGCTATGTCTGAGCGGAAAACGGCGGTGTTTACGGAGTTCAGCGAGGAGAGAAGATTTCCGTGCGCCGTGTACAGGATAGACGGCAGCGACGTGCCGAATATGTTCCCGTGCGAGATGATAATGCGCGGAAAGCTGTACGTTCCCGATAAGGAGATAAAGGTGCTGTACTGCCGCCCGTTCCGCTCGGCTATCGACAAAAACGCGCTGCTCACCATTATCCTCGGAAGTATTATTTTTATCCCTTCGGCGGTGTTCGCGGTGGTGAAAATGGTTGAGATAATCGGGGGTATGGCGGCTTTAAGCTAATGCGCGTGTTTCGACAAAAGTTTCACGTTAAATTATACAAAACGCATTTGTTCAAGTTGTAAAAAAGTAATATAAATCCACAAAATTAAGAAATATCGCGTAAAAGCCCTTGATAAAAAATAACGGTCGTGTTATAATGAATATGGTGAAGCAGAATAGGCTCGCGTATACGGGCTGTTTTTGATATACCGTACCTATTAGAAATATTAACATATGGAGGAAAATTATATTATGAAAAATAAAATTTTCGCCGCTGTGATCGCTTGCGCGGCGGCTATGTCTCTTACCGTTACGGCGTTTGCCGAAGCTCCCACTGACGGAGACCCCGTAGTTACCGCAGACGGCGAGCCCGTTGTTACCGCAGCCGACGGCGAATCCGCGGACGGCGAAGCGGACGCGACACCCGACGAAGCTCCCGCAGAGGGCGAAAACAACGGCGAAGATGACGCGGACAAAGCAGCCGACGCTGCCGCAAACGACGAAAACAACGGCGTTGTAACGACCGGCATCAACGAGGATACCGACAAGGCTGACGAGAATACCGGCGCGAACCCCGGAACGGGTATCGTTCTCGCGATCGCTCCCGCGGCGCTTGCGGTTGCGTTCGTAGGCGTAACGGCTATCGTATCCAAGAAGAAGAGAAGCTGATCATTACGGTGCGGTGCGCAAGTGCCGCACCTTTTTTATAAGGAGGAACCAATGGAAGCAGCACTTAAAAACGGAAATAACACCGCGAGAATAGCGCAGCACGGCGCGGAGCTGAAGTCGCTGGTGATCGGCGGACGGGAATATATGTGGAGCGGCGACCCCAAATATTGGGCAAATACCGCGCCCGTAATGTTCCCGATGATAGGCACGCTCAAGGATAATAAAACGCTGATACTCGGCAAGGAGTACAGTCTGCCCAAGCACGGCTTCACGCGAGACGTCGAGCTTACCCAAGAGGAAGCGACCGAAAATTCGGTGCTGTTCTCGCTGGAGCAGAGTGATTACACAAAGCAGTTTTATCCGTTCGATTTCCGCTTCACGATACGCTATACGCTCAAATCAGACGGCATTGAGGTAGTTCACACCGTCCGCAACAACGACAAGGACGATATGCCGTACTGCATAGGCGGTCACCCCGCGTTCGCGATAGACGGCGATCTTTCGGGCTATCATCTCGAGTTCCCGAACAAGGAAACATTGTCCGCGCCCATTTACAATCTCGACGTTCATCTTTTCGAGGACGACAACCGCGTCCCCGTGCTGAAGGACAGCAATATTCTCGATCTGAACCACGAGATGTTTTACAAGGACGTTGTTTATCTCGACAAGGTAAAGTCGCGTTCGGTAAAGCTCCTCGGCAAGGACAACAAGGGCTTGCGGGTGGATTATCCCGACTTCACCTCGCTTGCGATATGGCAGGCGAAGAACGCGCCGTTCCTCTGCGTAGAGCCGTTCTGCGGCTCGGCGGATTTCTCCGACTGCACCGGCGTGTTCGCCGAAAAGCGCGGCATTGAGATACTTAAACCCGGCGAGGAGAAAAAGTATACTTTTTCGTTTACCGCGGTGTGAGGGCAGCGGGGCAGTCGTGAGGCTCCGCCTCACACTCCGGCAAGGGCTCTGCCCTTGCATCCCGCTTAAGGGGCAAGCCCCTTAAGAATCCCATTTCCCAACACTTTGGGCGATTTGATTTTGATGTTGTCTCTGTAAGGCTGCAACGCAGTTCTTGGCTGTTTGCCGTCATTAGGGTTGACATATTTGCAAGGCTGTGTTATAATAAAATAAGAAATAGCATTATAATGGGGGTGAATAAAATGGGAATGTCCGATGCTCAATTCAAGGATATTTTGCGCAGAGACTTGAAGATGTTCAAACGTCTTGAACAGCTTTTGGAATCGGATAAAAAAGAAGAGGTTCTGAAAGAGATCAGAGAAGAAATTGAACGTATCAACACCGGTTTGCAGGATTGACGGGAGCGTGTTCACATAACCGCATATTAAAAGGTGTTGCACAATGGGTAGCACCTTTTTTATTAGGGCTACAGTTCTTGGACAACGTTGCCTTTAATTAAACAGCCAAGACCCACGTTGCAACCCTACAGAGACGACCTAAAAATTAAATCGCCCAAAGTGTTGGGAACAGGGATTCCAAAGGGGCTTGCCCCTTTGGCGGAGTGTGAGGCGGAGCCTCACGACTGCCTCTACTCTCTTGAAAGGACTAAAAAATGTTAAAAATACTGTTTGTCTGCCACGGGAACATCTGCCGCAGTCCTATGGCGGAGTTTGTAATGCGGGATATGTGCCGGAAGGCGGGGTTGGAGGTCGTGACGGCTTCGGCGGCGACCTCGACGGAGGAGCTTGGAAATCCCGTCCACCGCGGCACGGCGGGGATATTGCGGCGGCTGGGTATCGACTATTCGGCGAAGCGCGCGCGGCAGATCAACCGTGCCGACTATGACGAGTACGACCTGCTTATCGGAATGGATACGGCGAATATCCGCAATATGACGCGCTTTTGGGGCGATAAAGAGAAAAAAATACATAAGCTGCTCGAATTCGCGGGGAGGGCGGACGACGTCGCCGACCCGTGGTATACGGGCAATTTCGAGCGCACCTACCTCGACGTAAAAGAGGGGTGCGAGGCTCTTATCGCGGCGATAATGCGGGGTGACTTCGATTGAGAGCGCTCGAAAAAATGCACCCCGTGCCGTGCTTTCTGTACTTTACGGCGGTCATTGGGCTCACGATATTCAGCCGCGACCCCGTGATACTCGCCGAGTCGCTTATCGGCGCGGTACTGGCGGCGGCGTTGGCGGGGAAAGCGCTCCCGTTACTGCCCGCGGCGGCAGTCATTACGCTCACAAACCCGCTGTTTTCGCATAACGGCGTGACCGTGCTTTTCTTTGTCGGCGATCTTTCGATAACGCTTGAAGCGCTGGCGTACGGGCTCGCGTTTTCGGTAATGCTTTGCGCGGCGGCGCAGTGGGGAGCGGTCTCGGCGCGGTTTCTCACGAGCGATAAGTATATCTGGCTGTTCGGTCGGGTATTGCCGTCCGCGGGGCTGACGCTTAGCTGCGCCGTTCGCTTTGTGCCGCTGTTTATCGGCAGAACGCGCGATTTTATCGGGTCGAGAAAAGCGTCCACGATAAGGGAGATGGCTTCCGCTTTTTCCGATTCGCTCGGCTATTCCGCGGAGGAGGCAATGACGACCGCCGACTCTATGAAGTCGCGCGGCTACGGCTCGGCAAAAAGAACGTTCTATTCAAGCTATCGAATGACGGGAAGTGATATTCGCGCGCTTGTTTTTATTGTGATCTGCGGAGGCGCAGCCCTCGCGCTGTCGTTTTTCGCGCCAGCTTTTTATTATTATCCCGCGGTATCTTCGCTTAAATTCAATATTGTGAACGTTTTGCTTTACATCTTTTTCGGAGCGATTTGTATTATGCCGACAGCGATCATAGTACACGAGAAAATTTTATGTAGTGTAACGTCTCGCAGCTAAAAAATCGGGATTCCAAAGGGGCTTGCCCCTTTGGCGGAATGCAAGGGCAGAGCCCTTGCTAGGTCCGGGCAAAGCCCGGAATGCCGTGCGAAGCACGGCAGTTTCGCGAAGCGAAACAGAGGCGCGAAGCGCCGCACCGCCGCGCCAGCGGCGGCTCCACCAAGGCGCTAAAAGGGTTTGGGGAAAAACAAGAGTTTTTCCCCAAATCGACGATTTTGCCGACAGGCAAAATTGTCGATCAATCACTTT
>JAAVID010000037.1 GCA_014799395.1 Oscillospiraceae bacterium | reverse complement strand
CGGGGAGAGCCGCTGTTTAATTGGTGCTCGCTTATTTATTTTATCACATTCGGACAGGTTTGTCAATACAAATGACTTGCCGCGGAGAAATTTTTCCGCAAAATCTATTGACAAGCAATGTCGTTTGGTGTATAATAAATTTGTAAATGCTATGATGAGCGCACAAACGTGCCGTATGGGAACAAAGCCCTTTCAGAGAGCCGTCGGTTGGTGAAAGACGGCAGGACTTCTCCCCTATGATCCGCTCGGAGCAGACCGCCCGAACCGTTTTTTATTTTTTCGCAGTAAGGCTGTCCGGAATTCCACCGTTAGAGGGAAGTGCATTGACGGATGTACAGAGGCAATAGATGTTTTATCTCCTAATATCCGTTAGGGGATTTTTGTTTTTATGGCTCCTGTGCAGAATTATTTTTAGAAGGAGTATAGTTATGCTTACACTGGACACTATCTACAAGGCATCGCACGTTCTCAAAGAGGTCATCAGAAACACCGACCTTATCAAAGCGCCGAAAATAAACCCCGACGCGGACGTGTACTTAAAGACCGAGAATTTGCAGGTAACGGGCTCGTTTAAGGTTCGCGGAGCGTATTACAAAATATCCACGCTTTCGGAGGAGGAACGCGCAAAGGGCGTTATCGCGTGCTCGGCGGGTAATCACGCGCAGGGCGTGGCGCTCGCGGCTACCAAGGCGGGTATCAAGTCGCTGATCTGTCTGCCCGACGGCGCGCCTATCTCCAAGGTCGAGGCGACAAAAGGCTACGGCGCGGAGGTCTGCCTTGTTCCGGGAGTTTACGACGACGCGTACAATAAGGCGCTTCAGCTCCGCGACGAAAGGGGCTACACGTTTATTCACCCGTTCGACGACGAGAACGTTATCGCGGGTCAGGGAACTATCGGACTGGAGCTTCTCGAACAGCTCCCCGACATGGACGCGGTGGTAGTGCCTATCGGCGGCGGCGGACTTATCTCGGGCGTGGCGTTCGCGATAAAGCAGCTCAACCCGAATATAAAGGTGTACGGCGTTCAGGCGGCGGGCGCTCCGTCTATGTTCAACTCCGTAAAGGACGGCAGGATAGAGCGGCTTGACAGCGTTTCCACCATTGCGGACGGTATCGCGGTAAAAGAGCCCGGCGAGAATACTTTCGAGCTGGTGAGCAAGTACGTTGACGAGATAGTCACCGTTACCGAGGACGAAATTTCCGGCGCGATACTCTCGCTCATCGAACAGCAGAAGCTGATAGCGGAGGGCGCGGGCGCTGTTTCCGTGGCGGCGGTCATGTTCGACAAGATACCCGTCAAGGGCAAGAAGGTAGTTTGTCTGGTATCGGGCGGCAATATCGACGTTACGATACTCAGCCGCGTTATTCGCCGCGGTCTTGTAAAGAGCGGACGCGCTTCCCTGCTGACTATCGAGCTTGTGGACAAGCCCGGTCAGCTTGTGGGCGTATCGAAGATAATCGCGGATTTGGGCGGCAACGTTACCGCCGTCCATCACGAACGCGCAGACGCAAACGCTAACGTCAACGGCTGTTTCCTGCGTATTCAGCTTGAAACGCGCAACTTCGAGCACTTGGAGCAGATCAGGAGCGCGCTGAAAAATGCGGGCTTCAAGGTCGTGGATAACGCGTAATGCTGCGTTCGGTTTTTGAGAAAATTATGGCAGTTTTGAAAGGAGAAATCACTATGAAAGACATTCACACAGACAAGGCGCCGCAGGCTATCGGTCCTTACACACAGGCGAAGATAAGCGGTAATATGCTGTTTACCTCGGGACAGATACCGATCGACCCCGCGACCGGCAACCTCGTAGAGGGCGGCATCGAGGAGCAGACAAAGCGCGTTTGCGAGAACCTCAAGGCTGTTCTGGCGGCTGCCGGAACTTCGCTCGACAAGGTCGTCAAGACCAACTGCTTCCTCAAGGATATAGGCGATTTCGCGGCGTTCAACGCGGTTTACGCGGAATACTTCACGGGCAAGCCCGCGCGCTCCTGCGTAGGCGGCTTGCAGATACCCAAGGGCGCTCTGGTCGAGGTCGAGCTTATCGCGGAACTGTGATTTCCGGTGTGAGGCTCTGCCTCACACTCCGAGCGCAGCGAGCTAGCAATGAGCGCTCGTGAGCCGCGGAGCGGCTTGCGAGTGCCATTGCGTTTAACAAACGGCAAAGCCGTTTGTTAAACTGCGCCTAAGGGGCAAGCCCCTTAGGAATCCCTTTTCCCAACTTCTTGGGCTTTTGGATTATGACGTTGACTCTGTAAGGTTACAACGCAGTTCTTAGCTATATAATTAACGGCGCGTTCTAAAAGGAACACGCCGTTATTCTTATGTAATTCAAGACAACCTTGTAATCTTAGAGCAAACCGCCAAGAACCACATAGTTACCTTACAGAGACGACCTAAAAACTAAATCGCCCAAAGTGTTGGGAATAAGGGATTCCAAAGGGGCTTGCCCCTTTGGCGGAATGCAAGGGCAGAGCCCTTGCACTGACTTCCGGCAACTATTTTTTCAGCATTTCCTCGGCTGCCGCAAGAGCGCTCCCGCTCTCTCCGCTGCCGTCTATTATACGCGCGAGCTCGCGAACTCTTCCGCCGCTGTCGAGCTGCGTGATATGCGTGAACGTGCGCCCGTCCTCTGTCTGCTTTTCGATAAGCAGATGAGTGTCGGCTTTCGCGGCTATCTGCGCTAAGTGCGTAATGCACAGCACCTGCCGCTTTGCCGCCGTCTCGGAGAGCTTTACGCCGACCTTCTGCGCCGCGCGTCCGCTGATACCCGCGTCCACCTCGTCGAAAATAAGCGTCGGGATATTATCGTGGTCGGCGAGCACGCTCTTTATCGCGAGCATAATTCGCGACAGCTCGCCGCCGCTTGCTATCTTGTTAAGCGGTCGCGGCTCCTCGCCCGCGTTCGCCGAGATCAGCAGCTCTACGCTGTCCTTGCCGTTTATGGCTATCTTTTCCGCGTTCAGCGCGAAGATTATCCGTACGTTCGGCATATCGAGAAAACCGAGCTGTCTGCATATTTCCTCGGAGATCTCGTCGGCAGCTTTTTTTCGGCGCACGGAAAGCCCCTCCGCAAGCGACTTGACCTCCTCGGCAAGCGAACGCTTTTTCTCGGTGAGCAGCTCTATCTCGTCGTCGGCTGTGGAAAGCTCCGCAAGCTCGTCCGAACATTCGCCGAGATAGTCAACCAGCTCGTCCGCGTCCATATTGTACTTGCGCTTGGCGTGCTTCAGCGCGGAGACCTTGTCGCTGAGCTCCTGCATCTGAAGCTCCGTATCGTCTCCGCCGAGCGAGAAGACCTCGTCCGCAATATCGTTCACCTCGGGAATTACCGCCATAAGCCGCTCGTAAAGCTCCTTTGCCTTTGGCTCAACGTCCGAGATACCCGAAAGCAGCTTCGCCGCGCTTTGCAGCATATCGCAAGCCGCGGGCTCGCCGTCGGAGCTCAGACAATTATACGCGCCTATCCCCGCCTTTACTATCTCCGCGCCGCGCTGCATACGCGCGAGCTCCTGCTCCAGCCGCTCGCCGTCGCCCTTTTCGAGCTCCAGCGACTTCAATTCCTCAATAACCGCGGTAAGGTGCTCGATCTTCAGCGCGCGGGTATTCGCCTCGTCCTGCAAGGCTTTAAGGCGCTTTGAGGTCCTCGCGAACTCGCGGTATTTAACGCGGTACGCTTCGAGTTCTCCCGACAGACCCGCGTAATTATCGAGAATATCGCGCTGATTGTCGTTGGACATAAGAATACGGTTTTCGTGCTGACCGTGAACATCCACGAGCATACTGCCTATCTCTTTAAGCATAGACGCTGTCGCCGTGCGCCCGTTGATACGCGCGGCGCTTTTTCCGTCCGCGAATATCTCACGCGTCAGGATAAGCTCGTCCTCAGCCGAAAAGCCGAGCTCGTCCAGCTTAGCCGAGACCTCCCCCGACAGCTCGTCGAACAGCGCGGTGATGACCGCCTTCTGCGCGCCCGTGCGGACAATATCCTTTGTTGTGCGCTGACCGAGTATCGCGTTTATGCCGCCGATAAGAATACTTTTACCCGCGCCCGTCTCGCCCGTAAATACGTTAAAGCTCTCGCCGAAACGCGCGGACGCCTTTTCGATAACGGCGAGATTTTCAATTGAAAGTTCCCTTAACATTTTCTCAATCCTTGTTATTCAGCCGCGCAAGCTGCGATATAAGCTGCACGGCGTGATTTTCCGATCTTGTGACGATAAAAACGGTATCGTCGCCCGCTATCGTTCCCACGACCGCGCCGAACTCCTGCTCGTCCACCACCTTGCACGCGGCATTCGCAAGCCCCGCGTGACATTTCAGCACGACCATATTCTGCGCGTAATCCATTGAGACGACCGACTGCGCGAAAATGCTGCTGTATTCGATCTCCCCCGCGCTCATTCCCGAAAAGTAACAGTTTACATCGCCGTCGGTAACGCTCTTTTTGATACTCAGCTCGCGCATATCGCGGGAGAGCGTTGCCTGCGCGACGGTAATGCCCTCGCGCTCCAGAAGCGCTTTAAGCTCGTTCTGCGTTTCGATCTCGTTCTCGGAGATGATACGCATTATAGCCGCCTGCCGTTCCTTTTTCCTCATAATCGACCTCTTTATTACTTGAACGGCGTCATCAGCTTGTTATGGATAGCGCCGTAGAAACCGCTGCCCGTTTCGATAAGCCCGAGCGACAGCTTTGAACGCATAATTTGAAGTATGTCGCCCTCCATAAACGGGATACCCGTGCCGCCGTCCACGCTGAACGTCGCCTTTGAATTCTGGTAATGATTGGCGCGCGCGGTGATTATCTGCTTGTCCGAAAACAACATCGGACGGTTGAACAGCGTATGCGGACACAGCGCCGTAAACTCGATACACTCCAAATCGGGCGACAGGATAGGTCCTCCCGCCGACAGCGAGTACGCCGTCGAGCCCGTTGGCGTGCTGAAAACGATACCGTCCGCGCGAACTCTCGAGACCTCCGCGGCTCCGCAGTTGACCACGTATTCGGGGAGCTTTGAAACGCTCGAGCGCGACAGGATAACGTCGTTCAGAACGCGCTCCGAGAATATCTCCCGTTCCTCGCGGAACACCTTGCACTCCAGCAAGATACGCCTGCTCACAGAAAAATCGCTGTTCAGCAGCTCGGGAATGCAGGAGATCTCGTGCGGCTCGAGCGTCGCCATAAAGCCGAGCCTGCCCATATTCACGCCGAGCAGCGGAATGTCGTACTCCGCGGCGACCTTTCCCCATTTAAGGATAGTGCCGTCGCCGCCGACCGTCACCGCGAAATTGCATATAGCGGGCGTTTCGATTATTTCCGCGCCGATCGTGTCCGCGTATTCCGAGTCCCTGCCGTAAACGCACGGCGCAAAGCCGCTCTTTTTAAGCAGCGCGACAAGCTCCGCGGCAAGCTCCGCCGAGCCCTCTTTTCTGATATTGCAGCCTATCAATACTCTCATTGCAGTCCTCCCGACTTTTTCAGCGCGAGCAGATATTCGACGTTGCCGTCTCCCCCAGTTATGGGCGAGACCGCCGTGCCGAGTACCGCGAAGCCGCACTGTTCCGCAAATCGCTTCACTTCCTCAACGCACCGCAGACGCGTTTTTTCGTCGCGGACTATGCCCTTTTTCGACAGGCTCCCCCGCCCCGCCTCAAACTGCGGCTTTATCAGCGCGACCGCGGCGCCGTCCTCCGCGAGAAGCCTGTAAATATGCGGCAGCACGAGCTTCAGCGAGATAAACGAAACGTCCGTGCCGATAAACTCCGCCGCCGAAATATCGTAATTTTCAAACGTAAAATCGCGGATATCCGTCCGCTCCAGCGAAACAACGCGCCCGTCCGAGCGGAGCTTTTCGTGGAGCTGACCGCTCCCGACGTCCACCGCAAACACCCTTGCCGCGCCGTTTTGCAGCATACAGTCGGTAAATCCGCCCGTGGAAGCGCCTATGTCCAGGCAGGTCTTTCCGTTAAGGTCGAAGCCCCACAGTCCGAGCGCGCCCTCCAGCTTCTGCCCGCCGCGCCCGACGTATTTCGGGAGCTTCAATTCGGCTATCTCCACCTTGTCCGTATCGGCTATCTCAAGCGAATTTTTTACGGCGGTCTTTCCGTTTACGCTTACGCCGCCGAGGTTTATAAGCTGCTGCGCCGCGCTTCTGCTGCGGCATAGCCCGTTTTCCGTTAAGTATACGTCCAGGCGCATTTTCAAGACCTCAGTATCTCGGTCATACATTCCTCGTTAAGCCCGTACATCGCGAGCTGCTCCTCGACGGTCGCCGCGGGAACAAAGCCGTCCGCGACGCCCACGCACTCCGCTTTGCCGCGGTAGCCTCTCCACGCGAGCTCCGCGAGAAATCCCTCGGCAGCGCCGCCGCGTACGGAGCCCTCCTCAAAGAACACTATCTTTTTGTAACCGAAAGCGATATTGAATATCCCCTGCGGAAACGGCTCCACCGTCACGAGACGGAGCATATCCGCGCCCGTTTTTTCACAGGCGTTCGCGAGGTCGGAAGCAATTCTTCCGTAGGTTATCCCGAGAACGTCCGAGCGCTTCCCCGAGTAATAATAACTGCACACGGGGTCAAAAGCCGAATTGAAGTGCTTGCCCATTATATCGGGCTCCTCGCCCTTGGGATAGCGCACGCACGCAATGCCCTCCGTGCGGTATATCGCCTCGGACAAACACCGCCTCAGCTCCTCATACGTCGCGGGGCAGTAGATGACGGTATTCGGTATCGCGCGGAGCATAGGCACGTCGAAAATGCCCTGGTGCGTCTCGCCGTCCGCTCCGACAAAGCCCGCGCGGTCAATGCAGAGCGTGATGTGAGTTTTCTCGATGGCGCAGTCGTGGATCATCTGGTCAAATCCGCGCTGCAAAAACGTCGAGTACACCGCGAATACCGGGAGCATTCCCTGCACCGCCAGTCCCGCCGCGAACGTCACCGAATGCTGTTCGGCAATGCCCGTATCGAAAAATCTCGGCGCGCAGCTGTTCTTGAAATAGTTCAAGCCCACCGCGTACTTCATTGCCGCCGTTATCGCGCAAATACGGCTGTCCTCCTTGCCGAGCCGCTCCAGCTCGCGCCCGAACGCCTCCGAAAAGCTCCCGTCGCTGTGCGGAACGTTGTCGTAAACGAACTCCTCCACAACGCCGTTTTTCGCGACCGCGTGATATTCCCCGGGATTCTCCTCGGCGGGCTTGTAGCCCCTGCCCTTGCGCGTGAAAACGTGAACTACGCACGGGCGCTTCATCAGCTTCGCGACCGACAGCGCCTCGGTAAGGTCCTCGATATTATGACCGTCCACGGGACCGATGTACGCGAATCCCAGATTTTCAAACAGATTACTGCTGTCGTACAGCGCTTCCTTAACAAGCGTTTTTGTAGCCGCGACCGCCCTTTCGAGCGACCTGCCCACAAGCGGCACCGACGAAAGCGCGGACTTTACGCGCTCCTTTGCGCAATAATACTTTCTCGTCGAGCGTATCTGCGCCAGATACCTCGCCAGCGCGCCCGTGCTTTTGCTTATCGACATCGCGTTGTCGTTGAGTATAAGCGTGAGACTGGAAGCGGTCTTTCCCGCGTTGTTCAGCCCCTCGTAAGCCATTCCGCCCGTAAGCGCCCCGTCGCCGATAACAGCCGCCACCGCACCGTCCTCGCCCTTGAGCCGCATTGCCGTGGAAATACCGTAAGCCGCCGAGATCGAGGTGCTGCTGTGACCCGAGATGAACGCGTCCGCGGGCGACTCCGCGCGGCGCGTAAATCCCGAAACGCCGTCCTTTTTCCTTAACGTGTCAAAACGGGAATGACGCCCCGTAAGCAGCTTGTGCGCGTATGCCTGATGACCCACGTCCCATATGACCTTATCGCCGCCGAAAACGTCGTATACATAGTGGATCGCGACCGCGAGCTCCACCGTTCCGAGATTTGAGGACAAATGTCCTCCGTTCTTCATAACGGTGCGCAAAATACAGCCCCGCAGCTCCTTACAAAGCGCTTTAAGCTGCGGAACGGTCATATTTGAAATAACCTCGTGATTTATATTATTGTTAAGAACCATTATGTCCTCCCCGAGTTACAGAGAAATTATTTGAGCGGAAATACCATAGCTATCAGAATACCGAGCAGCGAGCCCGCAAGCACCTCTATCGGCGTATGACCGAGAAATTCCTTAAGCTGCTTCTGATTGACGAGCTCGTCGATGTCGGGGTCGTCGTCGCTGCCTCTGAGCTGCGAGATCTCATCGTCAAGATAATCGACGATATGCCGCAGCTTGTTGAGCTCTTTGGCGTGCAGACCCGCGTTGTACCGCACGCTCATAGCGTCGTAGATAACGATAGCCATAAGCAGCGCCGCAAACGCGAACTCCGCGCTTGTAAAGCCCTTGAGCCTTAACGTATACATAGCGACAGACACTACCAGCGAAGAATGCGACGACGGCATACCGCCCGCGCCCGTTATCCTTTCGGGATTGAACGACTTGTATTTTATCGCGTAGTGAATGGTTTTCAATATCTGCGCCGCAATCCACGATATAAATCCCACGGAAATAATGGGATTGAGCATTAGCAAATTCATCATTTTTTAAGCAACAACCTCCGTCAATATTGACGATCCAACAGCATATTCGTAAGCCCGACAAGAGATCCGTTGTCCTCGAAATCGGCAAGCAGCTCCACCGCCTGCGCCGTAAGCGCCCGCGCCTGCTCCCGCGCCTTTTCGAGACCGACCGCGGCGACGTATGTGTATTTACCGTCCGCCTTGTCGCTGCCGACGGGCTTTCCGAGCAGCTTTTCGTCGGCGGTGACATCGAGTATATCGTCGACTATCTGGAACGCAAGTCCGAGCCTTTGACCGTAGCTCCCCGCCGAGAGCTGCTTATCCGCGCCCGCGCCCGCCGCGATGCACCCCGCCTTGCAGCAGAATTCGAGCAGCGCTCCCGTTTTCATTCGGTACATCTCGAGAATAACGCCGACGGGCGGCTGTTTTCCCTCGTTTTCAAGGTCGACGGTCTGACCGCCTATCATTCCCGAAATGCCCGCAAGCTCCGCGAGCAGCTTAATTATTTTCAACGCCGCGTCCTGTGATAACGTTTTTTTCAAGCCCGCCTCGGCAATGACCTGAAACGGCAGTATCGCCAGCGCGTCTCCCGCGAGCACCGCAGTCGCCTCGCCGTATGCCTTGTGACAGGACGGCTTTCCGCGGCGCATATCGTCGTCGTCCATACACGGCAGATCGTCGTGGATAAGAGAGAACGTATGCAGCATTTCGATAGCGCAAGCCGCGGGCAGCGCCGTTTCGGGCTCCCCTCCGCACACCCGGCAGAACTCCATTACCAGCGCCGGGCGAATTCTCTTTCCGCCCGCCGACAGGCTGTACCGCGCCGCGTCCGCAACGCTTTTTTGCAGACACTCCACCTCGGGGAGATATTTTTTCAGGGCTTCCTCGGTCATCTCCGCGTACTCCGCGAGCATTTCCTTAACGTCCATTACCGCTCCTCCAGTTTTTCAATGGTGAGCTTCGCGTTATCTATATAATCCTTGAGCTTCTTTGTAAGCTCCACCGCCTCGGTATACAGCTTCATAGACTCCTCCAGCGGAAGATCGGCGGCTTTCATTTTCTCCGATATTTCCGCGAGCCTTTTCATTTCCTTTTCAAAGTCCATAATTTCAGTCCTTTACTTCCTTTACGGCAGCCGAAACGCTGCCCTTGTTGAATGTCACGTCTATAACGTCGCCCACGGAAAGCTCCGCGGCGCTTCTTACCGTTTTCCCGTTATGCTTGGCTGTCGAATATCCGCGCGACAGTATGGACATCGGATTAAGATCGGACACCGACTGCGCGTACTTCTGCAAAACGTTTTCCGCGTTGTCGAGCTTTCTGTGTATCGACTGCGAGACGCTCTCCGAAAAACGCGAAAGGCTCTGCTCCCACCTCAGTATGCGGTTCTTCGGGGAGTTGAGCTGAACGTCCTTTTCAAGCAGCGCGAGCTGTCTTTCGCGCCGTTCCACCAGCTTTTTTATCTCATTGTGGAAATACTGCTCTATCCCGTCCAGTCTGTCGGCTTCCGCCGCCGCCTCGCGCGTAACGATGACCGCCGCCGAGGTCGGCGTCGAAGCGCTTACGTCCGCGACCTCGTCCGAGAGCGAATGGTCTGTCTCGTGACCCACGGCGCTCACCGTCGGTATCGGCGAAGCGTATATCGCCCTCGCCAGCTCCTCCGAGTTGAAGCAGTCCAGATCCTCCTTGGAGCCTCCACCGCGCGCGATTATCATAACGTCCGCGCCGATGGTCTGCGCCCTCCGAACCGCGCTCACCAGCGACGGCACGGCGTTCTCTCCCTGGACCTGCGCAGGAACGCACACCAGCGTGACCGCGGGAAACGTCGCCGCGACCTTATCGCATATATCGTGCCACACCGCGCCCGTAGGCGAAGTCACAACGGCTATTTTTTTCGGAAAACGCGGCAGAGGACGGTGTTGACTGAACAAGCCCTCGGCGCGCAGCTTCTCCGTCAGCTTCTGCAAAGCCGCCGCTCTCGCGCCCTCGCCGTAAGGGATTATATCCTCGCCTTTTATCTGATATTTGCTCGCTTTTCGGCTTATCGAAACGCTGCCGAACACTATTACCTCGTCGCCCGCCTCGGGCAGATAAGTCAGCCGCGATACCGGCTTGAACACGGCGACGTCCAGAACGCTCGGATCGCCGCTGTCGCGCAGCGAAATGAATATCCAGTCCATATACGCGCTCTTATGCTGCACGGTTATCTTTGTGACCTCGCCGCACACTCCGATATTACAGAGCGACGGACAGCCCGTAAGCGCGTCCTCGACCTGCTCCGTAAACTCCTTTACGGACAAAACCATTGTATCGTCAAGCATTCTCAAGCTCCCTCATATACGAATTAAGGATACCGTTTACAAACCCGCTGTCCGCTTTCAGCGAGTACTTTTTCGCGAGCTCCACCGCTTCGTTTATAGCGGCGACGTTGGGAACTCTTTCACAATATTTCATCTCATAAACGGCGATTTTAAGTATTATCATATTCACCTTCGCGATACGCGCCACGGAACGCGACGTCGAATACTTCGCGATTATATCCCGCAGCTCCTCGTCGTGCTCCAGAACGCCGTTTACTATCTCGTCGGTCTGTTCGTTCTTCGCCATATCGAACGCCTCGGCGTTCAGCTCGTCGATCTCCTCGAGACTGGTGCCGAAAAGCAGCTGATACAGCACCAGAAACGCCCCCTCGCGAACCTCGGGGCGGGTCAGCCTTTCACTCATCTTATGCTCCTCTTTAACCTTCCTTTGCGGGAACTTCGTTTTCCTTATAGCTTATCCCCGCGATATTAACGTCGACCTTTGTTACCGTAAAGCCCGTCATATTCTGCACGGCGCTCTTTACGCTGCGCTGTATGCTCTCCGCGACCTCTACGGCGTTATATCCGTCCACGACCGAGATGTCGAACCTTATCGCCGCCGCTTCGCCGAGTATCCTCGCGCGGACGGGACCTCTGAACTTCGACAGCGCCGACGGCGCTTCAAGCCGCTGTCCCTTTACCGCCACGCCGTCTATCTCGCACGCGGCGGTCTCGGCGATCTTTAAAATGACCTCCTCCGACACCTTTATGCTGCCCGGTGTATGTCTTTTTGATGTATCCATATTTCCTCCAGATCTTTATTATATCAAACACTCCCGCGGCGCAGGAACACGAGCCCCTCTCGAGGAGAGGGAGGAGGTGCGGGGGCTCCGCCCCCAACCCCCGCAAGGGGCTCTGCCCCTTGACCCCGTTAAATTGCCGAAGCACTGCCGCGCAGGTATATTTTTCCTTATACTTTATTATTATACCACAATTACCCATAATAAACAAGTCCTTTTTTAAAGAAAACTGTAACCAATTTCTTTTTTTTGAATAAAATGCGTTAGAACCCGTACCAATAGTTTAGGTTCTTAGAACAAGCAAAATCAACAGAAAGGCGGTGAACGGTATGCGCGGACCGAAAAGACGGAGAAAACGCTGCGCGGGCTTGGTGCTTGCTGTCGCGGCGTTTCTGGGGGCGCTTATGTGCCTGTCGTTCTTTTCGCTTAAGGTAATGCTGTTCGTTATCGCCGTTCTGCTGATAGTGCTGGGGATCTTCCTTTTGAAATTGTGAGAGGAGCGTTACATATGAAAGTAGTCGTAGTTAAAAGCCCGAAAATGTTTGTCGGCTTTTTAAGGCTGATGTTCGGCATCAAGAAGTCCGAGATGACATGAGGAGAAAACGCAAGCCGCAGCCATTTAAAGGCTGCGGCAACAGTTTATTTTACTTCAACGATAGTGATATTGTCATTCGCGACCTCGACCTCCGACAGAAGCGTGGACTTTATCTTAGCCGCGCCCGCCGCGTCAAGACCCTCCGTCTTGACGATGATATTCGCGCCGCTGTCGCTTAAATAGCACAGCGCGTCCGCGAAGCCCTGCGCTTTCAGAAGCGTTTCTATCTTGTTTTCGCTCTCGATAACGCTGCTGAGGTTCTGCGCGTTCGTCTCGACTACGGTCAGCTCGTCTCTTGTCATATCGCCGCCGTTGTACATACTCGCTATTACCTGCGCCGCCTCGTCGCGGGTCTGCTGCTTATCCAGCCGCGCCTGCGCGAAGTACGCGTCGCCGCCGGCGCTGTTGGAAACGAACGCCGTATCGCCGTAGTTCGCCGAAACCTGCGTCGAGGGCGCGGTCATCTCGTCCTTTTTCCCCGACGACACGATAAAGTTCACCGCCACCGCCGCGCCGAGCAGCACCGTCAGCGAAGCTATCGCTATCTGTTTCTTCCCGATGATCAAATTAAGTCTCCTCATAAGTACCTCCCGATAAATGCCGTTTTTGGATAATTTCAAGAAACGCCGTAAATCCGCATTTCTAACAGGTCACATAGACCTTTGACAGCCCGATATTCAGCGCCTTGGCGACCGCGTTCGCGACGCGCTCCTTTACCGCGGGGTCTCCCGCGCCCGAGCATACCACCGCCGCGCCGCGGACTTTAGGCTGCACCGTGCCGACCTGTAACGGCTCCTTGGCGCTGCCCGCAAGCACGACCTCCGTTTGCCTGCCCTCGCTCTGCGAGCTGCCGTCGGTATCGCTTTTCGACGAGCTCTCCGACTTGGTGTCCTTTTCGTACACCCTCTGCGAGACCGTGTCCAGCGTTACCATTACCGTAACCTCGCCCGCGCCGTCGATACGCGATATAAGGCTTACCAGCCGCTGTTCGAGCTCCCGCTCGATATCGGCGGCGTTTTCACCCGCGTAAGGCTCGGCAACGCTCTTTTTTTCATCGCTGCCGCAGGAAACGGCACTCAGCAAAAGCAGCAGCATGACCGCAGCCGCCCCCGCAGCAACGAGCTTTCTGCCCTTATCTCCGAGCAGAAATTCCTTTATTCGCTCCGATAACCTCACTCCTTTACCTCCGCCGTTATTTTAATGTCCTCCGAAAGCTCCCGCGAGACAAGCTCTGCCGCCGCTTCTGCCGCCGCACGCTCTCCCTCGCCAAAGACGAGCTTTACTTGTGTAATATTTATGCTGTACAAACCCGAAATATTAACGATAACGTGAATTTCTTCGGGATAAATTTCGTGTTCTCCCAACAGCTTGTACAGCCTTTCCGACATTTCCCCGCTTATTTTCTTCTGCAAATTTTCGCTTATGTCGGCGGTCATTCCGATATAGCCGCTGTTTGTAATGAGCTCGTTATCGAATTCGCCGAGGTCTATCTCCGCGCCCGTGACCGCCGTTATCCCCGTAAGCAGAAACACCGCCGCGATAAGCAGCGAGATCTGCTTTGCGTATTTGTTTTCCGGCACTAACATTCTGAATAATGCCGTGCAGATCGCCGAGATACATATAGTTGACAAAAACTTCATTTTACACCGTCCCCGTTATCGCCAACAGCAATGCAGCCGCCATGGTATTCAGCAGCAGGAAGCACACCGTCACCGCGATTATTATCGTCATTGCCGCGCCGCAGCTTTTCAGCAGCGCGGTCAGTTCTTTGAGACCGAACATCTCCGCCATATACTCCGAGCAGGCGAGCGCCGCTCTGTAACATATAAGGCTTATCAGCGTCGGAAGTATCATCACGGCGACCGCTATTATCCCGTAAGTCCCCACGCTGCTTTTGAGCATTGCGAGACTGCTTCCGAGCGTGTTGACCGCGTCCGAGATAGTTCCCCCGACGATAGGCACGCCCTGCGAGACCATAAATTTCGCCGTTTTTATCGCCGTGTTGTCCGCCGCGGAGGCGACCAGCGTCTGCGCCGAGAGGACGCTCATAAACACGGTCATTATCAGCGTCAATCCCCAGACGACGAACTTTTTTATCAGCTCGCCGAGCTTGTCCAGCTTCATCTGCGGGTGGACAGCGCCCGCCGTCGATACCCCGATGACCGTACCGCAAAGCGGCGCGAGGAAGTTTACGGTCAACTGCGAGAACAATTGCGTTGCCGCGAGCGCCGCGGAGTTGACCGCCGTTGCCGTGGTGACGTGACCGAGCACCGCCGCGATAGCCGTAAACGCGGGAATGAACACGAGCATAAAATTTGCCGCCGCGCTCAGCAGTCCGAGCGTGCCGTCGAGGATCTCGTACACTGCCGAAGCGGAAATTCCCGCGCCGCAGAGCACTCCGACCGCCGAGAGGACGCCTTTCATATTGCCCTCCTCGCAGACGCTCTCGGCGACGGCGCAGAAGAGGACCACTCCGCACAGGGAGCAGAGCAGCGCGAGGGGCTTGGTGACGTTCGACTTGAACAGTTCCCATATCTCGCCGAGCACTCCGCCGAACGAGAGGTTCAGCGCGCCGGAGTTGTCGGGGGTTATGCCGTCGCTTTCCAGAGCCTCGCGGGCGCTGTCGGGGAGAGCCTCGGCTATCTGCTCCTGTCCGAAGTCGACGGTCTCGGCGCTGACGGTTGTGGAGAGTGTCAGCGTTAAGAGCACACTCAAAAGAGCGAGGATAAGTTTTTGAATAACGTTCATTTTGTCACATTCCTTTGTATTTTAAATTAGAATTTTGCTGTTTGTTGGGTTTTCTTTGCTGTTCGCTGTGGGTTCGTTTCTTTTTATTTCTATGTCGTCTCACGGGAGCAAGAGGACACCCTTCGGGAGAGAGGGCGCTGGTTTTCGTGACAAATAGCGGACACATTACATGGCGCCCCTCTCTCCCTACGGGTTTCCTCTT
>JAAVID010000036.1 GCA_014799395.1 Oscillospiraceae bacterium | reverse complement strand
ACATAATTATAATTTAACATCCGAACATCAGATCCATTTTTTCAGCGCGCTTTCCTACTTGTAGGCTTCGCTTACTCGAACAACCTCTTATTATAAAATATTACCATAAATTTCCTTGACAAGGAAGTTCAAATATGTTATGATTGTATTAACCAAAAGTTAAAGGAAAAAGAACGATGTACGATTATATGCTGGATACCTTTATCGCGGTGGCGGAATGCGGCAGCTTCTCAAAGGCGGCGGAGCGGCTGTTTATGTCGCCTACCGCCGTGATGAAGCAGATAAACTCGCTGGAAAAGCACCTCGATCTGAAACTGTTTGAGCGCAGACCGTCGGGAATAAGGCTGACAAGCTCGGGCGGGATAATCCTGCGCGGCGCCGCGTTTATGATAGAATTTTCGGAAAGAACGGTCTCCGAGGCTAAACGCGCCGAGCGCTCCGCGAATATTTTCTGTATCGGTTCTTCGCTGCTCAACCCCGCGAAACCGTTTTTTGAGCTCTGGTATAAGCTGAACAGCAGTTTCTCCGACTTCAAGCTGAACATAGTGCCGTTCGACGACAACGGGATATTGTCGGAAGTATCGTCGCTCGGAGGGAAATTCGATTTCCTTGTGGGCGTATGCGACTCGAAAACCTGGCTCGACCGCTGCAATATGCTGGAGCTCGGGCATTACAGGAAAATGATAGCCGTGCCGAGAGAGCACAGGCTCGCGAAAAGAGAGGTCATAGATATTGAGGACTTGTACGGCGAAACGCTTATGATGGTAAAGCGCGGCGACTCGTGGGCTAACGACTTTCTGCGCAGCGAGCTGGAATTTCACCCGAAGATAAAGATCGAGGATACGCGGCAGTTTTACGACCTCTCGGTGTTCAACCGCTGCGCGGAAACGGGGAACGTCCTGCTGACGATAGAGTGCTGGCGCGACGTTCACCCCGGGGTCGTCACGATACCCGTGAACTGGGATTACACTATTCCATACGGTCTGCTGTATAGTCTCGAGCCGTCGGAGAATGTAAGACGTTTTATTGAAGCGGCAAAAATGCTTATAAATAACGAGGTCTTTCCCGAATAGAGAAAGACCTCCTGCATTAGAGTTTATTCCTTAGGCACGTCTCTTGTCCAAGAAAATTCATTTACAAAATATCCGAGACCCGAAACGCCGCTGAAGCTGCTGTCCGAAACATGACCTATCACATCGCCCGCCGAAACTATATCGCCTTGTTCCACGTGCGGCATATTTTCGTCAAGATGGTAATATACGGTCTGTATACCCTCCTCATGCACTATTTCAATGAGAAATCCCGCGCCGTCATTACTGCCGCCGGCGGTAAAAACTTTTCCCGGAGCTACCGCGTATACCTTTGCTCCGTAAGGCGCAGGGGTTATGTTTGCGTTTCGGGAGATCACTTGGGAAGTATAGTCAAACTCAAAATCGTCTCCCGCGTTATCAAGCGGCTTTACAAGACCGCTGTTTAACCAATTTTCATAATATTCCGTTCTCGGACGAAGAGAATCAAGCGGATCGTGGTAGTAGACTCCGTAACCGAGAGCGGTTTCCTCCGGCGTGGATGTCCGCCAATTGAAGGAAAGTCCAACATAGCCTATCACCTGCCCCGCCGTTACCTTATCGCCGACGCTTACGGGTATGCCGCAGTCCTCGTCAAGCAAGCTGTATGTTGTATAAAAATCATCGCTATGCTTTATTATTACCGTAAGATCGTTGGCTATCGGTGAACCCGGAACTCCGATATACGTTACCTCTCCGTCCTCTATAGTATAAACCGCCTCTCCCCTCTTTGCGTCCAGAGCGTGCGAACCCTCCCGATAAAGTGAGAATTCCTGTCCGGTAGCTTCAAGGTAACTGTTTGTGCATTTCTTTAGCGGCATTACGGGCAGATCGCCCTCCCAGAACGTCGCGGGGTCTTTCTCGGGGAGCGCCAACGGCTCGCAGGTAACGATGCCGGGGCTGACGAATGTCTCCTCAAATCTTTTCTCCTGTTCCTCAAAGACAGCTTTTCTGTTCAGCCTTTCTATCTCCTCGGGATCAATAGCAGACTGTTCAAGAGCGGTATCGGATAACCCGTCGATCTCGATGACCGCGGAAGTCTCAACGGAATCCTCGTTCGGTGCAAGCGGAGTAAAACCGCCGACGCGATTTCCGATGACCGTAACTCCCGCGAACAGCACCGCCGCGCAAGCCGCGCACGGCAGAGCGTACTTCAAAACCCCGACAAAGCCGCGTTTTTTCTCAACGCCAAGCTCGGGATAGTCCTCGACCGCCTCTATGATGTACTTATCGGCGGCGTCGCCCAGCGAATCAAATAATTGTTTGTTGTTCATACGTTATAACCTCTTTTCTTCAATAGTTCTTTGAGCTTTTTCCGCGTTCGGTTAAGGGTCACCGAAACGGTGTTCTCCGACGTTCCCAGACGGAGCGCGATCTCGCGGACGCTGTAACAATACCAGTATCTCAGCATAAACATTTTCCGGTTTGTTTTCGTGAGCTTTCCTAAGAATTGGTTTATCAGCTCCTCCAGCTCGCGGCGGTCGAACTGCTCCTCGACGCTGCCCTTCGCCGCGCAGTCAACGAGCTCCTCTAGCGCGAGCTCAGCCTCGCCGCCGCCGCGCTTTTGCGTGAGCCGCATTTTCAGCACGTTCACCGCGCTGTTTTTCGTGAGCCGTCCCAGATACGTTGCGAGGCAGTATGGAGCGTTCGGCGGGATAAGCTGCCACGCGGTGTGCAGCGCCTCGTTTACGCAGTCCTCCGCCTCCTCGCGGTCGCCGAGTATGTTCACGGCTATCGCCATACAGTATCGGTAATATTTGTCCTGCGCCTCGGCGAGCGCGCGTTCGTCACGCTCCGTAAAGAGACGTATTATCTCGCTGTCGTCCATTTTATCACCCCCTCTGTAATACTACACAATTTTTCAAACAATATCTTAACACCTTTTTTTATTATATCATATTTTTTTATCTGTCACAAAAAAATCGCGAATAACATAAAATCTATCAGCGGCGATATGCCGTTCAAAATAATACAGAAAGGAAGATTTTATGGATATAATCAGATCGCCTAAGCGCGTGGGATATGGCTTTGTACCCATGCAGCGTATGGAAAAGGTCTACGCTCCCAACAAGGCAATGCGGGCGGGAACTGTTTTCCCCGAGCTCAACATTACCATTGACGAATACGAGAGGGGGCTGTACAATGGCAAATAATATGAACCGCCGCGTAAACAATAACCGCACGCAGAACAGCGTGCGCAACAGCAGCAATTCCGACCAAAGCTGCGAAGAGCTTATGCGCGCGATAATGGAGGCGGACTTCTTCGCGCAGGACTTAAAGCTCTACCTCGACACTCACCCCGACGATACCAGAGCCGTTGAGATGTTCCGCGAGGCTGTAAAGCAGACAAAGGCGTGCAGGGCGGCTTTTGAGGATTCTTTCTATCCTCTGCTTGCGAGCAGCGCGGGCACGGACGGTACCTGGGACTGGGCGGACGGCGTATGGCCGCCGTTTAACTGAGGAGGTGAAGTTATGTTTATATTCGAGAAAAGAACGCAGATACCCGTTTGCATAAAGAACAGAAATCCGCGGCTTGCGGGTATTATTTTAAGTCAGTACGGCGGTCCGAACGGCGAGCTTTCCGCTTCGCTGCAATATCTGTCGCAGCGCTTTACAATGCCCGACAATAAGGGAAAGGCTCTGCTGACCGACATAGGAACGGAGGAGCTTGCGCACCTTGAGATCATCGGCAGCCTTGTCGGACAGCTCACCGACGGCGAGGGCGCGCGCAGCTTCGACAAATACGGCAGGGGCGACTATTACGTCGACCACGGGAGCGCGGTATTCCCCGCAAACGCGGGCGGAGTTCCGTGGAACGCCGCGTATATCCAGTCTATGGGCGACCCTATCGCCGACCTGATGAACAATATGGCAGCCGAGCAGAAAGCCCGCGCTACTTACGACAACATTCTCCGTCTCAGCGACGATCCCGACGTGAACGAGGTCATAAAGTTCCTCCGCGAGAGAGAGGTCGTACACTTCCAGAGGTTCGGCGAGCTTCTCGATCTCTATCAGGAGCAGATCGATAATAACTGCGCGAAATAAACAAAAACGCGGCGTTTATTGCAAACGCCGCGTTAATTTGTATTTAAAATTGCATTAGACCGTACTCTTGGCGTCATTCCCCTTGAGTATCATTTTTATCACGCCGCTCTTGAAAAGCGCGGCAGCGCCGATCGTCGTGAATATCAGTTCGGGGAGCATATAGCAGGCATTATACGCCATACTGTACAGCCAGGGGTTGTTGATCTCGATAGCGTCCCACAGCTTTCCCGCGGAGGCGAATACCACCGCGCCGCTTACGACGTGCATAATGTAGCGAAGCGTTATCGCCATTACCGTGCCGCCGAGATCAAATTCTCGGCGACTTATGTTTGTTTGTACCGGCAGTACGCCGCGTCAATTTTAACCCTTGTTTTTAAGAGCCGCATTTTCAGCCTTGTTTTTAAAAGCAACCTTTTTAATAATAACAGTAGCCGTGATCCCGACCGCCAAAGAGATGATAACGGGCAGCCAGTCGAATACATCGCCTTGTGAAATAGCCGTAATGTCAAAGCCGTCCTCGGTTTGGAACATTGCGAATATAAACACAAAGGAGAGCACTATGGACAAAACCGCGGGAATAGAGGAAAGCAGATTTCTCGCGCTTCTCGTGTCAAGCGGTATCCGTTTCATTTGCTCGGAGCTGAGGGTAAATACCTTTCCCGCGTAATACGCGCCCACGACCGTCAAAACCGTTTCGGGAACCATATAAGCGCAGTTGTAAACGAAGGAGTACAAAAGACCGTCGGCGGTGGGGATCGAGACGCCCGCCCAAACGGTACAACCCGAGATTACATGGCAGAGATAGCGCAGCACACATACCACCAGCGTTCCAAATGCCAAAGCGATACCCTGATCCTTGATCTTTCCCTTAAAGATACCGCCAAGCCCCATTACTAAAAAGGCTACTATGTAGTCAAGCATAACGATCGCAATTCCTGCCAGCGGACTTGTTGCGTAAGTAAGATTTTTCAGTCCCATAAGCATTTGCAGCAGACTTGCGGCAAAGCCCGAAAGCAGACCCCAGGGTATTCCGTAGCGATAAGCGATTATGATAACGGGCAGCATACTAAACGCCGTTACCGAGCCGCCAAACGGCATGTCGATTATTTTAAGCATACTTAAAATAAACCCAAGAGCTATCATAATAGCCGTTTCCGTAAGTCTAAGTGATTTTTTCATTTTTACTACTTCTCCTTAAAGTTTTTTCGGAAAAGAAAACGCCCGAGCGAACTCGGACGCAGTAAGCATATTATATCTCCGTGCGGCAGCATAGCGCTGTCCATAAGGTAAATATACTTCCTACGTCGGCATTATCCGAATCAGGTTTAGGGTCGAAGTCGAACTTCCTCTCAGCCATTACAGCTCCCCCGATATTCTTTTCAAATATATTATACCACTTTTTTCCGATTTGTCAAGGGTTTTTTCATAAAAATAAATGAAATACCGATTTAAGCGCTGTTTTCCCCGCCGTAGGCGGGGAAAAACACATTTTTATGATTGACAATGCCGTGAATTTAGGGTATAATAATATTACAAATTTTCAAGACATTAAGGAGAATTCAAATGTATTTTGACTGGACTTATTTCATTTTGGTTCTGCCCGCTATGCTTTTTGCGATGATAGCGAGCGCGGGCGTGAATTCGACTTACGCGAAATACTCAAAGCAGTATTCGTCGAAAGGTGTGACGGGAGCGCAGGCGGCGCGGCTGGTTCTCGATAAAAACGGGCTGTACAATATCCCCATCGAGCAGATACCCGGCAAGCTCACCGACCACTTTGACCCCACCGCAAACGTTATCCGTCTGTCGGGCGACGTGTACAACGGCACCTCGACCGCCTCTATCGGGGTGGCTTGTCACGAGGTCGGTCACGCGATACAGCACGCCGTGGGATATACGCCTATCAAGATAAGAAGCGCTATCGTTCCGATAACGAATATCGGCTCTAAGATCGCCGTGCCGCTTATTATTATAGGCATTTTGTGCAGTTCGCTCGGCGAGATATTTGTCTGGCTGGCGTATATCGGGCTTATCGGTTTCGCGCTTACGGCGATCTTTCAGCTCGTTACTCTCCCGACGGAATTCAACGCGAGCAGCCGCGCCCTGGCGACTATCCGCGACAATAACATTTTAACCCCCGACGAGCTGAAGGGCGCAAGGAAAGTCCTTTCCGCCGCCGCTATGACTTATGTCGCGGCGCTGGCTGTCGCGGTCGCGCAGCTTCTACGGCTTATTATTATCGTGAACAGGCGTACGGACAGGAGATAGAGAAATAACTAAATTTATAAAGGAGATTTAAAATTGGATACTACAACATGGCTAATTATAGGCGGAATGCTTATTGTATTTATTGTGCTGTACGTTACCAAAGGAAATAAGAAACCAAAAGCACAGCAGAATGTAACAGAACAGAAAAATACGGAGGAGCAGGAAGAAAATCCGCTTGAAAAAGCGGATTTTCCGTACAAGCTGACTAAAAGCATATTCTCGCCGAAAGAGGGATATTTTTACCGAGATGTCAGACCGATCGCGGACAAGCTGGGGCTTTTGGTGTTCACAAAAATGAGGCTTGCCGATCTGCTGTACATACCCGAGGGAACGGCGGACTTTCAAAAATGGTTCAACAGAATAAAGGCAAAGCATATAGACTTTATTTTCGTTGACCGAGAAATGAAGATAAAGCTGCTTGTGGAGATAGACGACCCAACGCACAACCGACCTGACAGAAAAGCGCGCGACGAGGAAGTAGACGAGATGTTCAGACAACAGGGGCTCGAAGTGCTTCATTTACGCGCTTGGGGCAAACAATACGGCGCGGAGGAGCTGGAGACGATTATTACAAATGCTTTGAATGTTCAGAAGCAGAATAAATAATAACGAAATAAACAAAAACGCGGCGTTGATTGCAAATGCCGCGTTTTATTTTTTTACTCTTCTCCCTTTATCTTATCCCTGTACTCCTTTGCAGCGCGCTCCAATTTGTTGTCGCCAAAGCGGTAGTACACCTTGTCCTTAAGATTATCGGGGAGATACTGCTGTTTAACGTAATGGTTCGGGAAATCGTGCGGATAGAGATAATGCTGACCGCGTATCTCCGCGTCCGCGCCGTCGCAGTGAACGTTCTGGAGATGTCGGGGAAAGTCGCCCGTCGCGCCGTTGCGAACATCCGCGAGCGCCTCGTCCATTGCGAGATACGCGCTGTTGGATTTCGGCGAGGTCGCGAGCAGAACTATCGCGTCGCCGAGGGGGATCCGCGCCTCGGGAAGTCCGAGCTGCATAGCGCTGTCAACGCACGCCTTGACTATCGGGATAGCCTGCGGATACGCGAGACCTATGTCCTCGCTGGCAATAACGAGAAGCCGTCTCGACAGCGAGATAATGTCGCCCGCGTCGATAAGCCTTGCCGCGTAATGGAGCGCCGCGTTCTCGTCCGAGCCGCGTATCGACTTCTGGAGCGCGGACAGGAGGTCGTAGTGCTGGTCGCCGTCGCGGTCGTAGCGCATATTGCTGCGCTGGGTGAGCTCGCGCGCCGTGTCGAGGTCTACCCTGCCCTCCTTTGCCGAGAGAGCGCATAATTCCACGGTGTTAAGGCACTTGCGTACGTCGCCGCCCACGCCGTGACAGATGTACTTCACCGCCTCGTCGGATATTTCGTACTCGGTGCCGTTCTCCCTGCCGATCTCGGCAAAGCCGCGGCGCACCGCCTTTTCCATTTCGTCGGGCATTACGGGCTTGAACTCAAATACCGTACTGCGCGAAAGAATGGCGTTGTAAACGTAAAAATAAGGGTTCTCGGTGGTGGAGGCGATAAGGGTTATGCTGCCGTCCTCGATATATTCGAGAAGGCTCTGCTGCTGTTTTTTGTTGAGGTACTGTATCTCGTCGAGGTACAGAAGAATACCGTTGCAGCCGAGAAACGTGTCTATCTCGGAAACGATCCCTTTTATGTCGGCGGTGGAAGCGGACGTGCCGTTAAGCTTGTGAAGCCGCATATTCGCCGACTCCGCGATAATGCGTGCGACGGTGGTCTTGCCCACTCCAGACGGACCGTAGAAGATCATATTCGGAATTTTTCCCGACTCGATAACGCGGCGCAGGGGCTTCCCCTCGCCGATAAGGTGGGTCTGCCCTACTACGTCGCCGAGCGAGGCGGGGCGTATTTTGTCCGCTAACGGCATATTACAGACCTCTGTGCTCGCGCAGGAGCGCCTTTATCTTCTCGTGCGGATCGATAACGTTGCTTATCGAGGTATCGTGATTGATGCAGGCGATGAAGTACGCGATGTACTTCGATACGTCTACCTCCTTGTACCACGGGCGCTTGAGCAGCTCGGGAGTGCGGTAGGTGAGGTTGGTGCTGAATACCGCGTCGATCATACCCTCATCGTAAGCCTTATCGAACGCGTCGAGACCGTTGGTGAAAATGCCGTAGGTCGCGTAGGCAAAGAAACGCTTAGCCTCGCGCTTTTTGAGCTCGGTCGCAATGTCGAGCATTGACTCGCCCGAAGAGATGATGTCGTCGGCTACGAAAACGGTCTTACCCTTAACGTCCGTGCCGAGGTATTCATGCGCGACTATCGGGTTGCGCCCGTTCTTGATTATCGAGTAATCGCGGCGCTTGTAGAACATACCCATCTCAACGCCGAGAACCGAAGCGTAGAACATATTTCTAGCGAGCGCGCCCTCGTCGGGGCTGATGACCATAAAGTGGTCTTTATCAATAACAAGGTCCGGGAACGCCGCGAACATGGACTTTAACACCTGATATGACGGGATAACGTTATCGAAGCCCATAAGCGGGATAGCGTTGCAGACGCGCGGGTCGTGAGCGTCGACGGTGATGACGTTCTCAACGCCCATATCGCGCAGCTCCTGGAGCATAAACGCACAGTCGAGCGACTCGCGGTAGGAGCGTCTGTGCTGACGTCCGCCGTAAAGAAGCGGCATAATAACGTTGATACGGTGAGGCTTGCCGCTTGCCGCCTGGATAATGCGCTTGAGGTCGGCATAGTGGTCGTCGGGCGACATATGGTTCACCTTGTCAAAGAATTTGTAGGAACAGCTGTAATTGCCCACGTCAATAAGGATAAACAGGTCTTTGCCGCGGACGGTGTTCTTGATAAGTCCCTTTGCGTCGCCCGAGGAAAAGCGCGGGCACTCGTTCTCGATCATAAACTCGTGACGGGGTCTGCCGTTTCTGTCCGCCCATCTGATAAGATAATTGTTTATACGCGCGGCAAGCTCCTCCGTGCCGCGCATTGCGATAAGACCTATGGGAGCTACCTCGTTGTACTCTCTGTACAGTACTTCCGTATTCTTTACAGTTGCCATTTTTTTGTCCTCTCATATAACTTTTTCAAGCTCCGCTATTGCCGCGTAATGCTTGATATTAAACTTTTCGGGAGCGATCCCGTTCAGAAGCGTCAGGTGCTCGCGCTCCCACTGCGTTATCTCGCTTTCGCTAAGCGACGCGCCCACTCCCCTGCACGCTTTCATTCTGCCGTTCCAGCTCTCGCGCGTGAACGGCACGAGCAGCGGATATTCCTCGTGATAGACGAGCTTGAAGCTGTCGGAATAACAGTCGGGAATGAAAATCGTGTGGACGGTCTCGCCCGCGCCGCTCCAGTCGGGGCTGTATTTCAAAACTATGCGCTCGCTCTCCCCCGCTATTTTGTCCTCATAAGGCAGCCATGCCATATAGAGCACCAGCAGCTTGCCGCCGGGCTTTAACATACGGCAAAGGCTCGGGAGTATCCGCTCGTGATCGAAGTACCAGAAGCACTGACAGGCGGTTATCACGTCGAACGCGCCGTCGGGGAAATCCGCTTCCTCGGCGGACACCGAATAATAGTCGATATCCATGCCCTCCGAGAGAAGTTTTGCCTGCGCGATCTGATTTTCGGAGATGTCAATGCCCGTCCATTTTGCGCCGTATGGGTACATATTCCGAGGGATAACGCCCGTTCCGGTGCCGAGGTCGAGAACGCGCTGACCGTTTACGCACAATCCGCGTGAAACTATCTTTTCGTAAAATTCACGGGGGTATATGTCGCGGTACTTCGCGTAGTCCTCGGAAGTTCTGCCCCAGTCAAAGGGCTTGCCGCCGTCTATCATAAATTTCTCTCCTTTTACTTTTAACGGTCGCCGTATTCCGCGTTAAGAAGTTCGATTTTTTTAGCGAAGTAATCCTCTTGGGAAATAGCTCCGCCCGAAAACAGTGCCTCAAGCTTTGCAAGCTCACTTTCCTTTTTCTTATTGAACAGCCAAGCATGAAACAATCGTCTCGATGACCGCCGACCGAAAAAAACTCCCACAACAATAAAAATGAAAGAGGGATAAACAAGAAAGCCGATTCCCGTACGCCAATAATACAAGCAAATAAATCCGATAATAACCAAAACCAGTCCAACAACTATGCCGATAATGCAGCGGCGTTTCATAATGTCACTTCCTTATTCGTAAAGCGGGTACTTCTTTGTAAGCTCGGTGACCATTCCGCGAACCTTTTCGGCGCTGTTCTCGAAGTCCTTGGCGGTGAGGTAAATGCACTCGCCGATTATCTTCATATCGTCCTCTTTCAGACCGCGCGTCGTTACCGCGGGAGTACCGATACGCACGCCGCTCGTGAACGCGGGCTTCTGCGGGTCGTTGGGGATAGCGTTCTTGTTGACGGTGATATATACCTCGTCAAGATGAGTTTCAAGCTCCTTGCCCGTGATGTTGAACGGACGGAGGTCAACAAGCATAAGGTGGTTATCGGTGCCGCCCGAAACGAGGTTGAAGCCCTTTTCGAGAAGTGTGTCCGCGAGTACCTTTGCGTTCTTGACTATCTGCTCGCCGTATGCCTTGAACTCGGGCTTTAACGCTTCGCCGAAGCAAACAGCCTTGGCAGCGATAACGTGCATGAGAGGACCGCCCTGAGTTCCGGGGAAAATAGCGGAGTTGATCTTCTTGGCGAGATACTCGTTGTTTGTGAGGATAAGACCGCCGCGAGGACCGCGGAGGGTCTTGTGAGTGGTCGTGGTAACAATGTCGGCGTAGGGTACGGGGCTCCGGTGCTGACCCGACGCTACAAGTCCCGCGATATGCGCCATATCCACCATAAGATACGCGCCTACCGCTCTCGCGATAGCGGAGAGCTTTACAAAGTCGATAGCTCTCGGATAAGCGGACGCGCCCGCAACTATCAGCTTGGGCTTGCACTTGTTAGCCTGCTTGTACAGCTCCTCGTAATCGATAAAGCCGTCGTCGTTGGTGCCGTAGGGTACGAAATTATAGAGCTTGCCCGAAAGGTTTACGGGAGAGCCGTGCGTGAGATGTCCGCCGTGCGCGAGGCTCATACCCATTACGGTATCGCCGGGCTGAAGCAGAGCGACATAGACCGCGGTGTTCGCCTGTGCGCCGGAGTGCGCCTGTACGTTCGCGAACTGCGCGCCGAACAGCTTTTTAGCACGTTCTATCGCGATATTCTCCACTATGTCAACGTCCTCGCAGCCGCCGTAGTAGCGCTTGCCGGGATAGCCCTCCGCGTACTTGTTTGTGAGAACGCTGCCCATTGCCGCCATTACCGCGGGAGACACGATGTTCTCGCTCGCGATAAGCTCAAGATTGCGCTTCTGGCGCGAAAGCTCCAGACCCATTGCGTCGGCAACTTCCTTATCGAAGCCGCCGAGATAGCCGATAGTATCCACCAAATCGTTATACATAATTATCTCCTTTCAAGATATAGTGCTACTTAATATAAGTATAACGCAAAATTCCCTTTTTTTCAAGCATTTTTTCAAATTAAATATTTTATACATTATCTTTTCCGAAACGGTGGAAAATTTGTACAATATAACAAATTCAAGAGTTGGAGTAGGTCGTATACAGAGTGAAATCTTTTTTCATTGTGATACATTCGGCTATTGCGGAGGCTGTTTTTTCGGACTTTCCGTCCCAGAATATCAGCACCTTGTCCGCTTCCTGTATTACATTGCGGATATTCTCTGTCATAGTTAGTCTTGGAACTATCCCGAAATATTTCAGCTTATGCTTGAGCGCGTAATCCCATACTTGTTTATCAACGACAGGCACTGTTCCGAAGATCAGCTTGGTATCCTTGGGCTTGGGGAGAATTTTTTTAAAATCGTCTAACGGCAGCGGCAATCCGTAAGTTCCGATTATTGCTATATTCATAATGAACCCTCCATATCCTCCGGCAGCCGCACATCAACGCTCACGCCCATTTCCTTGCAGTTGTCTATTACAAACTTTGTTCCGCGCGATACGCCGTCCCAGAACGCCAGCACCATATCCGCGTTTTTTATAATAGTGATGTTGCGCTTTAGGGGCGCGGAACGTCCGTATTTTTCGTACTCGGGCAGGAACTCCGTAAGCTTGATATTGTGCGCGAGCGCGTACTCGCGGGCGCAGCTGTCAATGCCCCTCGCGCCGCCCGAGATTATCTCGGTGGTGTTTTCGGGGAGGTATTTCCCCAAGTCGTTTACTGTCAGTCCTCTTGAACCTATTACAGCTACTTTCATTTCAATTTCCTTTCTTTATGGCATAATTTTATGTTCTTTTAGAACGCCTCTTTCACATTATACCACAAAATAGATATAAAATAAAGTCATAATAAAATAAAAATAAAATAAATTTGGAGGTTTTTTAAAGTCATGAAAAGTTATTCAATTCGTATGGACGATGAAATGCTTGATAAACTTCACTATATTGCCGATTATGAAGCTCGCTCCGCTAACGGACAAATTATATTTCTTATCAGAAATTGTATCGAAGAGTTTGAAAAGAAAAACGGTGAAATCGTTCTTGGCGGTAAGAAAAAGAAATAAAAAAAGGTGTTGAGTTTTTCGCTCAACACCTTTTCTTATTCAAAAGCCAAAGAAAACCCCAAGCCTTACAGTGACAACGTTTTAATCAAAAATCACTAAGTAATGGGAAACAGGGATTCCAAAGGGGCTTGCCCCTTGGGCGGGATGCAAGGGCAGAGCCCTTGCATATAAATCAAATAAACTCTGCGATTTTACTGCCCATTTCCGAGCAGGAAACAAGGGTCATTCCCTCGCTCATAATATCGTCGGTGCGGAAGCCGGCTTCGAGAACGCTGTTGACCGCGCTCTCCACCGCGTCCGCTTCCTTGTCGAGCTTGAACGAATAGCGCAGCATCATTGCCGCGGAAAGTATCGTCGCTATGGGGTTTGCCTTGTTCTGCCCCGCGATGTCGGGGGCCGAGCCGCCGCTCGGCTCGTATAAGCCGAAACTGGTCTCGTTCATGCTGGCGCTCGCCAACATTCCGATAGAGCCCGTTATCATAGAGGCTTCATCGGAAAGAATATCGCCGAACATATTTTCCGTTACCATAACGTCAAACTGCGCGGGGTCTTTGACGAGCTGCATTGCGCTGTTGTCGACGAGCATATGCTCGAGCTTGACCTCGGGGTACTCCTTGGCTACCTCCTCGACTACCTTTCTCCACAATCTGGAGCTGTCGAGAACGTTCGCCTTGTCGACGCTCGTTACCTTTTTGCGGCGCTGCATCGCGACCTCAAACGCCTTTTTCGCGATACGGCGGATCTCCGGCTCGCTGTATTCAAGCGTATCGACCGCGACCATAACGCCGCCGCGCTCCTCGGTAAAGCGCTTGCCGAAGTACAGACCGCCCGTCAGCTCGCGCATGATGAGCATATCAAAGCCCTTGGCGCTTATTTCCTTTTTCAGAGGGCAGGCGTCCGAAAGCTGCTTGAACAGCAGGCACGGGCGCAGGTTCGCAAACAAGCCGAGCGCCTTGCGAAGTCCCAGCAGACCCGCCTCGGGACGGAGGTTCGCGGGGAGCTTGTACCACGGAGACGTGGTGGTGTCGCCGCCTATGCTGCCCATAAGCACCGCGTCGGCGGCTTTGCAGCGCTCGATAGTCTCATCTGTGAGCGGCACGCCGTTCGCGTCGATAGAACAGCCGCCCATAAGCAGCTGCTCGTAATTGAATTTGTGACCGTATTTCTCGGCGACCTTGTCGAGTACCTTCATTGCCTCGGTGACAATTTCGGGTCCGATACCGTCGCCCTTGATGACCGCGATATTTTTTTCCATAGTTATTTCCTTTCTAAAAGTCGATGGTGTAAACGACCGATGGCTTTCGGTTTTTGGTGAAATTCCGCTCCGAAAAGCCGAATTTCTCATAAAATCTCCGCGCGCCGACATTATCCTCGGCGATCTCGAGCATAGCGCCTTTATAGCCATTGCCGCGCAATTTCCTCAATGTATGCGAGAGGAGCTTTTTGCCTAAGCCCTTGCGCTGCCACTCGGGGAGAACGGACAGCGTTATCTCCGCGTAGTCCTCGAACGGCTTTTCGCAGTTCCTAGCCGCGCATACCGCCGTTATCTCGCCATCGCAGAGCAGGACGAACACATCGGAAAAGTCCCCGATCCGTATTTTCTCGGTGTCCGACGGAACGGCGGGTCTGATGTCGATCCTCATATTATTTAAGCGAATTCAGCAGACCGCCCTTGCTGATTATATCCTTGATAAAATCGGGGAACGGCTGCGCCTTGTAGGTCTTGTTCTTGGTGATATTCGTGATTATTCCCGTGTCGAAGTCTATCTCGACCTCGTTGCCCGCGTCAATATCCTTTGCCGCCTCGTCGCACTCCAGTATCGGCAGACCGATATTTATCGAGTTGCGGTAAAAGATACGCGCGAACGTCGAAGCGATAACGCAGCCTACGCCGCTCGCCTTTATCGCGATAGGCGCGTGCTCGCGGGAGCTTCCGCAGCCGAAATTCATATTCGCGA
This sequence comes from Oscillospiraceae bacterium, assembly GCA_014799395.1. Lineage (GTDB taxonomy): Bacteria > Bacillota > Clostridia > Oscillospirales > Ruminococcaceae > CAG-115. Next base: position 2,745 of record JAAVID010000036.1, on the reverse strand, counting down.
CGATAATATCGCCGTCCTTTACGTTCTTGACGAAATCCTTGTCTATGTCCTCCATACAATGAGAAGCGAGCTCCTTATGGTCGGATGTGTTGAGATAACGCGCGGGGATAATTACGTCCGTATCCACGTTATCGCCGTATTTATGTACTGTTCCGTGTGCTTTCATCTTTAGTCCTCCCGTACGTTAGAAATATAGCCCGTAAGCGCGCTTGCCGCAGCGATCGCGGGGCTTGCGAGGTAAACCTCCGAGGTCGTGTCGCCCATTCTTCCCACGAAGTTGCGGTTGGTCGTGGAGACCGCGCGCTCGTGCGGCGCGAGTATGCCCATATGTCCGCCGAGGCACGGTCCGCAGGTCGGCGCGGAAACTACCATTCCCGCCTCGACAAACGTCTCGAGCAAGCCGTTTTTCAGCGCGTCGAGGTATATCTGCTGAGTTGCGGGGATAACGATAGCGCGAACGCCCTTTGCGACCTTTTTGCCCTTAACCACCTCAGCCGCGGCTTCGAGGTCGCTGTAACGTCCGTTGGTGCAGGAGCCGATGACCACCTGGTCTATCTTTATATTTTCCTTTTCCGCCTCGTCTATGGTCTTGGTGTTCTCGGGAAGGTGCGGGAAAGCTACCGTGGACTTTACCGCCGACAGGTCTATGTCGATAACGCGGTTGTAATGCGCGTCGGGATCTGCCTTGAACGTCTCGAAGGTGCGGTCTGTTCTGCCCTTTACATAAGCTAGGGTTACCTCGTCCACCTCGAAAATGCCGTTCTTCGCGCCCGCCTCGATAGCCATATTCGCCATACAGAGCCTGTCATCCATGGAGAGGTTCTTCAAGCCCTCGCCCGTGAACTCCATCGACTGATACAGAGCGCCGTCAACGCCTATCATTCCGATAATGTGGAGAATCACGTCCTTGCCGCTCACCCACTTGTTGAGCTTACCCGTAAGGTTGAACTTGATAGCTCCCGGCACCTTGAACCATGCCTCGCCCGTTGCCATTCCCGCCGCCATATCGGTCGAGCCTACGCCCGTCGAGAACGCGCCGAGCGCGCCGTATGTACAGGTGTGCGAATCCGCGCCGATAACGCAGTCGCTCGGCACTACCAAGCCTTTTTCGGGCAGAAGCGCGTGCTCAACGCCGACGTCGCCCACGTCGTAAAAGTTCACGATATCGTACTTATCGGCAAAGCCGCGGCACTGTTGGCACTGAATAGCCGCCTTGATGTCCTTGTTCGGCGTGAAGTGATCCATTACAAGCGAGATCTTGTTCTTGTCGAACACGCCCGTAAAGCCGTTCTTGTTGAACTCGTTGATAGCCACGGGGCTGGTGATGTCGTTGCCGAGGACCATATCCAGCTTAGCTCTGATAAGCTGACCCTCGCAAACGCTCTCCAAGCCCGCGTGCTTCGCGAGAATTTTCTGCGTCATTGTCATTCCCATTATTGTTCCCTCCTATTTTTAGGACGGCTGCGCCTTGGCGGTATCCGTCCGTAAATAATCATACATATTTATTATATCACTTTTTTAACGTTCTGTAAAGGGCTTTTCCGAAAATTTACGGTCTTTTGCCGTTATCGCACCGCAAAAGACCGTATTATATCAGCGTCCTTCTCGAATTTCGCCGGCTCGTCGTCCTCGATACGCAGACGGGCGAGCTTTGCGAGATGTTTTACATCGATCATTTTTATTTCTCCCGATCATTCCACTCGGACATACAGCCACGTTACTTTTTCGTTATCGTCAAATTTAAGTCCGAGAAAGCTCTCGTCTTTACTTCCCTTTTCGCGGTAGAACCATATTTCCTCTTCCTTTGCGGACGGCTCTCCGAACGCTTCAAGAACCACCGACATATCCGAGCCGAGCGTTATCCCGTCGACGGAGAGCGCGGCGTTTTCCGCGCCGCTGTTCGCGCCGATAACGAGCGAGCGTATCTCGCGTTTGTTTTCCTCGCGCTCGGCGGTCTTTTCGGTGTAGGTCACGCCCGCAACGGGTTCGCCGTTGTACTTCAGCAGATAACTCCCGACGGAATAGCCCGCGCCGAGCTTTTCGGCTGTAAGCGGCTTGGTTACGGTATTGCCGTTTATCGCGACCGTCAGCTTGTCCGCCGTCAGACCGTCCGAGCAAGCGGTCAGCAACAGCATTGCCAACAGCGCGAAAACGACCGGAACACGCCTTAAAACAACCATTCAACTCCTCCTAACGTATATCGGGAAATACCGCGACATTCGTGACCTTATTTTCGGTATCCAGGGAAAATGTCACGCTTCCCTCGGGCTCTATCCGATAATAGATATAGCCGCCGCCTTCCTCCTCGGGGTCGCCGAGCTCGCGGATAACTTCTTCCTTTGACGAGCCGAGCGTGAGACCCTTATACGAAACGGGAACGTTTTCCGCGATTATGCCTATCACAACCGCGTCGCTGAGATTTTCCGCCGCGGAGCAGTCTCCGTCAAGGTAGATAGTTCCCGCCTTTTCGCCGTTATAGAGGAACTCAGCCGTCGTCATATAACCGCCGTTGTCGCGTTCCTTTACCGAAAAGGTAAGTCCTAAGTCGACGGCGATATTTTTTATTTCGGAGAGCTTGCAGGGCAGCAAAATGCGCTGATCGTCCATAACGACATCGACTACCGGGGGATTCCACTCCTCGGGCGCTGTCACAGACGATTCCGAAGATGTTGACGTAAACAATACGCTCTCCGAGCCGAAAGCCGCGTCGGTGCTTTCGCTCGTGCTCTCGCTTTCGCTTTGGTT
>JAAVID010000035.1 GCA_014799395.1 Oscillospiraceae bacterium | reverse complement strand
GATCTGTTTTTTCTGCCACCGGCAGAAAAAACAGATTGATCGGCGAATTTGCCTGTTGGCAAATTCACCGATTTGGGGAAAAACGTGGCACTGGTGTCCTTGTTTTTCCCCAAACCCTTTTAGCGCTTGTGGGGGCTCGGCGCTTCGCGCCGCGTTGCGCACTGCGTGCGCAACAGCCGTGCGTAAGCACGGCTATCCGGGCTTTGCCCGGACCTAGCAGAGGCTCTGCCTCTGCACTCCGCCAGCCTTTTTGAAAAAAGGCTGGGCGAAAAACTTTTTATTTCGCTGCGCGTGGAGTTGGGCTGCGCGTAGAGTTGGCTTTCCGAAAAAAGTATTCAAATCCACATACATTATATTATAACAAATTCACGCAAAAATTTCAACACATAAAAGCAAATTATCACCAAATTTTTAATAAGAAGATATATTTTTCTCCAAGCAATCAATAAATTTATGAAAAATAGATAAAAAACCACTTGATTTTTGTAAAACGCTATGTTATAATAATAAATATCTGATTTTTCGGGAGTTGAGACAGTTGGATAATATTTGCGAACAGCTGGTAACAAAAACGCGCACGGGCGCGGATACGGCTAAGATAATAGGAATAATGCTCGGTTCGGTGCTGCTGGCGGCGGTGTGTATGTTCTTCGCGATGTTTCTCGGGATTACGTTTCTGATACTTATCTCGGTGCTGATACTGGGCGGCGGGATATGGCTGCTGAGCGGCGTTAATATCGAGTATGAGTATATAATCACAAATAACGAAATGGATATTGACAAGATAATAGGCAGGCGCAAGCGCAAGCGTATGATAACTGTCGATATTTCAAAGGCGACCGATTTCGGGGCGCTGCCGAGCGAGAACAACGTCGACGCGGACGCGACCGTTCACGCTTCGACGGGAACACAGACAGACGCGCATTATCTGTTAGTCGAGCACAGCAGTTACGGGACAGTGAAGGTCATCTTCAATCCCAACGAAAGAACAAGGGAGGCAATCGTGCAGGAGCTGCCGCACGCTCTTCGCGCGAAAGTGAAGCAGAATGGCAAGTAATATGTTTATCCGCACGGGAACGGCAATAGTCGAGCTGGACAGGATCCGCAGAAGCTGCCGTAACAAGCGTTTTTTATCGAACTATTTTTCCGCGGACGAAATAAGATTTTTCGTTTCACATAAGCTCTCCGCCGCGCTTATCGCGGAGAATTACTGCGTAAAGATCGCCGTGGCAAAGGCGATCGGCACGGGTATGCGCGTTATAAGAGCGCAGGATATTACCGTGCTGCGCGACCGCCTGGGAAGCCCGTTTATCATTACCGAGGGCTACGCGAAAATGCTTGAGCAGCGCGAGGGATATATTTTCAGCGTGTCCGTCGACAGCTGCCGCAATTACGCGACGGCAAGCGTTATTATCCACAAGTAAAACGCTCTGAAAACCGCCTGTACCTTGCAGGCGGTAAATTTTTGTATCGGGGGTGAACGCGTGAAGCGCTTGGTGGTCTGTATGGCTGCACATGTCGACGCGGGCAAAACTACGCTGTCGGAGGCTCTGCTGTACCGCGCTGGGGAAATCCGCAAGCTCGGACGCGTCGATAACGGCGACGCGTTCCTCGATAACGACCCGCTGGAGCGTTCGCGGGGTATTACTATTTTCTCAAAACAGGCGATCATGAGAATTAACGATACCGAAATAACTCTGCTCGATACCCCGGGTCACGTCGATTTTTCGGCGGAGGCGGAGAGAGCGTTTACCGTTCCCGACTGCGCGGTGCTCGTCATCAGCGGCACGGACGGCGTTCAGAGCCACACTCATACGCTTTGGGAGCTTTTGAGGAGGTTCGGGATACCGACGTTTGTGTTCGTGAATAAAATGGATATTTCGCACAAATCGAGGGCGGAAATTTTGGACGACCTGCACAAGCTCGACACGCGCTTCGCCGACTTCTCGGATAATGCCGGGGAGGTCTGCGCGGAGTTCGACGAGGACTGTATGAACGCGCTGCTGGATCGCGGCGAGGTGCCGCCGGAGCTTATTTCAAAAGCGGTCGCGGCGAGGAACATTTTCCCCGTGTGCTTCGGGGCGGCGCTGAAGTCGGAGGGCGTGGACGGGCTGCTGGAGCTTCTCGAACGTTACGCCGAGCCGCGCGAACGCTATGACGGCTTCGCCGCGCTGGTGTACAAGATCACCGCCGACGAAAACGGCGCACGGCTCACGCACATGAAAATAAACGGCGGCGAGCTGAAAAACCGCGCCGTTATCGCGGAAACGGGCGAAAAGATAACTCAGATACGACTGTACAACGGCGCGAAATTCACCGCCGCGGACAGCGCCGAGACGGGGCAGCTGGTCGCCGTGACGGGGCTTTCGGGGACGTTTGCGGGGCAGGCGCTCGGTTCGCAGAAAACCGCCGCCGCGCCCGTCATAGAGCCGGTTCTCAGCTATAAGGTCGGGCTTCCTCCCGAAGCGGACGTTCAGCAGGTCCTTCCAAAGCTGAAAAAGCTCGAGGAGGAGGACCCTCAATTGAAGTTCTCGTGGTCGGAGCAGCTGCGCGAGATCCACGTTTCGATAATGGGCGAGGTGCAGCTTGAAGTGCTGCAAAACGTGATAGCGGAGCGGTTCGGGCTGTCCGTGACGTTCGGCGAGGGGAGCATTGCGTACCGCGAGACCGTCGCCGAAAAGGTCGAGGGCGTGGGGCATTACGAACCGCTGCGGCATTACGCGGAGGTCCACGTTCTTATCGAGCCGCTGCCGCGCGGGAGCGGCGTGGTGTTCGCGCGGGACTGCCGCAATCTCGACGAGAACTGGCAGCGGCTGGCGCTGTCAAATCTCCGCGAGCGGCGGCACGTCGGCGTTCTGACGGGCTCGCCGATAACGGACGTGAAGATAACCCTCGCGGCGGGACGCGCTCACCTCAAGCATACGGAGGGCGGCGACTTCCGTCAGGCGGCTTGGAGAGCCGTTCGGCAGGGCTTAGCCTGCGCGAAGTCGGTGCTTCTCGAGCCGTTCTGCCGATTTCGGCTGGAAATTCCCGCCGCGAACGTCGGGCGCGCTATGACCGACTTACAGCAAATGGGCGCGGAATTCGCTCAGCCAAGCGGCTCGGACGTTTCGGTCATTGAGGGTAGATGTCCCGTTTCGGAGATGAGGAGCTATCAGAAAGATGTAATCGGTTACACCCGCGGCACGGGGCGGCTCACGACGTTTTTTGACGGTTATTATCCTTGTCATAATGCACAAGAGGTCATAGAAAAAATCGGTTATAATTTCGAGAACGACGTTGAAAATTCTTGTGACAGCGTGTTCTGCTCGCACGGCGCGGGGTATCTGGTCAAGTGGAATGACGTGCCGTCAAAAATGCACATTCCGAGTGTATTGTGTGAACGAACCGCCGAGCCGATAACGCAGACCGAGATAAATTCGTACAAGCAAAGACTGGCGACCGACAAGGAGTTAATGGAAATTTTCGAGCGGACATACGGCAAAATAAAGCGCGACGACCGCACCGCAATGCGCCGCGACAAAGCCGCCGAGAAAATTCCCAAGCTCCCTCCGCCCAAGCGCGGACCCGAGTTTCTGCTCGTGGACGGGTACAATATCATCTTCTCGTGGGAGGAGCTGGCAAAAATTGCCAAGGACAACCTCGACCTGGCGAGGGCGCAGCTTATCAACATTATGTGCAATTACCAGGGGTTCAAAAACTGCAATCTGATACTGGTTTTCGACGCGTACAAGGTCAAAAGCGAGCGCGAGGTGGAAAAATACGGGAACGTCTCGGTTGTGTACACGCGCGAAGCCGAGACCGCCGATATGTACATCGAAAAGACCGCGCAGAAGCTCAGCGCCGAGAACCGCGTCCGCGTGGCGACCTCGGACGGCACGGAGCAGCTGATAATCCTCGGCGCGGGCGCGACGCGCGTCTCGGCACGCGAGTTCAAGCTGGAGGTCGACGAGGTGGAAAAGGCTATCCGCGACATTCTGGAGAAAATGCATTAAAGCGAGGTTTTATGAACATCGAGCCCATTGCGTTCATTGAGAACGATTTTAAGGAAAAATTCGGCGTTCCGCGGCAGAGCGGGCTTGTGAGCCTACCGTCGAGGATAGTTCTCGAGCCGAAATTCCGTGATGAGAACGCCCTGCGCGGTCTCGAGGATTTTACTCACATCTGGCTTATCTGGGGTTTTTCCGAGGCGAAAACGAACGGCTTCTCGCCGACCGTCCGCCCTCCGAGACTGGGCGGGAACGTCCGCAAGGGCGTGTTCGCGACGCGTTCGCCGTTCCGTCCGAATTCGCTGGGGCTGAGCGTTGTCAAGCTCGTGAGTATCGACGGCTTTGCCTTGACGGTCACGGGGGCGGACCTGATGAACGGCACGCCGATCTACGACATCAAGCCGTATCTGCCGTATGCGGACAGCGTTCCCGAAGCGTCCAACGGGTGGTCGCTCGCGGAGCATGACGGGCGGCTGACGGTGGAGTTCCACGAGGAATTATTGAAGATCATTCCCGAGGACAAGCGCCAAGGCTTGCTTGAGACGTTGGCGCAAGACCCGAGACCGCAGTATCAGAGCGATGAGCGCGTTTACACAATGGCGTTCGGAGATTGGCAGGTCAGTTTCACGGTAAACGGCGACAAGTTACTGGTAAAAAATGTAAAATGAAAGATTAGTGTAAAGTCTTACAGCTAAAAAATCGGGATTCTTAAGGGGCTTGCCCCTTAAGCGGAGTGCAGAGGCAGAGCCTCTGCGCAGGTTTGGGCGGCAGCCCAAAACGCCGTGCGAAGCACCCCCAAGCTGTCGCAGCTGCTAATAATAAACCACGTTCAACACACAAAAAAACCGTAGTACAAAAATGTACTACGGTTAATTTTTTATTCACAAAATCAGCCATTCCCGTGAATTTTATCGTAATTCACAAGCTCATTAAGAAGCTCGGGAACCTTTGTGGGCGCGTCCTCGTCGGAGAACTGGCAGGTACCGACCGCCATATGTCCGCCGCCGCCGTACCTGAGCATAGTCGAGCCGACGTTGACGTGAGAGGTGCGGTTGAGTATCGAGTAGCCGACCGCGCAGGAGCAGCCCTTGCCGCCCTTGCCGTCGACGATCCAGCAGGAGATGTTCTGTTCGGGATACAGCGAGTAGATAAGGAAGCGGTTGCCCGTGTAGATCGGGTTTACGCCGCGCAGATCGGTGATGATAACGTCGCCCTCGACGCGGGTGTGCTTATGTACCATATCCTTGAAATGCTCTGTCTGATCGTTGTAAAGCTCGATACGCTCCTGAATATCGGGCATTGCGAGAATTTCATCGGTAGTCATATACGAACAGCAGTGAAGCAGTTTTTCCATTAACTGGTAATTGCTTATCGTAAAGTTCCGAAAGCGTCCGAGACCCGTGCGGGGATCCATAAGGAAGCCCACGAGTATCCAGCCCTCGGGGTTGAGTATCTCATCGCGCGTGAGGTTGCCGCTGTCCACCTTATCGACAGCTACCATAAGGTCGTCGAAATTCGGGAAGCGCTCCTTGCCGCCGTAATATTCGTAGATAATACGCGCACAGCTCGGGGTAATGCGGCTCTCGCCCTTGTACTTGCCCTTGTAGCGGTTGCGCTCCTCCTCGCTGGAGTGGTGGTCGAACCACAGTCCGCAGCCCTCGACAAACGGAACGTTAGCCAGACAGTCGTTCTCGGTAACGGGGATAAGACCGTCCTGCAAATCCTTCGGGTGAGCAAACGTCCAGCTATCCACAACGCCCGCGCAGAGCAAAAGTGCGCCGCAAGCCAGTCCGTCAAAATCCGAACGCGTAATCAATCGCATAGCCATAAGAAATTCCTCTCCTGATAAATCTATTTATTTAATTATACCATTTTCCTTAACGGAAATCAACACCTTTTTTAAAATTTTTTTAAAAACGGTATTTTTTTGAGGTCATAATGAACCTCAGCCTGGTTTTGCCAATAATTCCCAGTCTCTTATTTGCGGCGGCGAATACCTTTTCGAGCAGCCGGGCGAGGGTCGCCTTTTCTGTGTCGGAAAGCTCTCCGCCGCCGAACGCGAGCCTTTCGAGCAGGTCGATATGCTTATAGATCGGGCAGCCGAGCTCTCTGCCCGCGCGCTTGAAGAAGTCGCCCGTAAGCTCGCCGCCGTTCGGGACTATCTTGCACAGCCGCAGCACGGCGAGCAGCCTTGCGTAGACGGACTGCGAATTTTCCGCGGTGTAGAACTTGCGCATTGCCTTTTTCGCGTTCTTGTCGAAGCGGCGTATCCTGTACGCCGCGAACACGATAACGGCGATACCCGCGGCGATCCCGCCTATCGTGAGCACATACGGCATAATGTCGACCTTTTCCCCGGCGACCGCCGCGGCGCTGCTGTCGGTCAAGCCGCTCTCAACGCTGTCCGAGGGCTCGCGGACTTCGCTGTCGGAGCTTTCGGGAACGCTTGACGAGCTCGACGAGCTTTCGGAGACGGACGAGCTCGACGACGAAGCCGACGTGCCGTTAAGCGCTTCCTCTATGCTCACGGAGCTTGTCGGGTCGAACGTCACCCAGCCGAGCTCGTCAAAATAGACCTCGCACCACGCGTGGAGGTTCTTCGAGCGGAGTACCGCTCCCGCGCTGTCGGTGGGCTTCGCGGCGAAGCCCGTGCAGTACCGCGCGGGAACGCCCAGCGTTCGCATTATCATAGCCATGGAGCTCGCGTAAAGCGCGCAGTGACCGCTTTTTGTGTCGTTGAGGAAGCTCATAACGGGGTCGCGCGAGCTTACCCGGGCGTTCAGCGAGTAGACGTAGTTGTCGCGCAGATAGTCCGCGACGGCAAGCGCCGCGGCGTACTCCGTTTCGCAGTCGCCGTAACCGTACCGCGAAAGCTCGGCGACCTCGGGAATATCCAGCAGATTGTCGACGATATACTGCGCTATCGGCTCTTTGAGCTGCTCGGGAACGCCCATATAGATCTCGCGGACGTAATCCGCATATATTGCGGGGTCAATGGCGTAATCGGCATAAAGCGACCAATTGCGATAGACGTTCGCGGCGCTCCGAACGGCGTCTGTTGCTTCGGCGCGGTCCATATCCTCAATGCCCATGAAAACGGGCGTGTACGCGTAGCCGCGCATGGAACCGAGCTTTCCCGCCTTTTCGGTCGTGCGTATCGCGTAGTCGCCGTAGACCGTGAAAAGCTCGTTGTCAACATAGCTGTCGTAGTAGTCTATGTACGCGGGCGCAAATACAATGTTCGTGTCGCAGAGGTAGTCGATGGAAAGCTCCGCCTTCTCGATACAATCTTCCATGCCGAAAGGATCGCCAAAAGCATATAAAGTGATGAGCTCCGAGGGACTGAACCACTTGTCAAGAAGGCTCTGCTCCCACAGCTTGGGAACTCCGCCGACGGGGCTTGTCCAGTTTTTTCCGTCGAATTCCATACCTATATCGCCGCGCAGATACATCGGCAGCGTGCCGAGGTTCTTGACGCGCATTATCTCCTGCTCGCCTTTCCCGGGGTTGGTTATCGACAGCCCCGAGCCCTGATCAAAGTCGGACTTGTTCGGGTTCGTGAAGTACTCCGAGACGGGTCCCGACTTAAACGGCGAGGTCACGCCGAAGCCCGAGCTCCCGAGCTCCGCCAGATACGCGTACAGCTTGGAGTAGTCAATGCCGCGCGAGTCTCCCGCAATAGCGTTCGCCGAGACGATAGCCGCGAGAAACAGCGCCGACGAGCACATAGCCAGCGTAAAGTATTTCGAGTTGTACGCGCCGCGCAGCGCCGTTTTGCGCATATACGCCGAGTTCTCCGTGCGCATATTGAACAAATGCTCGTTGCGCGCGACTATCCCGCGGTAGGAGTGTGCGAAGCCCTGCCGTATCGCCAGACCGTCCTTTTGCGAGATAGTCATGCACATAGCTCCTGCGAACAGCGCCGCGGTCGGTATCAGCCAGAGGTTGAACAGCATACGCTCCGCTATCATACGCGGCGTCCACATCGCCAGAAACACGATAAGTATCGGCATAACGTGCGGCTTTCTGAACATAGAAGCCGAGACGATCATCGAATAAAGCATACAAACCAGCACTATGCCGAAAACCAGCTTGTCCGCGTAAAACGGGTCGATAATGCTGTTTGTGCCGCTCGCGCTGCTCGGGAGCAGCAGCTTGTGGGTTATCTGCTCACGCGTCTGCATAAGTCTGCCGTCAAGCTGGAGTATCATCGCGTCGGTAAACCACGACAGCTTATCCCAGAACAGATCCTTGTTATGCCACACCACCACGCTGCACACCAGCACCGCCACGGGAAGCACCACGGTCTTGCGCACATACAAAAACAGCGCCGAAAACGCCGCCGTACAGCCAAAGCAGACCAGCGCCGCCATACGCATATCTATCGGCATATCGAGATTTGACAGCACGAACATCATCGAGCACACGCTCAGCGCGCAGCAGAACAGCACCTTTGCCCCGAGGATAAATCTTGTCCTCGGGGTCTTTTCGTAATATCTGTCGTAGACGAGCGCGACCTCGCGCTTTTTTTTGCCGCGCCCCTTTACCGTTCCGGCGACGGCGTTGTCGAACTCGTTAAGGTTCTCGGGCTCCTCGTCGGGGTCTCCGACGACTATTTTCTGCCCGCTCACGAACTCCTGTCCGCTCGCGAGGTCGTTTAAATTTTCATTATCTTCCATAGTTATCCTTAAATTGTAATAAATTGCAGACAAAACATCTCTGAAGAGATGGGGAGAGGGGGGTGTGGGGGCTCCGCCCCCAACCGCCGAGTTTACGAAACCCGATTATTTGTCTGTTTGATTTAAATTTTATCTGAAAATGTGAATACCGTGCTTTTTCAGCGAATCGTTGACATAAGCGTAGCGCATATTTTCCCATTGCTCGTAGCCGCTGAACTCGTTAAGGGTGACGTTGCCCTTTATCTGAACGACCGTTACCGCGCGGTCGGCGGCGGAGTCGTTCCAGAGGTCGCTTATCCCCTTGTGGACGGCGCGGATAGGCGCAAGCTCGCCCGCGGGCGCGTCCTTGGGGCAGATTATCCTTGTGAGCGCGGGCTCGTCGAAGGCGGGCGTTTTCACGCCGACGCGCTCAACGCACTCGCCGAGCGCAGCCGCCGCCGACTTCTCGATACCGAAAAACTTGCAGAACCCGTCGTAGCTCTGGTCGAAGAAGCCCGAGAAGCAGGACTCGGCGATACGCACGATCTCCCTCGGGAAGTGCGTTTCGTCGCCATTGTCCGCGTTCATCAGGTTGGAGCGCTTGAACGCCATGAGCCGCGTGCTCTCGGGCAGGTCGTCCACCAGCTTGTCGAGCGCGCTCTTTATCTCGGGCGCGAGAATGTCGAACGCGTCGGTCACGCCGAAGCCCTCGTACCGCGACTCTCCCGTAAGTATGCGTTTTTTGTTGGCGGGTATCTCCTCGAACATCTCCGCGCTTTTCAGCAGGTTGACCTTGTAATACTCGTCGATCTTGGCGTAAAGAGAATCGTAGAACTCCTTGACGATACCCAGCGTGACCTCGGTCTTTTTATACTCGCCCCATTCCTCCAGCCAAGCCATATATTCCTCCGTCATACGGACGGCGATAAAGGTCGGGGAATTCTTTATTTTCTTATAGGACACCTTGACCATGCGCTCCTCGCGCGCCATGGTATCGCCGATATCCTCCGTTTCGGTCTTGATCTTCGCGATAGCCGAGCGCAGCTCCGCAAGGCTCTTCTTCACGACCGCAACGGCGTAGAACGGACCCTTGTCGAAGTTATTCTTTGCCTCCTCGCAGACCGAGACTACCTCGTCGAACACGGCGGGGAGCACGATCTCCGAGCCCTGTTTGCACAGCTCGGCGAACCTGTCAACGTTTTCGCCGACGTAACGCTTTGACGCCTCCATTCCGTTTTTCAGAGATTTCACGCTGAACAGCGGATTTTTTTCCTCATCGAACTCGAGCTTGGGCAGCTCGCCCGCCTTAGACGCGAGGAACTGCGCGTTCGGCGTGAGCTTGCCGATAAGCTTGCCCATTTCCATACTGCTCACGCTGTTCTTGCCCAGCATATCGGTGAACGACATAAACAGTCTTACCGAGAGGTAGGACATGATCCTGCCCATAGGTATTTCGTTTACGGCGGTATCGCACGCGAGGTATCTGAACGAATGTTCCTTTCCCATCATATTGTACGACATTATCTTATCCGCGTCGTCGTCGCGCTTGTACATTATCTCGCACTCGCTGAGGATCTTCAGCGCGGCGGTCTCCAGGGTCTCCTCGTAGGTGCTCTCCGCGGCGTTGATATAGCACGCGGAAAACGGCGGCTTGTCGGTGTTCACGGAGAACGACGGCGTGTACTTCTGCGAAAAGGTCTTTTTGCGGCACTGAAAGCCGTCAAGCTCGGCTTTTGTGACTATGGTGTTGGCATAATAGTTGCCGAGGTCGCGGTTGTCTTTCTCGAACAGCTTCGCGGTATCGCCCGCGAACATATACGCCGTTACCTTTACGGGATAATCGGCGGTCTCGAAAAGCGATTTCAGGATATACCCGATGTCGATCACCATACCGCCGAAGAACGCGTCGCCCATATTGCCCGTTACCACGATGTCGAGCGGAGCGGCGCTTCCCCCGAACGCGGAGATAGCGTCGCCGAAAATTTTCAGAATATCGTTGATGTAATGAAATAACGCCACGCGCCCGCACTGCCGCTTCTGCAAGCCGTAAGCGGGCTTGGCGGGAGTGTAGTTTTTAAGCCCCTCGTCGAACCACGCGCGGGCGGTCTCGGGCAAAGTCTCCGGGGCGTTGAGGTAATTGTAAATAGCGTCGTCGGGAACTACGCGGAGCTTTTCCGAATCGCGCAGAACGCTCCCGCAGAACTCGGCTTCGTCGAGCATTTTATCCTCGCCCACGGCGAGAAAGCGTATTTTGGAATCGTCCGTCTTATAGCGGTTCTCGGCGATATGCTTGCACCGCATAAGGCATTCCGTGCCGTTTTTTCCTATCCCCACAACGTAAAGTCTTTTCGTGCCGAAGCGCGTTTTTCTGCCCTTGTACAGCTTCATTATCCTGTCGGGCTTCAGCCAATCGATAAGCCTTTCGTTATCCATTATACACACACCCCATTTCCCAATATTGATTGGATTATAATTATTAACTTTTCACTGTAAGGTTTAAAGATAATTTTTAACTTTTTATGCGGCAGAATTATTTTTCTAACTGCGCATAAAAATACAGTATAGTAATATTATACAATAATTTTGCCGAAAAGTCAAGGGTCATTAGGATTGTTTTCCAAAAATTGTTGCGCTTAGGCGCAGGCGGGAATTTGTATTGCAGGTTGACTCCTTATCATATTATGTGGAATTTTTTTCCACACTAACTTCGGGTGCAAGGTTTTATTTGTTGTCAGCGGTGGGTTCGTTTCTTTTAATTTCTATGTCGTCGCACGGTGCAAGAGGACACCCTTCGGGAAAGAGGGGGCTGGGTCTCGT
>JAAVID010000034.1 GCA_014799395.1 Oscillospiraceae bacterium | reverse complement strand
GTGTTCTCGACAGCAAGGACAACGTTGTCTTACAGCAGAATTTCTACGGCACGCAGGCAGTCGACAGCGACGCGGCGTGGGTAGCAAACAGACTGCTCCGCACGGTAATCACCACTACATCGGGTTCGGGTCGTTACGCCAACCTCGATAACGTAGAAGTTATCGGCAAAACGGGTACGTCAAACGACGACCTCAATCTGCTGTTCGTCGGCTGTACGCCGCATTATATCGGCGTAGTCTGGATGGGCTACGACAAAAACAACCACTTTATCTACAACGGCGACGGCTCGCACAGATACCCCTCGCAGGTCTGGTACGACATAATGTCGGAGATCGAGGACACGTCGGTGATAAGCAAGTTCACTCCCGACTCCTCGGTACTGGAGCGCAGGTACTGCACCGAAACGGGTCTGATCGCTTCTCCCAAATGTACGAGCACCGACGTCGGCTACTACCGAAAGTCCAATATCCCCGAATACTGCTCGGGCAACCACGAGGTCGAGGTCGAAAAGATCAAGACCTACTGGGACGGCATTGACGAGGAAAACCGCAAAGAGCTTGAGGAAAGGCTCAGCGGCTACTACTATTAAATATAAACGGCTGCCGCGAGAAACACGGCAGCCGTTCTTTTTGTGAAAATAAAAAAGGGCGTATAATATTGCGCCCTTAGTTTATTCCGAATTAACCTGCTCTCTGAACGAGCTTGGAACGCAGGCAGCGCGAGCAAACATTAACTCTGCAAGGAGTTCCGTTTACGACAGCCTTTACCTTTTTAACATTCGGTTTAAATGTTCTGTTGCTGCGTCTGTGAGAGTGAGATACCTTGATTCCGAAAGAAACACTCTTTCCGCATATTTCACATTTAGCCATTATATAACACCGTCCTTCCGATCAGTATTTTATTCAGTAACAAATAATATTGTACCAGAAATTGCGTCAAATTGCAAGTAATATTTTTATTTTTACCGAATTTTTGTGCATTTACACAATAATATCATTTGCCGCAAGCGATTTTTCGCCGTTTTCCACAACAGGCAAGACCGCAAATCAGAAAACGACAAACCCGACCTTTTTCTGAACCTTTTGCAGAGTTTTGCGGGAGACCTTGTACGCCTTTTCCGCGCCCTGCTTCATACAGGTCTCGATGTACGATCTGTCGGCGGAAAGGCGCTTGTATTCCTCCTGCATAGGCGCGAGCTTGTCCGCGACCGCCTCGCCGACCGCGAGCTTGAAGTCGCCGTAGCCCCTGCCCTTGAACTCCGCCTCGATCTCCTCGAAGCTCTTACCCGTCGCGCCGCCGTAGATAGACATCAGGTTGATAATGCCGTCCTTGCCCTCGCGAGCGCAGACCTCGGTCTCGCTGTCGGTGACGGCACGCTTGAACTTGCGGATTATCGTGTCGCGGTCGTCAAGCACCGAGACGGACGCGTTGACATTCTCGTCCGACTTGGACATCTTCTTTGTCGGATCCTGGAGCGACATGACCTTCGCCGTAGCCTTGGTGAGATAGCCCTCGGGCATTGTGAAAACGTCTCCGTAAACGCCGTTGAAGCGCTGTACGATGTTTCTCGCGAGCTCCAGGTGCTGCATCTGGTCTACCCCGACCGGCACCATATCCGCCTGATACAGCAGAATATCCGCCGCCATAAGCACGGGATAGGTAAACAGACCCGCGTTGATGTTGTCGGGGTGCTTTGCGGATTTGTCCTTGAACTGCGTCATTCTGGACAATTCGCCGAACTGGGTGTAGCAGTTGAGCAGCCACGCAAGCTCCGAGTGGTTGGGATTATGGCTCTGCACAAAGAGCGTCGACCTCTCGGGATCGAGCCCCGAAGCGATAAGCAGCGCGTAGCTTTCCTTTATCTGCGCGCGGAGCTTAACGGGATCCTGCCTTACCGTCAGCGAGTGCAGATCGGCGATACCGTAGGTACAGTCGAACTCCTCCTGCATTTTTATCCAGTTGCACATCGCGCCGAAATAGTTGCCGATAGTCGGCGTGTTTGTGGGCTGGATGAGACTTAAAATTTTCTTTTTCTGTTCTTGTTCCATATATGATCTCCCATATTTATTTTATGCAGCTTTCCCCGCCTCCGGCGTGGAAAACGCCATTAGATCAGTGTTTCCTTAGATTTGTCCAAAATTCGATCTGCCCTTTGAGCCGGTCGACATTGGAAATTTTATCGAGCCAACGGCTGTAAAATTCCTCGAAGCTATCCGCAATCAGGACAAAACCGCCTTCATTGTCGATATCGAATACGCGTCCTCTGTGTTCGCCCGAGAGCGCCAGCACGAAGTCGTATTGGCATCCGCGCGTTCCCAACGTGAGACAGCCGTCGGAAAACCCGTCATTATCGTCGTCATAATAATGAGGATCGAAAAAGCACTTTTCGCGGTTGCTTTTGAAAAATTCCGGTGCAAGACCCGAATATTTTCCGTCCTCATCGGTCATCGGTCTTATTTCAAGCGGCAGCTTCAAGCCCTGCCGTTCCTTTTCGTAACCCGGGTTATTTTTCGTTATGTACTCCTTAAAGGAATACAGCCCGTAGTCCTCGCCCGCGCCGCCGTCTCCTATCTCCGTAATAAACCGAAAATAATCCTCGGGCAGCGTAAACCCGTATTGTTCCTGGGCGTTCCTCACAAAATCGGCGGAGACCGGAGCGTTCAAACGGTATTTGTGCTTTGACGCGCCGAATACCTTAAAATCCCCGTCGATCGCGGCTGCCGTTTCGAGAATTTTTAAAACTTCGCTTCCGATCATTTGAAGAACTCCGCAGCGCACTTTCCGAGAATTTCCACTCCCCTGTCGATCTGCTCGTCGGTGGGCGTGGAGAAGTTCAGTCGAAACGAGTGCGAAACTCCGTTCTCGTCCGCGAGGAAAGCGTTTCCGGGAACGACCGCGACCTTTTTATGTACGGCTTCGGTGCAGAACGCGTTCATATCGTATTTATCGGGAATATCCGCCCAGATGAACAGTCCGCCCTCGGGCTCGGAGTAGGTCACGCAGTCGGGCATACACGCGTGCAGGGCGTCCGCCATGCGCTTGTATTTCGTGCGGTAAATGCCTTGCAGACGCTTTAAATGCTCGTTGAAATCAACGGTCGTAACAAAACGGTGAGCGAGCATTTGCGCCCATATGTTGGTGTGGACGGTACTGGTTTGCAGTCCTACCACCGCTTTCTGAACAAGCTCGGCAATTCCGCACAAATAACCCACCCGAAGCCCGGGCGCGAGCACCTTGGAGAACGTTCCCGCGTAAAGCACGTTGTTCGCAGTGTCGAGCGATTTGTAGCTCTCGACGGGCGTTCCCGCAAAGCGGAGGTCGCCGTAGGGGTTGTCCTCAAGAATGTAAATTCCGTATTTCTTGGCGAGCTCCAGCACCGCTTTCCTGCGCTCGAGAGTGGTCGTATTGCCCGTCGGGTTCTGGAAGTTCGGGATAGTGTAGAGGAATTTCGTATTAGGCTCGGCTTTAAGAGCCTCCTCGAGACGTTCGGGGATAATGCCGTCCTTGTCGGCGGTAACTCCCACGAGCCGCACTCCGTAGCTCCTGAACGCGTTCAGCGAGCCGATAAAGCTTGGGTCCTCGCACAGGATAACGTCGCCCTCGTTGCAGAGTATCTTCGCGGTGACCTCGATAGCCTGCTGAGCGCCCGCGGTCACTATGACCATATCGTTGTCCGCGAACATTCCCTTGGCGCGGAGATCGCTCTCCAGCCACTTGCGGAGCGGCATATAGCCCTCGGTCACGGAGTACTGGAGCGCGTTTACCGGCTCGCTCGCGAATATCTCCGCGGAGAGCTTCGCGATAGTCTCCACGGGGAACGCCTCGGGAGCGGGATTGCCCGCGGCAAAGCTTATCACCTCGGGATCGGCGGTGAACTTCAATATCTCGCGTATTGCGGACGGAGCAAGCCCCGATACCTTATTGGAAAAAGGTTTTAACATTTTATATTACCTCCGTTTGTTTGTAAGATCAACTTACTAAATTAGTTTTTCATTGCTGTATATGCTCCCATTTTATAGAATGATCGCAATGGAAATTCAACTCTGAAATAGCATCTAAAGCTGTTATTGTGCCATTATATTTAAAAGTAACAATATTTTTGCAATCATTTTTTATGCGTTCAATTTCAAAATCCCATGAACCATTATTGTTCAATGTCTTTATACAGTGCAACGTTATTTCATGAAGATCGCTTTCATCCGGTGCATATATGATCACTCTTGCTACTTCATAATCATTTGGATTTTTAATATGGGCTTTATCCCAATACTTGTTCCACGATTCGTCCCAATATGAAGCTCTTTTCATTTTACCTCTCTATATTCCGATTTACCATAACATACTACCTAACACTATAATTATATCACAATCCAATAATTTTGTAAAGACGATTAAAGAAATTTGACAAAAAAAACATTATGTGTTATAATATGTAATAAGGTATTTATTTTGCCGTTTTTTAACTTTGAGTTGTATTCAGCACCAAATATACTGTTTGTATTTACCCCCGACAACGCGGCTTGTTATAAAAACACCATTTAATGCGTATGGTGTGAATTTATGTGTGCTTCGCAAAAATAATGTTCAAATTGACAAACTATTGAAACTTTTTGGATAATTCCGCTGACTTCATATATGACACATACAGCGGACGGCGGAGCGCGTGAAACCCGAAAAGCGAGGTGAAACGCCGTTGGATAAAAACGAGATCGACTTATATTTTAACAATTCATATGCGCAAACGTTCAATACCGTCTCGCGGTTTGTACTTAGTCACGCCTCGCGTTTTCAGGACGCGGAGGACATTATTCAGAATATCTATGCGCGTTTTTACAAGCGCATTTCCGAAAAGGGATACGATGATATAGAATCCGTTGAGGCGTTTCTGATAAATATCGCGAAGTTTGAGTGCAGGAGCTTTTTATCGGGCTTCATCAAACGCCGCGAAAGAGTAAAAAATCTTTCGGATTTTTCCGACGAGGAATCAGCCGCTCTCGAAGCGGAGCTTGCACGCGAAGAACCGCTTTTTGACGAGGTAATACACAACAAGATACTCGCCAAGGAAATATTCGATGATATTATGCAAAAGGACGAAACAGTGGGGAGAATTTTTTATCTGTATTTCGTCTGCGATATGAAGCTTGACGAAATAGCCGAGACAATGGATATGAAGCTGTCTACGGTGAAAACCAAGCTGTACCGCACTATCGAGCGGCAAAAGAAAAAGTTTAAGTTGTGATTTTTGAGTGAATATTTATGGAAAGGGGGCTGACTTGTGGATAAACGGGATTTTTACAGGGAAATTATGGAAAATTACACGTTCGATAAGAACAAGATATATACCAACGCGAAAAAAGGAAAATTCACGGGGAACTATTTGCGCAGGCAGCCGCTTCCGATCTATATAGGAATGACTGCGGCAGTCGCAGCCGTTGCGGTTACGGTCGGAACTATTACCGCAACGCGTCTTGACAAACGCAATGTTATCGACGGGATCACCGTGGGAAGTTCGTATGCGGCTTTGTCCAACGAGGAACGTATCAAGAAGGGTCAGGAAGAAGCCCGCGATAACGAAAGCTCTAAAGAGCTGTTCGATGTTCTTGTCAGCTTTGAGAGACCGGTTTCTTCGGCGGAAGTCCAACGCGTTCTGCTGGCTCGTTCGGAGGGAAGCGTTCCCGTTAAAGCGCTGTATATGGAGGACGGTACGGCTATCGTCGGCATAGATAATGTAGGAGCGTTGTTCAATGGAAACGGTATCAGCGGAATTACGGGCGCTAAAATAAGGTGCGCGGGTTATCTGATGTCGCAGCTTCAGAGCGACAGTCTCGTTCTTGCCGTGGAAATAATCAATAATAATGATACTCCGGAGCTTATCGTTCCGATAGTTACGGATAACAGCAGCGTTGTCGGCGATATAAGCGGCGACAGCTCGCAGAGCTCGGACGTTATCTCCGACAGCAGCACCGACAACGAAAGCACGAGCAGCGTGAGCACCGTAAACAGCTCGACCGAGCTGCCCGAGTCGAGTTCGTCCGATAACAACGTCAGCGAACCGACCGCGCCTCCCGTTTACGAGATAGAAAACCATATCTCGGCGGTGGACGGCGGATATTCTCCGGCGGTCGCTCACAATGAAAACATATCGTCGCCGATGATACCGATAGATGTGCTTATGGCATTGTCCGACGACGCGCAGCTGCCTTTTGACCCCGGGAGATTTTCTTATCTCACCGAGGATATGGGCGCAAAACAGGCTTATTTCCTTAACGATAACACGCTTTATGTCCGCACCGAAAACGACATTCGTCTGTATACGGTCACCGGCGGCGAGGCGGTTCTTGCGGTATCGCAGGAGTGCGCGGATACCACGGTATTCTGGATCGCGGAAAACGGCGGACGGCTGCTGGCGCTCGGCAGCGACGGAAATTTGTACGATGTCGACGCGAACAGCGGAAAGATAAACGTTGTCTCTCTTGAAAGCGCGATAGGCGCGGGTATCGTTTACGATATAGCGTACAACGAGGAAACGGGTATTCTGGCGCTTAACGTATTTAAAAACGATAATTACGAGCTGGTGATCTGCGACGGCGGCTTCGACGAGGCTAACGTAAAGACCCTGTACAGCAGCCCGACGGCGTTTTCGCTTATCGCCGCGAATTACGGCATAGGCGGCACGGCAAGCGTATACTTCGCGGCTTATTCGGGAAGCGACCTGCTGCTGTATAACGCTTACTCCTCGGAAGAGCCGACCTTTATCGGCAGTCTCCAGGGCAAGTATGACATTACTCACAATGCCGCGTTTACTCACGCGGTCATCAGCGGAGGTATGATAGATCTGCTGTTCGATCCCGCAAGCTATGCTCTTATTTCGATCGCCGACTCCAATGTTCAGTTCGGCGTTTCAAAGCACAGCTTCCTCGGCGCAGACGGCTATTATACGATAAATAACGGAGAAAAGACCCCCAGCGGCGGAATTTCCGTTATCTCGAAGCTCGACTTCAAACGCAGCCTTTCGCAGTACTATATGGCGGCTGCCGAAAACGGCGCGGTCCGTATCGTCAACGGTATCTATACCGACAGAGCCAAGAACGATTATCTGACATACGAGGTTCCCGAGGAGAACGCGTCTATGGATATGCGCGCGGCGGTCAACGCGGCAGTCGGCTTGCAGAATGCCCTTGCGTGCGGACTTTGCGAAAGCTGCGGCATTACCGATAAGGCGGCGCTTGAAAATCTTATCGCGCACTGCTTCAGCGATACCGCTGCGGAAAGCTTAAAGGCGCGCTGCGCTGTCGGCGAGGGCGAGACCCTTGAATATACAAGCGGTCGGATATATTCCATCAACCTCTCCGATACCGTGCTCGTTATTTCCGAGGAAACGGAAACGGGCGCTAACGGCACGCTTTATATCAACGCGGGCAGCTTTGACGGAAGAACGGCGTATTATTCCTGCGCGGTCAAGCTGCAAAAGACCGAAAGCGGTTACAAAGCGGACTGCGTTATCGAATAAAAACACAATATTATCCCCGTTTAATCTGCGGCATTGCACCTCACGCCGCGGGATAAACGGGGAAGTTTTTGTACAGGGGAAAAATCGATGAACAGGAAAATTATAACAGCGTCGGTGATAACGGCGCTGATAGCGGCGGCGGGAATTGCCGCGTGGCTGATAATGCGCAATATACCGCGCGAGAACCCCGCCGCCGAGATATATCTTAACGGCGAACTGCTGAAAACCGTCTCCCTATCGGAGGAATGTGAATTCATCGTGGACTGCGGAAACGGTCACAATACCGTGACCGTAAGAGACGGGGCGGTCTCGGTCACGGAAGCGGACTGCCCCGACAAGGTATGCGTGCGCACGGGCGCAATATCGGGAGGAGCGGTGCCGATAGTATGTCTGCCGCACCGTCTGGAGATACGCGTAGTCACGGGAACGGCGGAAAGTGTGGACGTTGTGGTATGACCAAACAAAAAGATCGAGCCGCCAAGCCCGATCTTTTTTATTCCTTATTTTAAGGCGTTACCGTCTTTGAACGCGTTTCCTACGCGCTCGCCGAGAACGTGGTAGCCGTTCTTTACGGGCTCAAACGCTATGGGGCGGAGCTTGGAAACGTCGATAACGCCGTCGTCGCCGAGAATGCTCTCGTCGGCGCTGATGTTGACTATCTCGCCGATAATATTGCCGTCCTCGGTAACTTTTACGAGCTTGCACTCCAAGGTCATGGGAAGCTCGTTGATGACGGGCGCGTCAACAAATTCGCTCTTTGTGACGGTAAATCCCGCCTTTGTCATTTTGTCGGGAACGTCGTTCGCGGAAACGATCCCCACATAATCGCACGCGGCAACGTGCGCCGCGTCCGCAAAGCTGAGGGTAAACGCGCCCTTTGCCTTGATGTTGCGGGTGGTCTTGTGACCCTCGCTGAGGCACAGCTCCACCATATTCGCGTCGTACAAGCCGCCCCACGCGGCATTCATCGCGTCCGGCGTTCCATTCTCGTCATAGGTGCCGATTATCAGTACGGGAAGCGGATAGAACCACGGTTTAGCTCCAAAATTCTTTCTCATAAAAACACTCCTTAAAAATAGTTTTAACACTCCGAAAACGGGGATATTTTCCCTTATTATACCATAGGAGAACATTTTTGTCAATGTCTGTTTTTATCTGCTCGGGTCATCTTTGGGCGTTCTTTTATTTTTTATATATTGCTTTTTCTCCGTTAATGTTGTATAATTAAAAATACAGATACTGTAAAAGCGAACTTTTTAGGAGGCTTTCGATGGAAAAAATAATTCTTGACTGGAACAAATATATCGCGGCGGCTCGCTCGGCGGTCGCGGAGGGCATAGTGCTGTTGGAGAACAACGGCGTGCTTCCTTTGAAAAAAGATGAAAATCTTGCGGTTTTCGGACGTATTCAGGAGCATTATTACAAGAGCGGCACCGGCTCGGGAGGAATGGTAAACGTCGACAAGGTGTGGAATATCACCGAGGGGCTTACGGAATGCGGTATCCCGCTCAACGAGGAGCTCCGCGCGGAGTACGCCGAGTGGGAGAAGTCTCACCCGTTCGACCCGGGCGTGGGCTGGGGCGGAGAGCCGTGGTCACAGGAGGAAATGCCGCTGTCCGATGAGTTGGCGGCGCGTTCGGCAGAGAAGTCCGCGGCGGCGCTCTGCATTATCGGAAGGACCGCGGGCGAGGAGCAGGATCAGACCGACACCGAGGGCTCGTACCGTCTGACCTCGACGGAGCTTGATATGCTCAAAAAGGTGCGCAGATACTTCAAAAAAATGACCGTTCTGCTGAACGTCGGCGGTATCGTCGATATGAGCTTTGTAAGCGAGGTCAAGCCCGACGCGGTTCTGTACGCGTGGCAGGGCGGAATGGTCGGCGGTCTCGGCACGGCGGACGTGCTGACGGGCAAGGTGAGCCCGAGCGGAAAGCTGACCGACACGATAGCGGAAAACGTCTCCGACTACCCCTCGGCGGCACATTTCGGCAATACCGAGCGCGAGTTCTACTGCGAGGACGTATACGTCGGCTACCGCTATTTTGAGACGTTCGCGCAGGACAAGGTGCTGTATCCGTTCGGATACGGACTTTCGTATACTAAATTCGAGCTGACGACCAAGTGCAATAGCTCGGACAATTTGATAAAACTCGACGTTACCGTAAAAAATGTCGGCGAATGTGCGGGCAAAGAGGTCGTTCAGGTGTACTTCCAAGCGCCGCAGGGCAAGCTGGGCAGTCCCTTGCGCCGTCTCTGCGCGTTCGGGAAAACGAAAGCCCTCTCCCCTGCCGAGAAACAAACCCTGCATTTTGAGATAGCTCTCGACGAGCTGGCAAGCTATGACGACAGCGGAGTTACCGGCAACAAATCGTGTTATGTCCGCGAGGCGGGCACGTTTACGTTCTACGCGGGAACGGACGTGCGTTCGGCGGCTGAGGTTTTCGGCTTTGTTCAAAGCGAGACCGTTGTCGTAAAGAAACTTACCGAAGCCTGCGCTCCCGTTCTTCCGTTCGAGAGGATAAAGCCCGAGCCCGACGGCAGCGGCTATAAAGCGATAACGGAGAGCGTTCCCACGGCGACCGTCGATATGGACAAGCGCCGCGCGGAAAATCTCCCGAAAGAGATACCGCAGACGGGCGGCAAGGGCATAAAGCTCGCCGACGTTGCCGACGGAAAGCGCACCATGGACGAATTTATCGCGCAGTTCTCCGATTATGACCTCTCCTGCATTATACGCGGCGAGGGCATGGGAAGTCCCAAGGTAACTCCCGGGACGGCAGCCGCGTTCGGCGGCGTTACGGACGCGCTCGCGGGGTTCGGCATACCCGCGGGGTGCTGCGACGACGGACCTTCGGGAATGAGACTGGACTGCGGCACAAAAGCGTTCAGTCTGCCGAACGGCACGCTTCTCGCCTGCACGTTCAACACCGAGCTTGCCGAAGAACTGTACGCGATAGCGGGCGTGGAAGTCGCGGCTAACAACGTTGAGTGTCTGCTCGGTCCCGGAATGAATATCCACCGTCACCCTCTCAACGGAAGAAATTTCGAGTATTTCAGCGAGGATCCGCTCGTTACGGGAAAGATCGCCGCGGCTCAGCTCCGCGGACTGCACCGCACGGGCGTAACGGGTACTATAAAGCACTTCGCGGGCAACAATCAGGAGACCGGGCGGCATTCCATCGACAGCGTTATCTCCGAGAGAGCTCTCCGCGAGATATACCTCAGAGGCTTTGAGATCGCAGTCAAGGAGGGCGGCGCGACTACCGTTATGACGACCTACGGCTCGCTCAACGGGCTTTGGACGGCGGGAAGCTACGATCTCTGCACGACTATCCTGCGCGGCGAATGGGGCTTCAACGGCTTCGTTATGACCGACTGGTGGAGCGTTATCAACGACCGCGGAGAAGCGCCGCGCGGCAATAATTTCGCGGCTATGGCAAGGGCGCAGAACGATGTTTATATGGTGTGCTCGGATTCCTCGCAGAACCTTACGGACGATAATACCCTGTCCTCGCTTGAAGCGGGAACGCTCACCCGCGGAGAGCTCCAGCGCAACGCAGCCAACATCTGCCGTATGCTGACGGGAAGCCGCGCAATGGCGCGCCTGCGCGGTACCGCTCCCGAGATCGAGATAATCAACCGACCCTACGAGGACGACAGCTATGACGCGGCGGACGTGGTGTTCCACCCGACCAAAAACGGCGAGCTTATCCTGCCGCTCGACGGCGTATGCACCGACAAGGGAACGTCGTATGTTTTCGCGGTGGACGTAGATATGCCGGGCAGATACACGGTCACGCTCACGGCGAAGTCCGATCTCAGCGCGACGGCGCAAAGCCCCGTAACGCTGTTCACAACGGGATTCCCGTCTGCGGTGTTCACGTTCAACGGCACAAACGGCGCGTGGAGCGAGATAGAACGCCCCGTCAATATGTACTCGCGTTTTCTGGTGTGCAGACTGTACTTCGGCGGAAGCGGGCTTGCGCTTAAAGATATGCGCTTTAAACTCAGCGGGGAGCTTCCGAACGCGTAAAATCGTGTATGCGCGGAGAATTTAAGAGCAGGGTTTCGGGCAAAATTTTCAACCGAATATTCAAAAAAGCGAAAGAACGGCTCTTTCGCTTTTTGAATTTTATAGCGTTGACAATGTTTTGAAATTATGGTATAATTAAAGTTGCATATCAGTGCGCAGGGGCGAGCGTTGACCATAAGTTATAAATGCGCTTTCTATTACGGATAGTTAAAAAATATTTCAATCCCCTATCCCGATTATCTTTTCAATGGACAGATAAAGTTCTCCGAGAAACGCCGCCGCTTCGGGATCGACAGCACCGTTTTGGAATGAGAGCTTTTCGGGATCGGTATACATTATTTCCCGCGAAACAACTCCGTTTTCGTATATTCTCACCGCCGTGAACACCGCGTCGAGCGTCGGCGTGACCGCGTCGGGCTGGTTCTCCGAGAGTTTTTCGACCGCGAGCAGCAGACGTTTTATCAGCGACTTGTCCATCAACTTCGCGCGGCAGACTATGCGCCCTTTTTTCATCGGGTGGTTCTCAAAGCGCTTGGATTCCTCGAAACGGTACATATAGATAGGCTCGGAAAACCACATCGAGTTCTGTAACGCTTTGGCAAAAATTATCTTATAAAATCCCCGCTCCGCCGTCAGCTTTCCGTAAAAGGTCTGGTGATTGCGCGAGGGCAGGACGTATATATCGCAGATCACGGATTTCGGATCGGCGAGAAAACTCTTTTCGATAAGCTCATTGTTGGCGACCTCAATATCCCTGAGATATTCGGAGCGCCAATCGTTTTCGGTTTCTGAAAACCTCATTGAGATCACCTTCTTCCGAGAATGATTTATCCACTTATTATTTTAGCACAAAACGCACCAAAAGTCAAAATTTTTATGTTTTTTTGTGAAATTCTAACAAAAAAACTTGTGAAATTCTACCGAAAGGACAGACTGACAGACTATGAAAAAGTTTATTAAAGCAGTATGGATATTTATTCCTCTGATCTTGGCGGCGGCAATGTATTTTATACTGCCGTATTTCCCCGCGTTTACCGAGTATGTCTGCTCGCGCGGACTGTTCAAGATGATCACCGTGCCGATAGGGTTTGTCACGTCCATTATCCCGATCTCGCTTACGGAGCTGCTGGTCGTGCTTGCTGTGCCGCTGGTGATATTCCTTATCGTACTGCTTATCGTCAAGCTGAAAAAAAGCAAAAAGCGCGGAAAGACGCTGCTCGGCGCGGGGCGGTTTTTGTGCGGATTTCTCTCGTTCGCGAGCCTTTTGTATATGGTCTGCCACGGCGCGAATTATTACCGTTATCCCGTGGAACAAATAATGGAGCTCGATACCTCGAAGAAAACTCCCGAGTTCCTGCTCGCGGTATGCGGGGAACTCGCCAAGGGCGCGGCGGAGGCTCACAAGGAGCTCGAGACCGACGAAAACGGCTGTATGCGCTTTTCCGAAAGCATTTACAAGGAGCTCACCCGCACGGGCAGCGGCTACGACAAGCTGGTCGGCGAATACCCGTTCCTGTGGACGGCGATATGGCGGCAGAAGCCCGTTATGCTCTCCGAGCCGTGGTCGTACACGCACATAACGGGAATGTACTTCCCGTTCTTCGCGGAGTGCAATGTAAACACCGCCCAGCCCGACTTTTCAATTCCGTACACCGCCGCTCACGAAAGCGCGCACTCGCGCGGTATCGCGTTTGAGAACGAGTGCAACTTCCTCGCGTTCCTGTCCTGCATTAACAGCGAGTACCCCGAGTTCCGCTATTCGGGCTATATGCAGGCGTTCAAGTACTGCTCCAACGCGCTGTTTTCTTATGATATTGATATGTGGCGGCAGGCATACGATATGCTTACCCCCGAAATGGTCGCCGATTTTAACGCCGAAAACAAGTACATACGCGACCACGAGGTCGAAGTTAAGGTCGGCAATACCTCGGTTTCGGTGTCCGAGGTCTCAAGCTCGGTCAACGACAGCTTTATCAAGGTGCAGGGAGTAGCCGACGGAGGTCTGAGCTACGGACGGGTTACCGAGCTTATTCTCGCGTACTATGCGGATAAGCTGTAATACCTATGGTATTATACGCATAATGATCAACAAAAAGTTAAATAATTGAAAATCGGAGGTAACAATAATGGTTGCAAAAACGCCGCCTATGGGCTGGAACAGCTGGGACTGCTACGGAGCGTCCGTCACGGAGGAGACTGTGCGGAAAAACGCGGAGTTTATGGCTTCACACCTGAAAAAATACGGCTGGGAGTACATAGTAGTCGATATACAGTGGTACGAGCCGAACGCAAAGTCGCACGAGTACCGCCCGTTTGCCGACCTGTGTATGGACGAATACGGACGGCTTCTGCCCGCCGAGAACCGCTTCCCGTCGTCAAAGGAAGGAAATGGCTTCGCGCCGCTTGCCGAGTACGTCCACTCGCTCGGGCTGAAGTTCGGTATCCACATAATGCGCGGCATTCCCCGCCAAGCTGTCCACGGAAACTGTAAGATCAAGGGCACGGACAAGACCGCCCGCGAGATAGCCAAGACCGCGAGCATATGCGCGTGGAATACCGATATGTACGGCGTCGACCCGTCAAAGGACGGCGCGCGCGAGTACTACGACAGCATTTTCGAGCTGTACAAGTCGTGGGGCGTGGACTTCGTCAAGTGCGACGACATCTGCCGCGAGCTCCCTCACGAGGAAGATGAGCTTATTATGCTCAGCGAGGCGCTCCATAGCTGCGGTCGGGAAATGGTGCTGAGCCTGTCGCCGGGTCCCGCGCTGCTCGAAAAGGCGGAGCTGTACAAAAGAATTTCCAATATGTGGAGAATTACCGACGATTTCTGGGATAAGTGGGAGCTGCTGTACGCGATGTTCGAGCGCGCCGAAAAATGGTCGGTACACGCGGGCGCGGGGCATTTCCCGGACGCGGATATGCTGCCGATAGGCGCGATATTGCAGGATTACGACAAGGCAAACCGCACCAAATTCACAAACGACGAGCAGATAACTATGCTTACCCTCTGGAGCATAATTCGCTCTCCCCTGATGATAGGCGGCGAAATGACGGTCTTTGACGAGTTCACGATGAGCCTGCTCACAAACGAGCGTATACTCGCTATGCATAAGTCCGCGCGGCATTCTCATCAGATATGGCGGCGCACGGTCGGCGAAAACGAGTATATCCTCTGGACTGCGCAGTGTGCCGACGGCGGTCAATACGCCGCGGTATTCAACGCGGGAGAGACCCTCGGAACGCTTGAGATACCGCTCTCCGACCTCGAAATAGAGAAACCCGTGACCGCCGAGGAGCTCCGGTCGGGCAAGACCGAGCGCGCCGACAAAAAAATCACCGTGCAGATAGCCCCGCACGGCGCAAAGGCTTATAAATTGCTTTAATCCGTGAGATCGTACATCGGCATAGTCTCCGCGTTTCGGTACTCGTGCTTTTCATAGTAGCCGATAAGCGTGCCGTCCTCATCGCGGAGCGCGACCATGTACACGTCCTTGTTTTCCTTTTCGTTGCGGAAAGTATACACGATATTATGCGCGTTATCCGCGGCGAACCACGCGGTAACGCGCTTTATTTTTTCGTTGGACGCGGGCGAATGACAGTCGAGCAGGCTCTTTCCGAGCAGATTGCCGTGCTTTTTGTACCGCTCGACAGCCGCCGCGTTCATGTAGATTATCTCGTGCTGCAAATTGCAGATAACGACCGCTGCGCGGTCCTGATCTATAACGCTCTTAAAAAATTGTGAAAGCTCCATTTTATCCTCCTAAATTCCCAGTATCCAGAATTCTCCGTATTCGGAAAAACTCTCCTCAGCCCATTCCGCCAGCTCGCCGAACATCTCAGCGACCGCGCCGCCGCATTCCTTGGCAAGCGCGTAAATTTTATCCCAATCCCCGCGCGTAACACGATTAGGACCATAGTAATTGTAATTATAAAGAGCTTTGCCGAAAATGTCACGGTACAAGCCGAGCGCGCCGAACAGATCGTCGTCGAGAAAGAGGAAATCGGCGCTCCAATGCGTTTCGCCGTCCCATTTTCCCCTCGCGAATTCGTGATAACAGCCGCCCTTTATGTTCCTCTCAAAATAACTCCGCGGTTTGCCGTCGGCGCAAAGCTCGACGCCAAGCGGCTTGCGGGTGTATTTCGCCATTTTCTCGGTGCACGCTCCGAAACGTAAAAAGTTATCGCGGCAGTCGTTCAGCGAGAGCCCGTGATTTGCACCGCTCGGCTTATCCTCATCGTGAACAAACGGATCGATCTCCCAGTAGCACACGGGGCAAATATCCCCGACCGAATTTTCAATCGGCTCGTCAAATGTGAAAAAATCACAGCACGGACATTTGTACTTCATAAGTCACCTCACAGCACCATAAAAATCGTTCCCGCCCCGAAAACCGCGGACAACAAAGCAAAAACAAACCACATAAAACCGCCTCTGATATACTGTTAGTTATTTTCTGATAATTCTAGCCTCGCAGTAAAATCGCTTATCGTGCGCGTGACCCATACTGAACGTCTTTCTCGGCAGCGCGCCGTCCTTGATAACGGTCGGGAAAAGCTCCGATTTCTTCATCGAGGGGAGCAGAAAGCCGATGGAGCCGTCCGCGCACAGTCTGCGGACAACGTCCTCGCCGTGTATGTAGTCGATCTTGCCGCCGTTCGCGTTCAGATACCCGTCGAGGAACGTTTGCAGCGAGCCGACGGTAAGGTTTGAATTCGGCCTTGTTATGCCGAATTCGCGCGTTTTGTCGCCGATTATCACGGAGAACTTCTGTTCGCCGTCATAGGAAAGCCCGAGCGCTTCCGTCATTTTGCACATAAGGTCGTCCGTATCCACATCGGTAATTACTCTGTGTATAGCCTCGAACTCCAGCGCGCGCGAATGAAGATTTACGACCTCTACCAACGCATACCGTGCAAGCTCCGCGTCGGGACTGTTAGCGCGTTTTTTCTGTTCGTAGCACTCCTTGGCGGTCGCGAGCGAGTGGTTGCCGTCGCCCATAGCGTACAGCAGGACCTCCTCATTTTGCAGACCGTAGCGCTTGTTGAACGCGTCCTTGTCGGCGAGCTTGTCCAGAGCCGCCAAGACCCCACGAGCGTTCTCTCCGTCGACAACGAACCCCTCCAGATGACCGCCGTTCTGCATTAGCTCGAAATCATATACTGTCTGTAATTTTTTCTCGAGCAGCGGCTCAATAACGGTATTTTGCACATCGTCTATCAATATCATAATATGAGGAAGCTCAAGCGGCGCGTTTATGCGGATATTGACCCTCGGAGGTATACGCGCCGCGACGGTCGCCTCGGTAGCACGAACCTGCGACTTGCTCCCCTTATTGTAGTCGTACATTTCAAGGTCGATAGCGCCTACCAAGCCAACTCGCGGCCTGCCGTCAGCCTGTGTGCGCTTTGTCAGAATAAAGCAGTCGTTGTGCACATTGAACAAATCGTTCTTTAGGCAATTTGCCATATTTTCGTGAATATCCGCGATACGCTCTTCGCAGTCGGGTTCTTCAAGATACGCCTCGGGGAGTATCAGATCGAGCGTCGAGGGCGCATTGCCGACTATTCCGCGGGTCGCCTCCCAGTATTCGGGCTCGCCCGTGTACTGATCGCACGCGACGACCGCCCACTTGCTCATTCCCTCGGAAGTCAGCCTCGGAAGCAGAATATCCGCCGTTGTAAATGCAGTCATAATTTATCTCCTTTTCTTTGTGCAAATTCACTAATTTTCAATAATTCCCACAGCCTCGTAACACTTGAGTGGATACTCTTGAACGGGAACGGATTTTTCCGCCGCCAATTGCAGCAAATGCTTTGTCAATGGGCTTTCGAGCGACCTGACAAGTATCACTCGCGGTACTCTTCGAAGAAGAACGCGCGTTGTCTCGCCAATGCTCGGCTTTACGAGATTTAAATCGGAAACACCGAAATTTTGTGCAATTTGACGAGTTTCCTCAAGACCGCTGCCGTCGGCGGGTAAGCACTCAAAGTCCTCAAACGGCGGCAACAGCGCCAGTTCGCGTTCGACAGCGCTTATAAATTCATAGGTCTTGTCAGACCTTTCCAACTCGCCGAAATACGCCGCTCCGTGAAAATCCCCGTCCGTGATAAGGTCGGAGCGCAGCACGGTGCGCGAAAACAGCCCCGAGACCACACTGTTCAGGCACGAGCACGGTATGAAAATGTCGCCGCGCGTACCGTAAATTTCGCATAGCCCCGCGGGATCGGCAAGCACCGCAAGCCGGCTGTCAACCTCCGGAAATTCCGCAAGCGCCTCGCTTAACTGCCGCGTTATCGCGCCTTTTCCCGTCCAGCCGTCCACAAATTGGATATTTTTGGCAGAATGACGCGCCAAAATGTACCGCATTGCGTTACGGTCAATGCCCCGCCCTCGGATTATCGAGACCGAATAATGAGCGCAGTCAATGGCGCGAAACCGTTTCAGATAGCGCTTTATCAGCACTCCGACGGGAGTTCCCGCCCTTGCCAGCGACACGATGACAACGTTTTCACCCTTCGCCGAAAGTATCTTCTCGGCGACTGCGCGAACCGCCTCGGCGGTCACGCTCCCCCAAGTCCGCAAACCCGCATTGTACTGCCGCAGATAGGCTTCCGAGGGCTCGTGCTCGGCGGGAAGTAATTCACAATAATGAACCCCTTTGCGAATTAACGGCTCGCGTTCGCTTGGCGACATTGGCGCGATACTGCCCGTAATATCCTTGAGCAGCAGCCGACAATCCGCACCGTTAAGCGAAGTACGCATTTTCCGTCCGCGCCACCGTACTAACGCGACTTTCTTTCCGCCGCAAGCTCCGCAAAGCCGTGAAACCGCATTGTTATCGGGATCTTCCGCATCGGTCATTACAATAGTGAGATCGCTGTGAAAACGGTTATATATGTAAACTTTCCGTTCGGAATCGTACAGGCTCGCCAGCGAAGCGCGCTCGCGAATGGGGTAATCCCCCTCCGACGACGGCAGCATAGGACTTCTCGTGACCCCGTGAACCCGCACGGTTATCCCCTTTTCGGAGAGCATCTGCCCCAGTATAATGGGCGGAAAACACAGCTCCTCCGTTCCTATTATCTCGATTGACCGCACTTCGGACATTGCCTCGCCTAATTGCTCCAAAACCGTATTGCAGAGCCGTTT
Organism: Oscillospiraceae bacterium; assembly: GCA_014799395.1. Classification (GTDB taxonomy): domain Bacteria; phylum Bacillota; class Clostridia; order Oscillospirales; family Ruminococcaceae; genus CAG-115. The sequence continues at coordinate 34,539 of JAAVID010000034.1, read as the reverse complement.
ACACTCGTCAAAATATTCCGCGCAGTTCACCCCAAGCCGAATATCCAAAATCGAGTTCAAAGAAAAATCATAATCCGGATTTTTGTCAGTTGTTACAAAATCACTATCGAATTTTTGTTCAGACTGCACAGCTTCGAGTTCATCAAAATATTCCTCGGCAATTACTCCGATACCGTTTTCCTCAAACCGTTTGCGGCTCTCATTGCTCGCGACAAACGCCGCCGCCGTGAATTGACAGTCCGCTGAAATGGCTTTGTAAAGCGAAATAGCGGTATTCCCCGTCGTGAATTCATCGTCGATCAAAAAGATATGGGAAAAACTTCCAAAGTCGATCTCGCGGCGCTTACACAACGTATGTAAAGGCGCGTGGCTATGCGCCTCTTCAAATGAGAGCCTGTCAAAATATTCGGGCAGCTCCTCGCGCGTAGTGCTGATAAGCGTGCACCGCGAGCCCAGTTCCGAAGCCGCAAGAGCCCCTATCCCGACCGCCGTCTCCGAAAAAACTATCGCCAGACAATCCCCCCGAGGACATACCTTGACCATTTCCCGACCGAGAAAAGCGCAGTGCAGCGCGGTTTGACGCGGATCGGACGGGTAGTGCTTCGACTGGAATTTATTTACAATAATGAAGTCGCGCAGCGGATTATTTTCGCGCTTTGCCAAACTAAAATTCTCGTTCATCTTTTCTCCGTTCAATTCGGCTCGATCGGCACAACAGAGCCGTTTTTGAGCTGCCGCAGATAGTCGTCGGGACAGTCGATCCTTTCGGGAACGAGAATTCCTCCGCCGTACATTCTGTCCGCCGAATGGGTGTCCGAGCCGCCTGTCAAGGTCAATCCGTACATCTCGGCGTACTGCTTCGCGCGGTCGTTAAACACACTGTTCTTGCCGTGACTTGCGTTGATCCATTCGACGGCGTCGACATCGTGCGGATAAAGGCTGATGTGCGGAATATACGGATAGTCGCGGAACGGGTGCGCGTGAACGATAAACCCGCCGTCATCATGTACAAGCCGAAATAATGCACGTTCATCGCCTACTGTGAGGTAGAACTCGTGCTCTATCAACCATTTTTTGTCAATTCCGTAGAGCAGAAAGTCCGCTCCTTGAACGGTGAATTCCACCCCGAAAAAAACCGCGATTCCAACCCTTGAACCCGCTTCCAAAGCGTGCTCATAGCCCTTGCAGTACAGCTCTATCCTGTCCGCCCAAGGCAGCTCGCGCGGAACCGCCGAGTTGCCGTTAAAGAAATGATCGGTCACAAAAATACCGTCATAACCCGCTTCCTTATGCGCTTTAACCATGTCTGCCGCGGAAGTAGTCGCGCAGCCGCTTCCCTCCGAGGTATGCAAGTGTGTCTCGTATTTATACAATCGGTAATATCCTCCACAAAAATATCAATCGGTATCAGTGAACGTCGTACCAAGTCCTGCCGCTCTTAGCGTCAACGGGGAGCGGCACGGCAAGCTGTACGGCGTTCTGCATTTCCTCGCGTAATATCGACAAAGCCTGTTGTGATACCGCTTCGGGCGCTTCGACGATCAGCTCGTCGTGCACCTGAAGTATCAGCTTTGCCTCGGGGAGCTCGCGTTTCAGACGTTTGTACACCCTGATCATCGCGATCTTGATGATGTCCGCGGCTGTCCCCTGTATCGGCGTGTTCATCGCAATGCGCTTTCCGAGCGCCTTTACGGTCTTGTTTGTCGACAGAATTTCGGGGATAAAGCGCCGCCGTCCGAACATCGTCACCGCATAGCCATCCGTTTCCGCCGATTTGGTGTTAGTGTCCATATATTGTTGTACTCCCGAGAAATGGGCGAGATAGTCGTCAATATATTGTTTTGCCTCGCCGACCGAAACGCCTACGTCTTTAGCCAGCGAAAACGCTCCGATCCCGTAAACAATTCCAAAATTTACCGCCTTAGCCTTGCGGCGCAAATCAGCGTCGACCTCCTCGGGAGCGCGGCGGAACACGCTTGCGGCAGTCTCCGAGTGAATATCGCGCCCCTCCTTGAAGGTCTCGATCATTACCTTGTCGCCCGCGAGCGCCGCCAGAACGCGGAGCTCTATCTGGCTGTAATCCGCGTCGCAGAGCACCTTCCCCTGCGCGGCGGTGAAAAATTTGCGGAAGTTTCGCCCGATCTCGGTGCGCACCGGGATATTCTGGATATTCGGCTCTGCCGAACTGATCCTGCCCGTTCTCGTCTCGGTCTGCTTGAACGTCGTGTACATTCTCCCGTTCTCGGAGACCGCATTCTCAAGCCCTTTGACGTAGGTATTGTACAGCTTCGTCAGCTTGCGGTACTCGAGTATCGGCTTGATGATCGGGTCTTTGTCGATAAGCGCCTCCAACGTCTCGCCGTCGGTCGAATACCCGGTTTTGCGCTTCCTCCCCGCGGGGAGCATAAGCTCCTCAAACAGCACAACGGAGAGCTGTTTCGGACTTCCGACATTAAATTTATGCCCCGCAAGATCGTGAATGGTTTGTTCAATTTCAACAATTTTCGGTTGGATCTCTTCTCCGAATTTTTGCAGCGCGTCAATGTCAAGCGCAATCCCCTCGTATTCCATTGAGGAAAGAACTTCTGCAAGCGGTATCTCAATCTCCTGCAAAACCTTAAGCATACCCTGCGAGCATATCTCCTTGAAAAGCGCACGGTTCAAGCGGTCGGCAGTACCCTGCGGATCGCCCGCCGCGAAGTCAATTTTGTACTCTCCGCAAAGCCTTTCAATATCGTAGTCCGACGAGTTCACGTTAAGCAGATACGCCGCGAGTGTGGTATCAAAAATGACATTTTTCAAATCGATTCCTGCATTTATGCACTTCGCGTAAACCGCCTTTGCGTTGTCGGTGTGCTTTGGGCTGTCGCTTTCGAGAAGCGCTTTAAGGTCGCCGTCAAGCGCCTTTGCGCCTTGGAAAACGGCTATCTCGCCGTTTATCAGCAGGACAGTCAGAGCGTTTTCGTTAAACTCGGCGGTATCGGGTGTTACATTTGGCTTAACATCGGGCTCTTCCGTGCTTTTCACGGGCGCGGAAAGAATTACCTCCTTAGCCGTGATACCTCCCAGGTTGAGCTTCTTTATTGCAGTATTCAGTTCAAGTTCCTGCAAAATGCCGACTGCCGCGGACTTGTCGCCCTCGCCGAAAACATAGTCCTCCATATTCTCGGAAACGGGCGCTGTCAAGCAAATTTCGCCAAGTCTGCGCGAAAGCTCGGCGCTCTCCCGACCGTTTTCCAGCTTAGCTCTCGCGCCCTTTGCGACTTCAATATCCGCAAGATTGTCAAAAATATATTGCACGGAATGGTATTTCTGTATCAGAGAAAGCGCGGTCTTTTCGCCAATGCCCTTGACCCCGGGGATATTGTCGGAGCTGTCGCCCATCAGCGCCTTGACCTCCAGCATTTCGCGCGGCGTTACTCCGTAGACCTCGTTTATTTTCTCGGGTGTGTAATAAATATCCTCCTTGTTAGCCGCAAGCCGCACAGTTACTTTCTCGCTGACTAGCTGAAAACTGTCGCGGTCGCCGGTGCTGATCACGCATTCCGCGCCCTGTTCAGCCGCCGCGCGCGACAGAGTACCTATAATGTCGTCCGCCTCGTAGCCCTCGACCTCCAGCACGGAAATGCCGAGATTTCGCAGTATGTCCTTGATGAGCGGCATCTGCGCGGCAAGCTCGTCGGGCATACCGTGGCGCGTTCCCTTGTAGCCGGCGTACATTTTGTGGCGGAACGTCGGCGCTTTGAGGTCGAACGCCGCCGCTATCCTGTCGGGCTTTTCCTCCTTTATCAGCTTGGAATATATGTTCAGAAAGCCCGTCAGCGCGTTTGTCGGCACACCTTTTTTGTTAGTCAGCAGCCGTATGCCGTAGTAGGCGCGGTTCATTATGCTGTTTCCGTCGATCAGCAACAATTTCATATCGGTTTCCTCCGTATTTTTGTGCATTTTGCCAATTCCCATTACTTCTGTATCCCGTTTAACAGCTTTTTCGGGAGCTTTCTGAACAGAAGCATTGCGCACAGTCCCGTGAATGCTCCGCCGATAACGGCGCTTGTTATCAATATCGGAGTGTACGCGAGGACGTATTTTGTACCGAAAAGCAGCACCGCGGTGAGCATTTGTCCCGCAATGTGAAATATCGCGCCGCACACTCCCGTAAACGGCAGAAAGCGCTCGTCATACGGTATCACGCCGTCCTTTTTCGGGAACAGTCCGCGCGCCGCGAGCATTGCCGCGCAGGCGAGTACGCCGCCCGATATTCCGTACAGCGCCCTCGACGGCGAACCCGTTATCAGCACAGCGAGCAGACAGCGCAGTATCGTGACGATGAACGCGTCCGCGCCATTCCACACTCCGCCTATGTACAGCACGAAAAGGGTCACAATGTTGCCTAAGCCCACCCTTATCCCTTCGATCGGAACGATAGGCGGGAGCATGGTCTCAAGAGCGGAGAGAGCCGCCGCAAAGCATATAAAAAGCGCCGACAGCGCGAGTTTTTTTGTGCTCATTTTCGCCTCCGTTTCGGGGGTGTTTTTTTTCGGTATTTTTTCATTGAAAAATCAAGCAAAAAACCGCCGCTTTTTTGACGGAAAAATCAAATTTTTAAAACGCCGAAAAACGGCTTTACAATAAGGATTTCACAAGTTTAAAAATGAAATTTTCGACGCCGATCTTACCGCTTGAAAAAGCACCGAAAAATCGACCCAAAAATCGGTAAATTATTCGGTGTTTTCGGCGGTGATTTTCTGCTCGTTTTCACGCTCGTGAACGGACTGTGTTATCTCCTCGATTATCTCCTCCTCGGGCTCCTTTTCGGGAACTGTGCAGAGTATGTCCTTAAGCTGCTTGGCAAGCTCCCTCATTTCGCTTGTGAGCGGAGGAAGCGGCGGCAATTCCTCGTTGCGCGAGAGGATTATCTGCTCGCCGGTTTCGGGAGCGAAGCTGTGCAGCAGCGTGTAATCGTCGCGCCTTATCAGCCGCGGCGAAACGCTCTCCAGATAATCCTTGCATATCGACGTAAAAAACGATACCGCAGCAGCAATTCCCGCCAAAAGCATTATAGCTCCGCAGCATATAAACGCCGCCTTATGCTCAAAAAGCACGCCGACCGCGATCCCGGCCGCGGCAAGCGCAAGATCGGCGGCTATCAGCACCGCTTTTATCGTGCGGGAGTCACCCACAGCGAACAGCGCCAGCCAAGCCGCGGCGACCGTAAGCAGCGTAATAATAACCACCTCAAGCCCCGAGCCCAGCAGGATCGACAGCCCGATGCACAGCAGTGCCGCCGCGCAGTGCAGATAAAAGCAAGCACGGATTATTTTACGCATTGCGGAGACCTTTTTGCGGCGCGACGCGACAAAATCCTCGGCGATGTTGCCGCTTGTATAGAAGTGTATCAACTTTTTCTTGATCCTGTATTTCATTCGGGTCATCTCCTGTTGGATTTTTGGGAGCCCTCAGAGCCTGTTTAGTATCCGGAGAAGTGCCGGATTTGCCCGGATTTTCGTGTCCTGCAACGGCAATTTTTCGCCGATGTACTTTATGTACTTCAAGAAAAATTGCCTAAGCAGGGCGCGAAAAGACGGGTGAAGACGGTGCTTCGGAGGATGCTAAACAGGCTCTCTTATAACTCGTCGATTTGTTTCAGCCAGAGGGCTGACGACGCGTCGCTCGGCATTCTCCAGTCGCCGCGCGGCGAAAGCGATACCGAGCCGACCTTTACGCCGTCGGGCAGGCAGCTTCTTTTGAACTGCTGCGCGAAAAAGCGGCGGTAAAACGTTTTCAGCCATTTCAGTATCGTGCCCGCGTCGTAATTCTGCCCCAATGCGTACTGCGCGAGACGGTACACCTTTTTCGGCGGAAAGTGCCAGCGGATCCCGTTATACAGGAAGAAATCATGCAGCTCGTAGGGTCCGACAAGATCTTCGGTTATCTGCGAGATCTCGCCGTCCTTCGCGGGGAGAAGCTCGGGGCTGACGGGGGTGTTGAAAATATCGGTCAGAACGTCGCGCAGCGCGGGTTCGGAGGTCGTCTGAGCGTAATAGTACACGATATGGCGCACCAGCGTTTTCGGTACGGACGCGTTCACGCCGTACATACTCATATGATCGCCGTTGTAGGTCGCCCAGCCGAGCGCGAGCTCGGAAAGGTCTCCCGTGCCGACTACCAAACCGTTTTCCTCGTTGGCGATGTCCATAAGCACTTGCGTGCGCTCGCGCGCCTGTCCATTTTCATAAGTTACATTGCGATCGTTCTCATTGTGGGAAATATCTTTAAAATGCTGAATAACGCTGTCCGAAATGTTGATAACGCGGAGCGTTGTTCCCAGAATCTGGCAAAGTGTCTCGGCATTTGACTTGGTACGCTTTGTAGTGCCGAAACAGGGCATAGTCACGGCGATTATATCGCTTGCGGGACGCCCGAGCAGCTTCATCGCCTCAACGCTTACCAGCAGCGCCAGGCAGGAGTCCAGACCGCCGGAAATGCCGATAACGAGCGTTTTGCAGTGCGTGTGGCGAATTCTCGCGGCGAGCCCGTGCGCCTGCATTTGCAGAATATCCGAGCAGCGCCTGTCCTTTTCGTCCGCGGACTGCGGCACAAACGGCATAGCCTCGACCTTTCGCGTGAGCACGGTGCGCTCGGGCCGCATTGAAAAGGCTATCCTGCGCATTTTCGGAACCGCGCCGCACTTAAAGCTGGTATTGCGGCGGCGCTCCGCGGCGAGCTTCTGAACGTCTATTTCGCTTATCGTCAAGCCCGTGGTGTACAGCCCGCTGTCCGCGAGCGCCGTGCCGTTCTCGGCGATCATACGGTGTCCGCCGAAAACCAGATCCTGCGTGGACTCGCCCTCGCCCGCGCTCGCAAAGATATATCCGCATATCAGCCGCGCGGACTGCCCCGTGACAAGCGCGCTGCGGTAGGCTTCCTTGCCGATAGTCTCGTTGCTTGCGGAGAGATTGGCGATGACCGCCGCGCCGCCCAGCGCCAGTTCTATCGACGGAGGAGCGGGCGACCACAGGTCCTCGCATATCTCGGCGGCGAACGTAAGCTCGGGTATCTCGCCGCACTCGAACAGCAGATTCAGTCCGAACGGCACTGTCTTGCCGAAAAGCCGTATATCAAACTCACCGTCCGTTGCGCTTGTGAATTGGCGAGCCTCGTAAAATTCGTTGTAGTTGGGAAGATATTTCTTTGGAATTACTCCTAAAATTTCGCCATTCTGTATAATTACCGCACAATTATACAATTCGCCGTTAAAAATTATCGGACAGCCGACCGCCGCGAGCATATCCTCGCCCTCCGTCGACTTGACGATACGCGAAAGCTGCTCCAGCGCGCCGTTCAGCAAAGCGGGCTGATAGAACAGATCGTGACAGCAGTACCCCGTAACGCACAGCTCGGGGAACACCAGCAGCTTAACCGACTTCATTTTAGCTTCGCCGATAAGCTCGATTATCTTATCCGCGTTGTATTCACAATCCGCGACGCGTATTTCGGGTGTCGCAGCCGCGGCTTTTATAAATCCATCAAGCATATTTTTTCTCCTATTACATAATAGTCCATTCTTATTATATACTTTTCCGATGAAAAATTCAAGTACTAAAATAATAAAGTATGAACTTTTATGGAAAATGACGGTGGCAGGCGCTAAATTACCATATATTTACAAAAAAATCCGAGGTGAGACCTCGGACTTTTTATTGTATTATGCTTTTACATCTACCTCGCCGGCAAGAACCCGTACATAATCCGCGTAGTTTTCCTTGAGCAGCGCGGGTGTGTCAAGCTCGTAGGGGCATTTCGACTTGCACTGACCGCAGTTTACGCAGCTTTCTATCTGCTTCATATTGTTCTGCCACGTCTCCGAGAGCCAGTTGTCGGACGGGGCGCGGCGGAGCATAAGCGACATTCTCGCGCAATTGTTGATCTGGATACCCATAGGGCACGGCATACAGTAACCGCAGCCGCGGCAGAAATTGCCGCCGAGCTGCTGCTTGTCGCGCTCTATCTCGGCTCTGAGCTCGTCGGTCAGCTCGGGAGTCTCGTTCATAAACCCGAGCCACTCGTCGAGCTCGTTTTCGCGCTGTATCCCCCATATCGGGAGAACGTTGTCATACTGACCGATAAACGCGCAGGCAGTCCTCGAATTCGTGATAATGCCGCCCGCGAGCGCCTTCATCGCGATAAAACCCATATTCTTCTCACGGCATTTGTCGGCAAGCGCAAGCTCGCGCTCCGACGACAGATAGCTGAACGGGAACTGGAGCGTTTCATACAGCCCCGACTCTATGCACTCCTCGGCGATACCTATTTTATGCGCGGTGATACCTATATGGCGGATCATTCCCTGACGTTTGAAGTCCTCCATAAGCTCGTACATTCCCGTGCCGTCGCCGGGGCGGAAGCACCGACCCGCGCAATGGAACTGGTAAATGTCTATGTAATCGGTCTTGAGCGTTTTCAGCGAGGTCTCGAGCTGCGACTTCATATCCTCTGTGTTCTGCGCCATGGTCTTGGTAGCGATGAAGATCTTTTCGCGGACGCCGGACAGCGCCATGCCGATCTTCTCCTCGCTGTCGGAGTACGCTCTCGCGGTATCGAAGAACGTAATGCCGCCCTCGTAAGCTCTTTGCAGGAGCTTCACCGCCGTCTGCTTGTCCGCCCTCTGGACGGGGAGCGCGCCGAAAGCGTTCTGCGGCGTGGTTATGCCCGTGCTCCCGAGTGTTATCGTTTTCATATCATAACCCCTTTCGGATAAATTCTCTTTTAATTATAGCACATTATCCATATATTGTCAACGGGAAATTGGTTATTTCCACCAAAAACCGAGCTTTAAGTGCAGAGTAATTCTACTTGACTTTACGCGAATAAAGGCGTAAAATAGGAGTTGTGGTTTAACACATTATACAATATAATTGCGGAAGAAGATAGTTGTTATGTTGATCAAGGATTACGGAAAAATAATCAAGAACGAATTCAAGGGCTATAACGCCAAGAAATTCGGCAAGGACGCGCTCGCGGGCGTGACCGTCGCGGCTGTGGCGCTGCCGCTTGCGCTGGCGTTCGGCGTGAGCTCGGGAGCGACCGCGGCTTCGGGACTTATCACCGCCGTATTTGCGGGACTGATAATCGGCGGACTTGCCGGCGCGTCGTATCAGATAAGCGGACCTACGGGCGCTATGACCGCCATTCTCGCCTCGCTGGTGGCGCAGTACGGCATACAGGGCGTGTTTATCGCGAGCTTTATCGCGGGCGCGCTGCTGCTTATCGCCGGGATATTCAAGCTCGGCGGACTGGTCTCGTATCTGCCTATGCCCGTTATTACGGGCTTCACGAGCGGAATTGCGATAACCATCGCGCTCGGACAGGTAAACAACCTTTCGGGGCTGACCTCCGAGGGCACGACCACCATCGCGAAGCTCGGGAGCTACTTCACCCTCGAACAGCACGTCAACGTCACGGGGCTGATGATCGGCATTGCCGTTATCGTGTTTATGTTCGTTTATCCGAAGAAGATAAACCAGTATTTTCCAAGCTCGCTCGCGGCAATAGTGCTTACGACCGCCGCGAATATGATCTTTAAGTTTGACGTTCCCGTTGTCGGAGAGATACCCAAAACGGTATTCCTTGACGACCGTCTGAACATCTCGGCATTCGCCGACCTTAACACCGTTAAGGGGCTGATAGTTCCCGCCGTCTCGATAGCGGCGCTCGGACTTATCGAGTCGCTGCTGTGCGGCGCTTCAGCGGGCAGAATGAAGAACGAAAAGCTGGACGCCAACGTCGAGCTCGCCGCGCAGGGTATCGGAAACATGATACTCCCGTTCTTCGGCGGCGTTCCGGCGACCGCGGCGATAGCCCGCACAAGCGTAGCGATAAAGTCGGGCGGACAGACGCGAATTACCTCTATCGTCCACTCGGCGATACTGCTGCTTTCGATGTTCGTACTCGGCGGCGTTATGTCTATGATACCTCTGTCGGCGTTGGCGGGAGTTCTTATCGTCACCGCCTGGAGAATGAACGACTGGGCTTCGATAAAGTCGATATTCGGCAAGAAGATAAAAACGGCTATTATGCAGTTCCTCATCACGATGATAGCGACGGTGGTATTTGATCTTACTATCGCGATAGTTATCGGCGTAGCGTTCTCGATAATAATGTTCGTTGTCAAGGTCTCGGATATGCAGGTCACGGTCGCGGAGGTAGACCCGCACCGCTTCGACGACCCCGAGATAGACCCCGAAAAGCTGAAATACACCTGCGTTGTGTACATATCGGGACCGCTCTACTTCGGCACCTGCGCAAAGCTCGAGGAGAAAATATCCGCGCTCGGCGAAAGCTACAACGTGATATTCTCGATGCGCGGAGTTACCGTAGCGGATATTTCGGGCGTGGAGGCGCTTCACGAGTACTGCGAACGGCTTATCGCGAGCGGTATCATGGTCTACTTCTCCTGCGTTCAGCCGCCCGTTATGTCGATGATAGAGCGCTGCGGACTGAAAGAACGCTTCCACGACGATATGTTCTTCTGGAGCACGGATACGGCGTTCAGATATATTTCAAAACTCTGAGCAATAAAAACAAAAAATAAAACCGAGAGGAAAATTTCCTCCCGGTTCTTTTTATATTTGATTTACTTTATCTCCGCGTGGAACGCCTGAAGCGACTTTACGCCGAGGTGCGAGTTGTTCTTGATAGCCGCGATACCCTCCGCGCTTGCCTTTGCGGCAGCCATTGTGGTGATGTAGGGAATGCGGTGCTTTATCGCAGCCTTGCGGATATAGCTGTCGTCGTTCGCGCTGGTCTTGCCCGCGGGAGTGTTAATGATAAGCTGTATCTCGCCGTTCGCGATCTTGTCCGCGATGTTCGGTCTGCCCTCGTAGAGCTTGAGAACTTTCTCCGCCGCAACGCCCGCCGAGCTGATAAGCTCGTGGCTCTTGCCCGTTGACAGTATCTTGAAGCCGAGCTTTTCAAACGCCTTTGCGATGTCAACAAGCTCGGGCTTGTCGCGGTCGCATACCGACAGCAGGACCGTGCCCTCCATAGGCAGTCTCGTCTGGGTCGCTTCCTGCGCCTTGTAATACGCCTCGCCGAAGCTCGGGGAAATGCCGAGGACTTCGCCCGTCGAGCGCATTTCCGGACCGAGCACGGGGTCGACCTCCTGGAACATATTGAACGGGAACACCGCTTCCTTTACGCCGTAATGCGGTATAGCGCGGTCGTGAAGCGCGGGTACGGGAGAGGGATTCTTGGTGAACTCCGCGGTCATTATCTCGGTCGCGACCTTGACCATATTGATGTCGCAGACCTTGGAAACGAGCGGCACGGTGCGCGAAGCTCTGGGGTTAGCCTCGAGAACGTACACGGTATCGCCCTCGATAGCGTACTGCATATTCATAAGCCCGACAACGCCCATTTCCACGGCGATCTTGCGCGTGTACTCCTTTATGGTCGCGATGTGCTTGTCGGAGAGATTCTTCGCGGGGAGGATACAAGCCGAGTCGCCGCTGTGAACGCCCGCGAGCTCGATATGCTCCATAACCGCCGGTACAAAGCAGTGTGTGCCATCCGAAATAGCGTCCGCCTCGCACTCGGTAGCGTGGTTGAGGAAGCGGTCGATGAGTATCGGACGGTCGGGGGTAACGCCGACAGCCGCGTTCATATAAACGCGCATCATCTCGTCGTCGTGAACGACCTCCATTCCGCGTCCTCCGAGAACGTAGGACGGGCGAACCATTACGGGGTAGCCGATACGGTTGGCTATTTCAAGCGCGTCGTCGACGGTGACAGCCATTCCGCTCTCGGGCATTGGGATATTCAGACGCTCCATCATTGCGCGGAAGTGGTCGCGGTCCTCGGCGAGGTCGATAGTCTCGGGGGTAGTACCGAGAATATTCACGCCGTTCTTTTTAAGCTCAGCCGCGAGATTGAGCGGCGTCTGACCGCCGAACTGCGCGATAACGCCCACGGGCTTTTCCTTCTCGTGGATAGCCAGAACGTCCTCCAGCGTCAGCGGCTCGAAATAAAGCTTGTCCGAGGTGTCGTAGTCGGTGGAAACGGTCTCGGGGTTGCAGTTGACGATAATGGACTCAAAGCCGAGCGATTTCAGCGCCAGCGCCGCGTGAACGCAGCAGTAGTCGAACTCGATACCCTGCCCTATTCTGTTCGGACCGCCGCCGAGTATCATAATTTTCGGCTTGTCCGTGTTGACGGGGCTCTTGTCCTCGTCGAGATTGTAGGTGGAGTAGTAGTAAGCCGCGTTTTCCGTACCGCTTACATGAACGCCCTCCCAAGCCTCGTTTATGCCGTATTCCTTGCGCTTTGCGCGAATATCCGCCTCGGGAACTTCAAGCAGCTTCGAGAGGTAGCGGTCGGAGAAGCCGTCGCACTTTGCCCGTTTGAGAACGTCCTTTTCGGGGACTTTGCCCTTTGCCTCCGCGAGAGCCTCTTCCTCCTTGATAAGCTCCATCATCTGATCCAAGAACCAGTGCTTTATCTTTGTGAGGTTGTATATCTCCTCGGTAGTCGCGCCCTTGCGCAGAGCCTCGTAAATAATAAACTGGCGCTCGGAGGACGGATAGGTCAGCTTTGACAGAAGCTCCTCCTTGCTCATATCGTGGAAGTCTTTCGCGTAGCCGAGCCCGTAACGCCCCGTTTCAAGCGAGCGTATCGCTTTCTGGAACGCTTCCTTGTAGGTCTTGCCTATCGACATGACCTCGCCGACAGCGCGCATTTGTGTGCCGAGCTTGTCCTGCGCGCCCTTGAACTTCTCAAACGCCCAGCGCGCGAACTTAATAACCACATAATCGCCGTCGGGAACGTACTTATCAAGCGTACCGTACTTGCCGCAGGGTATCTCTTTAAGGGTGAGACCGCACGCGAGCATTGCCGAAACCAGGGCGATAGGGAAGCCCGTAGCCTTTGAAGCCAGCGCCGAGGAGCGCGAGGTGCGCGGATTTATCTCGATAACGACTATTCTTCCCGAAACGGGGTCGTGCGCGAACTGGCAGTTGCAGCCGCCTATTACCTCGATAGCCTTTACGATGCTGTACGAGTATTCCTGTAATTTCTTCTGAACGTCCTCGCTTATCGTGAGCATAGGCGCGGAGCAGAAGCTGTCGCCCGTGTGAACGCCGATAGGGTCGATATTCTCGATAAAGCAAACGGTAATGACGTTGTTCTCCGCGTCGCGGACGACCTCGAGCTCCAGCTCCTCCCAGCCCGCGATAGATTCCTCAACGAGAACCTGTCCCACAAGAGACGCTTGCAGACCTCTCGCGCAGACGACCTTCAGCTCGTCGACGTTGTAAACGAGACCGCCGCCCGCGCCGCCCATAGTGTACGCGGGGCGCAGAACTACGGGATAATGCAGCTTATCGGCAATGGCAAGCGCCTCGTCAACGGAATACGCGACCTCGCTGCGCGGCATCTCAATGCCGAGCTTTTCCATAGTGTGCTTGAACTCGATCCTGTCCTCGCCGCGCTCGATAGCGTCCACCTGAACGCCTATTACCTTAACGCCGTACTTTTCGAGAACGCCCGCCTCGGCAAGCTCCGAGCAGAGGTTAAGACCGCTCTGTCCGCCGAGGTTCGGCAGCAGCGCGTCGGGTCGCTCCTTTTCGATTATCTGTGTGAGCCTTGAAACGTTCAGCGGCTCGATATAGGTGATGTCCGCAACGTCGGGGTCGGTCATGATAGTCGCGGGGTTGGAGTTCACGAGAACTATCTCGTAACCCAGCTTTTTCAGCGCCTTGCACGCCTGCGTTCCCGAATAGTCGAACTCGCACGCCTGTCCGATGATTATAGGACCCGAGCCGATTATCATTATCTTATGAATATCTGTCTTTTTAGGCATATCTTCTGCTCCCTCGTTATGTTATTTTTATTGGATAACATTCGAAATTGGAGGGGTTTGTTTTTACGATACTCGAATTTTATCCTATTCTATATAATCATACCACAAATTCTCAAAAAAAGCAATATGTATAACAAAAAATATTTATGCACAGTTTATCTGTTTCTGTGAACAAACATTTCATTCACAGACCGATATGTCTTGACATTACATATAGGAAGTGCTATAATAAACGTATTATGCACAAAGGAGGAAGATCATGAGACTGCTTATAATACGGCATGGCGAAAGCGAAGCAGACCTTCTCGACGTTCACGAGGGCAGGGCGGATTTCGAGCTGACCGAGCGAGGACACGTTCAGGCAGCGGCAATGGGCAAATATGTCAGCGAGCATTATCAAATATCCAAAATATATCACAGCACGCTGAAACGAGCGGCACAGACGGCTCGTCACCTCGCGGAAGCAGCAAACGCGCCGCTGTTTCCCGAGGAAAAACTAATGGAATTCAACAACGGACTTATCGCCGGGCTGGAGCGCAGTGTCGTCAATGAAAAGTATCCCGAGAAAAAGGTTGCCCTTCACACTTCGGTTTACGAACAGGAAAGTATGCTTGAATTCCGTTACCGTGCGGAATATATGCTTTCAATGCTGCTGTCGGAAAACGAAGATGAGGACACAGTCGCCGTTGTTACTCACGGCGGAATGATCAATCAGCTTTACCGCGCTTTTTTCAGACTGCCCGTCGAAGCCGACCATTTCTTTTACACGGGAGACACGGGAATTCACGAATGGCTTATACTTGGCAATACTCGCACCGTCGTAAGAGCAAATTTTCTCGGTCATATTGAGTAAACATTATTAAACCGCGCACAGGAAATCCTTGTGCGCGGTTTTTTATTTTCATTTGTCTGCCATGATCTTATATCTGCTTCTCCAAAAAAGCAATATGTATATAAAAAATATTTCCGAGGTCAAAATTCTTGTTTTTTGAAATTATGTTAAATTATTCCATAAACTTAAAATTCCGCAATACCTGTACAATGTCATAAAATCGTAAGAATTTGTAATAAACTTGTAAGATTATCGCAAGTAAAAACAAAAACATTATTTAACGGATAACGCTATAATAAAATTATCGAAAACACAAAACAGGGGGAAAATAAAAATGAACAAAAACATTGCGGTGATTTTCGGGGGTACGTCCTCGGAGCACGAGGTCTCCTTGCAGTCCGCGGAGAGCGTGCTGAATAATTTTCCGGGCGGGTACAACGCCATTCCGATATGGATCTCCAAGGAGGGCGAATGGTTCTACTTTTACGGGAATATGAACGAGTTCCACGACGTCTTTATCGGAAACTCCGCCAAGAAAAATCTTGTAAAGGCGGCGCTCTCGCCCGACAGAAAGACCAGGAGCCTTATTTCGGACAAGCTGAAAATACAGATCGACGCGGCGTTTCCCGTAATGCACGGTATGGGCGGCGAGGACGGAACTCTTCAAGGTCTGCTCGAGCTCGCGGGTATACCGATATGCGGCTGCGGAGTGCTTCCGTCCGCGGTTTGTATGGACAAGCACAGGGCGCACAGGCTCGCTTCGGCGGCGGGGATAGCCGTTCCCGAAGCGCTCACATTTACCGCTCTTGACGAGATAGAGCCGCACGATATTGAAAAAACGCTCGGCTTGCCCGTATTTGTCAAGCCGCTCAGGGGCGGATCGTCGTGCGGTATCTCAAGGGTCTCCGACGCGGGCGGATTGCCGGGCGCGGCGGAAAAGGCGTTTAAATTCGATAACGAAATAATTATCGAACGGGAAATTAAGGGCGTTGAGGTCGGCTGCGCCGTGATCGGCACAAATGAGCTCATCATAGGAGAGGTCGACGAAATACAATTGTCGGACGGCTTTTTCGACTATACCGAAAAATACACCCCCGAGACCTCGCGGATATTGTGCCCCGCTCCGCTCTCCAAAGAGCTCTCCGACAGGATAAAGCTCACCGCCGAAAAGATATACCGGGCGCTCGGCTGCGGCGGCTTTGCGCGCGTGGATATGTTTTTGACCGGGAAAGAAGAGATAATTTTCAACGAAGTGAACACTATCCCCGGCTTTACCGAGCACAGCCGTTTTCCGTTGATGATGAGGGCGGCGGGGTATACGTTCGGGCAGGTGATAGAAATAATAACGGATAAGGCGGTGCGGATATGAGCAGGATATTTTTAACGGAAAACGATGTTTTTAAGGGCGATTTGATTTTGGTGAACGAATATTATCCCGTCCGCGAAGCCGAAGCTCCCGAGCTCACCGCCGTAAACGGCTCCGAAATAACGCTGAAGCGCACGGCCGCGTTACAGCTCGAGCTTGCTCTCGCGGCGGTAAACGGCAGGACGGGCATTACTCCCGTCAGCGGCTACCGCTCAATGGAGGAGCAGCAAAGCATATGGAACGGCTGCCTTTCCGAAAGCGGTATCGAATTCACGGAAAAATACGTTGCCAAGCCCGCTCACAGCGAGCATCAGACGGGTCTCGCGATAGACCTCGGAGAAACCCGCGAGCACATAGATTTTGTACGCCCCGATTTCCCCGACGGCGGGGTCTGCGGCAAATTCAAGAGGATCGCGGCGAAATACGGCTTTATTCTGCGTTATCCTCACGACAAGGAGCATATAACCGGGATAGCGTATGAGCCGTGGCATTTCAGATACGTCGGAGCGCCTCACACCGAAATAATTACGGAAAACGGCTTTGTGCTCGAGGAATACACGGAGTATATAAAGAGCTTCGGATACGGGAAAAAGCCGCTCGGGTTTCAAGGAAAATACGAAATATCGTATCTGGAGGCGGGCGATCATTCGCTTGAGGACGACGGCATTATCGGCGTTTCGGGCAATAACCGCGACGGATTTATAATCACGAAACGGAGCGGCTTATGAGTAATAACGAAAAAAGCGGCTCTCTCGATATTTTCCGCGTTGCCGCGGCGGTTCTTGTTATTATGATACATACCTCGCCGCTTGAAAACATTTCCGCGGACGCGGACTTCTTCCTCACTCGGATACTCGCGCGGGTCGCGGTGCCGTTTTTCTTTACGGTCACGGGAATGTTCACGAATTTCGGCAGACCTCGAAAGACCTTAATAAAGCTGTCCGGAATGTATCTTCTTGTGACGGCTCTGTATATACCGTTCGGGATTATCTCGGGGTACTTCAAGGGATTTACGTTTTGGAAAGCGGTAAGAATGCTGTTGTTTGACGGTTATTTCTATCATTTGTGGTATTTCCCCGCTTGTATTCTTGGGATAATTATCGTTCACTTTCTGAAAAAAACGACGGCAAAAAAGGCGCTGATAATAGCCGCTCTGCTGTATCTGCTCGGACTGCTCGGCGACGGGTATTACGGGTTAGCCGCGGGCGTTCCGCCGTTGAAGGCTTTTTACGGCGCACTTTTCAACGTGTTCTCGTATACGAGGAACGGTCTGTTTTTCGCCCCGATATTTCTGCTTCTCGGCTCGAATATCGGACGGCTCGAATTCAACGGGAAAAACGCCGCGGCGGGAGGTATAGTCTCCTTTGCGCTGATGACCGCCGAGGCGTTTATTCTGCGGCAATTTAAGCTCCCCCGCCACGACAGTATGTACATATTTTTAGTACCCTCAGCGTTTTTCCTCATTGCCTTTTTAAAGACGTTAAAGGCAAGGCAGAGACCCGTGCTCCGCAAGCTCTCGATGTGGGTCTATATCATTCACCCCGCGGTTATCATCGCCCTGCGCGGCGCGTCGAAGATCATCTCGAATGATTTCTTTGAAAAAAGGGCGCTGCTGCTGTTCGTTCTGACGACGCTTTGTTCCGTCGGTTTTGCGTTATTTGCGGCGTATGCCGCTTTAACGTTCGGCAAGCTCCGCGGCGCGCTATGTTCTCCGAGGGCGCGGACGTGGGCGGAGATCGACGCGGAGGCTCTGCGCTCAAACGCCGAATATCTGCAAAGTCTCTGCCCCGAAAATTCAAGGCTTATGGCGGTCGTCAAGGCGAACGCTTACGGTCACGGCGCGGTATTGACGGCGCGGGAATTAAACAAAGTCGGGATAAGAGCCTTTTGCACCGCGACAGCCGCCGAGGGCGCGGAGCTCCGCCGTCACGGCGTAAAGGGCGAGATATTGGTGCTCGGCTATACTCACCCGCCGCAGTTTCCGCTGTTGAAATTTTTCGGACTTTCGCAGACCGTAGTCGATCACGATTACGCGAAAACGCTGAACGGTTACGGGAAATTCCATGTGCATATCGGCGTTGATACGGGAATGAGACGGCTTGGGATACGCTCGGAAAATTACTCCGAGATAAAGCGTATCTTTGAGATGAAAAATCTTAAGGTTGACGGAATGTTTACGCATTTGTCCTCCGACGAGACCACCGCGCCCTCCGACAGAGCCTTTACGGAGAAACAGGCGGAAAAATTCTTCGGGACGGCGGACAAGCTCGCCGCCGACGGTCATTTCCCGAAGCTCCACCTGCTGGCGAGCTGCGGCTTGCTGAATTATCCTCATCTCGGCGGTGATTATGTCCGCGCGGGCATTGCGCTGTACGGCGGTGTTGAACGCGAGGGCTTAACGCCCGTCTTGTCGCTGAAAACGCGCGTAACGTCCGTAAGAAACGTGTACGGGGGCGAGCCCGTGGGCTACGGTCTCGACTGCGCCGCCAACGGAAATATGCGTGTCGCGGCGCTTGCCGTCGGTTATGCGGACGGACTTCCGAGAGCGCTCTCCGACGGCGTCGGAGCGGTTCTGATAAACGGAAAGCGCGCGCCGATGATCGGTAAGATATGTATGGATCAGACGATAGTCGACGTTACCGAAATCGACGTGAAACAGGGCGATATTGCCGTAATAATCGGGAATTCGGGGCGCGAACGGATAACCGTGTTCGATATCGCGAGACAGGCCGGCACCATTCCAAACGACATTTTAAGCGGTCTCGGGAGCAGGGTCGTCCGGGTGATAAAGTGAAGCCCTTGACAAACCGCGCCCGATATGATAATATACTTGAGATGTTGAGATGTGATCAATGCGGCGCATACGGATATTAGATACATCCGCTTTTTCCTTTCGGCAGCAAGACCGAGCTGCGGGAAAACAGCGGGTGTATTTTTTGCAATGAATAATGTTTGCATAGCGGCTATCGTCACGTTCACGAGCCGTATCTTCCCGCAAAGGGGCTCGCGCATATTTATAAAGAGATCAGGCGTTAATTTTCAAAAAAGTGTAGTGAAACATTTTAAAACGCATCTTAATTTACAGAGGAGAAAATATCGGAGGTGGTCAAGTGGAGGACGATAAAATAATTCTCCTGTTTCAGAACCGCGACGAGAACTCGATAACCGAGCTTTCGAGAAAATACGGCAGTATCTGCCGAAGGACCGTGCAGAGTATACTCGGCGACTTTACCGAGGTGGAGGAATGCCTTAACGATACTTATCTGAAAGTGTGGGAATCCATACCGCCCGCCGTGCCGAGGTCTCTGGCGGCGTTTGCGGCGGCGATAGCGCGTAATTTCGCGCTTATGCGGGTGAGGGCAAGCCGCGCCGAAAAACGCGGCGGCGGAGAGCCGGCGCTGTCGTTCGACGAGCTGGAGGACTTCGTTTCGGGAGAACACTCGGTCGAGAACGAGGCTGAGCGAAAGGAGCTTATCTGCGCGGTAAACGACTTTCTGCGCAAGCTCCCCGAACAGCAGAAACAGGCGTTTGTAAGAAGATACTGGGGCTGTCTGAGCGTTTCCGACGTCGCGAGGTGTCTTGGAATGACCGAAAGCAACGTTACCGTCACGCTGACGAGAGTTCGGAAAAAGCTGAAGGAATATCTGAAGAAAAGGGGGTACGAGCTGTGACTAAGAACGAATTTCTGGATATTATGGGAGCGGTAGACGAGGACATTATCGACAGCACACTTGATATATCGCGTATGGATACTATCGTGATACCGTATAAGCGCACGCCCGTGTGGAAGTATCTGCTGTACGCGGCGGCGTGTATAGCCTTGGTTTTCACCGCGGGTTCGGCTGTGCGTTACTTTAACGGAAAGGTTCTTTTGCCTAACGGCGTATCCTCGGACAGCACAAGCTCCGATGATACAAGCGGCGACGCAAGCACCGAAAGTACAAGCAGCGACGATATATCCGAAAGCTCGGACAGCTCCGAAAGCTATGACGACTATGACGACTATGACCGATTTTGGGAGCCCGATTTTATCAGGGGCTGGAATCCCGATGAAATCACGGGCGGCGAGCTTGTGCTCGGAGGGAGCGCGGTCGCGTCGAAGTCGGAGCTTAACGGAATGACGGTTTCGCTTATACTGCACGACATTACCAAGCTCCCGGGCGAGGAGCGCATTGTAAACGGCTTTGACTACACCGATTATTGGGGCGCAAAGGATATAGTGCTTTACGCCAAGACCGACGACGGCGAAAAGTATATATACGACGACGTTTCCTGGCTTTATAATGACGAGGAAAGGTTTATTCACAGCAAATGCGTTTCCAACGGCGGCACGCGGCTGTATCAGAGAAAACATCCCGATTTTGTTGTGCAGTATGTTGATTATGACGCCGATAATGACGCTTTTATAGCAAGGTTTTTCAACATTATAGAAGGTTATGATCCACACAGAACGGATGAAAACAAAATATCAAGCTTCGGCATATTTTCGTACTTTGTTGACGGCATAGACCGTCTCGGCGGAGTCGGGTTCGGCTATCAGACGTCGGGGAGATTTTATCGGAAGAGTTCCTCGGTTTTCGTTGATGAAGAATACGGATACGAGCTGCATTTCAGCGAACCGGCTAACATAAAGCTGGTATACCCCGACAAAATGCCCGCGGGATATGAGGACGTGGAGATCGATTATCTCAGGGGCTGGGATCCCGAAAAGCTGAAATACGACCCGTATCCCGAGGTCGGCGAAAGCGCGATAGTATCCACCACTACGGTGGAAGATATGACCGTATCCATTGTTATGATAGGCGTACAGCGCCGTCCGGGAGAAATGCACCGCTATTACTTGCTTAACAATCGGCTCGACGAGTGGAATGCCGACCGGATATGCATATACGTCAAGCACAGCGACGGCAGGAGAATGATAGCTTATTTTCCTCCCTGGGACTATACAACCCGTTCCGTTTCCCTTCACGAAAGCGAGCTGTTTGAGGGCTGTATACGATTGTTCAGAATGGAGGACGACCGTTATCTTATGGTAATGCTAAGCCGTGATGACCCGGATTCCGACCCCGTTCCGTACTACTTCTTTGACCTCGAAATAGACGAATACACAGTATATCCGATAGTGAACGATGAGCTGAAATATCAAGCCTCTATCACGTACAAAGACGAGAACGGCATAAGGTACAGTCAGTTCTCTCTTCAGCCGAACGAAGTGCCTGCGGAGGGGCTGCGCGTTTCCGACAGCTTTGAGTATAAGGGCGGCACGACCTTTGCCGACCCCGTTTACGGCTATGAGATAACGTTCGATTTCCACGAACGCATTGGTACCGTGAAAGACATTTCCTCGGACTAATATTTGCTTTTGCACCGTACAGGAATATCTGTGCGGTGCTGTTTTTTTAATATTAACTTAACAACACTATAAAAAAATCGCCAATTTCCGTGAAAAATTTTGTAAATTATTTACAAAACTATTGAAATTTTCAAACAGATATGCTATAATGTAATCGTTATTATAAATATTTTTTTCAGGAGGTTTCTTCTTATGGCAGATATTCAGAAAATGTACGAGCTGTGGCTGGACAAGGCTGTTGCCGATCCCGACCTCAAGGTTGAGCTGGAGAGCGTTTCCGCCGACGAGGAGGGCAAGAACGACCGCTTCTACCGCGATCTCGAATTCGGTACGGGCGGACTGCGCGGCGTTATCGGCGCGGGCACTAACCGTATGAACGTGTACACCGTTAAAAAGGCTACTCAGGGTCTCGCGGAGTATATCCTCGAAAACGGCGTTGAAAAGAGCGTCGCTATCGCTTATGACAGCCGCAACAAGTCGGACTATTTCGCTAAGAGCGCCGCGGAGGTCCTCGCCGCGAACGGTATCAAGGTACATATTTACAAAGAGCTTATGCCTACGCCTATGCTCTCCTGGGCTGTGCGCAAGCTGAAATGCGGCGCGGGTATCGTCGTTACCGCTTCTCACAACCCCGCGAAATACAACGGCTACAAGGTTTACGGCTCGGACGGCTGTCAGCTCACTCTTGAGGCGGCGGATATAGTTCTGTCCAAGATCAACAAGATCGATATTTTCAGCGGCGTGAAGTCCGTTGACTTTGAAAAGGCTGTCGCGGACGGCACCGTTTCCTACATCGGCGATACCGTTATCGACGAGTATATCGCAAAGGTTCGCGAGCAGAGCCTGCACAGCGACCTTGTACCGACCAGCAACCTTAAAGTCGTATACACTCCCCTTAACGGTACGGGCAACAAGCCCGTTCGCCGCATACTCAAGGAGATCGGCGTTAAGGACGTTGTCGTAGTTCCCGAGCAGGAGAACCCCGACGGAAACTTCCCGACCTGTCCGTTCCCGAATCCCGAGATACGCGAGGCGCTCCAGTGCGGTCTGAACCTCTGCGAAAAGGAGAAGCCCGACCTGCTGCTGGCGACCGACCCCGACTGCGACCGCGTTGGTATCGCAGTTCCCGACGGCGACCACTACGAGCTGTTCACGGGTAACGAGACGGGCGCTCTGCTGCTCGAATACATCTGCAAGGAGCGTATCGCTCTCGGCAAGATGCCCAAGAACCCCGTTGCCGTTAAGACTATCGTTACCTCGGACATCACCAAGGCTATATGCGCTAAGTACGGCGTGGAGCTGCGCGAGGTGCTGACGGGCTTTAAGTTCATCGGCGAGCAGATAGGTCTGCTTGAAAAGGACGGCGAGGAGAACCGCTACATCTTCGGCTTTGAGGAGAGCTACGGCTATCTCGCGGGCGGCTATGTCCGCGATAAGGACGCTGTCGTGGCTTCCATGCTCATCTGCGAAATGGCGGCTTACTACCGCACCAAGGGCGTTACCCTTATCGAGGCGCGCAAGAAGATGTACGACGAGTACGGCGTATACTTCAACAAGCTCGGCAACTTCACCTGCGAGGGCGCTTCGGGTATGGAGCGTATGAAGGAAATAATGAGCGGGCTTCGCGCGAACGCTCCCAAGACCATCGGCGGTCTGGACGTGCTTGCCGTTACCGACTACGTTGCTTCGGTAAAGACTATGGCGGACGGCTCGACAAGCGCTGTTACGCTGCCTAAGTCCGACGTCATCACCTACAACCTCGCGGACGACGCTTCGGTCATCATCAGACCCTCGGGTACCGAGCCCAAGATCAAGGTCTACTACACCACCAAGGGCGCGGATAAGGACGCGGCGGTTGCGCTCCAGGAGAAATTGTCGGCGGATTTCACAAAAATCATCGGTTTTTGATTTGCGATTTGTGTAATTTGATATATTTTGAAAAACCACTTGATTTTTTTCGTGGAATGTGGTATAATCCAAGAGTATGATTTTGCGGCTCTTGATTCCGTAATTCTTTGCTGTCACAAAGATTTCAGGTATCAAGAGGTAAAGAACCCGTCCACACAGCCGCTCAACGCTTGTCTTGCGGCAAATTTTTCCGAGTACTGCGTCAAAGCTCCTAGGCGTACATACAGTACGCCGTCGTCGCTTTTCCTTGTACTCGAAAAAATTTGCTTCGCAATCCAAGCATTTCGGGCTATGTGGACAGGTTCTAATTCTACGGATTGAGGTGACTGTAAATGAAAGACGGTATTCATCCCGCATACGAGGCTACCACTATCAAGTGCGCCTGCGGAAACGTTATAGAAACGCGTTCCACAAAGAAGGACATTAAGGTCGAGATCTGCTCCAAGTGCCACCCGTTCTATACAGGTAAGCAGAAGCTGGTTGACAGCGGCGGACGTGTTGACAGATTTAAGAAGCGTTACAATATGGGCAAGTAATTGCCGGACGCTTGACTTTGTCCGATGTTCTTAAAAACGAAACTCACGCATAATTTTTTGTGCGTGAGTTTTTGTTGTCGTTGAGGGCGAATTTTGTCGATATAAAGTTTTTAAAAAATATAACGTATTGTAAAATTATCGGGAGGTATCGCGTGGAGTATAAAACGATCGCCGAACGCTGCGAAGCTCGGTTCATTGAAAAGAAATCGGAATTTATCGGCTATCTCGCGCCCGTTGAGACCGAGGAGCAAGCGGTGGAGTTCATCAACGAGATACGCGCCATGCACCGCAAGGCGACCCACAACTGCTACGCGTATATTCTGCGCGAGAACTCCGCCGCCCGTCACTCCGACGACGGCGAGCCTTCGGGAACGGCGGGCGTGCCTATCTACGAGGTTCTCCGCAAGGAGGGGCTGACGGACGTGGCGTGCGTTGTCACGCGCTACTTCGGAGGCGTGCTGCTCGGCGCGGGCGGTCTGGTGAGGGCGTACACGCGCGGCGCTAAGGACGCGGTCGGCGCGGCGCGTATCAAGGTCATGGCGCTTGCGGAGCAGTTTGAAATATCGGTGGATTATTCGCTGTACGGGAAACTGCCGCAAATATTCGCGGAATACGATGTGAGGACGGTTTCGGAGGAGTTTGCCGACATTGTTAAGATAACGATCTATGTTCGCGAGGAGCTTTCGGAAAAGCTCAAGGAAAAGCTGATAGACAGCTGTAACGGCAAAATCGTTGTGGAAAGCAAACAAAAAATCCGGATCGATTTTGCGCAAAACGCCGAAATTTAAAAATAAAAAAAGGTGTATCGGGGTCGAAAATTGTATATATTTACAGAGGGCAAAAAGGAGTGATTGCAGTGCTGCCGCGCGAACGCATTATGGAGAACGAACGGCGTATTCTCAGCGAATACGCGTGCAGGTCCGAGGACAGCCGCGGACGTAAGGCATACGAGAAGCCGTGCGACTTCCGCACAGATTTTCAACGCGACCGCGACCGTATAATCCACTGCAACTCATTCCGCAGGCTGAAGCATAAGACGCAGGTGTTTCTGATACCGCACAGCGACCACTACCGCACGCGCCTTACGCATACGCTGGAGGTAAGCCAGATCTCGCGTACCGTGGCGTGCGCGCTGGGGCTTAACGAGGACTTGACGGAGGCTATCGCGCTCGGTCACGACCTGGGGCATACGCCGTTCGGTCACGACGGGGAACGCGTGCTGAACAGACTGCTCCCGAACGGCTTTGCGCATAATCTGCAAAGCAGACGGGTGGTCGAGGTCATCGAAAAGGACGGAAAGGGTCTGAACCTCACTTTCGAGGTGATCGACGGCATTGTCGCGCACCGCGGATCGTCCGTGCCGCCGTCTACGCTGGAGGGCTGTATCGTGCGGTTCTGCGATAAGATAGCGTACATAAATCACGATATTGAGGACGCTATCCGCGGAGGGGTCATCAAGCAGAGCGATCTGCCCGAATTCCCCTTGAAAACGCTCGGGGAGACGAAATCCGCAAGGATAACGAGCCTTGTGCGCTCGCTTGTTGACAACAGCGGCGCGGAGATAGAGTTTGACGAAACGACGAAAAAGGCTTTCGACGAGCTTCGTGGCTTTATGTTCGAGCGCGTTTACAGAGCCGCTCCGACCATTGCCGAAAAGGACAAGGCGGGGCATATCGTCGAGTATCTGTACGAGTACTTCTATAATAACAAGGACGAAATGCCGAGACTTTATAAGGAGCTTGCCGAGCGCGACGGTCTCGAGGTCGCCGTCGGCGACTATATCAGCGGTATGACCGACGAATACGCTGTGGATTATTTCAGCAAGCTGTGTATCCCGAGGGGCTGGAACAACGGCTATATTTCGTGACATATTGACGTATTGGCAGAAAAGAGGTAAAGGTGCGACTTTCCGAGGATTTTATGCGCGAGCTTCACGACAGGAACGATATAGTGTCGGTGGCTCAGGGGTATGTTGAGCTCAAGCGCTCGGGCAGCTCGTATATGTGCCGATGTCCGTTTCATTCGGAGAAATCCCCGTCCTGTCATATTTCGCCCGACAAGGGACTGTTCCACTGCTTCGGCTGCGGGGTGGGCGGCGACGTTGTGACGTTCATACGAATGATAGAGAACCTCGACTATATGGACGCGGTGCGTTTTCTCGCGCAGAGGGCGGGTATGCCGATGCCCGAGGATAAGGACGACGGCTCGTCGAAAAAGCGTCAGCGGCTTTACGAAATGAACCGCGAGGCGGGAAAATATTTCCACAAACAGCTCTTCTCCCCTGCCGGAGCTGCGGGACTGGACTACCTCCGCAGGCGCGGTCTGTCCGACCACACGATAAAGCGTTTCGGATTGGGGTACGCCGTCGATGATTATCACGATCTTCATTTTTATATGAAAGATCTGGGTTATTCCGAGTATGAGCTTTCCGACGGCTCGCTTCTGGCGACGAATAACAATAAAATATACGATAAGTTCCGAAACCGCGTTATGTTCCCGATATTCGATACGCGCGGAAATGTCGCGGCGTTCGGCGGACGAACGCTCTCGGAGGACAAGAATATCCCGAAATACCTCAACAGCGCGGAAACTATGGTGTTCCACAAGAGCGATATGCTGTTCGCGCTGGATAAATCGAAGAATTCCAAGGCAGACTATTTTATACTCTGCGAGGGATATATGGACGTTATCTCCCTGCACCAGGCGGGATTTGACAGCGCGGTCGCGTCGCTGGGAACGTCGCTTACGGCGCAGCAGGCGAATATGATCTCGCGGCTGGGCAAAAAGGAGGTCATTCTCTCCTACGACAGCGACGGCGCGGGACAAGCCGCCGCCTCGCGCGGTATCAATCTGCTTTCGGAGGCGGGAGTGCGCGCGAGAGTTCTTAAAATGGACGGCGCAAAAGACCCCGATGAATTCATAAAGAAGTTCGGCGCGGAGACTTTCAGGTCGCTTATCGATAAGTCTGGAAGCGCTATCGCTTATGAAATGGACAAGCTCGCCACGGGTCTCGATCTGAACACCGACGACGGCAGATCGGCTTATCTCAAAAAAGCGGTAACGTTTTTAGCGCAGATAAGCAACGACATCGACAGGGCGGTGTACATAAGCCGCGCGGCGAGAGAATCCTCTATTCCCGCCGATACGATAAGGTCGGCGGTCGACGGCGAGATAGCGCGCAACAAAGGCAAAGCGAAGCGCCAACAGCAGAACGCCGCGCTTCACCCCGCGCCCGACAGGATAAATCCCGACGCGCTGAAAATGCCGAAAGAGGAAAAGGCGGAGCGCGGGATAATATGCTATCTGTACCATAATCCCGAGGCTTTGGGAAAAATTTCCGCGGCGCTTGAGGGCGAGTTCGCTACGGCTTTTAACAAGCGCGTTTATGAATTTCTCGCAAAAATGCTCGCCGAGGGAGCTCAGCCCGATATTTCTTTGTTCAACGAGGAATTTGACGCGAGAGAAATGGGCAGAATAATGCAGATAGTGACCGACAACACTTTCGCCAACGACAAAACGGCGCTGGCGGATTTTATAGACGTTTTAAACGATCACGGCAAGACCCCGAAGGACAGACAGTACGGAGAAATGTCCGATGAGGAGCTGCTGAAGCTGGTAGAGATGTTAAAGGAGAAGAAAGAATAATGAGTGAGAACAGCGGATCCAACGCTCTGGAGGAGTTGTTTAATCAGGGCAAGCAGAAAGGAAGCCTCACCGCGAAGGAGATAACCGACGCGCTGGAGGAGCTTAACTTTGACGCGGATCAGATCAATCATATTTTTGATAAGATCGTCAGTATGAATATCAAGATAGTCGATAACTTTGACGCGGATCTTGATATTGACAGCATTCTTGATTATTCCGACCGCGATTATTCGGATAATCCCGACGCGGATATTATGCTGCCCGACGATTCGGTAAAGAGCTTTTTAAAGGATATAGGCAGGATACCTCTGCTGTCCACCGAGGAGGAGATAGAGCTCGCCGCGCGTATGGAAACGGGCGACGCTTACGCGAAAAAGCGCCTTATCGAGGCTAATCTCCGACTTGTGGTGAGCATTGCCAAGAAGTATGTCCGCCGCGGTATGCAGTTCCTCGACCTTATCCAGGAGGGCAATATGGGACTGATCAAGGCGGTTGAGAAGTTTGATTACACCAAGGGCTTCAAATTCTCGACCTACGCGACGTGGTGGATAAGACAATCGATAACCCGCGCTATCGCCGACCAGGCGAGGACTATCCGAATACCCGTGCATATGGTGGAGACCATTACCAAGGTAAAGAAAGCGCAGAGCCAGCTTCTGCACGAAAACGGCTGCGAGCCCTCCGAGGACGAGATAGCGGAGTACCTCAATATGAGCGTCGATAAGGTGCGCGAGATAATCCGTATCGCGCAGGACCCCGTTTCGCTTGAAACGCCTATCGGCGAGGAGGAGGACAGCCATCTCGGCGACTTTATCCCCGACGACGACGCTCCCGCGCCCGCGGACGAGGCGTGCAACTCGATGTTAAAGCAGATGCTCGGCGAGGTCCTCGACACCCTTACGGAGCGTGAAAAGCGCGTTATTA
The DNA here is from genome assembly GCA_014799395.1 of Oscillospiraceae bacterium. Taxonomy (GTDB): domain Bacteria; phylum Bacillota; class Clostridia; order Oscillospirales; family Ruminococcaceae; genus CAG-115. The sequence continues at coordinate 6,120 of JAAVID010000034.1, read as the reverse complement.
TACTGCGTTTCGGGCTTATCGACGGCAGGCAGCGCACTCTTGAGGAGGTCGGACAGGAATTTCAGGTAACACGGGAGAGAATTCGTCAGATAGAGACAAAGGCCTTGAGAAAACTCCGTCATCCTACCAGAAGCAGAAAGTTAAAGGATTTTTTGGAATAATATATACATAGCGGCTGAAAGGATCATTAAATGAACAATACCGAGAAGAATATTTTTAACGAGCTTCTGGAAAGAGGCAGGCAGAGCGGAACGCTCTCCACTAAAGAGATATACAACGTGATAGACGAGGCGGACGTTGACCTTGACAAGCTCAGCGAATTCCTCGATCAGAATAATATCAAGGTCGACGACGATTTCAGCGTTGAGGACGACCTCAACAAGGCGCTGGAGCTTGGCGAGGCGGCTAACGAAAAAAGCGGCACGGGTATGGACGATCCCGTTAAGATTCACCTGCGCGAGATAGGCAAAATACCGCTTCTGACCGCCGAGGAGGAGAGCGAGCTTGCGGAGCGTATCGTAAGCGGCGACGCCGAGGCGCGCGACAGGCTCATCACCGCGAATATGCGGCTTGTCGTGAGTATCGCGAAGCATTACGTCGGACGCGGTATGCCGCTGCTCGACCTGATACAGGAGGGTTACAGCGGACTTATCAAGGCGGTTGAGAAGTTCGATTACACCAAGGGCTTTAAGTTCTCGACCTACGCGACTTGGTGGATAAGACAGTCGATAACCCGCGCTATCGCGGATCAGGCGCGTACTATCCGTATCCCCGTGCATATGGTCGAGACTATATCGCGCGTAAAAAAGGCGCAGAACAAGCTCCTGCACGAGAACGGTCACGAGCCGACTATCGACGAGGTCGCTCAGGAGCTGAATATGCCGTCGGACAGAGTTCGCGAGATAATCCGTATCGCGCAGGACCCCGTATCGCTGGAGGCTCCCGTGGGCGAGGAGGAGGACAGCTATCTCGGCGATTTTATCCCCGATGAGGACGCGCCCGCGCCTATCGACACGGCAATGCAGGCGGTGTTCAAGGACGAACTGAACAAGGCTCTGAACACGCTGCCCGAACGCGAGCGCGAGGTTTTGAAGTTCCGCTACGGCGTTGGCTACGACCGCGCTCATACGCTTGAGGAGGTCGGCAGACAGTTTAAAGTAACGCGCGAAAGAATTCGTCAGATAGAAGCAAAGGCGCTTAGAAAGCTCCGCTCGCAGAGCAAGAGCAAGGCGCTGAGGGTATTTCTCGATTAAGCAGGTTATCGGGAAATGCTTTACATAATCGTATTAAGCGAGGAAACAGTATGACCGATGAGACAGCGCTTGTAAAGCTCCAGGTCCAAAGTACGGACAGAGCTGAGATACTGCTTGAGGAAAATGATTATCTTATCGTTAAATGGACGCTTCCGAATGACGACGGTGCGCGGATAAAGTACAGCTTTGAGGCGTATGCGTACAGCGCGTCGGGTATGGGGAACAATTATCCGTGGTCGCACGAGATAACCGGGGAGCGTGCGGAGTATTTCCTTGAGCACGTTGACGAGGCTACCGAATATTTTAAATCCAAACACCATTATTTCCACACCGAGATAAGGGAGATCAGCTTTGAGGACATCAAATGCGTCGACAGGGACGGGATAAAGTTTAAAAACGGTCACGTTGTGTCCTATCGCGAATGTATGGTGAATTTCGGGCGGAAGCACCCGGGGAGCGCGTACAAGTGCATAGGCGACCGCGATATTACCGCCGACCCGCCGTATATCGAGATATACAGCGTTTACGCTCACGACAGGATATTGTTCGACTTAAAATCGAAAAAGGACAATATAGCGAATTTTCATAAACTGCAAAGGCTGATCCAGAGGTTCGGATATACCACCTTTGATTTGAGCTGATAATAATTTCCGAGAGCATAAGCCCGACAGGGTTTATGCTCTCATTTTGTATAAAAAGTATTTTTACTCGCATTTCCCGGACTGGCGAGAAACACTCGCAGACGACTTATTGGAATGACCGAAAAGGGACTGTACAAAATGACCGCGATAGAATGTCTGCAATACGCGCTCACGTCGGGAATAGCGGCGGCGGTCGTGTGCGAGCTTATGATGTTCCTCACCGATAAGATATATTATCTTCCGAACCTCGGCGGGATATCAACCCCTCGTTTTTGGTATTCAAGACATCTATTTCAATACTAACGATCTGTTCGCCTATGAGGTTAATGCAATAAATATTTGACATACTTGCAATCATCTTCCGATATGTATAAGAAAATCCTGAAGTTTATTCTTTACCTCGTCAACTCTATTGCGGCTCAGCGGCAGCACTTTGCCGCATGGTAACCTTACGTCATCCTTTTCGACAGAATAAATGTATCTGAAATTTACAAGGTAACTCTTATGTATTTGTATGAAACCTTTGTTTTTCATTATGTCACAGTACATTTTCATTGTACCGCATACCTGATCTTCGTATTCAACACTTACCATAGTAATAGCGTGCCCTTTTACTTCAAAATATTTAATATCTTTTACAGCTCTTGTGATCTTTCCCGTCGGAGTATTAAAGCTCATATATTTGTCCAAAGAATCAAAATACTCCTTTAGGCTATCAGCTGTTTCGCACAACTCCTGATTCAGATTGCTTTTCCTAACAAATCTGAAAACGTTAAACAGGTATCCCATGTGAGCAAGCTCTTCCCGCTTCGTTACAAAAATGATTTTCACATACGGATCATCCTTGCGTATCTTCTTGGCAAGCTCAATTCCGCTCATCCCCGGTAATCCAATATCCAAAAATAAAGCGTCAAAAAATTCCCGTCGCCTAACATTAAGCAGGCTTTCGCCGTCCCCGTACTTTTTAATCTCACATTCTTCGGGATAGTATTCACGCAGCTTGTCCGAAATATAATCCGCCATTTCCTGTTCATCTTCGCACACTGCGAACTTCACCACTGCTGTCAGCACCTTTCCGTTTATCTATCCGCCGTTCGGGATTTCAAAAAAGCTGTCAATGTTGCTAATATGACGCCGCTGTATGAAAAACTAAAAATATATATGTATATTATGCCGAGATAAAGCGGAATTAAAGTTAATATTGCTCATTATATCTACAAAGTATTTTTATATATTTTACAGCAAAAAAATTAAAAATCAACATATTTCGGACAAAATACAGTATTTCGGGAACAAAATGTATTTTGACAAAAAAGAAAGCCGAAATTGCTTCGGCTTAAATAATTACAACAAATTCCCGTCGATTCCCAAATAAGCGTTAGCAACTACTTCATCGCCGTGTATCTGCTTAATTGAGAAATAAACGTTTGTAAGAGGTGAATACCCCTTATCTAAGGCGTATTCACTCAGTCTCTTACTTGCGTCCGGAAAATCGCTTGCTTTGCCGCAGTATTTACACAATACCGCGTTCTCCAGTTTGAAGTGCGGCTTGAAAACATAATGACAATTGCTCTCGAATGACTTGTTCACGGGAACGATTATCTCGATCCCGAGTATCGTTTGCTTCGGCTCTTTTGTTTCCTCAAAAACCGATACCACGACGCTGTCTGTAATCTCCAAACCGAGAACGGAAATATTGTCATAAATGTGCCTAATCATATCGCCAAGTGAATTTTTTTCAACCCTTGTACGATACGACAAAGCGTTGTCAAACCACAATTGCTGATTTTCAATCACGTTCATTTTATCACCAACTGAAGAACCATCTCCAAAAACGTGTCCAAACCTCCATGTTATCCCTCCTTTACTGTGATTATGTTCGTATTATATCGGTTTTAGAAGATGTAAACAATGGATTTTGAACAAAGCGAAGTTTTTAGGGAACAAAACATAATTTATTAAAAAAAACTTGAAAACGCACGCATATTGATGTATAATATAAGTAAAAAAGAAAGGTGGAGAGATATGTTAAAGGTTGCAATCTGCGATGATGAAAAGGTGTTTCATAAAGAAATAATCAGCCTTTTGCACAGATTTCAAAAGGAGAGAAAAATCGAAATAATTATGGATCATTATGAAGACGGCAATACACTGCTTCAATCCGAGCAAGAATATGATGTTATTTTTATGGACTATCAAATGGAGGAAATGGACGGTATTGAAACCGCAAGAAAGCTGCGCGAAACAAATTCCGACAGTATTATTATCTTTATCAGTGCTTATCCCTCAGCGGCGCTTGATGCGTTTGAGGTTCGGACATTTAGGTTTATTCAAAAGCCTGTGGACGATACCAAGCTTTTTAAGGCATTGGACGACTACATGAAATCAGCTGATTATGATAATTTACTTTTTGTAAACACTCACGACGGTAACTATAAAATAAAAATGTCGGAAATTATTTATTTGGAGGGGGATGGAAAATATACAACAATCAGAACAAAGAACAAATCGCTTCGTGTTCATTTGAATTTAAAGCAGCTGGAAATAAGACTTCCAGACTCAAAGTTCACTAGGAGTAGCAAATCATTTGTTGTAGGATATGAACATATAAGCAATCATGATAATTCAGAGATTGTTTTTGATAATGGAGAAAAAGCCAATATCGGTGCGCATTATGCGACCAAATTTAAAACCGGATTTCAAGATTATATAATTAGATATAATGAGGAGCATCGGATATGAGCTTAATAGAAAATACTCTTTTTGTTGTAAATGGTGCTATTGAGCTTATATCTCTTATTGTCTGCACCAATCTGCTTGGCATATTATGCAAAAATTTGAATGTGAAGAACAGAATAATTGCTTCCTATACAATTTACTTAGGAATATCAGTGATAGAACTTTTTCTGTTAAATAATTTTGGCAATTCAACAGATCTTTTTACCATATTGTTATATTATTTTAAATTTATTCTGGCAATAGGTATTCTATATGGACGAATTAACCTTAAGGCTGTTTATCTTATTGCTGTTCTAGACCTTTCAATATCCTTAGTTGTGGCAAACACATCATGCATATTAGCAAATATATTTCAAAAAAATTCTGATGATATTTTACCGTTTGTAAAGATATTTATTCAAATAACTGTGTTAATCATATTTTTATATGCAGGAAAGAAAAGCAGTCCTCAAAGAAATGGTGCTGCGTTGGCAACAATTCCGCGTCATATTTTTGCAATGCTTATTTTGGCAATCATATGTTTAAGCGCCTTGTCATCTTTAATAAGTTATTCGACTGACAATATATTAAAAAAGGAAAGCACCCTAATCGCGATCGTTATAATACTTACGATTATTCTGATCAGTATTGTTACATCATTGTTTCTTAACGTCATAGCTAAACAGCATTTCACTGCTGTCTCCCGGATGATGGAGAAACAGGTCGAATTACAGATCAGTCATTATGAAGAGCTTGAAAAAATGGACGCCGAAATAAGCCGTTTCCGACATGATTACACCAATCATCTCAAAAGCATTTTATCATTGATTCAAATGAACGAATATTCCCAAGCGGAAGAATACATAGAAAAGCTACAAAAAGTAAAATACAGTTCCTCCAAGACGATATTCTACACGGGAAACAAGCTCGCGGACGCGATTCTTTCCGATAAATCCGCGGCACTTAACGACAACTGCCGTATAGAGTATTCGGGAATTATACCGTCCTCAATTGAAAATGTCGATCTGTGTGTAATCCTTTCAAACGCGTTGGACAATGCGGTCGAGGCGTGCAGTGAATTCACCTCGCCGTGCGCGATATCAATATTCGCCGGGGAACAACAAGGATATTTTGTGATGTCAATTAAAAATCCTACCATGTGTCCTTATAATTTCTACGATATTCCACAAACAACAAAGTCGGAAAAGGAACAGCATGGAATGGGTTTGTATAACATTGATAGCACTGTTAAAAAATATAACGGTCAAATGAGAATCAAGTGTGAAAATGGTGTTTTTGAGCTTATGCTCACGTTGAAAATGTAATATTCATTGCAGAAGTTCTTTCATTTGTGCCCACAAAGTACGCAGGCATAGATTTTCGTAAGCTGCGAGTCTGAATAACAAACCGTGTAAATGCCAAGAATAACCATAAAAAGATATGGAGGAAAAAGGCATGAAAAACAGAACACACGGACTGACTGAAAGAGAGATGGAGCTGGCAAAGCT
>JAAVID010000033.1 GCA_014799395.1 Oscillospiraceae bacterium | reverse complement strand
GGGAACGCGAGCACGGTCTGGAGATAACGATACTCGACGGAAAGCTCGTGTATCTCGGCGCGTACGAGGGCTGCGGAGCGTGGGATAATTTCGACCCCGACGACGAGTGGAATTTTGTCAATGATATAGATGACGATGATGAGGAGTAATTATGAGCGATAAATATTCATTATGCGAAAGCAGATCATACTTCGGCTGCCTGGACGGAGAGCTCGATTCTCCGCTTTTCGGGGAGACGGAGTTTCTCGCGAAGGGCTGCGACGAGACCTACGCGCGCCGCTGCGCCGAATATTTCGAGGGGATAACCGCGGATAATCTCGAGGAATACCCCGTGCTGAACGCGCTTTTCAAGGCGCTCGGCGAGTACGTCATAGATTTTCTTGACGAGCGCGGCGACGAGTTCGAGCTCGGCGGCTTCGAGTATGACGAGGACTCGCCCGTCATCGACCTGATAAACGCGCTCACTCCCGTCGCGCTTACGTTTGAGAAGTTCAGCCTGCTCTCGGACGAGGAATGCCCCGTCGCGTTCAGCGTCAAGTTCAGCTTCGACCCCGTCGCCGACGAGTATATGGAAATAGCCCTGCACGGCGACGTCGCCGTCTATGCGGGGGAGTTCCGAGGGGTCAGCCCGTGGAACGATAAGCTGCTCAAGAAGAAGTGGAATTACGCGAGGAATATATGAGAAAAACGTATACAATAATAGGCGGTGTGAACGGTGTCGGGAAAAGCAGTATATACGGTGCGCTGAAAGGAACAGGCAGGGATTTCGGCGTTGTGATAGATACCGATAAGATCATCGCGCGGCTCGGCGGCGATAAGCTAAAGGGCGGCAAAGAGGCGGTGCGGATAATCAACGAATGTCTGGAAAAGGGCGAAAGTTTCACGCAGGAGACCACGCTTTCGGGGCAAAAAACGCTGAAAACAATTCTTGCGGCGCGTGAAAAAGGGTATTTTATTACCTTGTATTATATTGGAGTAAGCTCCGCAGAGGAGAGCCTTTCGCGTATCGCGAACCGCGTGCGCAAGGGCGGTCACGATATTCCCGAAACAGACGTTCAACGGCGATTTGATAAGCGGTTTGACGATCTGTTGAGAGTGCTGCCGTATTGTGATTTAGCTGTGTTTTGGGATAATGAAAACGGGTTTTGCCCGGTTGCGGGTTACTCCAAGGGTGAGTTGGAGCTTTTTGACGAAGAAAAAAATCTGCCCGATTGGATATTGTCACTGAAGAAGATTTGGGAGAAACGAAAATGAACGAACAAAAATTCACCGGCAAGGCGGACTTGTACGAAAAATTCCGCCCGAGCTATCCCGAAGCGCTTATCGACTTTCTCTACGACAACGCCCGTTGTGATAACGTCGCGGACATCGGCGCGGGCACGGGAAAATTCACGCGCTGTCTGTTAAAGAAGCCGTGGAGCGTTACCGCCGTCGAGCCTAACGACGATATGCGCGAAAAACTCACGGCAATTGAGGGAATAACTATCGTGAACGCTCCCGCCGAGAATACGACGCTCGGCGACAAGTCGGTCGGCTTGGTGACGACGGCGCAGGCGTTTCACTGGTTCGACGAGGACAGGTTCAAGGCGGAGTGCAAGCGGATACTCGCCGACGGAGGACAGCTCGCCATTGTGTTCAACGAGCGCAATCCGGAGAACTGCGAAATATCGAGGGCTCGCGACGAAATTTGTATGCGGTACTGCGGCGCGTACCATTCGGGGCACGTCGGCAAGCGGTCTAACGAGGAGGGCGCGGCGTTTCTGAAAAACGTGTACTTCTCCGAGATGAAATTATTCACAATGGAGAATAACGTCGAGGAGGACGAAGATACGTTTATCGGCGACACGCTGTCGCGCTCCTACGCTATCGGCGAGGATAACGAGGATTTCGGGCGCTTTGTCGGCGAACTTAAAGACGCGTTCGCGAAGCACGAAAGCGGCGGCACGGTGACGATAAAATACACGGCGGCGTGTTATCTCGGGAGGTTTTGAAAGTGAACGAACAAAAATTCACGGGCAAGGCGGACTTGTACGAAAAATTCCGCCCGAGCTACCCCGACGAACTGATAGATTTTCTATATGACAACGCGCGGTGCGAGAACGTCGCGGACATCGGCGCGGGTACGGGAAAATTCACGCGCTGTCTGTTAAGAAAGCCGTGGAGCGTTACCGCCGTCGAGCCTAACGACGATATGCGCGAAAAGCTCACGGCAATTGAGGGAATAACTATCGTGAACGCTCCCGCCGAGAATACGACGCTCGGCGACAAGTCGGTCGGCTTGGTAACGGTCGCACAGGCGTTTCACTGGTTCGATAAGGAAAAATTCGCCGGGGAATGCGGGCGCATACTCACCGACGGCGGCAAGCTCGCCATTGTGTGGACGGGCTTTGTCGAGGAGGGGCTTTCGGCGCGGCAGACCGAGCTTTGCGAGAAGTACAGTATCGAGCTGCAAATCAGGAAGTCAATGGGCGACGACAGCTACAAGCGTGAAAGCGACGACTTTCTGCGAAACCGTTACTTTAAGTCGGTCGAGGTCGCGGAGTATTCGGGCGAGCGCGTTTTCGACAGGGAGAGCTTTGTGGGCGAAACGCTTTCGCGGTCGCATTCGCCGCGCGAGGGTCAGCCGCATTACGAGCCGTTTGTAAGCGAGCTGAACGCGCTGTTCTCGGAGTTCGAGAATAACGGAAAAGCGGCGGTAAAAACAAAAACTATCTGCTATCTGGGCAGTTTTTAACAGGAGGTAAATTATGGTAACACTGGACAAGGAGCTTAATTCACTGGCATACCACGGCAGAGGTATCGTTATCGGAAAGAGCGGCAAAAAGGCGGTCATCGCGTACTTTATTATGGGGCGCAGCGAGAACAGCCGCAACCGCGTATTTATCGAGGACGGACAGGGCATACGCACCCAGGCGTTCGACGAATCGAAAATGACCGACCCGCACCTTATAATCTACGCGCCCGTGCGCGTTCTCGGCAACAAGACCATCGTCACCAACGGCGACCAGACCGACACTATCTACGAGCTTATGGACAAGCAGATGACGTTTGAGGAAAGTCTGCGCACGCGCACCTTTGAGGACGACGCGCCCAATTTCACGCCGCGTATCTCGGGTATCGTTCATCTTGAGAACGGGTCTATGAATTACGCTATGTCGATACTGAAATCCGCGAACGGCGACCCCGCGTCCACGCGCCGCTACACGTTCGCGTACTCCGACCCGATAAGCGGTCAGGGCAGCTTTATCCACACCTACGCGGCGGCGGGCGACCCGCTCCCGAGCTTCACAGGCGAGCCTAAGGACGTTGTTATCCCCGATATGAGTTTGGACGACTTCACGAATTTCGTCTGGACGAACCTCAACGCGGACAATAAGGTCTCGCTGTTCACGCGGTATATCGATATTGAAACGGGCAAGTTTGAGAGCCGTATCGTCAATAAGAACAAGTAAGCAGCGAGGTAATTTATGGAGATAATCAACGAAGCAAACGAGAAATTCAAGGACAGGCAGGACGAAATCTGCGGATTGCTGTTCGATTTACTAAGGCAGATAAACGTTATCGAAAGGGAGACCTTTGATAGAAGCGAGGAGCTTAAACGTCAAAAAGCCGAGCTTGGCATACCGAAGCATCAAGTCGGTCCGGGTGAGGAGGAGCTCTGGGACGAGTACGAAGAGCGGCTCGGCGGGGTCGTTAAGCCCGTCTGCACCGAAAAACTGCTTGCGAAGCGGTACGGCGGTTCGTATGGGAGTCCGCAGAAGTATGGCTATATCGACGGCGAATGTACGGCGAGGTTCATAATGAAAACCGCGAAAAGAGCCGTTGTGGAAACGCGTTTCAAACACGGCACGGATCATATGCACAAGTTCGTGTTAAAGGACGTTGAGGGAAAATGGCTCGTGGACGAGGTCTATTACGGCTTCGCGAGCGACCCGGACAAGTGGTATTCCGACAGTATACGATGATTTGGAGAACATTATGAGCGAGTACAATTTTAAGTATCACCCCGATCCTTTGAGTACGGGTATGTTCAAAAACGACAAGACCGCGGTATGTGAATGCTGCGGCAAGGAAACGGACGTTTACTATGACGGTCCGTTCTATACAAGGGGCAGCGAAAAGATATTTTGCCCCAAATGTATCGCAAGCGGAGCGGCGGCGGAGAAGTTCAAAGGCGAGTTTCAGGACAGCGAAAGCGTCGACGAGGTAAGCGACCCCGAAAAGCTGGACGAGCTTACACTCCGCACCCCGGGCTACTGCGGCTGGCAGCAGGAATACTGGCTCGCGCATTGCGGCGACTTCTGCGCGTTTCTGGGCTATAATACATGGGACGATCTGGTTGAAAAGGGTCTCGACAAGGAGATCGAGGAGACCTACCGCGAGGATATCTGCGACGTTGATTTTGAGGACGCGAAGTTCCATTTGCAGAACGACCAAGGGTATCTGTTCAGGTGCCTGCACTGCGGAAAGCATTTCATTTACATCGACTTTGACTAAATGAGGGGGTTCATGTGAAGAAACAAAAATATATTTTCAAGGAACTGATAGACGAAATAAAGGAAATGTATCTCGACGGCGGAAGCGAGGCTTTTTACAAAGATAACGGCTGGTGCTTATATGCCAAAACCGATAAGCTCGGCTTGAAGTCCGAATGTTATGTTCTTCCGTATCCCGATGTTGACGATGACGACAATGAGGAATTGCCCGAATTTGCGGTGCAGAACGGTCTTGAATTCATCTACCGTGATGAGATGCTCCAAGATGTAATTGCCAACGCGGTTGACGAAGATGAAGATATCTCGGACAAAAAGCTGTTAAAGGCAATCGAGTACTACGACGAATATGACACCTTTATGGATATTGAATAGGAGGTCGACTTGTGGAGATAATCAACGAAGCGTTCGACAAATTCAAGGACAAGCAAGGCGAGGTCGTTGAATGTCTGCTTGAGCTTCTCGGGCAGATAAACGAGCTTGAGCGTTCGATTTTTCAACGCGACTGTGTGCTCCGCGAAAAGATCTGGAAAAAGGAACTTACCGCCGAGGAAATCTCACGGGAGAACGACGACCTCTGGGCGTTTTACCGCGAGGAATGTCGGAAGATAGTCGAGGGCAGATGTACCGAAAAGCTCCTGAAAAAGGGCTACGCGAGGTCGTTTTCAACTACGCCGATGTACGGCTATATCGAGGACGAGGACGACTGCCGCGGAACATTCTCGATGGAGACCGCGAAAAAGGCGGTCGTGGAGTTCCGTTTCACAAAACATTCGTCGGTGAATTTTATGCATAGGTTCACGCTCGTGCCGAGCGGAGAAACGTGGCTTGTGGACGCTTTCGGCTACGGCACGGAGCAAGAGGGCGTGTGGCACAGAGGACATATATAAATTAAAATACAGGAGGATTTTTTATGACAGAACTGGAACTGAAATACGGCTGTAACCCCAACCAAAAGCCGTCGCGCATTTTCATGGAAAGTGGAGACCTGCCTATCGAGGTGCTGAACGGCAAGCCGGGGTACATAAACTTTATGGACGCGTTCAACGGCTGGCAGCTCGTCAAGGAGCTTAAAGCCGCGACGGGAAAGCCCGCGGCGACCTCGTTCAAGCACGTTTCCCCGGCGGGGGCGGCTATCGGTCTGCCGCTCACGGAGACGCTGGCGAAAATTTACTGGGTGGACGACCTCGGCGAACTCTCACCGCTGGCTTGCGCATACGCGAGAGCGCGCGGCGCGGACAGAATGTCGAGCTACGGCGACTTTATCGCGCTGTCGGACGTTTGCGACGTTCCCACCGCGAGGATAATCCAGCGCGAGGTCTCGGACGGCGTTATCGCTCCGGGTTACGAGCCCGAGGCGCTTGAAATTCTCAAATCCAAGCGCAAGGGAACATACAACATAATCAAGATCGACGAGAACTACACCCCCGCGCCTATTGAGCGCAAGCAGGTGTACGGCATAACGTTCGAGCAGGGCAGAAACGAGCTGGTTATCAACGACGAGCTGTTCGCGAACCGCCCGACCAGGAACAAGGAGATACCCGAGAGCGCTATCCACGATCTCGCAATCGCGATGATAACGCTGAAATACACGCAGTCGAACTCCGTTGCCTACGCTTGCGGCGGTCAGGCTATCGGTATCGGAGCGGGTCAGCAGTCGAGAATTCACTGCACGCGCCTTGCGGGAACAAAGGCGGACAACTGGTATCTGCGCCAGTCGCCGACGGTGATGAACCTGCAATTCGTCGACGATATCCGCCGTGCCGACCGCGACAACGCTATCGACCTGTACATCGGCGACGACTATATGGACGTGCTCGCCGAGGGCGAATGGCAGCGCATTTTCAAGGTAAAGCCCGAGGTTTTCACGCGCGAGGAAAAGAGAAAGTGGCTCGACACGATGAAGGGCGTGGCGCTCGGCTCGGACGCGTTCTTCCCGTTCGGCGACAACATCGAGCGCGCACACAAGAGCGGCGTTGAGTTCATAGCCCAGCCCGGCGGCTCTATCCGCGACGACAACGTCATCGAGACCTGCGACAAGTACGGCATAGCAATGGCGTTCACGGGTATTCGGTTGTTCCACCACTGATACGGTGAAATGCGCCCCCTGTTCGGGGGCGTTTTTTTGTCAGAAATTCGCTGTTTTTTTGAAGTGAAAAATTGGTGTTTTTTTAAACGCGAAATTTTTACGGTATAAGTTGGATATTATTTGCCGATAAATCGCTTTATGATAAGTACTTATCTGCGTTTTAAAAATGTGAAAAAATCTTCAAAAAAGTATAGTAAATAAACGGCGAAATCATAAAAATAAAATCACAAAAATAAACCGTTGTTTTCGCTGTATGAACTTGGCAAAAACAACGGTTTATCTAATGCTTTAATCCTCGGGTAATTCTAACGGCTGAAGTTTCAGCTTTATAAATTTGATCTCCTCGTCAATTTCCTTTACCGTTTCGGTCGCGCCCTCTTTTTCGGCGATTTTGCGCAGACGTCTGAACCGCTTATAATCATCAAGTAAGCGGTTTTTTAATTCAATTTCGTCGGGCAAACTATCCCACCTCCCTGTTTGGTTTATTTCATTATAGCGTATTTTGGGCGAAATTGCAAGGGTTTTTGTATTGACCGGGCGGTATAAATTTGAGCTTTCGCTTTAACGGGGCTTTCGGTTGATGTCGTCGGTCGAGCCGGCGATGTAGTCAATAGAGACGTCGTACAGCCGCGACAGCTCCACCACGCGCTCAAACGGTATCGGGCGGTGTCCGTTCTCGTACTGCGCGTAGTAGCTCTGGGAGGTTTTGAGGTAGTCCGCGACCTCGCTTTGGGTCAGTTCGTGCTTTTCACGTAAGATTTTCAGTCTTTCTCCCGAATTCATCGTTTTTGTCCTCTCTTATGTATTTGTATAATTGGGGAATTATACCATAAGAGGATTTGTAAATTGTGCGAGATAGTTTATATGTGGACTAAGTGTTGCATTTTGCTTTATGGTGTGATATAATAGTAACTGGAATTTTGTTTTTAGGAGGACAAATTATGAAAAAGACCTTTGCGGCACTGATTGCGGCAGTCATTGCTGTGAGCTTGACTGGGTGTGATTTG
>JAAVID010000032.1 GCA_014799395.1 Oscillospiraceae bacterium | reverse complement strand
TTTTCCGCAATACGAGATCACGGGCAATATAGCATATTCTATCCCAAAAGTATATGAATATCTGAATGGGGAGGCAGTATGACAGAGAAAATTGATTACGACAACAGAACTTATGTCGGCGCGACCGCGGAGGACTGCAAGGTAATCCACCTTGCGCTCTCTGAGGGCAAAAAGCTGACAATAGACCGCGACGGGCGCGTCCGTGATGACACGGGGCGCTGGATCGCGGACGGAAAGGAACGCAGCACATGAACGCAATATATACCGTAATTGAAAACGGTCGGGAGAGCTATTACAGCACCAATATCGCGGGCGGTTACAGTTATCCGTTTCTTGCCTACGGCTATGCGGTGAGCATGGCGCGGACGCTGAACGGGAGCAATTCAATGGGAAAAGTCGGCGTTTCCGAGATGATCCCGCTGTTGAAAGCCAACGAGAATTTCCCGGAGGACGTTCGCGGAGAACGGCTGTTCTACCCACTCCCCGAGGAAATATTCTTCACGCGGGAGAGCGAAATGACACAGTCGGATTTCACTCCGTTCAGCATTACGCTGGACTTTGACGAGCGCACCATCAGCTTTGTTTTCAATCGGAACTGCCCCGAACTGCCGCTGCCGAAAATAAATATTTTTATCGGCGACAAGGACGCGAGAAAATTCTATAACGGCATTCCGTGCAATATTAAAAATTTGGAAAACGCCTATGAAAACGAACTTTTGTGGAGCGTTCTGGAGCGACCTGTTTTCGTGATAAAGATCGACAGCGATAAAATTGCCGAGTGTGGCTCGGCGATACTTCCGCTTTCGGAACACAACCAAAAAGGCTTGATGGACGAACTGGAAACCAACGATCTCGACAAGTGCGAGGTGCTTTCGGTCACCGCCTTTGACAAAACGCTGAACGCTCATTTATGCTTGGACGGACACCCATTCTCCAAGCTGAACGGGCTTGCGAATTCGCTCAACAGGCTGCGGCTGGACTGTGGAGATAACGCGTTCGGCGCGTTTGTGACAGCAGGCAAAGCGGCAGCGTTCCGCAGTGTGGACAGCGCGGTGACGATTATTGAAAATATAAGAAACGGCTATGCGCTGCGGGAAACGCAGGATATGGATATAAGAATGTGAGGTAATTATGGCATTTGAAATAGCAATAAACGAGCGCGATGTTGAGAGTGGCAAGACGGCGTATGTTATGCTGCCCGCAAATAAAAATGAGGTTATCGATGCGATGGACAGAGCGAAGATCTTCGGAGAAACGTTCGTGCGCATTGAAAACTGCGATGAGTTTCCGGAGCTGAACGGTTTTGAATTCAGCGAAGAACCCACCATTGCCGAGCTGAATTTTCTGGCAAAAAGGCTTGAGGAAATATCTGGGGATGAGGAAGATATAACCCCGGCAATCGCTTACCGTGCGCTTTTACGCAAGCCGTTGGACTCTGTAAAAGAGGCGATAAACCGCACATACGATCTCGATACCGTGCCTGTATATCCATGCAAAAATGTGTACGCTTACGGCGAGATCGTGCTGGAAAATGAAATGCTTGAAGAACTGAAAGATGTACCCGATGAGGTATATGATCTGCTCGATCCCGACAAGGCAGGGCGCGCTATGATGGAACGCGAGGGCGGCGTTTTTATCAATGGATATTACGCGGTCGCGGATTCCTATGAACCCGCTCTCGTATATGACGAGGAACTTCCCGAGCCGCAGGAGGATTGGGTTTTCAGGCTTGAAGTTGCGAGCGTTCCCGATAAACCGGAGGATTTCAGCAGAATGAAAACGGAAATATTAACCCTCCCCGCCGATGAGGAATATATGCAGGACATAGCAGAATCGCTCGGTGAAAAGCATATTGATGAATGCAACATTATGAAATTCGAATCGGCGCTCCCGCAGATAGATGATTCGGCGGTGGAAAGCGCGGAGGATATTTATTTGCTGAATGAAATCGCAAAAAAATATTCGGAATTAAGCCGCAAGGACGCGGCGAAATTCAAGGCGGTTCTCCAAAACGAGAATTGGAACAGCCTTGATGAAACCGAGAATATTCTGAAAAGTCTCAGCGGTTACGATTTCGATATATCGGTAACGGACGCTTCGGATTTCGGAAGAAAATATCTGTCCAAGCTTATGCCTCCCGACTTCGATAGGTCGCTTTTGAAGGGCGTTAACGCCGCCGAATTGTCGAGAAATGTTCTCCGCGCAAACGGAGGCGTGCTAACATCATACGGCGCAGTTTCGGGATACGGCGGTCACCTTTATTCGATGATAGAAACTCAAATTCAGGAGCAAGATTCGGATTTTAAGATGGGAGGTATGTCATGAAGCACCAAATAAAATGTGCCGCTCCGGAACAGCATTCGATGTTCTATTCGGAATGCGATCCCTCTCTTCGGAACGCTTGCGTAGGTCATTTGCGTATGGACTTCGGCAGCGGGAGCGAGTTTTATTCAACATGGTGGGGCAACCGTGATGACTTGAATGACAGCACCTTCAAAGCAGAGCTGAACGATGTTGTGAATGAACTTCGTAAGGACGGACTTTTGAAGAACAGAAGCGGAATGCAGAAGTACTGCAGCTATCATCAGAGCCTTAATTTAAATGAAAGCTACGGCTTTTCCGTTGAAACCGATGACCACCTTTTTCTCCTTCGATGTCGCCCCGAGCGCGGCAATTACGATTGCTACTGCTATTGTTATAACAAGCGGGAACTGACTCTCGCACAGTCGCAGGAGCAAGGAGAATCGCAGTCGCCGGAGATGTCGTTATGAGCAAGCGCGGACAGCCGACCGACTATGCCGCGGAACTTGAAAAAGAGTATGCCCGATGGGATGAGGTGTTCACTAAAGGCGGCTCTGATCCGTTCTGGACGGACGGGGTTAATCTTGAATTGACCCGAAATCATATTCTCTATTACAAAGAACAGCTTGCAAAGCAGGAGAACTCGCTGTTCGGTTTGCCCGATGTGTATTATCGGGAAACACCACCAGAGGTCGATCCAAACTATATGGCTCGCCCCGATGATATCCGTGAAAATGCTCGGAAAGCGATGGAGATCATCGACGCGGATGCAAACTTGAAATTCGTTCGGGAACAGGCACCGAGCCTTTCGGAAGCGCAATTAAAGCAGTTTTGTATCGCCGCTATTATCAATTACGCGGAGAATTTGCGGCGTGCTATCGCGGTGGACGATCTTGTAATTATGCGGCGGTACGAACACCCCGACAGCTACCTCGAGAGCTTCGAGAGCGCGGCTATGAGGATACGCGACCCCAATTGTACGCGGCGGATCAACGATAATCTGACCGCCTGCGATCCAGAAAATGATGAGGAAATCGGGGAGGACTGTTCCGAAGCGGAACAGTCCGAGAGCGAGCCGGAGGATGATTTTCAGTTAAGATTATTTTAAAATGAAAGGAAAAATGCACATGAAAGTTGTTATGGTAGAGCCGAACAAGCCCGCCTATGTGACGGAGATCGGCAATGACTTGGAGTCGCTGCAAAAAGCGGTCGGCGGTGGACTGATTGAGATGATCGGATACCTCCACGACCCCGACGCGATCATGGTCGGGAATGAGGAGGCAAAGCTGATCGGCATGGAGGGAAACAGGCGGTTCGACGACGGCATTGTTGCTGGATCGTTCTTCGTTTGCGGTGATGACGGCGAGGATTTCTGCTCACTTACGGACGAGCAATGCGAAAAATATGTCCGTGAATTTGCCCAGCCTCATGAGATTACTCAGGACGAGGTGGAGCAGGATATGCGGATCGAAATACTTGGCTTGTGAGGTGAACGCTATGAAAAATACAGTAACGATTACGCTTGATGATAAAAAAGTTCAGGCGCTGAAGATGTATCTGTCGGAGAAACATTCCTCGCTCGACGAGGAAATCTCCAAGTATGCCGAGCAGCTTTACGGCAAGGTCGTGCCGCAGAACGTGCGCGATTTTATCGATATGACGGCTAAGCAGCAGAGCGCAGTCAAGCCGAAAACTGCTCATACCAAACCGAACAATCTGCCGTGACCGATTTTGAGGCGGCTGTGTCGAGCCGTGTGCGGTTTTGGCACAAAGGTAGGGTAGTTTTACCTCCGCGCCGTTCTCAGGCAAATTTGGGGCGATTTCACGGAGTTCGCAAAACGGCTCTGCGCCTGGCATGAGGGCGGTTCGGGGGTATGATTGTGATGCAGGAAAAAGGGCTTATGCCACCGCTGGCGGCATAAGCCCATAAACACCGTCGGGCAAAGCCCGCCGGAGATTTGAAAAGTGATTAAAAAACGGGAATTGGCTCGGATTTCTGATTAAGTCTTCGGCGGGAATGCGGCGGTTGAGCCAAACAAAGTGATACAAGGAGTGAATATGGACGAAAATTCAAATAAAATCCGCACCGGATTTTACCTTGAAAAGGAGCTGTTGGACGAATGTGACTGCTTATTGGAGCAGTCCAATTCCCGTTCGCGCAACGAACTTGTCCGAAAAGCTATCGAGTTTTATCTCGGACATCTGAAAGCGCATGACAATGTAGAATATCTTGCTCCCGCGATAAAAAAGCTGGTGACATCGGCGGTCTCGGCTTCGGAGGAAAAAACATCGCGGCTGCTGTTCAAAATAGCGGTGGAACTCGGAAAAATTTCAAATATGCTGGCAGCGGCTAACGAGGTCGATGATGAAACGCTTCGCGAGCTGCACATCATGTGCATTGACGAGGTTCGGAAGATCAACGGGATCATTACCTACGACAGCGCCGCAAGATTTCAGAGGAACGATTGACCATGCCGAAAATAATTGTTGCGAGCAGATATCTCAAACCCGCATCGAAAGGTACACGCAGCAATCTCGTGAAATATATCGCAACCCGCGAAACGGTTCAGAAATATTCTCCGAAACGGAAAGAAGCTCCCGCTACGGAAAATCAGCAGCAGTTAATTTTTGAATTGCTGAAAATAAATTCGGACGGAAAAAAGCTGCCGGAGTATTCGGACTATCTGAAAAATCCATCAAAGGAAAACGCTTCGGAACTGCTCTCCGAGTTGCTCGAGCAGAGCGCGGATATGATCGCGGATAAAGAAATTCTGGTGAAATATGTTGCGGAGCGTCCGGGCGTTGAAAAAATCGGAAAGCACGGATTGTTTTCCGACAGCGATGATGAAATAGTTTTGTCACAGGCGCAGAAAAATATATCGGAGCATCAAGGGAACGTCTGGTCTCATGTTATATCGCTGACGCGCGAGGACGCGGAACGGCTCGGATATACCACGCCCGAGATGTGGCGAAACTTGATTATGCGGCATACCGACGACATCGCAAAAGCGCAGAATATCCGCTTGGAAAACCTGCAGTGGTATGCGGCGTTTCATAATACGGCTCACCATCCGCATATTCATCTGCTCGTATGCTCGACGGATATCAAAGAGGGATTTCTGACCGAGAACGGGTTTGAGCAGATCAAGAGCGCTCTCGCAAACGATATTTTTCATAATGAGCTGTATCAGGTTTATGAAAAGCAGACTGCTGTGCGGGATAAGCTGCGCTCTGAGGCGGAAAGCGTGATGAAAAATTTGCTGTCTGATCTGCAAAACAATAATCAATTTGATCCGCAGCTCGAACAGCTTATTCTGAAACTGCAAACGCAGCTTCGCAATTCCAAAGGGAAAAAGGTGTATGGTTACTTGCAGCCAAACGTCAAGAAAACGGTGGATCAAATTGTATCGCTGCTCGCTCAAAATCCCGCGCTGAAAAAGATGTATGGAGAATGGTGTTCGTTGGAGCAGCAGAAATACGAAACCTACACAAGCGCGGTGCAGAAGTTTCCGCCGTTGGAAGAAAACAAAGTTTTCAAGCCGATCAAAAATGCTGTTATTCGTGTGGTGCTGGAGATGGACTTCGCGGAGCTTAATATTGAAACGGAAATGATTCCCGATGACGAAATTCTGTTGTCGGAGGATTTTGAGTATAACGAACTGCATGAGGATATATTCTGCGACAGTTATCATATGAACTGGCGCGGAGATTATCGAACCGCCCGCGACTTTCTTGATGACAAACAGTATGAAAAGGCTTTTGAGGTGTTCCAAAAAGAGGCTGCCAAAGGCAACGTTACCGCAATATACAGCATTGCAAAAATATATCAGCGAGGCTTGCTCGGCAAGGAGAATACTCCGAAAGCGCGGGAATACTTTGCGCAGACGCTGAAAGGTTTCCTGGAATTAGAGCCGAGCGCGGGAAAAATGCAGCCGTATATCTGGTATCACCTCGGTCGACTGTATAATTTTGGCTATGGAACAGATCAGGACTACTCTGAGGCGTTCAAATGGTTTGAAAAAGCGGCGTTAGCGGAGAACGGCTATGCGCAATACTCGCTCGGCAGCTTGTACTATTACGGGAACGGCACAGAGCAAAATTATGAAAAAGCGTTCGAATGGTACAAGAAATCCGCTGCCCAAAACAATTCCTATGCTTGCTACGAAGTAGCAAAAATGCTTCGCGACGGTATCGGTACGGAGATAAATACCGAGCAGTCCGAGAAATATTTCCGAAAAGCATACGACGGATTTCGGGCAGCCGAGATAAAGCTCGCCGATGATAAAATGTGGTATCGGCTCGGGCGAATGCTGCTGAAAGGAATCGGCTGTGATGTCAACCTACAAGAGGCAGCAGAGTTTTTCCGTAAGTCTGCCGAAAAAAATAATATGTTCGCCCTCTGCGAGTACGGGAAAATGCTTGTAACCGGCGAATTTGTTATACAGGATATCGAGCAAGGAATAGAAATACTGACCCGTTCGGCGGAGCTGGGAAACCCCGCCGCCTCATATGCCCTCGGAAAAATATATCTGTTCGAAAACAGCGTGGATCGGGATATCGATCTGGCACGGCATTTGCTTACGATCTCATCGGAGGCGGGTAACGAATACGCCAAAGCGTTAATCGAGCATATTGACAGATATAATCTGACGGCGGCGCAGAATGCTGTTGTGTCAATGCTGCTCTCCTTCGGCAGACTGATCTCCAATGACTATAACCGCAGTCTGCACGGGCAGAGGCTCCGCACCGAGCATAAGCTGAAAGCCGCAATCCGCCGTAAGAAACAGGCACTCGGATTGAAAGAAAATCCGTTAGAGAATCCGCAATTCAAGGGGTGATTGATTGCTTAATAACCGTGAAATCTATTCCACAAACCTTCCGCACCGCGCCATTGCGGTGTATATGTATCTGCGTGACCGAGCGGGAAAGGACGGCTCATGCTACCCCGCTGTTTCGACGATAGCGCAGGACTTGAAAATGTCCAAAAGCACCGTGAAACGCGCGCTCGGCGATCTCGAAAAGGCGCAATACATTCGTCACGAGCGCAGATACAGACAGTCGGGCGGCAACTCATCGAATTTATATTTCGTTGAGCGACCGCCTTAATTTTTTAAAAACATATTGACTGGCAAGGGCAAATTCTGCCTTGTCGGTGGACTCAGGATAGGTTCATCATGAGCCTACAATGCTAAGTAACCAATATAAAATTATTTTATATTGGGGAAAGGAAGTTTTTTATGCCCTACATCAATTTTTCCGATGATGATCTATACCGCGCGAATACTGCCGATTTGGTTTCATTTCTTCAAAGTCATGGGGAGCAGGTGAAAAAGGTCGGCTCGACCTACAAGTACATCTACACGGACGGCAGCGGAACGCATGACAGCGTGACGATCCACGGCGGCAAGTGGTATGATCACAAGAATCAGCGCGGCGGTTATGCGGTCAAGTTTCTGCAGGAGTTCCTCGGATTTTCTTTTCAGGATTCCGTGATTGAGCTTCTCGGCGGGCATTGCAGTACGCAAACTGTGCGTTCTGTTCCGCGTGAGCCTCCCAAGCCTGTCGTGAAACCGTTTGAACTGCCCGAAGCCAACAGCGATATGCGGCGGGTATTCGCGTATCTCACCAAGCAGCGGTTCATATCGGCGGATATCATCTCACACTTTGCACATGAACACAAGATCTACGAGGACAGCAAATACCACAATGTCGTGTTCGTTGGTACAGACGAGAACGGCGACCCAAAGCAAGCATCGGTACGCTCTACTCTCAGCTTCGGAAAGACATTCCGCATAACGGTTGCAAACTCGGATACAAAATACAGCTTCTCTCATTTCGGAAATGACGAGAAGCTGTTTATTTTTGAGGCGCCGATAGATATGCTGTCGTTCATCACGCTTTATCAGAAAGACTGGCAGCAGCACAGCTACATCGCAATGAACGGTGTCTACGAAAGCGCGGTGCTGAAAGCTCTGGAAAGCCATTCCGAGCTGCGGCAGATATGCCTATGCACCGACAATGACGAGGGCGGCATTGAGGCAGCAGAACGTCTGCGGGATATTCTTGTCGAGCGCGGATATACGGAAATATTTCGGTTCGCTCCGCAGCAGAAAGATTGGAACGAGCAGCTCAAGCAGCGTTACGGTGCGGAATATCTTCCCGCTGTTTCTCATGAACGCAAGGAATTGTACTTGCAGAGCGTTGCCGAGCTGAACGAGATGAAGATCAACCCGAACCGCATAGCTAACGACTTGATAGCCGCCTACAACTCCGCGGATCGTATTCGATTGGCGGAGTTTTGTGTTGCGGCAAGTGAGCATTTTCTGAAAATCGTCGGAGAAGATTTTCCACTTGACAGAATGAAAAACAGGCTCACCACCGAGTACAAATGCTATCTGGATAAGGGGAGCGTTTCAGTGAAACGCGGAAAACTGCAAAATGCCATAACAAATGGGCTGGAACAGCTTCGTAAACCCTCGCAGACCGCCGCAGAATTGAAAATAACGGCGAAAAAGCTGTACGATATAGCCGACTGCGCTCTGCGGCTCTCGACCGAGGAAACGCTCGTCCAACGTGCCAAGCAAAAAGAAACGTCCGAGGAAGTTCCCTCGAATGAGCCGCAATTTTCTCAAGCAATGAGTTATTAGTTTGGAGGAAGCAAATGAATACAACACAAATTTTCCTGCTCTGCCTATGCGGAGCTTTTTTTCTTATAGTTGCACTAATCGCTGCTATTGGCGACCACTATTCCCTTAAAGGAATACCCAACAAGTCTGTAGGCAATGGACAACACGGTACGGCACGCTTCGCGACCAAAGGCGAGGTTAACCAAACCTACAAGCAGATACCCTACACGCCGCGATTATGGCGCAACGGAGAGCAGCTCCCGAGCGTGGACGGTCTGATTGTTGGCTGTGTAGATCGCGCCGGATCTATGACCGCACTTGTAGATGACGCGGATATCCATACGCTTATGATCGGCGCGTCCGGTGTCGGCAAGACGGCTAATTTCTTGTACCCGAATATCGAGTATTGCTGCGCGGCGGGAATGTCCTTCGTCACCACCGACAGCAAGGGCGACCTCTATCGAAATACCGCTACCATTGCCGAGAAATATTACGGCTACAAGATTTCCGTGATTGATTTGCGCAATCCGACCCGCAGCAGTGGCTACAATATGCTCTACCTCGTCAATAAGTATATGGACTTATACAAGACTGAGGGTAAGCTGGAGTTCAAGGCGAAGTCCGAAAAGTTCGCAAAAATAACTGCCAAGACCATAATCTCAGCGGACGGCGATGTATCAAGCATGGGGCAAAACGCCTTTTTCTATGAGGCTGCAGAGGGCTTGCTGACTGCGGTAATTCTGCTGATCGCGGAATTCTGTCCTTCCGAGAAACGGCATATTATCAGCGTATTCAAACTGATACAGGATCTGCTTGCGCCCTCGGGAACAAAGGGAGTGTCGCGGTTTCAAATGTTAATCGACAAGCTGCCCGGTGAGCATAAGGCGCGTTGGTTTGCGGGCGCGGCGCTCAATTCGTCCGATCAGGCTATGGCGAGTGTTATGTCGACCGCGTTGTCAAGACTGAATTCATTCATTGACTCGGAGCTTGAACAAATCCTCTGTTTCGATACTTCAATCGATGTTGAGGAATTCTGCAACCATAAATCCGCGATATACCTTGTCTTGCCCGAGGAGGATGCCACCAAACACTTCTTGATCTCACTGATCTTTCAGCAGCTTTATCGCGAGATACTGACAGTTGCCGATGAAAAGGGCGGACAGCTCGACAAGCGCGTAATGTTCTATATGGACGAGATAGGCAGTGCGACACGTTCCTAATTGAAAAGATTAGGCACTAAAAAGAGAACGTGAAAGTTTTCTGATTAGGAGAACTGATAATCCGA